>CABUWV010000011.1 GCA_902495355.1 uncultured Collinsella sp.
CGGTCGGCCCCATGCCGTCCTCCGTCGCCAGGAGGAAGAGCTCGACCTTCTCCCTGCTGTACATGCGAACCTCCAGTCCGGACCGCCCCGCGGTCCAACTTTCTGTCCGCACCCCCTTTCAACTAATTTGGGCTCCTCGAGACCATGTAAACGTCCCGCTCTCCCTTCCAAACACCCATTCGAGCCCCATCCCAATCAAAAATTGCTTAAAACGCATCCCAAGCTGCCCCAGATTTATACGTATCTGAACTAACTGTCCAGACCATTCCGGACCAGGCCTCTTGTCAGCCCCAAGCGATCCGTTTTCCTCCGTCCCCAACGGATCAATAAGAAAAGAGGGGCTGTCCCGCGTTGGTGGGACAGCCCCTCTGGCATCGGTATGAGCGAAACGGCTCGCTAGTAGCCCTGGCCGTAGCCTTGACCCTGGCCCTGGCCCTGCTGGCCCAGCAGCTCCTCCAGATACTGGCGCAGCTGCTCGTCGGTAATACCGCCGTTACCGGTGTCGGTCGAACTGTCGTCCTGCTGCTGGTTCTGCAGCTCCTCGTCGGAGCCCAGCTCGACGGTGGCCTTCTTCTCTTCCTTGCCGCGCATGAGCGTGATCTCGACCTTCTCGCCCACCTCGTGGCTGCGCAGCGCGATGATCAGGCCATCGGCGCTCGTGATCTCGTCGTCGCCCAGCTTGGTGATGACGTCGCCCTCCTGAATGCCGGCCTTGGCAGCAGGACCATCCTCGACGACGCTCGCCACATAGGCGCCGCTATCGGTGCTCAGCTTGTTGGTGCGGGCGTTGAGCGCGTTGACGCTCGAAAGCGTAGCGCCCATGTACGGATGCACCGGCGTCTTGCCGTCGATGATCTGGTCGGCAATGTTCTTGGCGTAGTTGACCGGAATGGCAAAACCCACGCCCGAGCTGGAGCCCGAGTAGCTCTCGATGAGCGAGTTGATACCCACCAGCTCGCCATTGTCGTTGACGAGCGCGCCGCCGGAGTTGCCCGGGTTGATGGCGGCATCGGTCTGGATCATGTTGGCATAGATGGTGTTACCGCTGGTAGAGCTCATGGCCGTGGAGCGGTAGAGCGCCGACACAATGCCCGTGGAGACAGACTGCTCGTTGCCAAACGGCGAGCCGATCGCCATAACCCACTCTCCCACGTTGAGCTTGGAGGAGTCGCCGATCTCGATCGGCGTGAGCTTGGAGGCGTCGGCGTCGTTGAGCTTGATGACGGCCAGGTCGCTCGAAGCATCGTTGCCCACGAACTCGGCCTCGTAGGTGGTGCCGTCGTCCATGGTCACCACGTACTGGTCGTAGCCATCAACCACATGGTTGTTGGTGAGGATGTGGCCCTCGGTATCGAGCACAACGCCCGAACCGACGCTGCCCGAACTATCAGACTCATCAGCAGACTGCGAAAGCGAGCCATTCTGGCTGCCGCTCGAAGTGGCGGTAATGGAAACCACGGAGGGCAGGGCCTTGGCAGAAACGGCCTCGGCCAGCGTGGTGTCCTCGGAGTCAATGGTGATCTTTTGCGTCGACGAACCCGAAGCACCCGCCGTCACGGCATTCTTTCCGCCGCCAATGTTGAGCGTGCCACTCATAATGAGCGCGATGACCAGCAGGGCGCCGCAGGCGCAGCCGGCAAGCGCCGTAATAAAGATCGGCAGCTTTTTGGTCTTGGTCTTGACTACCGTGTGCTTGTTCACGACCTGTTGGCCGCCCAGCGGCTTGCCGGTCTGTGTGTCGTAAGCCTGCACGTAAGGAATGTTGCTGTCGGCAGGCGTCGACTCCACCTGCACGCGCGGCTGCTGCTGGGTCTCGCCGGCGTTGCCCGCATCCTGGGGACGCTGGGAATCGTACTCGCTCATGGCTGCGATCCTTTCGTCAAATAACCAAAGGCCCGCCAAACATGTGGCGGGCCATCATTGTTCACGTTGAGTTGTACCCCAATATGCGGGCGCAAGTGTATGAGAACGCAATCTTTTAGGAAGGCTTAAGTTCTGTTGCAGATTCGAGAGGGACCCGCACCTGCGGCAAAACCACCACAAAGGTGCCTGCCCCCTTTGTGGTGGAAATCTAGTCCTTAAACAGATAGCCCACGCCGCGGACGGTGGTGATATGTGCCGCGATCTGCGGGCCCACCTTGGAGCGGATGCGTCGGATGTGCACGTCGACGGTGCGCGTGCCGCCGCAGTACTCAAAGCCCCACACGCGGTGCAGCAGCACCTCGCGGCTGTAGGCACGGTTGGGGTGCGTCGCCAAAAAGCTCAGCAGCGAGTACTCCATCAGCGTCAGGTCGATGGGCTCATCATCGAGCGTCACCTGGTAGGTGGCCAGGTTAATCTCGAGGTTATCGATGTTGAGCACATCGTCGGCGGTGACGGTCTCCTCCTCGCCCATCAGGCGCTGTGCGCGAGCCTTGAGTTCGTTGGGCGTCGCCGTGGGGCATACAAAGTCGGCATGCGCGTGATTCGGCAGGCGCAGGGTGCCGAGCGCCTCGTCGTCGACGATCACCAACATGGGGACGCCGCCACGATCGTCAAGCCACTTGGCAATCTGATCGATGCGGTCGCTGCGGATGCCGTCGGAATCGAGGATCAGCAGGTCAAAGTCGTGCGCCGCAGTCGGCGAATCGGGGGTAGCCAGGCTCACCTCGACACCCAGGGTGGTCGTCAAGCTGCGGGCAAACTCGTGGAAGCGCGTCGTGCGCGCCATGAACAGGGCACTCTTTTCGGACATATCGGCCTCCAAGGAAATGAGCTCAATCGTACTGGAACAAGTCAGCGCGATTAGGAGTTCGCCAGGTAGTGCTTGATCTCCCACTCGGTGATCGTGGACTCGAACTTATGCCACTCGTCGCGCTTCTTTTTGAGGAAGAAGCTGTGGATGTGCTCGCCGAGGGCATCCTTCATAAACTGCGAGTCCTCAAACACGTCGAGCGCCTCTTTGAGCGAACGCGGCAGCGGCGTGTAGCCGGCCTCGACCATCTGACGGTCGGTAAGCTTGAGCGTCTCGGCCGTTGCCTCGGGCGGGAGCTCCAGCTTGCGCTCGATGCCGTCCAGACCAGCCGCCAGCGTGACGGCGTTGACCAGGTACGGGTTGGCCATGGGATCGGGACTGCGCAGCTCGATGCGCGTGGACAGCTGCTTGCCGGGCTTGTAGACCGGGATGCGGACCATACTCGCGCGGTTGCGCAAGCCCCACGTGGCGTACTGCGGCACGGAGTCGCCGCCCGTGGTGATGCGCTTGTACGAGTTGACCGTGGGGTTGGTGATGGCGCTGATCTCGCGGGCATGCGCCAAAATGCCGGCCATATAGTGCTTGGCGACGTCGGAGAGGTGGTACTTCTCGTCGTCCTCGCCCCAAAAGACGTTGTTGCCGTCGTGGTCGAATAGCGACTGGCACAGGAACATAGCACTGCCGTCCTCGCCTGCCAACGGCTTGGGCATAAAGGATGCGTGGCAGCCGCTCTCGTAAGCCTGCTGCTTAATGATGAGTTTGGCCGTGGTGACGGCGTCGGACATGCTCAGGGCCTCGGCGTGGCGCAGGCTCATGCCGTGCTGCGAGCGGCCGGCGGCGTGGAAGGTGTACTCCACGGGCACGGACATCTTCTCGAGCGTGAGGACCGTGTTGCGACGCAGGTCGCGAGCGGCATCGCTCACCGAAAGATCGAAGTAGCCCACGTTGTCGAGCGGCTCGGGGGTGTGCTCGTCGGGGAAGTAGTAATACTCCAGCTCGGCGCCCACGTTGAGCAGGTAGCCAGCCTTCTCGGCCTTATAGAACATGCGGCGCAACGCATCGCGCGGATCGCCGGCGAAGGGCTTGCGGTCGGGGGTGCACACATCGCAGAACACGCGGGCAACGCCGTTGTGGCTCGGACGCCACGGCAGAATCTGGAAGGTCGAAGCATCGGGAAACGCCAGCATGTCGGCTTCCTCGGGCGTGGCAAAGCCCTCGATGGCGGAGCCGTCAAAGCCAATACCCTCCTCAAAAGCGACCTCGAGGTCCTCGGGGCTAATGGCAAAGTTCTTGAGGCGGCCGAGAATGTCGACAAACCACAGACGCACAAAGCGGATGTCACGCTGCTCTACGGAGCGGAGTACGTAATCGATGTTCTGCTGGTTCATGTCGCTCCCCTTTCTTTCGGGCGGGTTTCGACTGGTCTATATCGCAGATACTATCGCAGAAAAATGTTTCCGCAGGGTTAAAGCGTATCAAGCGCTCAAAAAACGTGCGCGAACAGGCAGTTGCGAACGAATGGTTAGCGCGAGGTCGATGCGCGATGTTCGATGTGGCCGGGGATCTCGATGCGCTTGGGGGCGAGCTTTGCGGCCTCGCCCACGGTGGTGGTAACAACATCGATGCGCTCGGACAGGCGCTCGACTACGCGCTCGGCAATGGTAAGGGTGTCTTGCGCTGCCGTGGTCACGCCGCCAAAGAGCACGTGATTCCAGGGATAGTCGTCAAACGTTGCGATCTTGAGACCCGCCGGCAGCGAGGGACCAAGCTGCGCCAGTGCCTCGGTCAGACGCAGGAAAACCAGGCCGTTGACGGCAATGAGGCCGAGCTTTTTGCCTGCATAGCCGCGGATGGTCTCGTCCAAGCGACCGACGCCCGTGGCGCCACCGTCGGCCAGGGTGACGACCTCGCCCGCAAGGCCGCGGCGCGAAAGCTCGTCGGCAAAGGCCTCGGCGCGCTCTCGACGCACGGGACTATCGTCACTTGCCTCGGTGAGCAGGCACAGACGCTCGCTGCCCGCAGCTGCCAAGGCATCTACCAAGCCGGCGACCAGCTCACGGTTGTTAGATGTCACCAGGTCAACACCGCCGTCGGCAACGTCGCGGTCGAGCAGCACGACGGGCAGACGTCCCGCTGCCGCGGCGATCGCCTCGTCATTGCCTCCGCAGGTGTTGACGACCAGGCCGTCCACGCCGGCATCGATAAGTCTGGTGAGCGACTCCGCTTCCTTAGCGGGGTCGTTGCCGCTAATGGCCGTCATGAGCGAGCAGCCGCGCGCCGCGGCGCTGGCGGAAAGGCCCTCGAGCATGGCGCTCGAGAACGGATTGGCGATGTCAGCCAGAATCACACCGATGAGGTTCGTACGCGAGCTGCGCAGATTGCGCGCGGCGGCACGTGGGCGATAGCCGGTGCGCTCGATAACTGCCGCGATGCGAGCACGGGTCTCCTCGGTCATTTGCCCGGGGCGGTTGTTGAGGTAGCGCGAGACCGTGGCCGGACTCACGCCCGCCTCGGCGGCAATGTCCTTGATTCTCATCTGCGCCATAACGCACCCCGTTTCCCAATTGTCGGCGATCTGAGCCATTTTAGGCATTTTTTTAAAAATCTCGGTTGCAAAACGCTGTAGGTGAGTATACTACAACTCGAAACGAAACCGATTTCGTAAACCGATTTCGGCGAGCGTTGGCACGCAGGTGCAAAGACGCACCCTACCGTCTTGGCACCTGCGTGCCAACGCCATATCAAAGGTGTACGCACGAGTAAAAGGAGCTGCGCGACCATGGGTAAAACGGTTCTTACCTTCGGCGAGATCATGATGAGACTCTCACCCAAAGACCACCTGCGTATTGAGCAGGCAACCGAGTTTGACGTCCGCTACGGCGGCGCCGAGGCCAACACTGCGCTTTCCCTGGCCTACCAGGGCGACAAGGCCGCTTACGTCTCCGTTGTCCCGGCCAACCGTCTGGGCGAGTGCGCCCTGCGTTCGCTGAAGGCCTACGGCGTCGACACCACGCGCGTCGTGCGTCAGGGCGACCGTCTTGGCTCCTATGTGTTTGAGGTCGGCGCCTCGCAGCGCGGTAACGGTTGCGTCTACGACCGCAAGTACTCTGCCATCAACATGGCCAAGCGCGACGTCTTTAACTGGGACGAGATCCTCAAGGGCATCGATGTCTTCTATTTCTCCGGCGTGACCCCCGCCGTCTCCGATGAGATGGCTGCCGCCTGCAAGGATGCCCTCACCGTCTGCCGCGCCAAGGGCATCACCACCGTGTGCGACGTGAACTATCGCGGCAAGATGTGGTCGCCCGAGAAATCGCAGGCCACCATGAAGGAACTCCTGCCGCTCGTCGACATCTGCATCGCCAACGACGAGGATGCGCCTGCCGGCCTCGGCATGACCTGCGTCTCCGGTTCCCTTGCCCACGGCATCGAGGAGCGCGACACCTACGTCGAGATGGCCCGCCAGATCTGCGCCGAGTACGGCTGCAAGAAGGTCGCCTCGGTCGTCCGCAACATCTCCTGCGTCGAGCGCTCCATCTGGATGGGCATGCTCTTTGACGCCGAGAGTGGCGAGCACTGGTTCTCCCCTGCTCACGACGTACACGTGCTCGAGGGCGTTGCCGCCGGCGACGCTTTCAACGCCGGCCTCGTCCATGCCCTCATCAACGACTTTGACCCGCAGGACGCCGTCAACTATGCGATTGCAGCCTCGATCCTCAAGCTCACCATCAAGGGCGATTCCAACTTGGTGACCGCAGGCGAGATCGCAGCCGTGGCATCCGCCGCCGACGGTGGCACCCGCGTCGCGCGCTAGTCCGTCTCCATTCCGCGGGCCGCAGCTTTCCAATCCCATACCCCTGCGGCCCGCTCCCCGATTCCTCCGGCCGGGCAAAACCACCAGTCCCATTCCGGTTTTGTCTGGCATTCCCTACATGACTGGTCGAGCAGCCGGTTTTGGAATTGCTTGAACCCCAAGCAGTGCCTCCGATAACCAATCCAAAATCGGCTCCTGACCAGCACATTTGGTAATCACGCGCCCATGCGCGCCACACATCGAAAGGAACATCATGTTCGATCAGTTCTACACCACGCTTGAGTCCCTGGGCATCGTGCCGGTCGTTGTGCTCGACAAGGTCGAGGACGCCGCCCCGCTCGCCCACGCTCTTATGGCAGCTGGCATGAAGTCCGCCGAGGTCACCTTCCGCACCGCCTGCGCCGCCGAGTGCATCGCCGCTATGGCCGAGGCCGAGCCCGAGATGTGCGTTGGCGCCGGCACTGTCCTGACCGTCGAGCAGGTTGAGCAGGCCCGCGCCGCCGGTGCCAAGTTCATCGTCTCCCCGGGTTACAACGAGGACGTCGTGAAGCATTGCATCGACATCGAGCTGCCCGTCCTTCCCGGCACCGTGACCCCCTCCGAGGTCACCGCAGCCGAGAACCTGGGCCTCAAGGTCACCAAGTTCTTCCCCGCGTCCCAGTATGGCGGCCTGAACACCATCAAGGCCCTCGCCGCTCCGTTTGTCGGTCACCGCTTTATGCCTACCGGCGGCGTGAGCACCGCCAACGTCGAGGAGTACTTGAGCTCCTCCGCCATCATCGCCTGCGGTGGCACCTGGATGGTCAAGCCGGCCCTGTTTGCCGACGGCGACTTCTCCAAGGTCGAGCAGATCGCCCGCGAGGCCATGGACGTCGTCAAGAAGGTCCGCGGCTAGGTTTAGCTCTCTATCGTGAAAGGGGGCGTGCCCTAGACCTCGCCCCCTTTCTTTTAAAGCGGCTCGGAAGCGCGCCGTTTCCGTCACGAACAAGAACCAAAACCGTCTTGTATGCTGATAGAACGTGACGGAAGCGACACGCCCCCGAGCCGCTTTGTATAATCGGCTGGCAGTCGCGCTCAACTGAGCCACTTCGGTAAAAGCCGAGCCATCAAAACAGCTGCGGCGCCGTCTGGAGGAATGGACCTTTGCTTCCGGTCTTTTCCTCCAAGCGGCACCGCATCTTTGTGCCCCGGTCACACCCCAACGCAGTTGCGGTGAAATAGGGACTGTTTGCGCCACCTAGGTCACAAAACAGTCCCTATTTCACCGCAACTTATATGGGGATTGATTAGATGAACGAGTCTTTGGACAGCTCAAAATAGTCGGGATGCAAGGCGATAACCGGACCTTGCTCTTCGGGCATCAGGTGCAGGTGCGTCTCTGCCAGATAGCTCGCCGCGTCGGTATCGCCCCTCTTAATGGCCTCGAGAATCCGGCGATGCTGCCGACGAATCGGCTCCCAATCCAAATCCTGCGACACCATACGCAACCAGTTATATCGCTCAAAATGCGTGTTGATGCTCTTCATCCAATCCCACAACATGTGACGACCGGCAATCTCAAAACATGTCTCATGGAACAGGTTATCCAGGTCAAAGAAACGGCGCGTTTCGCCATGGTCGAGCGACTCGGACTCGGTAAGAATCTGCTCAAGCCGCTGCTTTTGCTCGGGCGAGGCGGCCGAACAGCATTTAATTAGCACGCTTCTCTCGAGCTTCTCGCGCAAAAAGCAGGCGTTTTCGGCGCGTTCCATGCTGATCTTAGAGACGTAGGTGCCGCTTTTGGGACGCGTTTCCACCAGCTCCTGCTCACGCAAGCGCACAAAGGATTCGCGAATGGGCGTGCGCCCGATTCCCGTCTCCTTTTCCAGACCAATCGCCGAAAGACGCGTGCCGGGCCTGAGCTCGGCATAGATGATCTTGGAGCGCAATGCGTTGTACGCCTGGTCTTGCAGGCTCTGATAATGCTGGTGCTGTTCCATAAAGCCCTCGGATGAAGCTCACGGTTTGTCGAATTTCACCATGCAATACTATCGCATCCCCCGCCCCATCATAAGTTGCGGTGGAATAGTTCCTGTTCAAGGCCTTCAGCAGCAAAAACAGGAACTATTCCACCGCAACTACAGCCAACGAGTTGTTGCGATTAGGTGAACGTTCACCTTTTTATTGTTTTTCTCTTCGCAAATAAAATCCCGTGCGTATACTTAGGCTCAAACGAAACCGATTTCGTTGAGCGTGGGCAATAGGATGTTAAGACACACCCTACCATCTTGGCATCTTATCGCCCACGCAATGCCATTTGCTTTCTTCCCGTCTCGTTGGACCTTTAGTCCCATTCCGGCACAGCGAGACACTTCCTAGACGACTGACCGTGGGGCCGGCTTTTCTGCTTTTGCAGCAGTGCCTCCGATAACCCTCTTTTGCCGGCCCGGGTCAGCTTTTTCACACAACCGAAAGGACGGGTAGCAACATGCGACCGCTCATCATCATGCATGGCGAGAACATCGACTGGTGGCACGCCGTCATTAGAATGCTGATGTATCTTGTGGGCGTTGCAGTACTGGCACTCGGTATGAGTCTCCAGACGGCATCCGGCCTGGGCGTCGCCGCGCTCACGTGCTTTGCCACAACCCTATCCATGCTCACTGGCAAGACGCTCGGCTTTTGGATCACCGCAACCTACGTCGCCTACATCGTGGCGCAATTAGCCATCTTGCGAAGCGAGTTCCAGCCGCGCATCCTGCTCGAGTTGTTCTTCTCAACGCTGATTGGCGGCTTGACCGACCTCTTCATGGCGGTCAACCCACTGCATCCCACGGCACTCCCCACACAGATTGCGACCATGCTGCTCTCCCTCGCTGTCACCGCATTTGGCGTAAGTCTCGTCGTCAACATGGGCGTTGTCCCCAACGCGCCCGACGGCTTGGTGCAAGTCATTGCCGAAAAGCTTAAACGCCGCTTTGGTGACGTAAAAGTCGTGTTTGACTGCTCACATGTCGCCGCCTCGCTCGCGTTGTCGCTGATCCTTATGTACAACCTGGGCGGCTTTGGCGTCACGACCGCCATCTCGGCACTGTTCCTGGGCCATGTCATCAACGTCGCCAACAAGCTGTTCGCCCAGCGCTTTATCCGCGCGGCATTCGGAAAATAGCACCACCGTAAGAACCCGCGAACAGCGCTATACGTTGCTATATCTCACTATACTTTGCTATATCTTGCTATACTTTGCTATATCTTGCTATACTTTGCTATATCTTGCTATATCTTGAGCAAAGGTGGCTCACATGCAAACAAACCCTTTTAAGCCCACAGCGGGTAAAACACCTCCCACGATTATCGGCCGCGAAGATGTACTTGAAGAATTCAGTGAAGGCCTCGTCAACGGGCCTGGTGCCCCGGGGCGCCTAATGCGCATAGCCGGCGTCCGTGGAACGGGCAAGACGGTCCTCCTTGACGAGTGCTCACGTTTGGCGCAAAGCCGTGGCTGGACGGTCATAAAAGAGGTCGCAACCGAGGGACTTTGCCAGCGCATTCTCGAACAGCTGCATCCCAAATTCCAGGCCAAACACGCCAGATTTGAGCCCACCGTAGCTGGCATATCCATCGGCAGCATAGATATTGAGCGAATCGGCCCATCGCTACGCGACGCCATGAGGCAGACAATAACCAAGAATGGAAATGGTCTGCTCATCACTCTCGACGAGGTTCAAGACGCAGAGCTCGATGAGGTCCGAACGCTCTCCATTGCGATTCAGCAGGTTATCGGCGAAGACCTTGATATCGCCTTTGTTTTTGCTGGGCTTCCTTCGATGATTGAAAGCATCATCAACGGAAAGACACTTACGTTTTTGCGCCGTGCCCTCCCCTTTGACCTGAAGGCTGTGGCAGTAACCGAAGTGTCGTACTCCCTCGAGGAAACCATTGAAGCGTCTGGCATGGAGTTGCAGCCAGGTATTGCCGGCCAACTTGCCGAGGCAACGCAAGGTTATCCTTTCATGATCCAACTCGTTGGATACTACGCATGGCAGTTGGCAAGACGCGCACATACACCGATTATTGGAGAAGAAGAAGCCGAGCGCGGCATTGCAACGGCACGCGAACGCTTCTGTGCCATGGTGATTGAGCCCGCGCTACAGCGCATTCCGCCCACGTGCATCGCTTATCTGCTGAGCATGGCATCTTTGGGGCAGACGAGCTCGACCAGCATGGTTGCCGATGCCCTAAACAAAACGCCTCAACAGGTGAGTTCCGTCCGCAGCCGCCTGTTAAGAGAATCGATTATCGAGGCTCCCTCGTACGGCAAGGTCTCATTTGCCATCCCCTACATGCGCGACTACCTCTACGAGCACAAAGCCGAACTGGAAGTTGAACTGTAGAAACGGCAACTGCCCTGCAAGACGAAAACCGTTTTCGTACGGATTAAAGCAGACGTAAACGATTTTCGTCTTGATTTGCGTACGGAATTAAGACGTAAATTGCGCTTTCGTACGCTTATTACCAGACGCAAATTGTTTTCGTCCGGCCATGCGTCCCCAATCTAGACGAAAAGAGCCCCGAGCTCGTATTGAACTGCATCCCAATTCTTGGACGGGCGCCGATGCCCTGATCTCTGCCATGTCGAGGTGCGAGATCAAATCCTTGGCGCGCTCGCCGGAGTGGTATGCCTTGTTCGGCGCCACCTTCCTGTAGAGCTTCTTGAGCTTCGTCTTCCCCTTGTTGCCCGGCGGCATCTCCGTCTCAGGTGGCAGCCCTAGGAAGGACAGGACGCCGGGCAGGTCGCACAGCATCACGTCCTCGATGTCGGCCTTGGCCGCCAGGTCGACGACTCTCTGCGCTGTCGGCGAGATGTTCGGGGTGCTGCTACCGCCCGCTGGTTCGGAAGCTGGCGGGCAGTAGCGGGCAGTAGCGGCAGTAGCGGTGTGGCTCGATAGGCCCGAATATCCGTAAGGAAGGTGCTCGCTCTCATATGTGCTGATATGCCTCGCCTCGCGAACCTTGGGATGCTTCCTGAGGTAATCCCTCAATTCGAGCCACTCTTTATGCTCATAACACTTCGAAATCGTTTCCCCGTCGACAGTTTCCTTCACATAATGGTATGTTCGAACGCCTTCGAACTTGCCGAACCCGTTCTCGACGCTGAAGTTTCTGAACCAGCGCGAAAACCCATTCAGGTCCATGAAGTTGACTTGGGGATGCCTGTCTTTCGTTCGTTCGAATGAGTGGACGAGCGGAGTGCCTTTGACTTGTTCCAGGCCGAAGGCTTCCATTTCGCGGGCCTGCTCCTTTTTCCAGAATTCGAGATACGACGTCAGCGTCTCGCTTATCGAGATCCTCCGCACGCTTTTCTTGCTTTTGGGCGAGCGAACGCTTCGATCGGCCGCGAACTGCTGCTCAATGAGGATGCTTCTGTTCTCGACGGAGGCATCGGACCACGTCATCCCGAGGGCTTCTGCCCTTCTCATGTCGGTGTCGAGCATGAGCATCACGCATGTGATGTGCGCGTCCGGTTCTCGATTGAGTAGGATGTCGAGTAGGCGAGCGGCGTGATGGTTCCTTCGCGGTTGTCGTGGAACTTTTTTGCGTACGAGCCGACGGTGTCCCTCGATTTTTGGACGTAGGTGCCGCTGTTGAGTTCTGCCTTGTAGGCTTCGAGTGCGGCGTCGACCTCTCGGCTTTTGGTGGTATGTATGGTCTGCCACGGCGAATAGCGGTATTTGCCCGTGACCGGATCCTTGCCGAGGCTGTGACGGTAGCGCCACGTGTATTTGTCGCGGCGTTGCTTCGTTCCTTTGCCTATGACGAGAGGTCGGTCGTTCATCGTGTTCCTTGCCTGAAGTGCCTGAGAATCGCGCTCGGTTGCGCGGAATGGCGCAAAGGGCTGGGGCGAGTGGGCATTACCCTTGGTGGTGGGCCCTGCGTGGGGTCACACCCCAAGGGTAATGCTCCGCCTGACCGCTTTCAAGCTCGTTGTGGGTCGAATTTGGGTCGAATTATTCCGCGTACTTTTCTTTCGTAAATCTATGAAAACATCAAATGACCTGGAGTTATATTGACTTCAATTTGGGTCGAAATGTCTGAATGAAACAACGTCGTAGCGACCTCATAACCCGAAGGTCGGTGGTTCAAATCCGCCCCCGCGACCATGAAACTTCAGGTCGGAAGCATAAAAGCTCCCGACCTTTTTCTTTGTCTAGGGGTTTCGGCATCTCTCGTTCTTTGGGTACCTCGAGGCGGGCAATCAGATAGATGCTTACGAGTATCATAGGGTCTTTTTACGTCGCGGTCGTGTCTCGTACTGGTGCGCCGCTCTTTGTGGGACGTGTCACTTTGCCATAGGTTGTCCGGCGGCGGGGCGCAGGTCGTTCCCCGTGGCGTCGCTCCTTTCGACGCTACGCTGCCTGGCCACTCGTTCCACTGGTGCTTTTTCATGTCGACGCAGCCGTTGTCTCGGAAGGCGACTCCTTCCTCCGTCAGTAGTGCTCGCTGGTCGGGGAAGTTTGGCGCGAGGCGTCCCGCGTGGTTGACGACGCGGTGGCAGGGATAATCGCCGTAGCGATCCGCCTCGCTCAGCACCGCTCCGACCAGGCGAGAGTTTTTCTCCCTGCCGATGAGGCGCGCTATCTGACCGTACGAGGCGACGCATCCCGCCGGAATCTCTGCCACGACGGAGAGAATCTCATAAACCAAATCTTCGTCCAGGACTTTTCCCATCGTATCGCTCCCGTGTTCGCTTTTGCCTTCGGGGGCGCGGCGCCGATCACCCGTACTGCGATTTTCGCAGCTCCCCTTACCGAAGCATCGAGGGAAAGCGCGTGCGTGTCAAGGTTGTCTAGTCCAGTTGCTGGCTCGATGCCTCGAGATGTTCGCCTCAAGTGCGACCTGCCCCTATTGGAAAAGGATGCCGAAGATGTATTTGGTGATGGCGGAGCGGCGGATGACCCCCACGAGTTTGCCCTCGTCATCAACCACAGGAAGCTTCTTGAACTTCTTCTTCGCCAGCAGCGCGGCGACGCGGGCGATGCTCTGCTCGGGACGGGCACACACTACCTGGCGCGTCGCGAAATCCATGACGCAGCGATCCTTCAGGTCTTCGATGCGCTGCTCAAGGCTCTGATCGTCGAAGTACAGCATGGACGCGTCGCCGCCCGTGAAGATGGTGTGAGCGCGATGCTGCGCGATGGCTCCCATGACATCGCCGTCGGAGATGAACCCGACCACCTGGTTGCGCTCATCGATTACGGGCATGCTGCTCACCTCGTTTTCGGCGAGCATGCGCACCACGTCGGAAATCGTGCAATCCTGCGTGCAGGTGAACGGCTCTTCAATCATGATGCTCGAAACGGGCGTCCCCTCGAGCTCGAGCGGGATGCGCTCGGACAGAATCTCGGACATCGCTTATGCCTCCTTCGTTTTCGGTGCGGTTTTCTTGGTGCGCACGCTGAATATGGCGCAGATAAGGGAAACGAGGCCGATTGCCGCGCACACCTTGTAAGCGACGCCCGCGCCCACGGCGGTGGCTACTTGGATGCTCGCATCGACGCCGGCCGACGCGGTGACGCTTGTCATGACCGTGATGATGAGCGCCGTGCACAAACCGCCGGCGACCTGGCGGCCGGTGTTCGCGATGGCGTTGCCGTGGGCGATCATGTCATTTTTCAAGGCATTGACACCCCATGTGTTCACCGGCATGTTCGCGAGCGACTGGCCGGCGGACTGCAGCATGCAGAACAGCGCAACCACCAAGATGGGCGTGTTTACCGTCGAAAGCGAGAGCAGGAACAGGGCGCCGGTCATGAGGGCCAGGCCGACGATCGAGATGGCACGCGGACCGAACTTGTCGAACACCACGCCGGAGATAGGGCTGATGATGATGCCCACCGCCGCGGCGGGAAGCATGGCCATGCCGGTTTCGAAGGCCGAAGCGCCAAGCGAGGTTTGCAGCAGCAACGGCAACAGCGTGTTGGTGACCAGGCATGCGGCGTTGATGAGCGTGACGATGATGGCGGCCACGCGGAACTCGCGCGTCTTGAGCGTGCCCAGTTGAAGCAGCGGGTCCTCGATTTTGCCCTGGCGTACGACGAACAGCACCAAGCACACGACACCCGCGACGATCGAGCCGAGCACCACGGGGTTGCCCCAACCCATCGACGAGGCGCTCGAGAACCCGTAGAGAAGTCCGCCGAAGGCGATGGTGGAGAGGACGACCGAGGGCAGGTCGAGCTTGGGGTTCTTCAGCTCGCCCACGTTTTTCAGCATGAACACGCCCAGCACCAGCACGAGAATTGCGAGGGGGACGATGGCGCCGATCATGGTGCGCCAGCCGTACGTGTCGATCACCGCACCGCCTACGACGGGGCCGACCGCGGGACCCGCCGACATGACGATGCCCGCCATGCCCATAGCCGTTCCTCGTTTCTCGACGGGGAACACCAGCATGGGAACCACCGAGACAAGCGGCATGAGCACGCCTGAGCCCGCCGCTTGCAACACGCGACCGATGATGAGGAACAGGAAATCAGGGGCTGCGGCGCACAGCAGCGTGCCCAGCGCGAACACCAGCGTCGCCCCGAAGAATAGCGCGCGGGTGCTGAACTTGTCGATAAGGAACGCCGAAACGGGGACCATGATGCCGCTCACCAGCGGGTATATGGACATGATCCACTGGGCAGTCGAGGCATCGATGGCGAAATCGGACATGATGACCGGCAGCGCAGGCGACATCACCGTTTGGTTCAGTAGCGCCAAGAAGGCACCCAGGACGACGACCGCGACGATGCGGATCTGGGTACCGGTAATGCGCCCATTGGCGGGCGCGACCGTACAATTATCAGACATAAGCTTCCTTCGTATCTATTCGATTCTTCGCCGAAGGCGCGCCGGCCCACGGGCGAAATAACATGCACGTGCTATGCGTGCATCAGATACGACAGGAAGAAAGCGGCTGCTCAGAGCGCACTTGGGGAACAACAGAAGAGGCCCCGTATACCAGGGGCCGCCGAATTGCGATGTATGCTTTGGTCAAATCCTTCATAGCGGGGAGGTATTCTAGCAGCCGTCTTCGCCCCTTTCAAGGGATGTAACCCAGACGTTGATTTTCTTCACCGAGGCGCCATCGTTGACGGGTGGCGTGCTTCTCTATCGCCACACCGCGGGGCGAGGGAACGCCGCGGCGAGCTTGTACATCGGCTATGTGTGCAGCTGCGAGCGTGTCGCCGGCGCGCGCTGGGCGCCAGTCCGATCCGGCCGACTCTTGCCGACGGTCGGTCGCCGTCCTCCTCCATCTCCGCCTGCTCTGTTTTTGCTCGGCTCCCTTGTCGTATCATGGACGGACGAGAATTGAGCGAAGGCGGTACGTATGAACATCCCAGATATTCGGCACGAAGAAAAGCTTCGATACTAAGAAGGCGCAGCGCTATTTCAAGGAACGTCGTGTGAAGTTCCAGTTCATCGACTTGAAGGAAAAGGGGATGAGCAAAGGCGAGCTCGAAAGCGTGGCGCGCGCCGTCGGCGGGATCGACGCTGTGATCGATCCAAAGGCGAAAGATGCCGACACGGTTGCGCTCGTACAGTATCTTGCTGCCGACCAGAAGTTCGAAAAGGTGCTCGATAACCAGCAGATTCTTCGTGAGCCCATCGTTCGCAACGGCCGCTAGGCAACCGTTGGCTACGAGCCTGACGTGTGGAAGGGCTGGGAATAAAGTGAAGCGCCCACGCCCGTGGTTTTATCCACGGACGCGGGCGCTTGCGTAAGACGTCTCTTGTCGTTTGAGTGGAGCGCCCCGGCGGCGCTGAACAACGCGCCCCGGTGACGTGGCTCGGGGCTCTTTGTGCCGCGCATCTATGAGAGGAGATATTTGATGCGCATGGGCGCTACTCCATGTAGCCACCCTGAATGGCGGAAACTGCATGCTCGGTAAAGAACTTGAGCGTGCCGGAGGTATAGCGATTAGCCTTGGGCTTCCAAGCGGCTCGGCGCTCGGCCAGGACGGCATCGATCTCGGCCGGCTCCATCTCCTTGCCGGCGATGCCCACAATAGACAGCGAGCGCTCGGGGATGTTGATCTGGATAAGGTCGCCCTCCTCGATCAGGGCAATCGGGCCGCCCACGGCAGCCTCGGGCGAAACGTGACCGATAGCCGGGCCCTTGGAGGCGCCGGAGAAGCGGCCATCGGTGATAAGGGCAATGCTCGCACCCAGCTCGGGATCGCTGGCGATAGCCTCGGTGGTGTAGAACATCTCGGGCATACCGGAACCCTTGGGACCCTCATAGCGAATGATAACGGCATCGCCGGGCTTGACCTCGTGCGTCAGGACGGCGTGGATGGCGTCCTCCTCGCAATCGAACGGACGGGCCTTAAGCGTGGCCTGGAACATCTCGCGCGGAACAACCGTGTGCTTGACGACGGCGCCCTCGGGGGCAAGGTTGCCGTGGAGGATGGCGATGGAGCCGTCGGTACCAAAAGCCTGGTCAAACGGGCGAATGATGTCCTCGCGCTTGAGGTTCCATTTCTCCAAGTAGCGGCCGCACTTCTCGTAGTAGCCGTTGTTCTTAAGGTCCTCGAGGTTTTCGCCGAGAGTCTTGCCGGTGACGGTCATGACGTCGAGGTGGAGCATCGACTTGATCTCCTCCATGATGCGCGGCACGCCACCCGCATAGTAGAAGAACTGCGCCGGCCACTCACCTGCGGGACGAACGTTGAGCAGGTAGTGGGCACCACGGTGCAGACGGTCGAAGTCGTCGGCGGACATCTCGATGCCAAACTCGCGGGCGATCGCGGGAATGTGCAGCAGCGAGTTGGTGGAACCGGAGATGGCGCCGTGGACCATGATGAGATTCTCGAAGGACTCCTTGGTCACGATGTCGCGGGGGCACAGGTTGTGCTCGGAGAGCCACACGGACTGACGGCCAGCCTCGCGCGCAAACTCACGCAGATCGGAGCTGGTTGCGGGCAGCAGAGCCGTGCCGGGGAGCATAAGGCCCAGGGCCTCGGCGGTAACCTGCATGGTCGAGGCGGTACCCATAAAGGAGCAGGCGCCGCAGCTGGGGCATGCGTTGTGCTTGGCAAACTCGAGCTCCTCGCGGGAAATCTCGCCGCGCTCATAGCGGGCCGAGATGGCGCCGAGCTGCTCCAGGGTCAGCAGGTCGGGACCGGCATCCATGACACCGCCGGTAACGACGATGGAGGGGATGTTGATGCGGCCCATGGCCATGAGGTTCGCAGGCAGACCCTTATCGCAGCTGGCGACAAAGACGCCGGCGTCGAATGGAGTGGCCTTGGCATGAATCTCGATCATGTTGGCGATCATGTCGCGGCTGGGCAGCGAGTAGTTGATGCCGTCGTGGCCCTGGGCCTCACCGTCGCAAATGTCGGTGCAGAAGTAACGAGCACCGTGACCGCCAGCCTCGGCAACGCCAGCACGGACCTCCTCGACCAGATCAAACAGGCCGGCAGAACCCGGGTGCGAGTCGCCGAACGTCGACTCGATAATGACCTGCGGCTTGTCCAGATCCTCGATGGACCAGCCAGAGCCCAGGCGCAGCGGGTCCATCTCGGGGCTGATGGTGCGGAACTTGCCAGAACGCGGCTGCAGCTTGGCAACCAGGTCGGCGGCCTCCTGCTGAATCTGTGCTTTGGTTTTCTCGTCCATGATGTTCTCCTCTTTTGGTTTGAACGGTTGTACCAATCGTTGGTTAATGAATCAGGTGAAAATGGGTACCGAGCGATGCACTCGGTGAAAGATGCTTAGCTACGCGAACTAGGCGAAGAACGAAATCACCAGGGCGCAGGCAAGACCCGAAAGGCCGATGAGCGTCTCCATAACGGTCCAGGACTTGAGGGTGGTCTTCTCGTCAATCTCCAGGAACGAGGAGCACATCCAAAAACCGGCATCGTTGACGTGCGAGAGGGCCGTGGCACCGCCGCAGATAGCAAGACAGATAGCGGCACGCATGAGCACCGAGGCTCCTGCAACCGCGGGCATGGCGGCCATAATGCCCGATGCCATGGTCATAGCGACGATGGAGCTGCCGACAGAGGCACGCACCATGACGGCAATCAAAAAGGCAACGACCACCAAAGGCAGCGGAGAAGCCTCGAGCATGGGGCCAATAACCTGACCTAGGCCGCAGTCCTGCAGCATCCAACGCATGACGCCACCGCAAGCGATAACCAGCAAGATCATGCCGACGGGCTTAAGAGAGCGGTCGAGCAAGGCCTTGAGCTCGGCGCCGGAGTAGCCGCGGCGCGCGCCCAGCAGATACATCGCGACGAGCGTGGCAAGCGTCAAGGCGACGAACGGCTTGCCCAGGAAGGCGAGAATCGAAGCGAGCTCGGCGGGCATGGGGATATAAGAGGACAGCGTGCCCAGCAAAATCAAACAAAGCGGCGTGAGCACGATGGCAAGCACCATGCCAAAGGAGGGAAGCTCCTTTTCGTCGCTCGCGCCCTCGGCAGAGGTAAAGTGCTCCGGAACATCGGTAAAGATGCGACCGCCCACGTTGCGACCCCAGATGACGCCGGCGATCGCCATGGCGATGAAGGCGGTAGGGATACCGACGAGAATCATGGTGCCCAGGTCGACACCGAGCGTGCCGGCGACCAGAACCGAACCGGCCGATGGCGGCACAAACGCATAGCCAGCGGCAAGTCCTGCGAGCAGCGCGATGCCGTAGTAGAGCGTCGACTTCTTGGTCTGCGACGCCACGCTAAAGGCAAGCGGGATCAAAACGACCACGCCGGCCTCAAAGAACACCGTAGTGCCGATGACCAGACCGGTAATACCCAGTGCCCAGCTAGAGTGACCCTGCCCAAAGGTATCGATGAAGGTCTGGGCAATCTTCTTGGCGCCGCCGCTCTCTTCAAGAATCTGGCCAAACATCGAGCCCAGGCCAATGAGCAGGGCGATGTTTTGCAGCGTGGCGCCCACGCCCTTGGTGACAGTGTCCGCCACCAGGTCGAGCGGCATACCGGCGCCGATGCCGATCGCGAGCGCCGAGACCATCATCGAAAGCACGGGGTGCAGCTTGAACTTGATGATGAGCGCAAGCAGCAGCGCGATGCCCACGATGGCGGCGATGACCAGCCTGGTGGGATCAGCCATAAACGTTGGGTCTGACATCTTTCCTCCAATTCATCAGACCTTTTGAATTCGTCTGATGACTATAGCGTGTTTTGGAAAGGTCTGATGTTTCATTTTGAAATTTGTTCGAAATACATCTGATGTATTTGGTAAACGGTCGTATTTGCGCTGCGAACGGTATATCTAAGCCGCCCGACTCAAATCCAGCGGCCAATATCGCATCCGTGGTGCGCTAAAATAGCTCAGATGAATTTTGTAATGAAAGGTATAGCTATGGCCCGCGCCGAATCGGGACTCCCCGAGCAAATATCGGAGAAAATCATTCAATTGATTCTGGATGAACACCTTGAGCAAGGCGATCGCCTACCTAAGGAAACCGTGCTGGTCGAGCGCTTGGGCGCCGGCAGGAGCACCGTGCGCGAGGCCATGAAGTTGCTGCAGTCGCGCAATATCGTGCGCATTAAGCAGGGTTCGGGCACCTATGTGGCGTCAAACCCCGGCGTTGCCGACGACCCGCTGGGCTTTACCTTTATCGACGACAAGCAGCGTCTGGCGCGCGACCTACTCGAGGTGCGCTTTATGATCGAGCCGCAGATGGCACGCATGGCGGCCGAGCACGCAACCAACGATCAGGTCGTCTGTATCGAAGAGCTCTGCGATGAATCCGAGCGCCTGGCCGAGGCCGGTAAGGATTACTCCGCCGCCGACACCGCGTTCCACAATGCCATTGCCGAGAGCTCCGGAAACCTCGTCGTTCCCCGCCTGATGGGCGTGCTCAAGGCATCCGTCCCCCTCTTTATCGACGTGACTGGCAAAAAGCTCGTCGAGGAAACTATCCGCACGCACCGCGATGTGGCCGACGCCATCGCCTCGCGCAATCCCACCGCCGCGCACGACGCGATGTACCTGCATCTGGTGTACAACCGCAACATGATCGCAGAGGGAGCGCAGGAACAGAGCAAATAGACGTCCGCACGGCAAGGGCGAGACCACCGTTTACCTTTTAAAAGTGAACGTTCACCTGTTTTTAGGAGAATCTGTCTTTTAATTCCCCCTCTTCTCCTATACTGACCTTGTATGAAAAGCAAGACTTATATAGATGAACGTTTCTTTTGAAAGGATCGCTATGTCTGATCTTATGGACAGCTTCCGCCTGGATGGCAAGGTCGCGCTCGTGACCGGCGCCACCTATGGCATCGGTATGGCCATTGCCGAGGCGCTCGGAGAGGCCGGCGCCAAGATCGCCTTTAACGCACGTCACGCCGACAAGGTCGCCGAGGCCGAGAAGCACTACCGCGAGCTGGGCTTTGAGGCTCATGGTTACGTGGCAGACGTCACCGACGAGGCCGCCGTCGCCGAGCTCATCGCCAAGATCGAGGCCGACTTTGGCACCACGCCCGACATCCTGGTCAACAACGCCGGCGTCATCCAGCGTACCCCGATGCTCGACATGAGCGCCGAGGACTTCCGCCGCGTCGTCGATATCGACCTCAACGCACCGTTTATCGTGTCAAAGGCCTGCCTGCCTGGCATGATCGCCAAGGGCCACGGCAAGATCATCAACATCTGCTCGATGATGAGCGAGCTGGGTCGCGAGACCATCGCCGGCTATGCTGCCGCCAAGGGCGGACTCAAGATGCTCACCAAGAACATCTGCTCGGAGTTTGGCGAGGCCAATATCCAGTGCAACGGCATTGGGCCCGGCTACATCGCCACGCCGCAAACCGCACCGCTGCGCGAGACGCAGCCCGACGGCAGCCGCCACCCGTTTGACCAGTTCATCATTGCCAAGACGCCGGCCGCCCGTTGGGGCACGCCCGAGGACCTGAAGGGCCCCGCCGTGTTCCTGGCTTCCGACGCGTCGAACTTCGTCAACGGCCACATCCTCTACGTCGACGGCGGCATCCTCGCATACATTGGAAAGCAGCCTCAATAAGCGTCACCGCAACTGCCCACATCAGGTTTCATCCACTCGTTTTTCATTTGAGTTGCGGTGAGATAAGGATTGGTTTTGGCTTCTATCAGGCAAAACAGTCCGTATTCCACCGCAAGTTAGAAATAGAAAGGTAATTCGCAATGAAAATCGCTCTGATCAATGAGAACTCTCAGAACTCCAAGAACCCTATGATCGAGGCTGCCCTTAAGAAGGTTGTCGAGCCCATGGGCCACACCGTCTTTAACTATGGCATGTATGCCGACGCCGACTCCAAGCCCCTCACCTATGTGCAGAACGGCATCCTGGCCGCCGTGCTGCTCAACTCCGGCGCTGCCGACTACGTCGTGACCGGCTGCGGCACCGGCGAGGGCGCCATGCTCGCCTGCAACTCCTTCCCCGGCGTGCTGTGCGGCCACGTTGCCGACCCGCTCGACGCCTACACCTTTGCCCAGGTCAACGATGGCAACGCCGTCGCCATGCCCTTCGCCCTCAAGAACGGCTGGGGCCAGGAGCTCAATCTCGAGTACACCTTCGAGAAGCTCTTTGGCTTTGGTTCGGGCAACGGCTATCCTGCCGAGCGTGTTGAGCCCGAGCAGCGCAACAAGAAGATCCTCGACGGCGTCCGCGCTGTGACCATGCGTCCGCTCGTCGACATCCTGGACGAGCTCGACCAGGACCTGGTGAAGGGCGCACTTGCCGGCGAGCACTTCCAGGAGTACTTCTTTGCCAACGCAACCGACGAGGCCATCATCGCCAAGGTCAAGGAGATCCTAGGCCTCTAATCGCACAACTCATTGCAGCTAACGCAAGCGGCGGTCGTCCCACGTACGGGACGACCGCCGCTTTTTACTATCTACCGACTGACGCCGCGGGGACAGGCCCCATGCACCAAGGGATTAACTAGAGCTCGCAGGCAACCTTATAGCCATCGCCGATGGCATCGCGGATGTTGCCACACTTGTTGGCATCGCCCAGCACGTGGGTGGCAACGCCGGCAGCGGCAAGGTCGTCGGCCAACTTGGTATTGGGACGGTAGCCCATCGCCAGCACCAGCGTATCGGCACCGGTGATGGTGTGGACCTCGCCGTCCTTTTCGTAGCTGATGGTGTCCTCGGTGATCTCGGTCACCTTGGCCTCGGTCAGCACGTGGACGCCCTTGGAGAGCATGCGCGTGATGAGCACCGCGCGACCGGCACCGCCCTCGTTGGCAGCGAGCGTCTTGGTCATCTCGATGACGGTGACATCGCGATTGGCCGGCGACAGGTCGTTGACCAGCGGGGCCAGGTAATCTGCTGTCTCGCAACCGACGGTGCCGCCGCCCACGATGACGATCTTCTTGCCCGGGAAAGCCTTGCCACCCAGCAGGTCGTCAGCCGTCATAACCTGCTTAAAGCCCTGCATGAAGGCCGGGGCGATGGGCTCAGCGCCATAAGCCAGGACAACCTCGTAGCCCGCGTAGTCGCGCTGAATGTCCTCGGCCGAGAGCTCGGTACCAAAGACGCACTTCACGCCCGCCTCGGCCAGACGACGATACTGGTACTTGATCACGCGGGTGAGCTCCTGCTTTGCCGGAGGAACGGCCGCGATGCGCATCTCGCCGCCCGGCTCATCCTGCTTATCCACGAGCACCACGTTGTGGCCGCGCTTGGCAGCAATATAGGCTGCCTCCATGCCCGCAGGACCAGCGCCCACAACGAGCACGTTCTTGGCCTCGGCAGCAGGTTCGTAGCCAGCCTCGTCGCGCTCCACGTCCGGGTTGACGGTGCAGGAGATGCGCTTGCCGAACATAATGCCGTTCAGGCAGCGCAGGCAGCCGATGCAGGGGCGGATGTCGTCGGCGTTGCCGGCAGCGGCCTTGTTGCAGAACTCGGCATCGCACAGATTGGCGCGGCCCATCATGCAGATGTCGGCAGCGCCGTCCTCGATCAGCTCCTCGGCGATCCAGGCCTCGTTGATGCGGCCGACGGTGGCGACGGGAATGTTGACGTGCTTCTTAATCTCGCGCGAGCAGGCGGCGTGCGAGGCCTGCTGGGTACCGGCGGCGGGAATCGCGGAGCCGCGCTTGATGGTGGTGCCGCCCGACACATGAATCATGTCGACGCCGGCCTTCTCCAGGCGACGCGAGACATAAATCATATCGTTGAGGGTCAGACCGCCATCGGTGTACTCATCGCCCGAGATGCGGACGTCGATGATAAAGTCCTTGCCGCAGCGCTCGCGAATCTCGGCGATGACCTCGAGCAGGAAGCGCATGCGGGCATCGAGCGAGCCGCCGTACTCGTCGGTACGCTTGTTGTAGAGCGGAGTCAAAAAGCCGCCGAGCATACCGTGGGCGTGCGCTGCGTGGACCTCAACGCCATCGACACCGGCCTTCTGCATACGCACGGCAGCGTCGCCAAACTGATGCGTGAGCTCGTGAATCTCGTCGACCGTGATGGGGCGCGGTGCCTCGCGGGCGTAAGACGGGCCCACAAAGGACGGAGCGATCAAGCGCGGCGTGCCCGGGATGTTAAAGGCCATGTAGGCGGGGTGGAAGAGCTGCGGCATGATCTTGCAGCCGTACTCGTGGACGGCCGCGGCGAGCTTTTCCCAGCCGGGGATAAACGTGTCGTCGTAGCAGCACATGTCACCCGGCAGATAGGTATAGGTGGGCTCGACCGTCACGACCTCGGTGATGATGAGGCCCACGCCGCCCTTGGCACGGGCACGGTAATGATCGACCAAGTCGTCAGTCACATAGCCATGATCGGCCAGGTTGGTGGACACCGGCGGCATAAAGACGCGGTTCTTGACCTCGGTCGTACCGACCTTGATCGGGCTAAAGAGCATCGGGTAGGCGGATGACTCCATACAGGGTTCCTTTCATTTGAGCCGCTCGGCGGCAGTTGCTGACTTATCTATCGTACCAGCAACCGCACGGTACCCGACCGCACGCACTCCCCTGCCTACGTATCGACCCACAAAAAGTTGCGGTGGAATACGGAGTAGATAAGGCCTTTGACAGCCAAGACAGTCCGTATTTCACCGCAACTGATGGGCGGGGTGGAATTGAGGGCTCAGATAGTCAGTCATGCCCTCATCCGCCGCTCCTTCACCTACAGCACGCCGTCCAGCATAAGGTTCACCTTGAGCACGTTGACCGTGGGCTCGCCGAACACGCCGAGGAAACGACCCTTGGTGCACGCGGCGATGATGTCGTGCACCTCGTCCTCACTTTTGCCCGTGGCTTTGGCAAGGCGCGGGACCTGGTACTCGGCGGCATCCGGAGAGATCTCCGGGTCGAGGCCGGACCCCGAACACGTCACCAGGTCGACGGGCACAGCGTCCATATCGGCATCGGGATTGGCGGCGCGGATCTTCTTCACGCGCGCATCTATCAGCTGCCGATACTCCTCACTCGCCGGGGACAGGTTGGACGGGGCACCATACGCCATGAGCTCGCCGTCTTCGCCTTCGACAATTGACACGTTCTGGATACGACCCCACATGTGGGCTTCGTCATCGAAGTTCTGGCCGATGAGCTCGGAACCCACAACCTTGCCGTCGACCGTAATAAGCGATCCGTTCGCCTGGTACGGAAACGCAAGCTGCACGACGCCGGTCACCACGAGCGTGTACCCCAGGCCGCAGACGATGGTAAACAGCGCGAACACGCCAAGTGCGCGCGATGCGATACCTTTGAACATACAAACCTCCACTTACATAATGCCGCAGAACGCGAGCAGCATGTCGATGAGCTTGATAAATGCGAACGGGGCAACGATGCCGCCCAGACCCCATACGAGCAGGTTGTGGGTCAGCAGCTGTCCGGACGGTACCTCGCGGTACTTAACGCCCTTCAGCGCGGCCGGGATCAGCGCGACGATAACGAGCGCGTTATAGATGATGGCCGAAAGAACCGCGGACAGCGGGCTTGCCAGACCGAGGATGTTGAGTGCGCCAAGGCCCGGGTAGATCGGCGAGAACAGGGCCGGGATGATAGCGAAGTACTTCGCCATGTCGTTGGCGACCGAGAAGGTCGTAAGCGAACCGCGGGTCATGAGCAGCTGCTTGCCGATACGCACGACCTCGATGAGCTTGGTGGGGCTGGAGTCGAGGTCGACCATGTTGCCGGCCTCCTTGGCAGCCTGGGTGCCCGTGTTCATGGCCACGGCGACATCCGCCTGCGCCAGCGCCGGCGCGTCGTTGGTGCCGTCGCCGGTCATGGCGACCAGGTGGCCCTCACGCTGGAACTCGCGGATCTTCTCGAGCTTGCCCTCAGGGGTGGCCTCGGCCAGGAAGTCGTCAACGCCGGCCTCGGCGGCGATTGCCGCGGCGGTGAGTGGGTTGTCGCCCGTCACCATGATGGTCTTGATGCCCATCTTGCGCAGGTCGGCGAACTTCTCCTTAACGCCGGACTTGATGATGTCCTTGAGGTACACAACGCCCAGCACGCGGCAGTTCTTGGTCACGACCAGCGGGGTGCCGCCGGCCTTGGCGATGCGCTCGACGGCCTCGTCGCACTCCTGGGAGAACACGCCGCCGGCTGCCTCCACATAGGTGCGCACGGAATCGGCAGCGCCCTTGCGGATCTCATTGCCCTCGTAGTTCACACCGGACATGCGGGTCGCCGCGGTGAAGGGGATGAACTCCATACCCTTATCCTCGAGTGTGCGGCCGCGCAGACCGAACCGCTCCTTGGCGAGCACGACGATGGAACGGCCTTCGGGGGTCTCGTCGGCCAGCGAGGAAAGCTGGGCGGCATCGGCCAGCTCCGCGGGATCGATGCCGTCGACCGGGATGAACTCGGCGGCTTGGCGGTTACCCAGGGTGATGGTGCCGGTCTTGTCGAGCATGAGGATGTCGACGTCGCCGGCGGCCTCGATGGCGCGGCCGGACATGGCCAGCACGTTGGCCTCGTTCAGACGGCTCATGCCGGCGATGCCGATGGCGGAAAGAAGGGCGCCGATGGTAGTAGGAGCCAGGCACACGAGCAGCGCCACGAGCGTGGTCACGGCCGTGGGGTTGTCCATGTCGTTAAGACCGACCGAGAAGCAGGAGTAACAATACAGGGCCAGCGTGACCAGGATAAAGACGATGGAGAGGGCCACCAGGAAGATCTCCAGAGCGATCTCGTTAGGGGTCTTCTTGCGCGCGGCACCCTCGACCATCGCGATCATCTTGTCCAGGAAGCTCTGGCCGGGCTCACTGGAGATCTTGACGATGATCCAGTCGGACAGCACCGTGGTACCGCCGGTAACGGCAGAGCGGTCGCCGCCGGCCTCGCGGACCACGGGGGCGGACTCGCCGGTGATGGCGGACTCGTCAACGGAAGCAGCGCCCTCGATGACGTCGCCGTCGCCGGGAATCTGCTCGCCGGCGCGTACGATCACCAGGTCGCCGCGCGTGAGCTCGGTGCCGGGAACGACGGTGAAGTGCTCCTTGTCCTCAACGGACTCGATGCGATGGGCCTCGACATCCTTCTTGGCCGCACGCAGGGAATCGGCCTGGGCTTTACCGCGGCCCTCGGCAAGCGCCTCGGCGAAGTTCGAGAACAGGTCGGTAAGCCACAGGATGACCGCGATGGCGACCACATAGTAGGTGGGCACACCCGCGTCCTGCACACCGAAAATGGAAGCGACGGCCAGGACGGAGGTCATGACGGCGGAAAGCCACACCAGGAACATGACCGGGTTTTGAATCTGGACGCGAGGATCCAGCTTGGCAAACGAGTCGCGGACCGCGCGGCCCATCATGTCTTTTTGCATAGTCATAAATCTGCGCCCTCCTTTACGCAATCATCTGGAAGAACTCGGCAACGGGGCCAAGCGCCAGGGCCGGGAAGAAGCTCAGGGCACCGATCAGCAGAACGATGAACACGAGCAGGAATACGAACATGCCGTTAGTGGTAGACAGGGTACCGGCGCTCTCGGCGACCTTGCCCTTCTTGGCCAGCGAGCCGGCGATAGCCAGCGTACCGATGATAGGCATGAAGCGGGCGAACAGCATCTCGAGGCCGAGCATGACGTTGATCCAGGGAATGTTGCAGTTCATGCCTGCAAACGCCGAGCCGTTGTTGCCGCCGCATGAGGTGAAGGCATACAGCGCCTCGGAGAAGCCGTGCGCGCCACCATTGTTGAGCTGGTCGGCAAGACCGGGCACCATGCAGGCGATGGCCGAGCACACCAGAATGGCAAACGGAGTTGCCAAGCACAGGACAACTGCCCAGCGCATCTCGCCCGGCTCGATCTTCTTGCCCAGGAACTCAGGCGTGCGTCCGACCATGAGGCCGGCGATGAACACTGTGAGGATGGCGAAGCCGATCATGCCGTACAGGCCGCAGCCCACGCCGCCGAAGACGACCTCGCCCAGAGCAATCTGGAGCATCTGGACAAAACCGCCCAGCGGGGTGTAGGAGTCGTGCATGGAGTTAACCGAGCCGTTGGAAGCAGCCGTCGTGAAAGCGGACCAGGTAGAAGAGGAGGCGATACCGAAACGGCTCTCCTTGCCCTCCATGTTGCCGCCGGCCTGGCCGTCGGTCATCTCGATATTGACCGCTCCGCCATCGGCCAGCTGCGGGGTGCCCGCATGCTCGTTGACGGCGATGATGCCGGTGAAGATCACCAGCAGGATGAACATGGCGGCAAAGATGGCCTTGCCCTGCTTGGTGTTCTTGACGCCGATACCGAAGGCGAAGCAACAGGCGGCCGGGATCAGCAGCAGGCTGGTCATCTCGATGATGTTGGTGAAGGCACTGGGGTTCTCATACGGATGGGCGGAGTTCACGCCGAAGAAGCCGCCGCCGTTGGTGCCGGACTGCTTGATGGCGACCTGAGGAGCCGCGGGACCCTGGGGCAGGAACTGCTCGGTGACCACGCGCGCGCCCTCGACAACCTTGCCGTCGACCTTGACCGTGTCGCCCTCAATCTGGGCGCCGTCGATGACGCTCCAGCCGCCGTCTGCATTAGGCTGAACAGCGACGGGTTCTACGAGCTCAGCCTTCTGAGCCGGCTGGAAGTTGGAGATGACGCCACCGGCAGCCAGGCAGATGCCGAACACGAGGTTCAGCGGGATGAGCACATACAGGACGGTGCGGGTGAGGTCGACCCAGAAGGAACCCAGACCCTGCTCCTTGACCTGACGGAAGCCGCGGATCAGCGCGAACATGACCGCGATACCGGTGCCAGCGGAAACGAAGTTCTGCACAGTGAGACCCATGAACTGCACAAGGTAGGACAGGGTGGTCTCACCGGAGTAGGACTGCCAGTTGGTGTTGGTTATGAAGGAAGCAGCCGTATTGAACGACAGGTCCCATGACACACCCGGCAGGTGCTGGGGATTGCCTGGCAAGAAGGACTGAAGCGCCTGGAGTGTCACAAGAGTCACGAGGCCGATCCCCGAAAAGACCAGCACGCTCGCCAGATAGCGCCTACACCCCATCTGTTCTGCCGCGTCGATGCGAAGCAGACGATAGACGCCACGCTCCACAGGAGCAATCACAGGCGACAGGAACGTATGCTCACCATCCATGATATGGGCCATGAACCGACCGAGCGGAACGGCCAGGACGACGAGTACGGCAAAGTACAAGATGTACTGAATCGCAGCGTCCATAGTTTACGAATCACTCCTCATCAGAATGTAGATGTAATAGATAAGAAGTCCAATGCAGACGACTCCAATGATGGGAATGAGGATGTCCATTTACCGCCCCTTTCACACGCGGTCCGATGTCTCGGACGCCTGCCCTCGCAAGCGTCTGGGGACAGTAAACGCTTCTAGGGATTAAAGAGGCGTGAGGGCCGGGGCTCACGTCCTTAAGATGCCGTAAAGATGCAGGTAGAAAGCACTATTGCAGCTGCAGTGCGCCTATACTCGACCTCGCGAGCATACAGTGGTGTCTTCACCGCGTATGCACGCATGGACAACGCTTCAGAAAGGCTACGCTATGCAGCGCGACGCATCGGACACTCGCGTCAATCCAGACCTCATCCTCAAGGCAATTGAGAAAGACGGGGTCGCCGATGACACTCGAACCAGCCGGGGACACCTCAAAATTTTCTTTGGCTACGCTGCTGGCACAGGCAAAACCTATGCGATGCTTCAAGCCGCCCACGCCGCCAAGCGGCGAGGTGTCGACGTCGTCGCGGGATACATCGAGCCGCACGAACGTCCGGCAACTGCCCATCTTGCACAAGGGCTTGAGAACGTGCCCTGTAAACTCATCGAGCACAACGGCATTGCGCTCAGCGAGTTCGATCTAGATGCGGCTATCGAACGCGCCCCTCAGCTCATCCTTGTCGACGAGCTCGCCCATACGAATGCGCCGGGGTCTCGCCACGACAAACGCTATCAAGACGTCGAGGAACTTCTACATGCGGGCATCGACGTCTATACGACCGTGAACGTTCAGCATATCGAGAGCCTAAACGACATGGTTGCATCCATCACCGGCGTTGTCGTGAGCGAACGAATCCCCGACCGTATCTTCGATGATGCCGACCAGGTCGAGCTCGTCGACATAGAGCCCGAAGACCTACTTGAGCGCCTTCGCGCCGGCCTCGTCTACCGTCCCGCACAAGCCGACCGAGCGCAACAGCATTTTTTTACCGTCGAGAACCTCACCGCACTCCGAGAAATCGCGCTGCGCCGCTGCGCCGATCGCACCGGTCACCTCACAGACGCCGCACGCGTGCTGGGAAACCGTGACTACTACACCAGGGAGCGTATCTTAGTCTGTGTCTCCCCGGCGCCGACCAATCCCCGCATCGTCCGTGCCGCCGCACGCATGGCGAAAGCGTTTCGCAGCGAGCTCGTCGCCCTGTTCGTAGAGAGCCCGCGCACGCAAGCCATGAGCGATGATGAGCGCGCCAAGCTTGCAGCCAATATCGCCCTAGCCGAGCAGCTCGGAGCACATATGGAAACCGTCTATGGCGACGACATCGCGTTTCAGATCTCCGAGTTCGCGCGCCTGTCGGGTATTTCGAAGATCGTCATGGGGCGCACGGGCGAGCGCAGCAGCGTCCGTCAGGCCCTCTTCGGCCGCAAATCTCTCGTAGAACAGCTCATAACATTCGCTCCGAACCTCGACATTTACATCATTCCAGAACAGTCGACTCCGCCCTCCCGACCCAAAGGACGCCGCCATGCGCTCGCCCTGCAGCCGCCCAGCAGCCGAAACGTGCTTCGCACGCTGGCTCTCTCTCTTGCCGCCACGGCGATCGGCACGGCTTTCCGCCATCTGGGATTTGCCGATTCCAGCATCATATCCCTCTATATCTTCACGGCCCTGCTGACCGCCGTCACCACGACGGGGCGTATCTGCACGATCGTATCGAGCGTGCTCTCTGTAGTGCTTTACAACTTCTGCTTCGTCACGCCTCTGTTTTCGCTCGCCAGCTACGACCGAAGCTATCTGGTCACGTTCGGCATCATGTTCGCCACCGCTATGGTCGCCGGCGAGTTAACTGCGCGCATCGCCGACAACGCCCGTACATCCGCCGAGAACGCATTCAAAACGCGCGTACTCCTCGAAACGAACCAGCTCTTGCAGCAAGCCCATAGCGCGGAGGAGTGCGCCCGCGTCGCCATGAACCAACTCGTCAAACTGCTAAAACTCGACGTTGTCTTCTACCCCGCCGAACACGGCACGCTCGGCAAGGCGCTCTATGAGTCCGCTGACACCGAAAACCGATCCGCGTCGCTGCTCACCGACTACGAGCGCGCCGTTGCAACCTGGACCTACACCAACAACAAGCGCGCGGGCGCAAGCACGCGGACCCTGCCTGAGGCGCGCTGTCTCTACCTCGCGGTTCGCACCGGCGACAAGGTATTCGGTGTCATCGGCATCGCCCTGGAGGGGCGCGAGATCGAAGCCTTCGAGCATTCGATCGTCCTATCTATCGTAGGTGAATGCGCCTTGGCGCTCGAAAGCGACCGGGCGGCGCAAGAGCGCGAAGAGGCTGCGGTCTTGGCGAAAAACGAGCAGCTGCGCGCCAACCTTTTGCGCTCCATCGGCCACGATTTGAGGACACCCCTCACGGCTATATCCGGATCTGCGGCAATCCTTCGGAAGAGCGACGAGAAGCTCAGCCTCGAACAACGCTGCGATCTTGCCGATGCCATCTACGACGACTCCCTCTGGCTTATCGATACCGTGGAAAACCTCCTCGCCATCACACGCGTCGAGGACGGCACCATTCGCCTCAACTTAACATCCGAGCTCATCGACGAGGTCATCGAGGCCGCCCTCAGCCATGTCGCCCAAGCATCGCATGGACGTGCCGTCACCATCGAGCACACTGACGACATCCTGCTGGTACGCATCGACGTCCATCTCATCATGCAGGTGCTTACGAATCTCATCATGAACGCCTTCAAATACACGCCCGAGGACTCGACTGTCACCATCAGCGCACGTCGCGAGGGTGAGTTCATCGTGGTGGACGTCGCAGACGATGGGCCGGGTGTAGCAGACTGCGACAAGCCTCATATCTTTGAGCGCTTCTTCACCTCAAGCAATACGCGGCCCGTGGATTCGCGTCGAAGCATCGGCCTTGGGCTGTCGCTCTGCCGCTCCATCGTGGAGGCGCATGGCGGCGTCATCGAAGTTCGCGACAACCACCCCCATGGGGCCGTCTTCCGTTTTACCCTGCCTGCCGAGGAGATCGAGATTCATGAATAATGCCGCTAAGCCACGCGTCCTCTTGGTCGAAGATGACCTGACCGTTCAAAACCTCGTTTCGACCGCGCTTGACCTTCACGGCTATGTCGTGAGCAAGGTTTGCAACGGCCAGGCCGCCATCATGGATGCGGTGTCGCACGGCCCCAGCCTCATCATGCTCGACCTCGGCCTTCCCGACATTGACGGTATCGAGGTCATCACGAAGATCCGAAGTTGGTCGGCAGTCCCCATTATCGTCATTTCGGCGCGCACCGAAGATTCCGACAAGATTGCAGCACTTGACGCAGGGGCAGACGACTACCTCACCAAGCCCTTTTCTGTGGATGAGTTGCTCGCGCGCGTCCGTGCGAATTTGAGGCGCTCCTCGATGGCGTCGAGCGAGTCGACAGAAGCGAGCACGTTTGACAACGGTCCGCTGCATATCGACTACGCCGCGGGATACGCGACGAAAGACGGACGCGAGCTCTCGCTTACCCCAACCGAGTACAAATTGCTCGTCCTTCTAGCGAAAAACGTCGACAAGGTGCTCACCCACACCTTCATCACCCGCGAGATATGGGGCACGAGCTGGGACAGCGATCTGGCGAGCCTGCGCGTGTTCATGCGCACCCTGCGCAAGAAGATCGAGGCAGACCCCTCTCACCCCAAGATGATTCAGACGCACATGGGTGTCGGGTACCGCATGCAGCGTCTCTAGCCCGCCCAACAAAAAGTTGCGGTGGAATACGGAGTAGATAAGGCCTTTGACAGCCAAAACAGTCCGTATTTCACCGCAACTGATGGATGGAATGTGTTAGAGGCCCAGGTAGCTGGTCATGCCTTCGACGGCGAGCTTGCCGCCTGCCACGGCATGAACCACCGTGAGCGGGCCGTTAACCACGTCGCCGGCGGCAAAGACGCCAGGCACGGTGGTCATGCCGTTCTCGTCGACCGAAAGCAGGCCACGATGGTCGGTCTCCAGGCCGCCCGTCGTAAGCACAAGCTTGTCTTTGGGCACCTGCGAAGCCGCAATCACAACTGTGTCGGCAGACACATGGTCGAGCTCCTCCTCGTAGCCCACCACATTGTTGTCCTCGTCAAAGATAGCCGTCTCGAACACCGGACCGTTATCGTCGATGGCGCAGATCGCCTTGCCGCACACAATCTCGGCACCGTCAAGCTCGGTCAGCTCGACCTCGTCGTCGATGGCCGAGATATGGCGCGAGCGTGCATACACAGTGACCTTGCGAGCACCCGAACGCAGCGCCGTGCGGGCCACATCCATGGCCACATTACCGGCACCGATGACCGCCACGTTCTGCCCGATAGCCACGCTCGTGGGATCGACCAGGTAATCGATACCAAACAGCACGTTGCCGCGCGACTCGCCGGGAATGCCCAGTTTGCGGGCACGCCAGGTACCGGTACCAACAAAGACCGCATCGTAGCCGTCGCGCAGCAGGTCGTCGATATGCAGCGCGCCACCAATGGTGGTCGAGGGGCGCACGCGCACGCCAAGCGAGCACATCACGTGACGGTACTTTTGTACGAGCGCACGGGGCAGGCGGAACTCGGGGATACCGTATTCCAGCACACCGCCGATCTCGGGGCGCTGTTCAAATACCGTGACGGCACAGCCCAGCTGGGCCATCTTAATGGCCACGGTAATACCGGCGGGACCGGAACCGACCACAGCAACCTGTTTGCCACACGACGGCGCGGGCGTCCACTCCTTACGATCTAAATACGCTGTCGAGATATAGTGCTCGATGCTCGAAAAATGCACGGGTGTGCCCTTACGGCCCTGAATGCAAGCGCCCTCGCACTGGCCCGAATGATTGCACACCATGGAGCAGACCGCGCTCATGGGATTGTTCTGGAACAGTAGCTCGCCCGCCTCTTCTAGACGACGCTGTTTGAACAGGTCGATGACCTGCGGAATAGGCGTCTGAACTGGGCAGCCCTTAAGCTGACAGAACGCCCTTTTACAACCCAGGCAACGATTCGCCTCTTCGACAATGTGGATAGCCACGCAACTCCCCTTTTTAATGCAATCCAATGGGGCGACGATAAAGACCCTTCACCGCCGCCCCCATACAGGTAATCTCAATCTGACGACACGACAAAAGCCAATGCTATAACTCGCGATGCAAAGCCCCGCAGCAAGCGGACATGTGCTCGAGTGTCGCCAGGCAGTCAGCCCCCGTCGCCGGCACACTGTTCTCGACCACGCAGGGAATCCCAGGGCAGGCGGCAGCCGCCCAGGCCACCACGGGCTCAAAGTCGTATCGTCCCGTCTCGCCCACGCCATGGCACACCAGGCGCGAACCCGTACCGTCGCACCAACCGGCTTTGTCCTCGTTGTCGACGACCTCAAAATCCTTGGCGTGCAGCACGCGAATCTTGCTGCCGCATAAGTAGAGCATGCGCGCGGTAATTTCCTGCGCTTCGTCAACGACGCTGGGGTGCAGCAGCGACACTGGGTCATAGATCACGCCGAGCGACGGGCTCGAGACGCGCTCCAGCACTTCACGGCAGCGATCTGGCGTGTTAACGGTCTCGTTCCAACCAGGCTCGATCAAAATTTGCCCACCCACGGCCTCGGCCCGATCGCAGATGTGTGCAAGCCCGTCTGCAAACGCATCGAGTGCCTCATCGGTCATGCGGTCGTCAGCAACGCGGTTCTGCGCATTGGGGCGACCGGTCTCGGTACCCACCGGGCAGCCGCCGAGCATCTTGGCAAAGTTCAGGCACGCCTCGTACTCGGCAAAGTTATCCATGAGCTGTTGGCGATCGGGCGTCGCCAAATTCTTATAGCAGCCGAGCACGGCGACCGAAACGCCCGACTCATCGAGCACGGCACGCAAATGGTCGGCAAGCTCGCTGGTCAGGCCGCCTCGATCGATCCCCATCGATGCGTAGAGCACCTTGCTCGGCAGCTGAATGCACGAAAAGCCCAGCTCTCCCGCCATGCGAATGCGTTCCTCGACGGTCCCCTGCGGAAGGTCGTGCAAACGTACACCCGGAGTAATAGCCCCCACGTTATTCACATCCCTTATGAGCGTTGATGCCCGGGGTGTATCCGCCAAACGGGTCCTCGATGGAGCACACGCCCGAGGGGGCGAGCGGATCGCGCTTACCGGCCAGCTTGTCGTGATGCATAGTCTCGATATAGGCAAGCACCAGCGGCGCCACACCTTTTGCATCATTTTTGACCACGGGCTCGCTCATGTAGTAATCAAACGTGCCCTCGCGGTGCGCGGTGTTTCCCAAGCCCGCAACCAGGCAGATGTTGTCGAGCGCCAGCTGCCCGTCATACTCGGACAGGCAGGTCTCGCAGATGCCGTCGAAGGCGCGACGGCCGTACTGGTAGTAACGCTCGCCCAGCACGCCCAGACGCACGCCCTTCATGATGGCGTTGGCAAAGATGGCGCTGCCCGACTCCTCCAGGTAGTTGGGGGCGATATTGGGCAGGTTGATGACCTGATGCCACATGCCGGTCTTCTCGTCCTGATACGGCAGCATGGCGTCGATCAGGTCGTGGAACATCTTGCGAATCTCGTCCTTCTCGGCTGACATCGAAGGCGGCATGAGCTCCCAGGTATCGATGAGTGCCATGGCAAACCAGCCCTCGGCGCGCAGCCAGAAGTTAGCCGAAAGGCCGGTGACCGGGTCGCACCAGAACTGTTTGCGGCTCGCGTCGTAAGCGTGATAGTACAGACCGTTGAGGGGGTTGCGCATCAGGTCATGCACGACCTGGAACATATGGAAGCTGTCCGAGCAGGCACGACGGTTGTGAAAGCTCAGCTCGTACTGCATGTAGAACGGCTGGGCCATATACATGCCATCGAGCCAGATCTGGTTGGGATAGACGGCCTTGTGCCAAAACACGCCTTCTTTGGTGCGCGGCTGGGTCTCGAGCTGGCGGTAGATGGTGTCCATGGCGGCACGGTACTTGGGCTTGCCCACCAGGTCATACAGCTTGTAGAGGGTCTTGCCCGCATTGACGTTATCGAGGTTGTAATCCTGCGGGTTGTAATGCTTGATGGTACCGTCGTCCTGGACAAAGAAATCGATGTAGTCATCGGCAAAGGTCAGGTAGCGCTGCTCACCCGTGATCTCGTACAGCTCGATGAGCGCCTTGATCATGCAGCCGTCGATATAGTTCCAGGTGTTCTCCTTGCCGGCGCGAATCTTTTCGATATTCCAAGCCGGCGCCTGCGGCGTAGAGGTTTCGATCAACTGCTCGATATAACGGTCCAGGATTTGATTGCAGCCCATTGCTGTCCCCTCTGACATAAACGATAGGTGAACGTTACCCCTAGTGTAACGCGAACGGGAAATATAGGGTGAACGTTAACCCTATATTCCCCGCAAACGGCAGACTTTTAGCGGCAAACGGCGGTGAGACCCGCGGCGATGCGCTGCGCCAGGCGCTCATAGCCGGCAGGACTGTAATGCAGACCGTCCGGCATATAGAGCTCGCGGTGCTCTGGCAAAAACGGGCTGATGCCACTTTGCGCATACAGGTCAATCACCGGAACGGAGTAGCGGTCACAGACCTCGAGCATCGCCTTTACGTAGGCGGCCTGCGTCAACCCCAGGTGATTGAGCTCATCGCTTGCCGGGATATCCTTCTCGTGCTTACCGCTCGTCTTGCACGGCGTCATAAACACAAGCTTTGCCTGGGGCGAACGCGCCGTGATGGTGCGGATCAGGTAATCGAGTGCACCATAGAACTCGTGCACATCGGTACTGCCCAACTCGCCAAGCGGCACGTTGCGGCTAAAGTCGTTGACGCCGCCAAAGACGATGTAGATATCAGCCGCATTGTCGATGCCGTCCAGGCGCTCGACAAACGAATCGCTGCGGTCGGCCTTGATGGCGATACGCGAACCCTTGATGCCAAAGTTCTCGACGACCGCGCCTCCCAGCAACGCGCCCAAATGCGAGGTCCACGAGATGTCGTTGCCTCCCCCACCGCATCCGTTATCGCCCCATGTGGTCGAATCGCCAAAGCAGCAAATGGTCGATTCACTCAAGCTCTTCGTTTCCATAATCTTCTCCTCATCCGCCCATCGGCGGTCATACAGGAACGTACCGTTTATTCGCAGCATGCCGAGGGGCTATGCACGGGGGCGCATTCCGCAACGTGCGAATCGAGCCATTCGATATCCTCGGCAAGATGTGCCACGCCCAGATGGTGTTCACCCGGACACACCTCGTGCCGTAGGCCATCTCTGCGACCCAGCAACTTGTAGGCATCGCGCACGATCTTGAGCTGCTCGTCAACATTTTTCAGCCCGCGCGCACCGTTCAGATGATCCTCTTCGCAGCTCTGCACCAACAGCGGATGCGGCGCGATGAGCGAGGCAATATCGCCCATGTCGAGTAAGCGCCAAAGTCCGGGTGTGTAGTTGCAGCTGCAATTGCCATTGAGATGCAGCAGCGAATCACCGACACCATACAGATAGCCCGAGACAAACGCCTTGCGCACACGCGGGTCGAGTGCGGCCAGGTACAACGTCATGTAGCCGCCACCCGAAAAACCAAAGCAACCCAAGTCATCCATGGCAATGTCGCCGCGCGCCTCCAAGTAATCGATCAAGCGCATGTTGTCCCAGACGTTGAGGCCCGCAACCGTAAGACCCAGTGGCTCGGCCATACGTGCTTGATTCAGACACGTACCGCGCAGGTAGCTGTTCTCGTCATCGCCCTGGCCCTTCCAGTCACGACGGTATCCCCAACCGCGCGCATCAGGACAGACGGTTACGTAACCCATGCGTGCCAAACGCAGACCGTAGTCGTAATTGAACTTACGCACGGCATCATCGACAGCCGGCACGCCCGCAACACCGGCTACGCTTGCAGCACCCGCTCCCTGATGGCCATGCGGGCAGATATAACAGCGTTTGAGCCCCCGCTCATCAAGCTTAGGACAAGACGGCTCCAACAGGTAAAACGGCATCCACACATCGTGCTCAACCTGCAATATCGCATGGGTGCGCACGATGCCGCCGGCAACCCGCACGCGGCTGAGCTCACGAATCTCAATCGGGACGCGGTCTATAAGCGAAAGGCCCAAAACATCGTACAGACGAGTCCTGGTCGCAATCTTCCATGCCTCAAAATCTGCAGGAGTCTTGCCCGTAAAAGCAGCCGAACGTCCCTCGCGCTTCAGCCGGGCACGCAGCGCAGGCTCGTCTTCGCAGTACGTCTCGATGTGCACGGTGCGGCCATTGGCAGATAGCCCAGCCGTCTCCACCGCATCACCGTCGCCGCCCTCGGGATCCCAGCCGTCCGCACCGGCAAGCACCTGTTCGCGGGCGTACCCGGCAGCAGCCATCACATCGAGTTCATTCGCCCACGGCACCCAGCCGGTAGCATCACCCGCCGGCCCATGCAGGATCGTGCCAGCATACTGCACGCAGTTGTGCGCCGCCGGCTTATTCCAATCCCACCAGCCTTCGCGCTTGATATGTCGCCCCAGCCAGCAATCGATCAGCACAGTTTGCGCCCATTCGCGCCAAGGACGACCCAGGTAGACCGAATCCGGCGCCACGTCATCCGGAGCTGTAAACGAACAGCCGTGAAACACAAATCCGTACGGCTCGCCTTCGGGCGTCGACGCCGCCGTCACGTAGCCGTTCACGTCCATATCGCGGTTGAGCGAGCGAATCTCGCACCCCTCAAAGTAGGCACGCGCGCCGCCAAAGATAAAGTCGACATCGCCCTCGATCCGGCAACGTCGAAAATACTGGCGCCCCACCCGGCGCGGCGCATACTGTTTGGGTCCTATAAACCCGCCCGGTTTGGCCTCATGCGGCGGTAGCGGACCCAAAAACAGCGTGTCTTGGTGTCCCTTAATGCAGCAGGCATCGACAACCAGACGGTCGCCATCGGCATACAGGGCAATCGCTTGACCGACCTCGCGCCCATCGCCCGCATCGTTTTCGATCGTGAGGTTCTCGAGCCGTACGTCGTCGGCATCGACCAAAACGGTATAGGTCCTAAACGTGCCGAGCGTGCCGTCCACGCCCGAGCCGTCCTCCGAAGGCATCTTGGCACCCAGGCTGCCCACGATACGCACGCTGTCGGCCGTCTCTCCCTCAATCGTCACATGCGAGCGATGAATCTCGACCCGCTCGCGATACTCGTCCGGATCGACGTGAATCATCACCGGTTGCTCGGCATCCGGATAGAGCTGATCGGCTGCCGCCAAGGCATCGGAAATCGTTGGATACGCTCCTGCCGCAGCCCTCGAAACGCGCAGCGTATAGATACTTTCGCTCATCGTCCATCACGCTCCCAGGAAGCGAACTGTTCAGGCCAGCCCTGAACTTGTGGCTGAATATGCTCGGCGCAGCCCTTAAATGCCGTTAGGGCCGTGGCGAGCGATGCCCCATGCTTTCCATGCGGAAAGACATGTAGGCTAAAGCCAATCCCGTGGTCGGCAAGAGCCTGCGCAAGAAGGAGGCTATTTTGAACTGGTACCGATGCATCCTCGGCGGTATGCCACAAGAACGTACGGGGGAAGCCCTCGCCCACCATATTCTCGATCGACAACTTTTGAGCCAAAGCGCCATCGGCACCCGTTAGGTGTTCAAATGAACCACGATGAGCATAGGCCCCCGAGCTTACGACCGGATAGCCCAAGCAAAGTGCGTCAGGCCGAATCGACTCAGGAGATGCCGCAATCGACTCTGCAAGCCAGGGTTGGTCCCAAAGCGCCCCGAGCAAGCCAACTAGATGCCCGCCGGCCGAAAAACCCATGACCGTAATCCGATCAGGATCGACACAGTACTCTGCCGCATGGCTTCGGACGGTATCGACCGCCCGCGCGAGTTCTTGCAATGCCAGCGGATAGACAGCCGGAGCAACCGAATAGTTCAGTACAAACGCTTGGTAGCCCATCGCCAACAAACGGAGCGCTACCGGCTCGCCTTCGCGCGGCGAAACGTGATCGTAGCCGCCTCCTGGCACGACCACAACTGCAGGCAGCGGTTTTAAAGCATAAGCATCTTCGGTCGGGGCAAAAACATAAGACGTAATCGTGGCAGACGAGCCATCGACCCCGACAGGAATCGTTTTATTGAGCATGTATTCCCTTTCACCATGATGCGTAGCGCAGCGCACACGGCCGTATCGCACAAGGGCTGCATTGCCGATTTATCCGACAATGCAGCCCTGGTCATCACCCCGAGTTAGGAACGGATAACCTTGTCGACGTTCTGGAGCTGCAGCTCCTCGCCGTCCTGGCCCTCGATCACCACATTTTGCAGGTCGAGCACCTTGACGTTTTGCGCAATGATGCCCTGACGCACCATGGGCTCAACGCCGCAGGCCATGGCCGGGACAAAGGGCTCGGCATCGTCGGCAAAGGTAACGTGAACGTCTTGGAACGTCAGACGCGTCACCTTGCTCTCGGGCAGACCCGTGATATAGGCCGCGGCAGCATGGCAGTTGGTGGCCTCGATATCGCAAAACGTCGTGGCACCAAAGCCGGGCGTGCGGTCGTCGACAGGCAGCGCCTCGCGAGACTGCACGTAATCGGTCTTGCCGTCCTTGTCACAGAAGTAGAAGGAGTTGACCACGAAGGGCGTGAGCACCTCGTCCATGCGAATGTGCTCAAAGGTAATGCCCTCGTTGACGGCATCCTTGCCGCGCCCGCGGCGGGTCTTGACGCGCAGGCCGCGGTCGGTGCGTTCAAAGAGGCACTTGCTCACGGTGAGGTCCTTGATGCCGCCGGCAGCCTCGGATCCCAGCACCACGGCACCATGGCCGTCGTGCATGTAGCAGTGAGAGATCAGCACGTCGTGCGTGGCGGGACGAAGCTCGGGCTCAATGCCCAGCTTGCCGCTCTTGATGGCGATGCAGTCGTCGCCCACCGAGAACTGACAACCAAGGATGCGAACAAAACCGCAGCTCTCGGGATCGAAGCCGTCGGTGTTGTGGGAGTTCTTGGGGCCCTCGATGGACAGGCAGAGCGCATCGATGTGCTCGCACAGGATGGGGTGGATGTTCCACGCCGGGCTGTTGCGGACGGTGAAGCCAGCCAAGCTCACGTTTTGGCACTCGGACAGGAAGATCATGCGCGGGCGGGCGACCTCGCGGCCCTCCTCGGGACGGAAGATGTTCTTAAAGTCCTTGTTCCACCAGTTGTCCTCGGCAAAATCAGTCTGACCGTCGATCGCGCCGCGACCATAGATGCACACGTCGTGCACGCTCAGACCCGTAAAGGTAGAGCAGTAGGTCGAGAAGCTCTCGCCCTCCCAGCGGCCCAGGGGCAGCATATCGGTGCCAGCATACCCAGCACCCTCGTCGCCTGTGACCGTGCCCGGAATGTAGGCAAGCGCCGCGCGATCGTGACGGGCCAACAGCACCGCTCCCCCGGCGAGCTCGATGTTGATATTGCTCTTAAGGAAGAGGGACTTGATGCGATAACTACCAGCGGGGATCAGCACGCGCCCGCCCTTGGGGCAGGCCATGATGGCAGCCTGGATGTTGGTGGTGTCATCATGCTCGGCATCGCCCTTGGCGCCACAGTCGCGAACGTTGATGGTAAAAGGCTCAGCCGGCGTGGTGACACCTACGCTCAGCTCACGCTCGCCACAAACAAAACGAACCAGGTTGCGCTTGCCGGGGGTCAGGCCGTCGACATAGGTCTCGACCGTATTCGTGGTACCGGCGGGCTCGTCGTTGACAAAGATCTCCCACGTATCGGCACAGGTAAAGTAGCCGCCGTCGTCAAGCTCGATCACGGCCGCGCGGGCGTTGCGCCAGATAACGTTCGTCTCCATGGATTTCTCCCTCAAAAAGATGCTCTAAAGGCAAATTGTACGCTGTTAAAAAAGGGCCGTGCCTGCCGGCGGAATTCCGGTGGCACGGCCCTGTGATTTGGACGATATGTCGGCCTTACTCGGCGGGGGTTACGCTACCGTCCTGGAAGCCAACGTTGTTGTGGGCAAAGCAGTCCTCGTACTTAAAGCCGGAGAGCTCCTCGCAAAGCGCCTTGACCTCGGGCTTGACGTCGGCCATCTTGCCACCCTCCTTGACGCGGTGAATCTCGTCGCAAAGGATGTCGCACTGCTCCTTGTCGATCTTGATGCCGCGGGCAAGGACGGCCGCAAGCAGGAAGAAGCCGGCGCAGCCGATGATCATGTAGCCGCAGATATACAGAGGCACGGTAGCGGGCTGGGTCACGGCGTCGCTATTGCCGGCGGTCTGAATGAAGCCGGAGGCAGCAAGGACGATAGCCCACACGTTGACGGCGATAGCCTGGGCGATCTGCTGGCAGAGCTGCTGCGCGGAGCTGTAGATGCCCTCGCGACGACGCAGGGTGATGAGTTCATCGACATCGGGGATGTAGTTGAGCAGAACATCGGGCAGGTACTGGAAGCCGACGTAGAAGAACTTCCAGATGGCGAAGATGATGGGGTAGGCGATCATGGCGATGGCGACCGTGGAGGTGCCGTTGATCTGACCAAAGGCGAAGTAGTTGTAGGCAATGATGCACGCAGCGCAACCGGCATTTGCGAGGTACCAAGACTTGTGGAAGCCCTTCTTGGCCATGAGGGCGACCCAGATGGCGGTGCAGACGATAGCGACGACCTTGCCAGGCATCTCCATCACGGACTCGTAGGACTTAGGAATCTGCAGGCAGTAGACGATGAAGAAGGACAGGCAGGCAGACCAGCAGGCAGCAGCAAGCTTCGTGGAGACCTGTGCATACAGGACCTTGCGGAAGGACTTGTTGCGGAAGGTGGAGATAACGTCGATGAAGAACTTCTTGATACCCTCGCCGACGCTCTCGATCTTCTCCTGAGCGACCTCCTCGGGGGTGTGCTCCCACGTGGACAGGTACACACAAAGCAGCGAGATTGCCATGACCGAAGCGTTGATCGTAGCGATGATGAAGTAGCTGAACGGGTTGGTCTCGCCGAAGGTGCCAAAGCCGAAGCCCACAAGTGCAGCCATCAGGAAGCCGGCGGCGTTACCAAAGAGATGCTTGTAGCCGGTGAGGTACGTACGCTCCTTAAAGTCGTCGGTCATCTCGATGGTAAGCGGCGACAGGTTGGCGGTGCAGAACGTGTACGCGACGTTGTAGATCAAGTACAGCACAAAGTAGTACGGGAAGCCAAACGGCGTAGCCACGAAGATGAGCGGCTCGGCGATCATCATCGGGATGGCCAGCAAGATCCAGAAACGACGACGACCAAAGATGCGGCCAATCTTGGTGGCATAGAAGTTATCGGCCACAAAGCCCATCAGCGGGCAAAGAATGGCGTTGACATAGATGGCAAACGAGCTGATCAGTGCAGCCTCGCCTGCGGACAGGCCACACTCCGTGGACAGGAACAGCACCATGTAGCTGTGCGTAAAGGTCAGGGCACCGGAATTGAGCATACCGCCCATACCAAAGCCCAAGCGCGTCCAGAATGTGATCTTACGCTTTTTTCCGATCTTATTAGTCATCGAGCTCCCTCTCTTTTCTCGATTGTCTTGCAGCAAGACATTGGAGTCCACACTGACATCTGTCTGCCCAGCGTTCAGGGTGAACGTTTAGTTAGATTATGCGCGATTGCTTACGACAGGTGAACGTTCACTTGAATAATATCCTTGAACGGTCGATTTTTACCGCTGAACGGACACAATTGAGATCCTCACACCTATTTTCTGCTGGTAAGGGTGCCATGCTGGACAGCCATGAGATAGGTGAACGTTTATCAGATTTTCCAACATATTCACTTAACCACGAAACGAAAAAGCCCCGCCGGGAACACTCCCGATGGGGCCGATGACATCTCGCTATGCTTGGGCGCACTTGCCGCTACAAGCAGACGCCGTCCTTCCAGATACTGATCTCGTGACAGCCACGGCGCTCAGCACTCGTGAGCTTACCGCTCGCCGTCTGTAGCACCAGCTGGTACAAATCGCGGGCGGCCTCGTCGAGCGTGCGCTCACCCGTGGCAATCACGCCGGCGTTAAAGTCCATCCAGTTGGCCTTGTGGTCGCACAGACGCTGATTGGTGAACACCTTGAGCGTAGGCGCCGGCGCGCCAAACGGCGTGCCGCGTCCAGTCGAGAACAGAATCACGTGGCAGCCAGCAGCCGTCAACGCCGTGGTGGATACCATGTCGTTGCCCGGGCCGCACAGCATGTTCAGGCCATGCTTGGTGACCTGACCGGCATACGGCAGCACGTCGACGATGGGGGCAGATCCACCCTTCTGCACGCAGCCGCAACTCTTGTCCTCGAGCGTGGTAATACCGCCGTCCTTGTTACCGGGACTCGGGTTCTCGTAGACCACCTCGCCATGGCTAATAAAGTAGTCCTTAAAGCCATTGAGCATGTCGGAGGCAGCGTTAAAGACCTGCTCGTTCTCGCAACGGTCAAGCAGGATGCTCTCCGCGCCAAACATCTCGGGCACCTCGGTAAGCACCGACGTGCCGCCGCGGGCGACGACCATATCGCTCACGCGACCGATCGTGGGGTTGGCGGTAATGCCCGAAAGGCCGTCAGAGCCGCCACACTTAAGACCAATGACCAGCTCGGAGGCCGGAATGGGCTCACGCTTTGCTTGCTTGGCCAGGTCAGCCAGCTCGGACAGAATCTTGTGCCCCTCGATCTGCTCGTCGGCGACGTCCTGGCAGGTGAGGAAGCGGACGCGCTCGTGGTCGAAGTCACCGAGCTCGTCGAGCACCTGCTGATGCGTGCAGTTCTCGCAACCGAGCGACAGGAATAGCACGCCGGCCGCATTAGGATGACGCGAGAGCGCCACCAGCAGACGACGCGTCTGGGCATGGTCGGCGCCGGTCTGCGAGCAGCCAAAGGGATGCGGGAAGTAGTAAACACCCTCCAGCGAGCCATCGACCAGATCCTGGGCCTGCTCACACATGGCACGGGCGACTTCGTTGACACAGCCGACCGTGGGGATGATCCATAGCTCATTACGCGTCGCGGCACGACCGTCGGCGCGGCGGAACCCCATAAAGGTCTCGGGCTCAACCGACTCAACGACCGGATGCGTGGGGTTGTAGGTGTACTCGACCTCGCCCGAAAGGTTGGTCTTCACATTGTGCGTGTGGAGCCACTGACCGGGCTGGACATCGCCCGTCACGTGTCCGATAGGAAGGCCGTACTTAATGACGTCCTCGCCGGCGGCAATCGAGCGCACAGCCATCTTGTGGCCTTGCGGAATATCCTCCGCGGCCACGACCTCGCCCACCCCGGGAACCGCGACGGCGGTGCCCTTGGCAAGCGGCGACAGCGCGACGATCACGTTGTCGGCCGGATTGATCTGGATAGTGTTCATTGCAAATGGTCCTAACCCTACAGGTTGAGCAGAAGTCGAGACGCGGGCACGCCGTCCCGCGCCCGCGTCTGCGCCGGAAATTTACGCCTGAGCGTTGGCGAAGGCCTGCTTGGCACCCTCGGTGCGCACGACGGCGAGCGCACTGACGACAAACTCCTCAAGACCGGCGATCTGCGTAAGGTCCTCGCCCCACATCTGCTCGTTGGTGAGCACGTCGTGCACCAGCTGGGCATCGTCGGCGCCGGCATGGGCGGCGTAGAAGTCGAGCACGAAGGCGTCGTCCTGAGCGGTGTACTCGGTGCCGTCGGAGCGACGCAGGTGCAGGCCGTCGCCCTCGCGGGACACGAGCTCCTGCGTGTAGAAGGAGATGAGCGTAGCGAGGCTCGTCGCCAGGCACTTGGGCAGGTTGCCGGTCTCGGCAACGTAGTCCTTGAGCGTGGGCAGGTCGCGAGCGCGCCACTTAGCCGTGGAGTTGAGGCAGATGGAGAGCAGCGCATGATCAATAAACGGGTTGTCGAAGCGGTTTTCGACGGCGGCGGCAAAGGCCTTGCAGTCCTCGACATCCAAGTCGGCGGCAAGCGTCGGAATGACCTCGTCGTAGAGCATGGTGTTCATGAAGCCGCGAATGGTCTCGTCATGCATGCAGTCGCGCACGATATCAAAGCCGGCAACCCAGGAACCCGGAACGAAGGCGGTGTGGGCACCGTTGAGGATGCGGACCTTGCGCTTTTTGTACGGGGTGACGTCGGGAGTCACGAAGACGCCGGGGAGACCGGCCTTCACAAACGGCAGGCGCTCCTTGAGCGACTCGTCGCCCTGGATACCCCACATCTGGAAGGGCTCGCGCACGGCCAGGAAGGGGTCCTCGTAGCCCAGACGCTCGGCAACCGCGGCGGCCTCCTTAGGATCGCGGATGCGGCCGGGGACGATGGTGTCGACGAGCGTGGTGCAGACGGTACAGTCGTTGGCCATCCACTGCGCAAACTCGTCCTCCCAACCCCAGTCGCTCACGTACTGGTTCATGATGCGCAGCAGCTCCTCGCCGTTGTGATCGATGAGCTCGCAGGCGAGCACGATAACGCCCGACTTACCGGCGGCCCAGCGGGCGTGAAGGACCTGGACAAGCTTGGCAGGGAAGCTCGCGGGCGGCATGTCGTCGGCCTTGCAGGACGGGTCATAGGCGATACCGGCCTCGGTGGTGTTGGAGACGATAATCTCCAGGTCGTCAGAGACGGCGACCTCCATCATGGCGCGGTAGTCGTCCTCGCGGTACGGGTTGATGCAGCGGCTGCAAGCGCTAATCACGCGGGACTCGTCGACCGTGTTGCCGTCCTCCTTGCCGCGCACCAGCACGGTATACAGGTCGTCCTGGGCATTGATACCGTCGGCAAAGCCAAAGGCGCCGCTGATGGGCTGCACCATGACGATCTTGCCGTTCCATCCGGTGGCCTCGTTGCCCATGTCAAAGAAGCGATCGACGAAGGCACGCAGGAAATTACCCTCGCCAAACTGCAGAACCTTCTCGGGAGCGTCCTTGGGCAGCAGGTAGCCCTTGTAGCCGATCTTCTCGAGCGCATCGTAGCTGATGTTCTCCATCTGTGTCTCTCCTTAGATAGCTGTTAGCGTGCAAGCAAAACGGGGGCGCCGCGTGTGGCAACGGCGCTCCCGAGTTCGATGTGATTCGATGCAGGCTTATGCCTCGACGGTGTCCAAATCAAAGCCAAAGTAGCGGACCGCGTTGTTGTAGCTGATGTCGCGCACGATACTGCCCAGCAGCTCCATGTCGGCCGGGTACTTGCCCTGCTCGACCCACTCGCCGATCACGCTGCACAGCACGCGACGGAAGTACTCGTGGCGCGGATAGGACAGGAAAGAGCGGGAGTCGGTAAGCATGCCCACAAAGTTGCCCAGCACGCCCTCGTTAGCCAGAGCCGTGAGCTGCTCGCGCATGCCGACCTCGTTGTCGTTGAACCACCAGGCGGAGCCGTTCTGGATCTTACCGGCGGTCGGAGCCTCCTGGAAGCAGCCCATGACGGTATCGATCATGGTGTTATCGATGGGGTTCAGGCTGTACAGGATGGTCTTGGGCAGGCCGCAGGTCTCCTGGATGGAGTTGAGGAAATCGGCGAGCTGGTCGGACGGCGTGTAGTTGGAGATGCAGTCGTAGCCGGTGTCGGGACCGAGCTTGGCGAACATGGCGCGGTTGTTGTCGCGCTTGCAGCCAAAGTGCAGCTGCATGGCCCAGCCCAGACGGACATACTCGCCGGCAACGAACTGCATAAAGGCAGTCTTGTACTTGAGGACCTCTTCCTCGGTAAGCGGCTCGGCAGCCAGACCCTTGGCAAAGATAGCCTCGATCTCGTCGGCGGTAGCCGGGACGTACATAACGTAGTCGAGTGCGTGGTCGGAGGCGCGGCAGCCCAGCTCGTGAGCAACGTCGTAGCGCTTGGAAATGGCAGCCTTCATGCCCTCAAAGTCGCTGACCTCAACGCCGGCAACCTCGGAAAGGTGCTTGCAGTAGTCGGCAAACTCCTGGCCGCGCTCGATGCGCAAAGCGGCATCGGGGCGCATGGCGGGAACGACCTGAACGTCAAAGCTGTCGTCGGCGGCAATCTTCTTGTGCCACTCAAAGCTGTCGGCGGGGTCGTCGGTAGTGCAGATCATGCGGACGTTGGACTGCTTGATCAGGTTACGGCAGGTAAAGCTAGCCTCAGCGAGCTTGGCGTTGGCAAGGTCCCAGACCTCCTGGGCAGTCTTGCCGTTGAGGACGCCCTCGTAGCCAAAGTAGCGCTTAAGCTCCAGGTGGCTCCACTCAAAGACGGGGTTGCCAACGCAGCGACCCAGGGTCTCGGCCCACTTTTGGAACTTCTCGCGAGCAGGGGCGTCGCCAGTGATAAAACGCTCGTCGACGCCGTTGGCACGCATCAGGCGCCACTTGTAGTGGTCGCCGCCCAGCCAAACCTCGGTGATGTTCTCGAAACGCTTGTCCTCCCAAATCTCCTTAGGAGAAATGTGGCAGTGATAGTCGACGATGGGCATGCCCTCGGCAAAGTTGTGGAACAGCTCCTCGCCGGTCTTGGTGCTCAGCAGGAAATCCTGATCGTCCATAAAGTTTTTCATCAAACAGCCCCTTTGCTGGCAAGGCGGGCGCACGGCGCGCTCGTTATCCTTTAGGTGAACGTTCACTATACTAATCCATTGCACCTCAAAAGGTGAACGTTCACCTAACCACCACGGGGTGAACGGTAGATTTTGCCCGTTCAACGGTTGCTGGGGATGTGACTTGCATGTATTGCGGACTGGTTGGCGTCCCCGAACACCGAACTTGAGCGCTTTTGCTCAGGTGGGTCATGTCCCGACGTACATTTTTGGGAGTATTCAGCATTGGAGCGCGCCGTGCGCCATCCTCAGCGTCCTATTTGGAACGCAGATAGCGCCCGATCGGCATAAAAAGTGCCCCCGATGGCAAATTACGCCATCGGGGGCACTTAAAACAGTCGTTCTGCACCTCATTCAGGGCATGCCAATGCTGAATACTCCCAAAAATGCACGTCGCAAGAGGGGGTACCTGCTCAATCGGCTAAATACCCGCAAGTTCGCAGTAGCGGTCGACATTGCTGGCAAATACCATCTCGACGGCGCCCTTCTGGACGGGCACCGTCGGGGTCCTTCCCCACAGCAGATAATCGCCCAGCGTCTTAGCGCCGCGATACGCCAGGCTCGTCGGGTCCTTATAGACAATATTGGTAAAGATACCGCGGCGCAAGGCCAGAGCACTTTCGGGAAACAGGTCGTTGCCGATCACCATGACCTGACCGGCCTTGCCGGTCGAGACGAGCGCGTCGGCAACCACTTCGGAACCAACGGCAAAAACGCTACAGATAAGTTCGGGGGCGTCCGGCGCACTCAAGCGCTTTTCGAGCTTATGCTCGAGTTGTTTGACTTGCGCATGGGCACCTGCAAGATCCTCAACCTGCCATGGAATATCACGTTCGCGCAGGTAATTGTGGAAGGCGCGGGCGGTTAGATAGTGCGAATCGGTATATGGGTCGCCTGTCAAAAGGAGCACGCGGGCGTCGGCCCCAGAAGCATGGACCAGGTTTGCCGCCTGCTCGGCCATAAGGCTGCCTGCCGTCGAATAATCGGCCAAGCTCGCACCCAAACGATTCAAATGCGGACGGTCGCCGTCGACAAGCTCAATCGTCACGCCCGCCTCGGCGATCTGCCCCAAAAGCTCAGTCGCACGATCGTCGCCCGGCGCATAGGCGAGCAAGCCATCAATCTTCTCGCCCACCTGCAGACGCTCGTCGATTTGCTCGAGTGCATCAGCGTAGCCGCCCACGCCAAATTCAACGCGCTCAACCGTAATGCCCCGGTCGATGACCTCCTGTTCAAAGCGATTGCAGCCTTCCCACAGGTAACGGAAAAAGTACGCTCCCTCGCGCGATGCGCGGGGCAGGCAAAACACCAGATTGATATCCTTGCGGCGCAGGCTTGAGGCACTTGTGTTGCGGTGATAGCCCATGGCCTCGGCCTTAGCGTTCACCTTGGCGCGCACGGATTCGCTCACGCCGGCCTTTCCCGTCAGAGCCTTGTGCACGGTATTGATGGAAACGCCAAGCTCGGCGGCTATGTCCTTCATGGTTACGCGAGCGCTCATGCGGTTACTCCGTTATAGATAAGTTGCCAATTAATAGTCCAGTTAACGATACCCCAAAAATACTCTTCGACTCGCCGTGCTCTCCCTCAAATGCACAAAGCGCCCCGCGAACGGATGCCCGCGGAGCGCTTGGATGTCCGGACCTTATTTGATACCGCGACCCAAGTCTTCAGCGATTTTGTCTACGCCCTTAAGTGCAGCGCACGTCTTTTTGTTGGAGCAATGCCCCGTGCAAGCGCCGCCCTGAGCGCAGTCGGCGCAAGTGCCCTTGCGGTAGATGCGAACGCATACCGCGACAAACGCAATACCGATAACAGCCAGTACAACAATATCGATAGGTGCCATAGCAAGCCTCCTCTAGTTAACCATCACTTACTTTACCCCATTCTCCACCTACCAAAAAGGGACAGGTTTATTTTGGTCGGTTTTATCTGCGGAAACGCCACATCTCCCCCACCAAAAAGCCCGAGTGTCGCTGGGACACCCGGGCTCGTGGAAAGGGGTTAATCCTTATTCGGACTTAAGCGGAAACTGCGGCGGAAGCAGTGTTGGTCTCGTCCTCATCGGTCCATGCATGCTTGGGCATGGGACGGAAAATCTGGAAGAGCATCGCGACCAGCAGCACAATGGCCACAACCGTCCAAATACCAAACTGGCCAAGGACAAGCAGGTTGTAGAACTGGTTGATGAACAGGGCGATCACCCAAGCAAAGGCGCACTCGTAGCCGATGGCAATCGCGGTCCACTTGCCGGAGTCCATCTGGTTGCGGATGGTGCCAATGGCGGCAAAGCACGGTGCGCACAGCAGGTTGAACGCACCAAAGGCAACGCAAGCGCCCATAGTCGGGAACATGCCGGCGAACGCGGTCCACAGGCTCGGGTCGGTCTCGCCGGCGTCGGCAACGGAGAGCAGCGAACCGGCGGTGGCGACGACGTTCTCCTTGGCGACAAGGCCAGAGACAGTCAGCGCGGTGGCCTGCCAGGTGCTAAAGCCGAGCGGGGCGAAGATCCAGGCGACCAGGTTGCCCAGCATGGCAAGCACGGAGTAGTCCATGAACTCCTCGGGGATGCCCTCCATAGCAGGCAGGAAGCCAAACGTGCCGTTGTAGCTACCAAAGTTGGAGAGGAACCACACCACGACAGTGGACGCGAAGATGACCGTGCCGGCCTTCTTGATAAAGGCCCAGCAGCGCTCCCACACGTGCAGCGCCCAAGAGCGGATCGCCGGGAAGTGGTAGGCAGGAAGCTCCATAACGAACGGCGTCGGGCGGCCGGCGAAGAGCTTGGTCTTCTTGAGCATGAGGCCCGAGGCGATGACGGCAAAGACGCCCAGGAAGTAGAAGAGCGGGCTGATCCACGCGGCGGTGGTGGAAGAATCGCCGATAATGGAACCCATGAGCAGGGCAATGATCGGCAGCTTAGCGCCACAGGGAATGAACGTGGTAGTCATGACCGTCATACGGCGGTCCTTCTCGTTCTCGATGGTCTTGGTGGCCATGACGCCGGGAACGCCGCAGCCCGAGGACACGAGCATAGGAATGAAGGACTTACCGGACAGGCCGAAGCGGCGGAACACGCGGTCCATGATGAAGGCGACGCGGGCCATATAGCCACAGTCCTCCAGGAAGGACAGCATCACAAAGAGCAGGAACATCTGCGGCACAAAGCCGAAGATGGCGCCCAGGCCGCCGACGATACCGTCACAGACCAGCGAATCGACCAGGCCACCGTCCTCGGTGCCACCCGCCACAAGTGCGTCGTGGACCATGGTGGTAATACCCGGAACATACGGGCCATACTGCGCAGGGTCGACCGAGTCGGCGTCGTCACCCGCGGCCTCGACAGCCTCATCGTATGCATCGCGGCCCTGACCGAGCACATACCAGCCGTCGGTACCGAAGAGCTGGTCGTTGGTGAAGTCGGTCACCGTGCCGCCCAGGGTGGAAACGGCGATGTAGTACACGCAGAACATGATGACCACGAAGATCGGCAGGCCCAGGATACGGTTGGTAACCACGCGGTCGATCTTCTCGGAGGTGCTCATCTTGGCCGGGGCCTTGGTGAGGCACTCGTCGATGATGTGCGCGATCACGCCGTAGCGCTCACCGGTGATGATGGACTCAGCGTCATCGTCGCAGTCCTGCTCGCACTGGGCGACCAGCTGCTCCACGCGAGCGGCCTTCTCCTTGGTGAGGTTGATGAGCTTGCAGGCGTCCGCGTCGCGCTCGAACAGTTTGACGGCGTAGTAGCGACGCTTGTTAGCAGGAACGCTGGCTGGCAGGTTGTTCTCGATGTGGTCCAGAACGTCCTCGATGGAGGAATCAAACTTGTGCTCCGGCACCTGGCCCTTGGAAGCAGCAGACTTCTTTACCTGCTCGAAGAGCTCCTTGATGCCCTTGTTCTTAAGAGCGGAGATCATCATAACCGGGCAGCCGAGCTTCTTGGAAAGCTTGTCGGTGTCGATCTTGTCGCCGTTCTTCTCGACCAGGTCGGCCATGTTGAGGGCAACGACCACGGGCAGGCCGGTCTCGATGACCTGAAGTGCCAGGTACAGGTTGCGCTCCAAGTTGGTGGCATCGACGACTTGGACGACAACATCGGGCTCGCCGCTCATGAGGTAATCGCGCGAGCATTGCTCCTCGGGGCTGTAGGGGGAAAGCGAGTAGATGCCAGGGAGGTCCGTGATGGTAACGTTCTTGTCGCTTAGGAGCTTGGCCTCCTTTTTCTCAACCGTGACGCCGGGCCAGTTGCCAACGTAGCCGTTGGCGCCGGTGATCAGGTTGAAAAGCGTGGTCTTGCCGCAGTTGGGGTTACCCGCCAACGCGACATGGATCTGAGAATCCGCCATTCAATCCTTCTTCCTTGTGTGCCTGCGCTGCTTTCTCCGCGCAGGCTGGATAATGTACTTCAAAGATGCTGCATTAAGTTAGAAAAACCTAACTTTATCTGCAGAAATATGCGCCCCGAGTCCTTACTGGACCTCGACGACGGCGGTCTCCTCCTTGCGGATGGAAAGCTCGTAGCCGCGCACGTTGATCTCGACCGGATCACCGAGCGGTGCAACCTTCACGACCTTGAACGAAGTGCCCTTGATGAGCCCCAGGTCCATAAGGTGGCGGCGAAGCGCACCCTCACCGTGAAGCTTGACGATGGTGGAGCTCTCGCCCACCTTAACGTCACCCAACGTCTTCATCCTCTTGTCCCCCTTTCGGTTTTTATGAAATGCTGCAGACTAACCGACGGTCATGATGTGCATGGCAACCTTGGAATCGATACCAAAGCGTGCGCCCAGCACGGTGACGATAATATTGGCGCCACTCGAGCTCACCACGTGGATTTCGCTGCCCTCGACAAAGCCGAGGTCCTTGAGGTGGTGCTTCATATCCTCATTGCCCTTTACACGAGACACGCGCACGGTTTCGCCCGCTTTTACCATCGAAAGCGGCATTGCCGGCATCTGCGGTCCGCAAGACATGAGTGGCTCCTAACGTCAGTTCATCCTCAACATCGACGCGGTAAAAGTTAACCACGCCTATGTTCGCTTTAGTAAACTAACACGTGGTTAACTTTTTGGAAAGGGTCCCCATTCAGATTTCGAAAAAGTTTCCTATACGAAACAAAAGGGCACGGCAAAGGACCATCCTTTACCACGCCCTATCATGCTTAGAGTGAGAGATTTCTGATCGACGTAACGCAGGAAGCCTCGTCTACGCCCGAAACGCGGAAGATGATGTCCTCGCCGCACTCGCCGTAGAGAGCCATGAGTCCCATGACATCGCGGCCATTCGTGTGGCGATCGCCGATACTGACTGACACGTCGCAACGATGCTTGGCAATGATGTCATAGAGCAGCGCAACCGGGCGGGCATGTAATCCCAACGGATCTTTAATCGTCTTTGTAAACTCGACCATGTCCCCTCCCACGACATCGTACATTCGGCTGGCAAACCCAGCCATGTGGTAGTTATTGTAGCGTTAGATGCTTGTTGAGGGCGGGACGGAAATCGCATCCCATTTCGAGCGTCAATGATGGGACACAGTTTCCGCCAGAAGGCTCAACCGGAAAGTGCGACCCGTTATTTGGCTGGATTCTGGGACGCAGTTTCCGCTGAGCGACCCTGGCGGAAAGTACACCCCATTCTGGACGCAAATTCCGGGACGCAGCTTCCTCGACGTCCGGTCACCCCATGCCCTCACAACCTCGGCGCATAAAAAACGAGGGAAGGCACGCGTCCTTCCCTCGTTGTGGGCATTATGTAGCCGCTCGCCTACATCAGGCGCAGGCTGACGTCCTTGAGCTGGGCGCCGGAAACGGCACTCGGGGCGCCCGACATAAGGTCGGAGCCGCTGGCCGTCTTGGGGAACGCCATGACGTCGCGGATGGAGTCGGAACCGGTGAGCAGCATGCACACGCGGTCCAGGCCCAGAGCGAAACCGCCCATCGGGGGCGCACCAAACTTGAGGGCCTCCATGAGGAAGCCGAACTGAGACTCGGCGCGCTCCTCGGTAAAGCCCAGGAGCTTGAGCATGGACATCTGCATCTCGGCGTTGTGGATACGCATACCGCCGCCGCCGGCCTCAAAGCCGTCCATGACAAAGTCGTAGGTGCAAGAACCGGCTGCCAACGGGTCGGCCTCGATCTTAGCGATGTCGGTCTCGGTCGGCAGGGTGAAGGGCTGATGCTCGGCGGCATAGGCCTTGCGGTCCTCATCCCAGTGGAACAGCGGGAAGTTGACGACCCACAGGAAGTCGTGGCCCTCGCGCTTGATCTCAAGCGCGTTGGCCATGTGGGAACGCATGCCACCCAGGATCTCGTCGGAAAGCAGGCGCGGGCCGGCGGCGAACATCACAAGGTCGCCGGGCTCGACATCCATGCGCTCGCGCAGAGCCGCCATCTCCTCGTCCGAGAAGAACTTGACGATGGGGCTGTTGATGGAGCCGTCCTCGCGGAAAGCGATCCACGCCAGACCCTTGGCGCCAAACGTGGAGGCCACGCCGGCAAGCTTATCGATCTTGGCACGTGCCCAGGCACCGGCGCCCTTGGCGTTGATGGCCTTGACGACAGAGCCCTCCTCATTTGCGGCGGTCGCAAAGACCTTGAACTTGGAGTTGGCAAAGATGTCGGTCAGGTCGACCAGGTGCATGCCATAGCGGGTATCGGGCTTGTCGGAGCCATAGGTGTCCATGGCATCCCAGTAGTTCATGCGACGCAGCGACGTGGGCATCTCGACACCCATGCGACCGAAGGCATCGGCAAGAACCTCTTCGAGCGCGCTCATGACATCGTTCTGGTCCACGAAGGACATCTCGATATCGACCTGGGTGAACTCGGGCTGACGGTCGGCACGCAGGTCCTCGTCGCGGAAGCACTTGGCAACCTGGTAGTAGCGCTCGACGCCACCGACCATGAGCAGCTGCTTCAGAAGCTGCGGGGACTGCGGCAGGGCGTAGAAGTTGCCCGGCTGGATGCGGCTGGGGACGATGAAGTCGCGGGCGCCCTCGGGCGTGGACTTGAACAGGGAGGGCGTCTCGACCTCCATGAACTCACGGTTGTGCAGCGCCTCGCGAATGGCAAAGGTAAAGTCGGAGCGCAGCTTGAGGTTGGCCATCATCTCGGGACGACGGAGGTCAAGATAGCGATAGCGCAGACGGGTGTCCTCGCTGGTCTCGATGCCGTCCTCGATCTGGAACGGCGGGGTGACAGACGTGTTGAGCACCTCGGCGTGGTCGGTCAGGACCTCGATCTCGCCGGTCGCGAGCTTGGCGTTGGTGGTCTCCTCGCCACGGGAGCGCACGACGCCGTGGATCTTGATGGGCCACTCGGGACGCATGGTCTCGGCGATCTTAAAGGCATCGCCGTCGGAGTGCTCGGGGTCGAAGGTGAGCTGCGTGATGCCCTCGCGGTCGCGAAGGTCGCAGAAAATAAGGCCACCGTGGTCGCGGCGACGGCTCACCCAACCGGTGAGGGTGACCTCTTCGCCCACGTTCTCGAAGCGAAGCTCGCCGCAGGTACGGGTGTGCATGGAATGCTCGTCAATGGGACGGGTCTGGCTCATACCAGTGATCCTCCTTTATGGATCTGTGCCGCCCCGTGTCGTTCCGGGCAGCGTCGTACAGATTTGCCCAGCCTGCGTAAACCGCGCAGCCGGACATGGCGTTCTATCTTATCGCACCCGCGTCGATGTGCCGCGAAAAAGTGGCTCCTGCCCAAAGACTTGACGGAGACGAAACAATTGACGCGGCCTGGCCGTCGCCAAGGCGCGCCGCGTGCGACAATGTGCCCCAATACAACTGCACTCGGAAAGGCCCGCCATGACTGCACGCCTCATCGTTATGGATATCGACTCCACGCTCATCAACCAGGAGGTCATCGACCTGTTGGGCGAGGAAGCCGGCGTGGGCGAGCAAGTTGCACGGATCACTGAGCGCGCCATGCGCGGCGAACTGGACTTTAAGCAGGCACTCGAGGAGCGCGTGGGGCTGCTTGCCGGCTTGGATGAGAGCGTGTTCGAGCGCACCTTTGAGCGCGTGACGTTTACCCCCGGCGCGCTGGAGCTTGTGCGCTCGGCGCACAGCAAGGGCTGGAAGGTCGGCGTGGTAAGCGGCGGCTTCCACGAGGTCGCCGATAAGATCGTGGCCGCCGCGGGTATCGACTTTTGCCTGGCTAACCGCCTGGAGGTCGTGGACAGCAAGCTCACCGGTAAGCTGGCGGCAGACATTGTGACCAAGGAGTCCAAGCTCATCCAGCTGCTGGACTGGGCGGTTGAGTGCGGTGTCGATATGGCCCACACGGTCGCTATTGGCGACGGGGCAAACGACATCCCCATGATTCAGGCCGCGGGCACGGGCATCGCGTTTTGCGCCAAGCCCAAGACGCGCGAAGCCGCCCCATTTGCCATCGACGAGCGCAACCTGATGCTCGCCATGGACATCATCCTGCGTGACTAGTCGATCCTTCTAACAATAGAATCAGTCTGTCCTATAGTTTCCGAACAATTTTGTCTTAGTGTTCGGAAACATACCCTTTGAGTGCTAGACTTTGCGCCGTCGAAGGGAACATATATGGATAAGCGAGATCTTGAGCAATTGCTGAGCGATGTTGCCAACGGAGTAGTCACCCCGGCAGTCGCCCTCACGCGCCTCCAGACGGCGCCAACCGCCGATCTGGGTTTTGCGCAGCTCGATCTTTCGCGCGGGGTGCGCCAGGGAGCCGGCGAGGTTGTCTACGGCGCCGGTAAAACCGCCGAGCAAATTGCCGCCATTATCGAAGCGCTGCGCGATGCCGGTCAGGAGCGCATCCTGGTCACGCGCCTGGACAGCGAAAAAGCAGCCCGTACCTCGGAGCTTCTCGGCAACGACATCGACCTGGGATATGCCCCGAACGCCCAGCTCGCCCTGGTGGGTGGCAAGCCCTCCCCCACCGGTAACGGACGCGTTGTCGTCGCCTGCGCCGGCACGAGCGACTTACCCGTCGCCGAAGAAGCCGCGTTGACGGCCGAGTTCTATGGCAACGAGGTCGACCGCCTCTACGACGTAGGTGTCGCCGGCCTGCACCGCCTGCTCGCGCATGCCGAGGAACTTGCCCAGGCGCAGGTGGTCATCGCCATCGCCGGCATGGAGGGCGCGCTGGCGAGCGTTATCGGCGGTCTGGTGAGCTGTCCGGTCATCGCCGTTCCCACCAGCGTTGGCTACGGCGCAAGTTTTGGTGGCGTAGCTGCACTGCTCGCCATGCTCAACTCCTGTGCCAGCGGCGTTTCGGTCGTCAATATCGACAACGGCTTTGGCGCCGCTTACCAGGCAAGTCTTATCAATCATCTGAGCGCCGGCACACCCCGCGCCCGCTAAGGAGCATTCCATGTCCAATCATCAGCACACGCTTATCATCGACGGCACCTCGGGCATCAGCGGCGATATGACCGTCGCGGCCCTGCTCGACCTGGGCGCCAGCGAGGAGCACCTGCGCGAACAGCTCGCCACACTGCCGGTCGACGGCTTTACGATCGCCGTCACGCGCGTAAACAAGCATGGCATCGACGCCTGCGATTTCGACGTTCAGCTGGCAGAAGAGCTCGAGAACCACGACCACGACATGGCATGGCTCTACGGCAACGAAGCAGCTGCCGAGCACACGCACGAGCACGAGCACGAGCACCACCATCATGACCATGACGAGCATGAGCACTGCCATGAGCATGATCATGAGACCCACGGCCATGGCCACGAGGGTCACCATCACGCCCACCACCATCGCCACCGTTCTTTGGCGGACGTCACCGCTATCATCGACGGCTCGCAGCTAAGCGATGGCACCAAGCGTCGTGCGCTCGCCATCTTTACCGCGCTCGCCGCCGCCGAGGCAAAGGCCCACGGCAAAACGCCCGAGACCGTCATGTTCCACGAGGTAGGCGCCGTCGATTCCATCGTCGACGTCTGCTCTGTCGCCATCTGCCTCGATGACCTAGGTATTGAGGACATCGTGGTCGAATCGCTCTCCGAAGGCCACGGAACCATTCGCTGCGCCCACGGCCCTATGCCCATTCCCGTCCCCGCTGTCGTCAACCTGTGCCAGGCGGGCAATATCGCCCTCACGCCCGCACCGGTCGCTGGCGAGCTCGTGACGCCCACGGGCGCCGCCATCGTCACCGCGCTGCGCACGTCCGAGCACCTGCCGGCACGCTACCACATCGAGGCCGTCGGCTACGGCGCCGGCAAGCGCCCCTACGAGGGTTGCTCCGGCACGCTCCGTTGTCTACTCGTTGACGTGGATGCATAGCCATGGATGCCCGCAAAGAAAAAAGCCGCGCTGCCATCGTTGCAGCGTTCTCCGAGCTGCTACGCGAAGAGGATTACGGCAAGATTACCGTCGGCGACATCATCGCTCGTGCCCATGTTGGTCGGGCCACGTTCTACGGCCTCTTCAAGAGCAAAGACGACCTACTGTCCGAGCTCGTGAACGACATCTGCACCCACGCCCTCGACGACGATGGTACGCCGCTCGACGACCCACTCGTGCAAGTCGAGCATATCCTCAACAACCTCTGGGAACGCCGTCAGGGCGTTCGAGCCCTCGTAGCCGGAGCCGGCTCGCGCGTCTTCGCCGACTGTCTCCGCAAGACCATCATGTCACGAGCAGCCGAAACCGTCCCCGCCGACCCCACAGGCCCCGCCGGCACCATGGACCGCAGCTTCTTACTACACCACATAGCCTCAAGCTTCGTAGCCACCGTCCAATGGTGGGCCTGGCACAACTTCCAAGCAGACAAAGCCGACGTAGCCAAAGACTACCTCTCAGCCATAAAACCCCTCTTCGGCTAAGTAAGAAGCTCACCCCAAAGCATCGCCCCAACCCAGGGCGCCACGCATCCCAAAGTATCACTCGCGCTTCAATGCCCCCCAACAGCAACAAGCCCCTCCCATCCAAATTCAGATATATGTTGGGTTGCTTATACGAACGCAACAAAGACCCCGCAGCTGGCCGCATGGGGTAACTTCCCAGCGCATTCCGCAGGACGCAAAAAGGCTCGCCGCACAAAGTGCGCAGCGAGCCTTTTTGCATGTCCGAGGACGCGCTGGGAAGTTACCCCATGCGGCCAGCGGACAACTATGTAGCCTCAGACTAGAACATGCCCAAGAAACCGTGCACAAACAGCGCGGCCAGAGCGGCACCGACAAACGGAGCGATGCCAGGAACAAGCAGGCCGTACTTCCAGTTGTTGTCAGCCTTGTTCTTAATCGGCAGCACCTGATAGGCCATGCGAGGACCAAGGTCACGGGCCTGGTTCATGGCGAAGCCAGTGATACCTCCCATGCCCATGCCAACAGCCCAAACGATCAGACCGACGCAGATAGCGAGCATCAGGACGTTCTCGCCAGCACGGTTAGCAGCAGCAAGGATGGCGCTGATGAACACAAAGGTGCAGATAGCCTCGCAGAAGAAATTACGGGCATAGTTCGTACCCTCGGTGGTGGGGTTGGTCGAGAAGATGTTGCGCTGAGCAATGGGATCGATGACACCATCGGAAGCCTTGAACTCATCGGCATACATCAACCATGCGATCACGGCACCCGCAAAGCCGCCGAGCATATCGGCAATCATGAAGGGGATGCAGCTGCTCCACGGCACCAGACCGACGATGCACTGGGCAAGCACCATAGCCGGGTTCATGCACACGGCGCCACCAAAGACAAACAGGCAGACCGAGATGCCAAAAGACCAAGTGGTGATGGCAAACATATGGCCGGAGCCCTGATACTTGGTACCCTTAAGCACGGTATCGCAGTGCACGCCCACGCCAAAGATGATCATGAGGGCCGTTGCGCCGAATTCGCAGAGGAGTTTGGTAAGCATAAAACCTTATCTTTCTTGTCGGTTATAAACGATTCGTTTAGGCCGCGTACTAGTGCTGTGCGACGACAACGCCCAGGCCATCGGGAATGACGGCCACCTTGGCATCGGCACCCTTCATCTCAAAGGCGAGCTTGAGCGCCTCATCGAGGGTGTTGACCGGCGTCATGTGCATATCCTTGATCATCTGGTGATCGCACAGGTCGGTGACCATGATCACAGGGTGATGCGCCAGGATGCGGGCAAAGATCTGGCTCGTCCACTGGTCGGGCAGGGTCTCGTCCTTAGGACGGTCGATGCAGGCACGCTCAAACTCCGCCGGATCGTTGTCGGCGATGTTGTGATAGAAGCCCTCGCCACCGTGACCGTCGGCACAGCCGGCAACGTCGATGATCACGCCGCCCTCGGGAAGCGTAGCCTCGGCAGAGCACATGCCCTTCACGGCCTGATAGATGTTCTGGTCGAGCGGGTAGCCGCCGTTGGTGGTAATGGCAATCTCGCACTCGACGGGCTCAACGCCGGCAAGGCTCTTCACGAACTCGCAGCCAGCCTCGTGCGCCTTGTGGATGTCGCCGGCAAAGGAGCCGATGACCTCGTGCTTGCCGTTGAGCACCACGTTGAGCACAAAGGCAAGGTGAGCCATCTCGGCAGCGGCAAACATGTCCTCGCTCACGTGGTTGTGGCACAGGTTGCCGGCACGCGAATGGGAATCGTTCACAAACTGACCGTTGTGGTTGTACATGATGGTCTTGTAGCTGGCGATACCAGGCAGGACGGACTTGCGGCTGCCAGAGAAACCGGCAAAGAAGTGCGGCTCAATAAAGCCCTCGGCAAGCAGCAGATCGCAATCGGCAGCAATCTTGTTGATGATGCACTCGCCGCCAGAAGGCAGGGTGCCGATCTTTTTCATCATGCTGTCATCGGTCGCGACGTGCATAACGATTTCCTCGTTGGCAACGATCTCCTCGCCGTACTTGTTGACGAACTCCTCGTGCGTCGACGGACGATGCATACCCGTAGCAACCAGAATACGCACGCGAGCCTCGGGCGCAGCAGAATGGATGTGATGCAGCAGAATAGGCATCGTCACACGCGAGGGAACGGGACGCGTATGATCGGAGCTAATGATGACAATATCCTTCTTGCCAGCACAAAGCTCCTCGAGCGAAGGCGAGCCATAAGGGTTGGCAAGCGACTCCTCCACCAGCTCTTCCTGCGATTTTGTAGTCTTAAACTCGTTTTGATGACCTTCCATCACACCCGCAAAGTTCTTATCCTCGAGCTCCAGATGCAACGTCTTGTGGTCAAACGGCAGTTCACATTCAAACAATAATGAGCGCCCTCTTCCTTTTCAACTGACACACTAGATAAACCGTTGGAAGGATACGCCGCTCACCGAAAAACACCACCGTCCACCGACTCATTAACACAACGTTCATATTTGACCCACAACAAAACGGCCGCGATCCCAAACGGAACCGCAGCCGCTACAGTCGTAAGGCGAGAAGCGCGCCATTCTTCTCCTCAGCTTTAATCCCTGAAGACCGAGGACGAAGGGACCCGATGGGTTTCCCTCTGAATGCATTCCGCAGCACGAAGCCCCCTTATCCGCAGCTCCGAAGGAGCAGGATAAGGGGGCTTCAAGTGCGAGGACGCATTCAGAGGGAAACCCATCGGATCCCGGTGAGAGCCACAGGGCTATCGATTACCCCGTGTTCTGCAATCCTGCCGAGACGCCGGTCACAGTCGAAAGAATCAGGCTCATGTACTCGGCCTTCTTCTCCTCGGCCATCTCGTCCTGGTTCATACGCACCTCGCGAAGGGCGCGGACCTGGGCGATGGACAGGGCGTCGACGTAGGGGTTACGCACGCGAACGGCGCAGCCGAGCACGCGACGACGCTGCAGCGGCCATTCATCACCGACGATGGCAAGGACCCACTTACGGGTGAGCTGCATCTCGGTAAAGACCTTCTTGGACAGATCATCGCGGTCGCCCAGATGCAGATACATCTTGGCGATGCGCTGATCGGTCTTAGCAATCGACATCTCGATGTTGTCGATAAAGGTGCGGAAGAACGGCCACTCCTGGTAGGCAGCCTTGAGCTGGTCAAGATCGCCAAGCTGCTCGCAGGCGGTGCCCAGACCGTACCAAGCGGCCAGGTTAATGCGCGCCTGGCTCCAGCTGAAGATCCACGGGATGGTACGCAGGTCATCGAGCGACTTGGCGCCCAGACCGCGCTTGGCGGGACGCGAGCCGATCGGCAGCAGACCGACCTCGGTCAGCGGCGTCACGGTCGAGAACCACGGTGTAAAGTCCTCGGTGTTCAGCAGGTCCAGATAGCGTTCGTGGCTTGCAGTGTTGAGCTTCTCGGCCATATCCCAGAACTTCTGCGTGGTCTCGGTGTTGGTCTTCTCGACACTCGGGGCCGACTGCAAAAGCGTTGCGGCGGCAACGGACTCAACATGGCGCTGAGCCAGCGTGCGGTTGCCGTAACGGGCAAAGATGACTTCGCCCTGCTCGGTAAGCTTAAAGAAGCAGTTGACCGAACCCTTGGGCTGCGCCAGCACGGCCTTGTTGGCCGGGCCGCCGCCACGGCCCACGGCACCGCCGCGACCGTGCATGAGCACCAGGTCGATATCGTTCTTCTCTGCCCACTTGGCGATGCGCTCCTGCGCGGAGTGCAGCGCGAGCATGGCCGTGGTAGGACCGGCATCCTTGGAAGAGTCGGAATAGCCCAGCATGACCTCCATGCGGCGGTTGGTCTGGGCAAGGCGCTTTTGCACCACGGGCAGCGTAAGCATCTGATCGAGCACGTCGACGCAGCCCTCGAGGTCCTCGAGCTGCTCGAACAACGGGATCACGTCGAGCTCGGGGACATCCTCCTCGTGTGCAAAGGACAGGTGCGCCAGCTCAAAGACGTCGGCCACATGCTGAGCGCTCTTGGTAAACGAGATGATGTAGCGGTGCGCCATCTTCTTGCCGTAGCGCTTTTGGATGGAGCCGATAGCGCGGAAGGTATCGATGACCTCGCGCGTCATGGGCTGCAGGTCGCCATGGATACCGTTCTCGTGGATATCCTTGAGGGCGCGGGCATGCACCACGGAGTGCTGACGGAACTCCATCTCGACCATATGGAAGCCGAAGGACTCGACCTGCCAGATGATGGTTTGGACCGGGCCGTAGGCAGCACGGACGGCACCGCAGGCGGCCAGCGAACGCTGGACGACGCGCAGGTCATCCAGGAACTCGTCGGCGCTGTGGTACATGGTGTCGGTGATACGACGGACGGTGGCGTTCAGGCGGTCGGCCATGACGAGCATGACGGCGCGATGCGGCTCGTGCTCGGAGATCAGCTCGGCGCGGGCCGTGTAACGAGGGCTCATCTCGACCTGATGGTTCCACAGGTTAATGAGCTCGGCCGACGGCTTGCTGTAGGTAGCCTCGAGCGTGAGGTTGCGGCCGATGTGGCGGCACTTGTCCTCGAGCTTGAGCACCATGTGCGTAAAGTACTTGGCGGCGACCTCACGGCTCACCTTGGCGGTGACGTTGGGGTTACCGTCGCGGTCGGAACCGATCCAGCTGCCGGGATGGAAGAACGCCGGGCACAGCGGCGGCACAGTACCGGCCTTGTCGCCCAGCACCCAATCGTCAAAACGACGATAGATAACGGGGATAACGTCGAACAGCGTGTTATCGAAGATGTCGATGATGGTATCGGCTTCCTCGACCGGCGTGGGCTTCTTGAGCGCGATGGGACTCGTACGCACCAGGGCGTCGATCTCCTGCAGCATATGGCGCTCGTTCTCCACCAGGTCGGAGCCGCCCAGACGCGGACGCTCCTCCAGCAGGTTGGAGATACGGCGGATCTTGCCCTCGACGGCCTTACGACGGGCCTCGGTGGGATGTGCGGTAAAGACAGGGTGGAACTCGAGCTTGTCGAGCAGCTCGTTGGCACCCTCGACACCCAGCTCATTCACCAGCTGGTGATAGGCAACGGTAAGCTCGTTGGCAGGATCGACCTCGGTATCGGTCGACGCACCGGCCTCGCGCTCGCGCAGCTGCGCCACACGGTAGTTCTCCTCCGACAGGTTTGCCAGATGGAAAAAGCTCGTAAAGGCGCGAACGATGACCTGCTGCTTATCGAGCGGCAGGCTGTCGATCAAATCGACGACCTCACGAAATGCCACGGCAGTGGGCTCGTCGGCGGTGGGCACGCCCTGCTCGTCGACGGCTTCGTCGGCAGCGCAGGTACCGGGGTTGCCGGCATTGACCACAATCTCGGCTGTCAAAATCTTGTCGAACAGGTCCGCGATCTCGGGATCATACTCGCTAAGCACACGGCGCTCCAGGCGCAAGAACAGCGCCAGATTGTCGCGCAGCTCCTCGGGGATCTCGATCTCGGCGAGACGCTCCCTGGACTCGGCATTCGAGCCGATTCGGTTAACGAGGCGGTTGACCACGGCAGCGACGCGCGCCGCGGCTTCGGGTACAGACTGGTTGCTTAGGTTCTCAGCCACGTTTCCTCCCATTCCTCCTTCTATGCACGTAACATGCGGTATTCATTATAGGCGCTTGAGAAATACTTTCGACACTGATTGCGCTTTACCACACAAAAGTATTTTCTGCATTGCAAAGGTTTTTGCCCTAAATGGTCGTATTTCTCGGTGGGCGGCATACGTAAACGGGGGCATTCCGCATAAAAGCGAAACACCCCCGTAACAATCGCTCTCCATGAGCAGGACACGTTAGCAGGCCCGAAGCTCAAAAAGATGCGCTACAGGCGCTCGCGAACCACCTCGACGACGTTGTCCAGATCGGCGAGCACCTCGTCATGGCTCTGCATGTCGCGCACTTTGACCTTGCCGGCGGCAAGCTCGTCGCCACCCAGGACCAAGATGAGCTTGGCGCCTACCTTATCGGCTTGCTTAAACTGGGCCTTGAGCGAACGACCCTGATAGTCGGCCTCGGTCACGATACCTGCGGCGCGAAGCTCCTGCGTAATGGCAAAGACGTTCTGGCGCAGCTCCTTGCCGGCGTTGGCGACATAGACGCACGGGGCCTCATCGGCACCCAAATCGCTGCCAAAGGCCTGCAGGGCCAGCAGGGCGCGCTCAAAACCGACGGCAAAGCCGACGCCCGCCGTGGGCTTGCCACCCTCGAGCTCGACCAGGCCATCGTAGCGGCCGCCGCCGCCGATGGAGCCGACGCCGGCGCCAGGGGCCTCGACCTCAAAGACAGTACGGGTGTAGTAGTCCAGGCCGCGCACCAAGGTGGGATCCTCGACATACTCGATACCGGCGGCATCCAGATAGCGCTTGACCTGCTCGTAGTGCTCGCGGCACTCATCGCACAGGTTGTCACCCATCAGCGGAGCCTCGGCCATGATCTCGCGGCAGTGGTCGTTCTTGCAGTCGAAGGCACGCAGCGGGTTGAGCTCGGCGCGCTCGCGGCACTCATCGCACATCTCGTCGGCGTGATCGAGGATGAACTGCTTAACCTGCTCGCGATAAGCCGGACGGCACTGGGCGTCACCCATCGAGTTGATGAGCAGACGAAGCTTGGAAAGATCGAAGCCCAGGCGCTTGTAGAACTCCATGAGCATGATGATGCACTCGGCGTCTGCCGCCGGATCGGGAGCGCCGAGCCACTCGATGCCCACCTGGTGGAACTGGCGCAGGCGGCCCTTCTGGGGACGCTCGCCGCGGAACATGGCCTCGGCGTAGTAAGCCTTAAACGGCGTGGAGCCCTGGGGCACCAGATTGTTCTCGACGACGGCGCGCACCACGCCGGCCGTGCCCTCGGGGCGAAGTGCCAGGCGCTGCTTGGGCTTGAGTTTGGTGTCGGTGCCCTCGGTAAAGACGCGCTCCAGGTTGGCACCGCTGAACACGCGGAACATTTCCTTGCGCACGACGTCGGTCGACTGGCCGATACCGTGGACAAACACGTCAACCTGCTCGATCGCGGGCGTCTCGATGGGTTTAAAACCAAACGGCTCGAACACGCCGGCCGCAATCTGCTGCATCTTTTGCCAGGCGCGCATCTCGGCGCCGATAAGGTCGCGGGTTCCCTCCGCCTTCTGTGCCTGCATGGGCAAACACCTTTCTTTTGTATCGCGTCATAGGTAGTGGACATTATACGGCACAAAGCAGCAACGCGGCGGCGCGCCTGACCGAACGAGGGTATGGGGACTCGTTCGGCCAGACGCGCCGCCGCTGTTTGTGATCCCTTTTCCTCCGTCCCCTTCGGATCACGTGATCCCTTGGGGACGGAGGAATAGGGATCATTTCGTAGGCCCGTGGCCGCCTTGGAAACCGAATGATGGTACGAGCATCCATTCGGCTTCCAAGGCGGCCACGGACAGAACGGGACGAACAGAAAAGAGCGACGGACGCCTACTCCCCCGCCACGCTCGCGCGCAGCTTGGCGGCGATGGGCTCGGATACCGGCAGGAACACGAGCATGACCACGGAGCACGCCAGGCACACGATCCAGGTGCTCGCAAAGGAGCCCGAGACGGCAAAGAGCACGTAGACCTGCCACAGCTCACCGACAAAGCTCATGCCGGCAAGAACGGCAGAGGTGGCGATTACAGTGAGGGAGCCCAAAACGCGGCCGTTTACTTTATCGGCAACATGGCCAATGACAAGTGAGCCGATAACGCCCACCACGGTGGAGATGGCGTTTTAGATGTTGTACTGGGCAAGCGTGATCCCGAGGTCGCTGACGATGAGCGGCTGGAACAGACTCATGCAGTTAACGAAAATCGTGTAGCACGTGGCCATGATGACAAAGCCAGAGGCCACGACGAGCCAACCGGGGAAGAATTAATGCTGCCAGGACATACTGCTCCTTTTAAACAAACGAATAGCGTGCGCCGGGCGCCGGTAGTGCCCAAGATTGCCTTGAAAGACAAGGGCATAGGCCTTATGGCCATGCCCGCAGGCTTGAAAGGCAAGGTTGGGTGCTACCGGTGGTCGGCGATGTAGCCCAAAGCGACGGCGGCATAAGCCGCGGCGCCAAGGGGAAGCTCGGCATCGCTAAAACGTGCCTTGGGATGATGCTGAGCAAAATGCTCGTCCGTATCAGTCACGGCAGCGCCCACGGTAAAGTACGCACTCGGGATCTCACTCGAGATCAACGCGAAGTCCTCACTCGCCATGGCGTGGAACAGCGGCAGGAAGGTGGCCTCGGGCAGTGTCGCACCCACATAGCCAAGTGAAGCCTGGGTCATATTGTCATCGAGTACCAGCGGCGGAACATCCGAGAGCGTCTCGATAGTCGCCGGCGTACGATAGGTCGTGGCAACGCCTTTGACGACCTCCGCGATGCGGGTCTTGAGGTGCTCCATGAGCTCGACGTCGAATCCGCGCAGCGTACCTTCGAGCACACAAGCATCGGGGATGACATTTGCGGCCTGACCGCCGGCAAACTTGCCCACGGTAAGCGCGACTTCCTTGGCCGCCGGCACTTCGCGAGCGATGAGCTCCTGGAGTGCCAGGTGCACATGCACACCGGCCGTTATGGGGTCGATGCAGATCTCGGGGCTCGAGCCATGGCCGCCCTTGCCCTGAAGCGTGATGCGAAAACCGTACACGCCCGAGAGCGCCGGGCTGCCGTAGAGCACCAGACCAAGCGGCGACTGGCTATTGACATGCATGGCAAAGGCGGCCTGGGGGCGTGGGTTCTGCAGCAGACCGTCGACGATGGCGGCGCGGGCACCCTCAAAGGTTTCCTCGCCCGGCTGGAACAGCAACTTAACCGTGGCGTTGGCGTCGAGAAGCTCGGCCTCGCGGGCCTTGAGCAGGCGCGCCGCACCAAGCAGCGCCGCCGCGTGCATATCGTGACCGCAAGCATGCATGCAGCCATTGGTGGATGCAAAGGGCTCGCCGGATTCCTCGACAACGGGCAGGGCATCCATGTCGCCGCGGAGCATAATAACCGTACCGGCCTGCTTGTCCACGCACGTACCGTTACCCCGAGCAGCAGCTGCCGCGCCGGCACCGATAAGGCCAACGACACAGGAGCCGTCAACAAGCACGGCATAGGGAATATCCATCTCGTCCAGACGCGCCTGGATAAAGGCGGACGTCTGTGGAAGGTTGTTACCGAGCTCAGGCGTTTGATGGAGATCATGGCGCCATGCGGCAAGCTCGTCTGCAAAAGCCTGAGCTTCTGCAACAAGACCGTCACCGATAGCGGCCTGCGCCGCTGCGGTAGCCTTGGGCACTGGTTGCGGTTGAAAATCGGACAAAGCTGGTGCCATAGATGCCCTCCAGTAACGTTTTTGCAGCAAGCACTTTGATAGCGTAAAGTGCAAGCTACTACTTTAAGGGCGACGCATAAAAAATGCCGCCCCGGGAGGCGGCGCAACAAATTGTTTACAATTGCGGACGCGGCTTTCGACGCAAAAAATCGAAATGCGTCTCGCTCAAGATAATCGAAAGAAAGATGAGCGCGAAGCCGGCGAGCAGGCGCGAGGTGAGCGCCTCCCCCATCAGCAGCACCGAGAACAGCACACCCGAAGGCGACTCCATCGAAAGGAGCAGCGAGCCCGTTGAGGCCGGGACATGCGCCAGGCCGACGTTTTGGATGAGCAGAGCCACACACGTACAGCCCACCGATAGAAACGCCATCACACCGATAAAGCTCGGCGTCCACACGGACAGCGGCGCTTGGGTCTCGAATAACAGCGACGAGATCAGGCTCAGCACGCCGTTGCCCACAAACATCCAAAACGTGATGACGTTGATGTCCATCTTGCGGCCATACTTGGCGGTCACCGCCATCTGGATGGCAAAGAAGACCGCACCGCCCAGTGTGATGACATCGCCGACATTGAACTCGACGCTATCGAGCGCCACCAGACCAATGCCCGCCAGGCACAGCAACGCGGCGCCCAAGTTGTAACGAGTAAGCTTTTCGCCGCTTAGGACGTAGCTCGCAAACGGCACGAAGATGCAATAGGTACCCGTCAAAAATGCACTCTTGCCCGCCGTGGTCTGTGCCAGGCCAATCGTCTGCAAACCGTACGCGCCCCACATAAGTGCGCCCATACCAAGTCCGACGATAAGGTTGCGGGCATTAAAGTGCGCGATGATGCGTTTGTGGAAGATGGCGAACATAACCAGCGAAGCCGGAAGAAAACGAATATAGAGCAGTTCGAACACCGGAATGGTGTCGAGCGCATCTTTCATGGTGGTAAAGGAATAGCCCCAGATGACCGCCACCGATAGCAGCAAGACCTTCCAGAAGAACGGGGAACGCGCGCCGGCGCCGCGGGAGGTGCCGCCGGCGCCCAGGTCCTCCCGTGCGACAGGGCTATCGGGCATGTTTTCGATTTCGTTGGCAGCGTATTGGGCCATGGAACATCCTCACACTCAATCTGGGCGTGGTGTCCGCACGCGTATGGCTGCGTGCCGCCTCATGGTCAAATAAAAACGGGGCGCACCGGACCCCCGGCTCGCCCCGCTACTGTAGCAACAACCGGCGTTGCATCGCAATCCAGCCCACTAAAGCGTTTTGTTCCGCCGTTCTACCGAACGGCGGACCGGCCGACGCTGCGC
>CABUWV010000012.1 GCA_902495355.1 uncultured Collinsella sp.
AGTGTCGCAAGCAGACCCGCCGTTGGAGTTAAAGGCAACCGTCCAAGACTCGACAGCTCCAAGTTTAAACAGCGTGCCCGAATCATTAATGTAGTAGAGATTGCCAGAAGCATCGGCAATGACCGGAGAGTCACAGTACTGGTAATGGCCAGCCGCATCATAAATCTGCGTCGCCTCTGCATCGCCGAGCGTATAGCGATACACGCCACCACCAGCAGAGTAGTTGACGTAATCCTTGCTATCCGCGCTGTTAACGGTGAAGTACACATAGGTCTTGCCGCCCTGAACACTCACCAGCGGAGTAGCAGCAATACCGTTGAGGCCAGCCGGCAGCGCCTTGCCGTCGGCAGCAGCGACCATCGTGGTCTTACCCGTCTTCAGGTTATAGAGAACCAGAGCAGAGCCAGTAGCCGTCTGTCCGCCGACAATCAGATTGTCACCAGACACCGCAGGGGCGCTCAGATTATTCGTAAGGCCCAGATCAACCGTCTTCTGTTCACTCAGCACGCCCTTCGCCGAAAGCGAAATCACATGGAGCTTTCCGTCGTGCGTCATCTGATAGAAGGTCGAACCATTGGACGGATCGGCAATGCAATCGGCATTTGCGACAGCGCCGAGCTTCATGGTCGAAACGACATCGCCCGTCGTCTTATCAATGCACTTAAGCGTACCCGCGCTCGTAGGAACGATGGCATACTTATCCGTCAAAGCCGCACCAGTCCAGTAATAGCCCTCGGCAGGGTCGATGTTCTGCCAAGAAACTTCGCCCGTGGCAATCTTAATGCGCGCAAAGGAGCCGTTGCCGTAGGTCGCGTTGTAATTCTCGTCATACGAAATATCGACCGAGCCTACATAGACGTACTCGCCGTCCGAAACGACGGTGCAGGAGCTCTGCGTCAAGTCCGTCAAACCAGGCGTCAGCCACTTGCAGATCAGCTTGTCTGCAGTAATCGCCTGGACCGCACCGCCGTTGAGCGGAACGATGATAAGGCCATTGGTATAGATCGGACGAGAGGTATAGCTCACCTTGGAGGCAAGCGGCGCAGAGGCAACCTTTTTGCCCGTGGACGAATCGATCTTGATGAGCTCGTTCTCGGTCGCGATGTACACAAAGCCGTTGGCGATGACAGGTTCGCTGCAGTTGGCATACTGCTGACCAGACTCGGCCTTCCAATCGAAGGCCCACTTAAGACCGGCGGCCTGCGCAGGCGTCTTGGCATCCGTTACGGTCGAACCGTTGCCACTGTTGCCGTAGCCGGCCCACTCGGCATCCCAATCAGGAGTCGTCGCACTCGGGTCCACGACAACCTTGTCGGGATCGGGCATGGGCGAATCGTCGGTGGTATAGGCAAGCGTGACCTTATCGCCGCTCTTGAGCGTAATCTGATTGGCGCAGAGTAAGGAGGGCTCTCCATTGATATACAGGTGCCAATATTTATTGGTCGCAGCATCATAACCGTACGACTTGTCTTCGAACGGCGATTTGATGGAATTGAGGAACCAGTACTCGCCACTCTGGGAGCCGTTGTACGTAACGCCCTTGGCCTTCAGAACCGTCTCAATAAGGTTCTGGGCAGTAGAGCCTTCAGGCAAAGAAACACTGCTTGCCGAGCCCCAGCGAGTATTGTTGCCGTTGACATCGGGACCGATAACATCGGCGGATCCAAGCACCTGACCGGGGAGGGCATCGGCGTCAGCACCATACATAAAGGTGACGGCGTCACCCTCCTGGAGCTTGTAGGCACCGGCGCCAACGTCGGCGAACTTGCCATTTACGTAGAAGCGCCAATAGCTCTTGGTCGCAGCATCCCAGCCATAGGACTTACTGTCGAACGGCGAAGTAATACCGTTGAGGAACCAGCCCCAAGACGATTCGCTAGCATCGAGCTTAAGGCCGGTCTGCTCAAGGAGATCCTTGGCAGTAGAGCCCGCCTTGAGACTCGTCTGACCCGTCGAAGCCCAAACCTGCTGCTTGCCGTCCTTGTCCTTACCGAGAACCTGAACAGAAGCATGGACAGAATCGGACGGCAACTGGTCGCCCCAGCCACCGTAGAACCACGTGACGGTATCGCCGGCATGGATGGTGACATTGTCCGCCGTATAGTCACTCGACTTGCCGTTGATAAACAGCTGCCAATAGGTCGAATAATCTTGGGGCGTACCCAGCTCAACACCGTTGTACTTAAGGCTCAGAATGAAGGAGCCCGCAGCAACGGCGTCAATATCATTCGCCTCGAGCGCGACCTTCGTAAGGTCAAGCGCGCTCGAGCCGGACGTCACCACATACTGCGCGTTATCGACCCAAGTCTGAGTCTTGCCCTGGGCATCGCGACCAATGACGGTCACATTTGCGGCAACCTGGTCCTTAACGACAGGGGACGAGCTACCAGCCGTATAGGCAAACTCAATCTTCTGCCCCTGGGTGAGCTTGACGCTGCTCGCGCCAACCGAGGAAGACGCGCCGTCGACGAACAGCTGCCAGAAGGCATAAGTCGTCGGATCGTAGGCAAGCGTGCGACCATCGCTCGGAGATGTGATGCTTTTGAGGTAGAAGCCGTATGCCGTGTTCGGTTCGTAATCCGCTTTAAAGCCCGTCTTCTGCTGCAGCTTAACGAAGGCATCCGCAGCCGTCGCGCCCTCGTCGAGCTTGAGCTGCGTAGGTGCCACCCAGGTCTGAGCCTTGCCGTCAGCATCGGTGCCGATAATCGAGAACGAGACCTCGACCTGCTTCTTGGCGACATCGCCGGTTTCTGTCGGGTTCTCTGTCTGAACGGCAGCCGCGGCGGCAGATCCCGCTTGGCCAGCGGATGCCGTCGAAGACTGCTCGCTCGTGGCAGGGCTCTCCCCCGTCGCCGAGCCTTCGCCGCCAGTTGCTGCCTCTGCTATGGCTGCACTAGCTGCAGGCGCGCCCTCGGAATCCGAAACCTCGGCGCCGCTCTGCTCAGCGGTACCGCCCGCAAGCGCTGCGTCCTCGCCCGGCGTCGCAGCCTGAGCCACAGCCTCGGCAATGCCCTCGGCGCCCTCGGCCCACAGCTGAGCCGGCGTGGTGCCAAAGGCCATCGCGAAGGCCAGGAATGCCACCAGGCCGCGCTTGGCTACACCGCGTGCAATCGCGCCACGGCGATGCGAGACGCGCTGGCGCTCGTCCTCAAACATATCCATTTGTCTCCTACTGTCTGTACTTGGAGCGTTGCCTTGAGACTGCCCCACGTCATCGCGCATGTTGCGCTCGAGTTCCCCCATCGGGGTCCCCCTTCCCTCCAGAGCCCTATGCACACCGGCGGCAAAAGCCGCAGCCGCATGCAAGACGGGAGGCGATCCGACTTAACCTTAACGACTCGGGCACGTCGTCCGATCTGCGACGCGAGCATCCCGAGCCAAGAGGAATTACGGTTACTGGTACAGCTGGGGACTTGCACCCCGATTCTCCCAAATGCGCAGGATAACCGCGCATTCGTGCGTCTCCGCACCACCATCTAGGCCATCGATTATTACCGTCAAAATGGTATCACGCAAAAGGGCCTCGCACGCAGGCGAAGCCCAAGGTAAAAGCTATTGTTTGCGATAGGAAAATGCGGTGACGGCCGCAGCCTCTAGTGCTTGCCGCCGTGACTGTTGAGCCAGATATTGCGGCCCAGCATAAGCGCCAGCACCAGCGCGCTCACGTAGCCCATAAAGCCAATGACCGGGATACCAAACACAACCGGCTCGATGCGCGCGTAGTACACCACCGACGAACCGATAAACAAACCGGCGATCACAATTGCCATCGACATGCGGTCGATAATCCCACCTAGCTGTCGCAGCGCCTTATCGCTGCTCATGATCTGCGTGTTTACCTTAAGCTGGCCGCGCGTAAGCATACGCGAAGCCAAGCCCAGATACTCGGCCGCCTCGAGCGAGCCCTTCGCCGCGCGATAACTGCTCGCTGCAAAGTCGCGGCTCATCTCGCGCATGCGCGCATAGGTGCTTTTCTCGTTTTTAATATGCGTCTGGATGATCTGGATCATGTTGACGTTGGGCATGTACTCGGTCAACAGGCCCTCGAGCGTCACCATGCCGCGGGCGAACATCGTCACCACGCTCGGCAGCTCAACGTCATTTTTGCGCGCGAGGTTTAACAGCGAGGTCAAAAACTCGCCGATATCCAGGTCTTTAAGGTCGAGCCCGGCAAAGTCGGCAACAATAAAGTCCAAGTCGGACAAAAAGGCCGAATGGTCAAGCTCGGCCGAATCGCCGCGCGTCACGGCAAAGCGCATGAGCGAATCCTTGAGCTTTGGCACGTCGCCCTCGGCCACGGCAAAGATCATATCCTTGACGATGCCACGGTCGTGGCTCGACATGCGTCCGACCATGCCCAAGTCGATAAAGTAGACAATTCCGTCTTTGAGGATGATGTTTCCCGCATGCGGGTCGGCATGGAAAAAGCCGTCGTCGAGCACCTGCGTCGAATAGTCCTCGACGATTGCGGCACCGATCTTTTCCAAGTCATAGCCCTCGGCCACTAAGCGTTCAGGATCGGCGATCGAAATGCCGTCGACGTAATCCATAACCACCACGTGCTCGGTGCACAGGTCCAGATAGGATTTAGGGCACGTCACGCCATGAACGCTCTTATGGAACTCGTAGAAGTCGTTGAGGTTTTTGGCCTCGGCCAAAAAGTTGGTCTCCTCGCGAAACGAGGTCCACAGCTCCTCGACCACGCCGTGCAGGTCAACGAATTGATCGGTGTTGACGAACTTGGAAACGATACGCACCACCGAGCGGATGATATCGATGTCCTGCGCCATAACCTGCTGCGCACCGGGGCGCTGCACCTTGACGGCCACGTCCTCGCCCGTCACCAGACGAGCGCGGTGCACCTGCGCGAGCGATGCGCTACCAAGCGGATTGGGATCGATCGCATCGAACATCTCCCCCAGGCGCAGGCCGTATTCTTCTTCCAGACAGCTGAGTACGACCTCGTACGGCACCGGCTCCACGTCGGAGCGCAGACGACGCAGCTCGTCGCAAAAGCGCTGCGGCAGAATCTCGGACCGGTTGGCCAAAATCTGCCCCATCTTGACGAACATGGGGCCGAGTTCCTCGAGCAGGCGGCGCAAACGAACCGGCGTGAGGTTATCCCACACGCGGTACTTTTTGACCAGGCGAACAATCTGCCCGATGCGTTCGCGACGACCCGCCGGCGTGAGCTGGTATTCCTCGTCCGGCGCCATCGCGTCGGGCTCCTCGGGCACCATATCGACAGCGCGCGGCTTCTTGCGAGCGCCCGAGACGGCGGCATCGACCTCATCGACAACCGCCGCCTCGTCACCCAAAGGATCTAGATTGTTGTAATCGGTGGTGGAATCTGCCATCTGCGCTGCTACTCGGCCTCTTCGGTATCCTTCGCATCGTCGGGCTCAACGGACTCAACGGGCACCGAGGTCACGTTGTCCTCGACTGAATCGACGATGTCGCGCACATGGGCCAGGAAGGCCGTGCGCTCGGGGGCGGTCATAACGCGGACGCGAGCAAGAATGAGCTCGTCGAGCACGCGCTGGGCCGCGGTCTCGCCCTGCATGCCCAAGCGCTCGGTCAGATCGGAGATGGTACCGCCGGCCTGCTCGAACATGTCGGACACGCTGCGGGCGATATCGGGGGTGGCGGTGTCCTTGCGGACTTGCTCGCCCTTGGTACTGAGGTCGTCGAGAACCTTCTTGCTGCCCTCGACGGCAACGGCGGCAGCGCCAAAGCCAACGTTGATGGCGCCGTTAACAAGCTGATCGAGTTTCATAACCATGGTTGTCTCCAATCACAAACAACTGCATTGGCGTTCTTGTACCCAAGATTGAGTGAAAGCGACAAAGCGTTTTAGCGCTATTCGATCGACGGGAAATCCCTACCTCACGTTGTCGTTCATCGCGAAAGAGTTCTTCATGGCGCAGCTCGTGGTGTAGAGCACCTTGCCCAGCAGGGCATCGGTCTCTACGCGAACACGCTCGGCAAGCTCCTCGTTGGCGCGTGCAAGTTCGGCAGGCACCTCGGCCTCGGGCAGAGCGGCTACGGCAACATCGACGTCATGGATCTGCTTGTGGCCCATGCCACCGACCTTCTCCTGATAATCCTCGACCGCGCGACCGCACTCATGGAAGCGGACGTCGGCCAGGGCGCCGATCAGGCGGTTGGCCCAGTAGAAGTTTTCGGACGTCACGCGAGCCTGCGTGTCGGCATAGTACTCGGGCATGGTCTCGACGTTGGCGTACAGCGGGACCAGCGCGTTAAACGAGTTGGAGCCAAAAGCCATCCACTGTACGGCGCGATACGCCGGCTGCGCATAGGGGCGCAGCTGCAACACGGCGAGCTGGCTGTTGCGGTTGATGCCGATGGGGCGGTAGGCGCCGCGCGTGGCGGGCGTGCCCTTGCTGCCGTAGCAGTCGTACTCCGTGCCCTGGTAGTGGCTCGAGAGTACGTACTTAATGTCCTCGATGGTCACCTTGCGCTCGGGCACACGGCTCCAGGGGATGTCGTCGCTCTCGGGCGTGTAGTCGGCGTCGGGACCATCCCACACGTCGCTGGGGTTGAGGCAGCGCTGCATGTACCAGGCGCGCGGCGTGTTGTAGACATGATCGCTGTCGCTGTGCGAGCCAAAGGCCTCGCGCGGGTTAAAGACCGTCGCCGGACCGTCGCCCTCGACGCCCAGCGTCAGGTCCAGATGCCACTCGGCCATCCAGGAGCGCAGGTCGGCCGAGCACATGTGGTCGGTCTGGGCGCCCTCGGCGTCATCTAGGTCAAAGCTGTCGATACCCAGCTGGTTGGGCATGGTCACATAGGCGTCGTCAGGCACGCGCTTGGCGATCCAGTGGTGGCCGCCGATGGTCTCGAGCCACCAGATCTCGTCCACATCACTAAAGGCGATGCCGTTGTTCTCGTAGGTGCCGTAGCGCTCGAGCAGGTCGCCCAAGATACGAACGCCGTCGCGGGCGGACTTGGCATACGGCAGCACCAAGGTCACCATGTCCTCCTCGCCCAAGCCACCGGGCTGTGCCGGAACGGATCCGTCCTCGTTGCCCTTGGCGGGTACGTAGTCGACGAGCGGGTCGGCGCCGCGGACGCGCTCGTTGGTGGTGAGCGTCTCGGTTGCGGACATGCCAACATTGAGCTCGTTGAAGCCCGCCTCGGCCCAAATGCCGTGACCGGGAATAACATCGGGTACGCTCGTGTAGCGCATGGGATTATCGGGCAGTTCAACGGTCAGGTGACTCAGGACGCTCGTGTAGACGCGCGGCTGCTCGTCAGGATGCACCACGCGCATACGCTTGGGCTCAAACACCCCGTTGGACGAGTCCTCGTTGCGGGCGACCAGGGTCGACCCGTCGTAGCTCGCGTTCTTACCAACCAAAATCGTTGTGCACGGCATGCGCATCCTCCTTGAGCGAAGAAATCAAACGGCAACAGTGTATCGCTTCGACGCAAAAAGGGCGAAACCACGGCACCGGCAACCCCTGTGGTCAAAAAATGCCAAATATGAGTACTGTCACCAATTTAGTAACAGCAATTGTGCTACGCATGGGTGTCGGAAGTCTACATTTGTTCAAAAATTAGATGATGTAATTCCCCATAGGTCCAATAAAATAGGCTCTCTATCGATAATAAATATCGTTAGAGAGCCAAATTAACTTAAAATATATGTAACTATCTTGGCAACACTACTCATATTTGGCATTTTTTGTCCACGGGGTATAGAACTAACCCCTCAAACAGCTTCAAAACGCCTATTTCGATGCGCGCTCGGCCGCTTCGATCATGTGTTTGGCGAGAATCGCCGTTGTCACGGCGCCCACGCCGCCCGGCACGGGGGTGATGGCACCAACAACCGGCTCCGCGGCAACAAAATCGACGTCACCCACCAGCTTGCCAGCGTCCTCATCCCAGTTAATGCCCACATCAATGATCGTCTGGTCCTCGCGAACGGCATCCACGCCAATCGTGCGCGCGCGTCCAACGGCGGCAACCACAATATCAGCCGCACGGCACTCGGCAGCAAGGTCGCGCGTATGCGTATGGCACGTCGTCACGGTCGCATTGCGCGCCGTAAGCATGGCAGCAACAGGACGCCCGATCACCAGCGAGCGCCCGACCACAGCAACCTTAGCTCCATCCAGCTCAACGCCATAATGATCCAGCAAAGCAAGCACGGCTTCGGCTGTGCAGGGGGCAAAACCCTCACCGCGCCCCGAAAGCGTGGTGAGCAGCGAAGCCGGCGTCATGGAGTCAACGTCCTTGGCGGGATCGAGCGCTGCGGCGACGGCGTTCTCGTCAAGGCCGGCGGGCAGCGGGCGGAACATCAGACAGCCATGGACAGCCGAATCGGTATTGATGTCCTCGATGGCCGCCAACAGCTCGTCCTGCGAAACATCGGCAGAAAGCAAAACGCGGCGAGCCTCAATGCCAACCTTCTCGCAGCGCTTGAGGGCACCGCGCTCGTAGGACAGGTCGTCCTCGCGCTCGCCCACACGAACAATGGCCAGCGTCGGCACAACGCCACGTTCGCGCAGGGCTGCACAGCGAGCAGCAAGTTCCTCGGTCAAAGCGCGAGCAACGGGAGCACCCTTCAGCAGTTCAGCCATGGCTATCCTCTCTTCCTTGCAGCGTCGGAGGCGCGGCGCGCCAGCGCATCGGCGCGCGGCAACCATGTGTCGAGCAACTCATCACACGCCGTCTCGAGCTCCTCAGCACGAGCGCGATCTTTCATAGACGTGGTGTTCGCAAAGAGCGTCAAGCTCGCGCCCTGCATAGCGGCACGGCAGAACACGGCGCCGCACGCCACATCGGACAGCAGCTGACGCGAACCCTTGTCGGCCATGTCCTCGAGCAGCGCCAGCGCACGCCCGCAGGCATCCATAATGCGATACGGCGGCATAGCGGCCACATGCAGCGCATCCTGAATCGCGGTCGCTCGAGCCGGATCGTCACGCGGAATACCGTACGCCGCGGACACCCGCCTGTAGGCACGAACGTCCTCGGAAACCAACTCGACAAGCTCCTGGGCCAGCTCATCAGCCTGGGCAAACGCGCGCGTCAGGTCATCCGCACGATCAGCAAGCGCGGGATTAGTCGCACCGTAGCGGGCAACCATTCCGCACAGCGAGGCGCCCAGCGCGCCCACAAAGGCGCTCGCGCTGCCACCGCCGGGAACCGGCTCGCGCGCGGCAAGCGCCTCGGCAAACCCGCGGCAGGTCTTGTCCATCATCTCTTGGCTCATACGCATGCACCTTCAAGTCATATACATCGGTCGGGTGGAAACCGCCGACCGACCGCATCGATCACATAATGGTGCTAAGTCTAGCCCATAAGTACATAAGCGTCAGCGCACCTGGCCATCGCGGATTTCTATGACGAACGATAGGCGTCGGCACCGCAAACATGGGACACATGGCCCACCTTTCGAGACTTCCGGGCAGCGGCAACTGGGGCATACATATAGGTAAGGAGCCCTATGTTGGGGCAAGCTCATCACGGCACCGGACGACGAATGGAAGAATAACCGCACAGTAAACAAAGACATCATGCGCATGCGTAACCGCCGCCCCAGCGATCCGCGGCACACGATGTCCCTGGCAGACAAGGAGGACGCCACCATGAAGAAAAAGACCCTATCGATCCTTTCCCTTTGCATCGCCCTCTTTGCCGCGCTCGCCCTTGTGGGCTGCGGCGGGAGCGCATCGGGCGGCGGCAGCGCCCCCAAGAGCGAGAGCAAGGAAAAGGCCCCCGTCGCCAAGAAGACCGACTACATCTGGTTTAAGGTCGAGATGCCCGAGGGCGTCGGCGTAAGCGACTCTGCCGGCAAGAATGTCGACAGGGTCCAGCTCACCTTCCCCGAAGACGAGAACGCCTCGGCCGATCGCTTTATCCCCGTTTGGAAAAAAGCGCTGACGGCCGAGGAATCCCACGCCGACCAGGCGGAAAAGAAGGGGGATACGTTCCAGTGGAAGGATGGCGGGTCCGTCGAGTATAACGGCAGGACGTGGCTCGTCGGAACATACGAGGACAGCAGCGGCATCTCAACCATGCTTTTTACCGATGTTGAGCCGGGAAGCGTCTACGTCCTCATCTCGAACTTCGACCAGCACAAGAAAGAAGCCGAGGCACTCCTCAACTCCATCGAGTTCCCCGATGACATGGAAGAGGCAGTTTCCGAGGCACGCGAAGTCGAGATTTCGAGCATCGAGATCAAGTAACGGGACACCCGCACGCGCCTACGCGCACCCGCGCACATGCGCCCCATTAAAACAACGGGCGCCCAACCCGGGGAGGGCCGACAGCACCAGCCCTCCCCTCTTTTGCGACCGCACATATTGCCACTTGTCGGCGCAATTCCAGCCCCCAGAATGGGACACATGGCCCACCCTAGCGAGCCGTCCACGCGTACAGTAAAGGCAGGTAATCCGTGGGCGGTTACAGATCGAGGAGGACACGACCATGAAAAAGAAGGCCTTTGCGATTCTCACCCTCTGCATAAGCCTCTTTGCCGCAGTTGCCCTGGTGGGCTGCGGTGGCGGCGGCAGCGGCGGCGCTACCGGCAGTGGCGGTGGCGGTGGCGGCGGCGCAGAAAAGCCAGCCGTGGATATGAGGACCGACTTCATTTGGTTTAAGGTCGAGGTCCCCGAGGGCGTCGAGATCACCGACGTCGCAGGCGACACCGCCGACAGGGCCCAGTTTAAGTTCACCGAGAGCGAGCATGCCAGCGACCGCTTCATCCCCGTCTTCGATCCTGACAAGAACGCCGATGAACTGTTCGACTACGAGGCAAAGTGGAAGGCCAACTCCGGATGGACCGAGAGCGATCCCGTTAAGTACAACGGCAAGACCTGGCGCAGCGCCTACTTTACGCACTCGGGCGGCGTGACGACCGAGTACTTCACCGACGTTGACGGCGGCAGCGTGTACGTGCGCATCGACAACGTCGAGGAACACAAGGACGCCGTCGAGACCATGATGAAGTCTCTGGAGTTTGCCGACGACATCGCCGAGGCCAAGACCGAGGCCATGGACGTCAAGCTCGACGATATCGAGATCAAGCGCTAAGCGACTGGCGAGCGCAACGGAAAACACGGTCGCAGTGCAAACAAGCGACGGTACCCCAGCGCTTCGTACCCAGGGAGGGCCGGTAAACCGACCCTCCCTTTCTTATGCCTGTAGCCGACGAACGCGAGGATGCCGGACGTCGGAACCGCCCCAAATGTGGCAACAGTACGAAAACGACAAACGCCCCAACACGTCCGCCCGCCGATTTATTGTGCCGCGCAGACAATTAAACCAGCATCTTTAAACATCTGAGCAGTATAGTGACCAAAACTATCGCATAACCGCACTCTGCGAATGGAGAAGTTATGACCGAACATCACGCCATCAGCCGCCGAGCATTTACGTTGGGCCTTGGACTCGCGGCGTTGTCGCCACTTGCAAGCCTGCCCGAAACCGCCATGCTGGGCATTAGCCCGCGGGCAGCCTTTGCGGACGGCACGGCCGGGCCAGCAGTCAGCCTCGACAATTTCGTCATTCGCCTTCGCCCCGCGGGCTATTTTCGTACCGCAAGCGTTAACGAAGACGGCAACGTCATCGGCAACGTCTGCCATCTGTTTAATGACGGCACGTCCAGCAAGCTCATCCTTGAGAACGTAACGACCAAGAATGACGATACAAACTGGTATGCTATCCGCACCTTGCTCAATTTCGAAGAGCATAAAAAGACGGGCTACAGCATTTGGTCGGTCGATGGCGACTCGGACAAAGACGGAAAGGTCATCCACGTATGGAGTGGCGAGCATGACGGCAAGCCCAGCCGCTCTTTTGCGTTCGAGCGTCAATCAAACGGAACCTATATCATCCGAGACCGCACGGTCGAGAAAGAAACCGAGAAAAAAGACATTAAGTACCTGGCAATAGAATCGAACGGCGAAGACCAGGACAACAATAAGATCTGCCATAAGAGTAAGAGCATTCCGTGGGAGCTCGAACTTATCGGTTACGACATGAAAAAGAACGATGCCACGGTTAGCAGCCTCGACTGGATCACGTACAGCAGCTACGTCGATGGGCCATGTTGGATGAAATACGTCGACGACAACAAGTTCCTCGACGAGCTGAGCATCCCGGGCACGCACGATTCGAGCACTTGCAGTGTGGACAACGACACCGAGCCCCAATCCTCGCAAGTAAAATGCCAGCAGGATTACATTCCCACGCAGTTGCTCGAAGGCATTCGCTATTTTGATATCCGGCTCGGAAAGGGCGACAACCCCGGTATCGACCACGGGGATTACTACCTGCTCAAAAAAGACGCGTACTTTATGCATCTTTCCGATGTCATAGGCTACTTCAAAACGTTTTTGAACGAAAACCCGACAGAAGCGCTCATCATGCTTGTATCACGAGGCAACGACGAGGCTACCGACGAAAGTGTTACGACGGCTTTCGCCAAGGTTTTGGACGACAACCCCAAACTGTTCTATACGTCGAGCCGAATCCCCACGCTACACGAGGTGCGCGGAAAGATCGTTCTGCTGCGTCGATTTAGGCTCGCCGGCAACAGTGTAAGCGGCCACACGTGGGGCCTCGACCTTACCGAATGGGATGACAAGATCAAGGCTCACTCCGACAGCGCCACTATGTGTCTCGTCCAAGACGCGCGGGGCTTTGAAGCCGCGGGGGAAACAGGCGACAAAGAGCCCTATTGCACCAAGGTATACGCCCAGGACAAGTACAAACTCACGGGAACCGACAAGCTCAGCTGGGTCGATAATGCGCTGAAGGAAACGACCGGGCGCACGCGCAACGAGGTAGATGTCGAGGACGATAACGGGGCCAAGGAGAAAGTCCTGGAGCGTTGCTGGTCTATCAACTACACCAGCTGCACGGGCTTGTCGCACGGAGGCAATCCTTTTACCTCGGCACGAGTAGTCAACGAGCATCTGTATAAGAGCCCGTACATCAATCCCAGCGGCATCGAGGATACAAAGTCAGATTACCTCAAGCACATTGGCATCATCGCATCCGACTTTGTTGATGCGGCGCTGGCCCGGAGCATCTATCAGCGCAATTACGATACGGAGCACAAGCAGACGGCTTCGTACTATCTCCCGTACTATCTCCCGACCCGCATGCGCATGACGTACGGCGACTCGCTGAGCGATGCCTCATTCCAGGATGGCAAGACCGTTGGCGAGGGTCATTTCCGCCTTGCCGACAGCAGCAACGCGCTCAACGCGACAGCTTCGGGCCATGCGTTTGCCATTGAATACGTGGATGTCGACGCCCTGGGCAACGAGACCGTTACGGGGCTGCAGGGCTCTGTGCCCATCGATATCGATCCACGCGCGCTGACGCCCCATTTTGAGGGACTCGAAGGCCTTAAGGCCGGCGAAGACGTGCGCGCCAAGATTGCGGCATCACTCGAGGGCAAGCTCGAAACCGATGCCTGCACGGCCCAGCTCGAGTTTGTGCACGACGCGAACGGCGCTCCGGGCACAGCAATGGCCGAGGGCGAAACATTTGCCGCAGGAACGTACTGGGTGCGCGTGAACGGTCTCTTGGGCAACGCGGCGCAGAACTACACGCTCGCCAGCGACGGAGCCGCAAGCTTTACCGTAGCGGCCTCGGACAGTGCTGCCGGCGCCGGCGCCGGCAGCGGCACGGGTTCCAACGCAGGCAGCGCTGATAAGAACGGTAAGGGCAACAAGGGCAAGGGCTCGGGCGGAAAGCTCGCCGACACGGGCGACAGCTCTGGCGTTGCCGCCGGGCTCGCTGCCGCCGCCGTGGCGACAACGGTCGCCGGCGCGGCGATGCTTGCCAGTGACGGTGAAAACAACGAGGACGTTGTCGAATAGGCAAACCGGCCTTTTAGACACATCGACTCAATCGGGGGCGCAGAACACCGTTCTGTGCCCCCGATTTTTACCTTGGCCCGAACGCCGCTATCGGCTACATCACCATGTTCAGCGCGTTAACAAACTCCTGGGCCTTCGCACGGCTGTTCAGGCTAAAGACGCAAGCGGTCAACAGACGATTGCGCAGAAAAACATCGCGGCCTTTGATTCTATTGACGCCCGTAATGTCCTTAAGATAAACAATCTCGGTGTGCTTGCCGCCAAAAGTGCCCTTCTTGAGTACCTCAATGCGGTTAGGGTAGATCTTGACGTCTTTATACCTACCCGAACCTTTGTCCTGGAATAGCAGCGTGTTGTTGTCCATACACGTCACTCCCGTGGGGTTCGCTAAAACTGTCTCTATGGCCACATTTTAGTCACCGCAAGGCCCCATGCGATGATGTCAGACAGCACAGCAATTCGTGTCCGCGCGAGGCTTTAAACTAAATTCGATAAAGATGCATTCCACAAGAGGAAAGCGGGGCGACAGTGATGGGCGAACTGGTAAACCGTGGAGAATCGACAATCGTGCCCGAAGGTTTTTACAAGCAGGTCTCCTCGATTCTCAACGCCGCTCGCGACAAGGCCTATACCGCTGTTAACTTTGCGATGGTTGAGGCATATTGGGAGATCGGCAAGAGTATTGTTGATGAACAGGGCGGAGAGGAGCGCGCAGCATATGGAGAGGCATTGATTGCAGGCCTCTCCAGAAGGCTTACCGCGGATTTCGGAAGAGGCTTTGGCATCGCAAACCTTCGCAATATGCGTCAGTTCTTTCTTGCGTTTCCAATTCGCGACGCACTGCGTAGCGAATTGAGCTGGACTCATTACCGCAGGTTGATGCGCATTTCCGACCCTGATGCTCGCACCTGGTACATGAACGAATGCGCCGACTCTCGCTGGAGCACGCGCCAGCTCGAACGCCAGATCAACACCATGTTCCGCGAGCGCCTACTTGCCAGCAAAGACAAGGAGGCTGTCACCCAAGAAATCCAAAAGAGCGCCCCAGCTCGTCGCCCCGAGGATATCATCCGCGATCCATATGTACTGGAGTTTTTAGGTTTCTCGGACGATACTGCGTTTCGCGAGAGCGATCTAGAGCAGGCGCTCATCACGCATCTTCAGAAGTTCCTGCTGGAGCTTGGCCGTGGTTTCGCTTTCGAGGCGCGCCAAAAGCGCATCACCTTTGATGGGCGCCATTTCTATATTGACCTTGTTTTTTACAACTATCTGATGCGCTGCTTCGTGCTCATCGACCTTAAGACGGACGACCTTACGCATCAGGACCTGGGCCAGATGCAAATGTATGTGAACTACTACACGCGCGAGCTCATGAACGAAGGCGACAATCCGCCCATAGGCATCGTGCTCTGCGCGGACAAAAGCGATTCGATTGTCGAGTACACGCTGCCCGAAGACAACGACCAAGTGTTTGCCGCCAAATACCTGCCGTATCTTCCAAGCAAGGAAGAGCTGGCGCGCGAACTAAGCGCCGAGTACCGCGCCATCAACGAAGCGACTAATGGCGAAACGCAAGAGTAGCAGCACGTTGCGACCGAAGCCACCGCAGCCGTCGCAGGCGCACTCGCGGTTGCGACGCACGCTACGAAACAATACCGGTCATGGACGCCGGCAACGACATTCTAGCCGTGGCTGGCGAGCGTGACCTGACAGGCAAAGACGCGGCCTTCGTCTGATGTGGGCCCATTGGCTGCCACAGAAAAGGGCCGGTTGCAGCCGGCCCTAGACGATAATACCTGCGTTGCCCGCGCTTCCGAAGTGTGACTAGCTGAAGAGCGGGTTCCGCGGCACAATCTGATTTTACCCAGTGAGGAGGCTCTTTTGCAGCCGCTCCACTGTTTATTTACATCTGGCACCCTCAAACAATCAGACGGCAGCCCGCACTCCTGAGAGCTGCCCCGCACCCCCGGCCATCACCTTACGGCAACAACCGGTGCTACTCCCCTACTTCCCAAATAGCGCACCCAGCAGACCGCGGCGTTTGGGCTTCTCCTCTCGGTAGGAACCCTCGACGGCGGCTGCAACCTGGCGCGGTTGCTCGCCGCCTCCACGGCGCACGATCTGGTACAGGAAGGGCGATTTAACGTATTTGACCTCGACGGGCGTGGCGTGCACGGTGCTCTCGCCGGACAGATGCAGGCTCGGGCTGAGCGACGCCACGATATGCGTTTCGCGCTTGTCGCTAAACACCACCGCGGCCGCGCGGCCCGTCTGGCCGTTTACGGCAATGCGCACCTGCTCGCCATCGCGGCCGTCTGTCGCCGGACGATCGACAAAGTAGACCGGCACCATCACCAGGCCGTCCTTATGTTTGCGGGCCTTGCGCGCCCACATGCGAATGCTCTTTTTATTGAGCCCCAGTACAGCCTCGGCGTCGTTGCCCGCAACGTCGAGCGCCAACTTATCAATGACCACCTGGTCCTTGGTAGACGCATCGACTGAGACAACGCGAAAGTCACCTTCCTGCATGGCGGGATCGAACGGACCGACCTTGGCAAAGTCCCACGGCTCCAAAATGCCCATGAGGCGAACGTCCAGGTAGTTTGCCCTGGGGTATGCCCAGTCGAGCACCTCGTAGTACACCAAGGCCTCCTTGCTCAGGCCCTTGCCCGGGAAGCTCGCCATCATGCGCAAGTCCGCCAGCGCCATGGGGAAATAGAAGAGCATCATGTCGTTTTGGATCGCGTCTTCCACGTCGTGCCCGGCAAAGGCATCCGGATACTGGCGCACCAGCTGCAGCGCGTTGGCACGTGCCTGCTGCGGCGAGATTTCGCAGGGAATACCCTGCTCGGGCACATACTCCGCACCAACGCCCATGGTCAGGCGCTTGCTGAAGGTACCGGGCTTGAGCAGGTCGGCAATGCCGATCTTGTTGCCGCAGGACGGGCACTCAAACACACGCTGCGTTGACTCGCCCTCAAAGGACGCTCCGCAGAAGGGGCAAGGAATGCTCACATGCGTGGCCTCTTGGAACTCCTGCGCCGTGCCGCGATCCTCCCACAGCAGATGTTCCAGGACCGACTGATTGCGCCAGTGCGCATTGAAGAAATACCAGTCCGGGTCCTGCGGGCGCTCGAGTTGCGACACATGCGTGAGTTTGAGCAGTCCATCCACCACCGTCAACGGCGTATGGCGAATACCCAAAGCGCTCTTGGGCTCTCCGGCGTCCGCCTGCCACGGAACCACCGTGCCGCAATAGGCGCACTCAAAGCTGCGCTTAGCCTGGTGCGAGTACATAGGGCCGCCGCAGTTTTGACATTTAATGGCAAACATCTCGTCCATGGAAACGTCCTCCTTTGCACAGGGGCTGTCGACATTAAGTATGTCGAGCAAGCAGGCACATGCCCATACCCATGTGGCCCAAAATGGACCACCCAGGCAGACGAGAAGTCTCGCTCGTTAGCACCGGCAGACTATTGCTGCATTTTCTGAGCATCGGCGCACGGCGCCCCCGTGCGAGCTACACTATCCCCTTAAACATGATTGTGAGGACGACCGCTATGCTATTTGTAAATCGGCTGGTACATACGCTTGTTCCCGGCAGCGAGGGCGAGCCGGTCGATGCATCTTGCCGCACCAACGCGGGCTTTTCCGCAAGCCTCGTCTGCATTGGCCTCAACATCACCCTGTGCCTGGCCAAGGGCATCGCGGGTCTGCTCGCCGGCTCCGTCTCCCTCATCGCCGACGCTTTCAACAACCTCTCCGATGCCTCGAGCAACATCGTGAGTCTGCTCGGGTTCCGCCTTGCCAGCCGCCCGGCAGACGAGGGCCACCCTTATGGCCACGGCCGCTACGAGTACCTGGCCGGTCTGTTTGTCGCCGTCCTGGTTTGCGCCGTCGGCATCAACCTGATTCTCGAGTCGGTCACTAAGATCATCAAGCCTTCCCCCACTGCATATTCGGTGCTCTCCTTAGCCGCCCTCGTCTTGTCCATGCTCGTTAAGCTCTGGATGGCGGCATTCAACCGCACGCTGGGCAACCGCATCGATTCCGAGACGCTCATCGCCACGGCACAGGACTCCAAGAATGACGTCATCACCTCGGGCTCGGTCTTGGCGGCGGCGCTTATTTCGCAAGCGACCGGCTTTGATCTCGACGGCTGGGCAGGCCTGGGCGTGGGCATCTTCATTTGCATCAGCGGCATGGGCCTGGTGCGCGACGCCATCAGCCCGCTGTTGGGGCAAGCGCCCGACCCCAAGCTCGTCCAGGAAATCCGCGACAGGATCATGTCATACCCCCAGGTTCTAGGCACGCACGACCTCATGGTGCATGACTACGGCCCCGGCCGTCAGTTTGCCAGCGCACACGTGGAAATGCCCGGCGAGGGCGATGCCTTTGAGCACCACGAGATTCTGGACACCATCGAACACGACATCAAACGCCAGATGGGCATTGGCATTACGCTGCACTGCGACCCCATTGCAACAACCGGTGACGACCTGCGCGGCTGGGTAAAGCGCGGCGTAGCGCAGATCGACCCTGCGCTTTCCATCCACGACCTGCACGAGCACGACGGCTTTGTTTCGTTTGACCTGGTGCGTCCCGACGGCTTTGACATATCCGACGAAGAGCTACTGGAGCTCGTCACGCGCATCGTGCACGAGCGCCGGCCCGATGCATCATGCGTCGTTACGTTTGACTCGGGCTTTAGCTCGCCCGACCGTCCGGCAGAGCAGCTGTAGCCCGCTTAACAGCTAGTTACCCTGTGCGCCCGAAATGCCGTTTTGCAGAGCGTCCCAGGCATTGGTAGCCATATCGCCCAGATTCTGAGCAGTATCACCCAGGTTTTGTGCCGTATCGCCCAGCTCTTGCGCCTTATCTCCCAACTCCTGCGCCTTGTTGCTCAAGTCCTCCAGCGTATTGGAGCTCGAGCTGTCGGTACCGCTTTGGCCGCCGGACGAGTTGCCATAGCTGTTCTTGTGCGTGAGCTGAATCTCCAGGTTGCCGTTGTCGTTATAGTAGGCATTCGTAACAACCCAGTTGGAATCGATGACGGGCGTTGAGCCATCGTCGGTCAGAATCACGGCGTTCGAAAGGTCGGCTCCGCGCGACTTGAGGAGCTTCTTGGCGTTGGACCAGTACTGTCCCGGGATATCGCTCAGGTCGACGGCAGCAGACTGGGTGGTCTCGGCCTGCTCGGTCGTGGCATCGGTCGTGGCGCCCCGCTTGTTGAGCATGCCCGACACGATGGCGAACACGATCGACAAGGCAAAGAAGATCGCCAGCACAATCAGGATTTTCTTGATCACGCTCGACGAACGCGACGGTGCCTTCTCCTCGTCCTCACCATACTGCGGAATCGATTTGGGATACTCGCGATACGGCTGGCACGCATGCGGATCGCGCGACTCATAACGAGACTGGACCTGCGCCGTACGCGGCATATACGTCGTCTGCTGAGGCTGCGGAATGGGATTATGCGGCAGGTTGTTATAAGCATCTGTCGCCGCATTGCCATACGGGTCCGGCGCCGCATTGCCATACGGGTCCGGCGCCGCATTGTCATACGGGTCCTGCGGTGCATAATCAAACGGATCCCGTGGTGTATCGCCGTAGCCTATAACCCGTGTGGGTTCGGCAGACGTCTGCGTCGCGGCGGGGTCGGTATAACCGGGGTTGGAAACAACGCGAGTCGCATCGGCGCTATCGCCAGCCTGCGCGGAACCGTAGCCGCCCATCACGGTCGTCTTGTCCTGGTCCATGCAACGTTTCCTTTCCGTCGCCTGCAAGCATCAAGTTATCCATGCATTCTACCCGCGCAAAAGCCTATGATGGGCAAAGCCCGCCGGTATCTACAAGACATGCGCGTGCCTAAGGATCAAAAAGCCCCGCCGAGCCTTGGTAGGCGCGACGGGGCGGGCTAGCAGCTATGGACAGCAGGCTTAGAACAGGCCGGTGATGTCGCCGTCGTTGTCGACGTCGATGTTTTCGGCCGCGGGCACCTTGGGCAGACCAGGCATGGTCAGAACACTGCCGGTCAGCGCGACCACAAAGTGGGCGCCGGCAGAAACCTTGAGCTCACGCACGGTGATGCGGAAGTTCTCGGGAGCGCCCAGGGCCTTGGCGTTGTCGCTAAAGCTGTACTGCGTCTTGGCGACGCACACCGGCAGGTTGCCAAAGCCATTCTCGCGCAGCTCGGCGAGCTGGCGCTTGGCGGCCGGCGTAAAGTCAACGCCGTCGGCGCGGTAGACCTTGGTGGCAACGGCCTCGAGGGCATCAGCGACATCAGCGCCGTCCTCATAGGCAAACTTGAGCTCGCTCGGCTGCTCAATCAGACGCATGACCTCATCGGCAAGCTCGAGCGCGCCCTCGCCGCCCTTGGCCCAGACCTCGGAAAGCTTAACGTTGACGCCGAGCTTCTGGCACTCGGACTCGATGAGAGCAAGCTCGGCCTCGGTGTCCGTCGGGAAGCGATTGATGGCGACCACGCAGGGCAGACCATATACGTTCTGGATGTTGTCGACGTGACGCAACAGGTTGGGCATGCCAGCCTTGAGTGCCTCGAGGTTCTCCTCGTTGAGATCGGCCTTGGCGACGCCACCGTTGTACTTAAGCGCACGAGCGGTAGCGACGATCACGACGGCGCTGGGGCGAACGCCCGTCATGCGGCACTTGATATCGAGGAACTTCTCGGCACCCAGGTCGGCGCCAAAGCCGGCCTCGGTAATGGCAACATCGCCAAAGCGCATCGCCATACGCGTGGCCATGATAGAGTTGCAGCCGTGAGCAATGTTGGCGAAGGGACCGCCGTGGACAAACGCGGGCGTGCCCTCGAGCGTTTGCACCAGATTGGGCTTGAGCGCGTCTTTAAGCAACGCGGCCATGGCACCCTGGGCCTTGAGGTCGCGGGCACGGACGGGCTCGCCGGCATAGCTGTAGCCGACAACGATCTCGCCCAAGCGCTCCTTAAGATCGTTGATGCTCGTGGACAGGCACAGGATTGCCATGACCTCGGAGGCGACGGTGATATCGAAGCCGTCCTCGCGCGGCACGCCCTGGGCCTTACCGCCAATGCCGTCGATGACGTGGCGCAGCTGACGGTCGTTCATATCGACGACGCGCTTCCAAGTGATGCGTTTAACGTCAATACCGAGCTGATTGCCCTGCTGGATGTGGTTATCAAGCATGGCGGCCAGCAGGTTATTGGCGGCACCGATAGCGTGGAAGTCGCCGGTAAAGTGCAGGTTGATATCCTCCATGGGGATGACCTGAGCCCAGCCGCCGCCGGCAGCACCGCCCTTAACGCCAAAGACGGGGCCGAGCGAAGGCTCGCGCAGGGCAACGGCACTCTTGACGCCGCGACGACGCAGGCCGTCGGCCAGACCGATGGTCGTGGTGGTCTTGCCCTCGCCCGCGGGCGTTGGGTTGATAGCGGTCACGAGGACGAGCTTGGCCTGGTGATCAGTCGGCTCGTTGAGCAGTGAATAGTCGACCTTAGCCTTGTCGAAGCCGTACGGAATAAGGTGCTTAACGTCGACGCCGGCGTTCTTGGCCACCTCGGTAATAGGCAGTGGCGTGACAGAACGTGCGATTTCGATGTCAGTAGGCATGGGCGGTCCTTTCGTTACCGAATGAGAAAAAGACCAATTCAGCATAGCACGGGCGCGCAATAGTAAAACGCCCATAACCGATGAACGGCGATATGTTTACCCGATGCCCAGCGATAGCCCAACAGCCCGCCAAAACAAAGCGCCCTAAACGGTAGGTTCAATCCCCAGGTGCTCAAAGGTGCGAAGGGTTGCCTGACGGCCCTGCGGCGTACGAATCATCAACCCGCACTGCAGCAAATAGGGCTCATAGACATCCTCGAGCGTGCCCGGGTCCTCGCCCACCGCACTGGCAAGGGTCGTCAGGCCTACAGCACGGCCGGAGAACGTCTTGGCAAGCGTCTCCAAGATACGAATATCCATCCAGTCCAGACCGAGCTCGTCGATCTCGAAGAACTCGAGCGCCTGGCGGCAGATATCGAGCTCGATAGGGCCGCTGCCACGCACCTGTGCGTAATCGCGCACGCGCTTGAGAAGGCGGTTGGCAAGACGTGGCGTGCCGCGCGAACGCGAGCCGATCTCGAGTGCACTGGGATGGTCGATCGTCACGCCCAGGATAGTCGCCGAGCGCGTCACAATCTGCGCGAGCTCCTCGACCGTGTAGTAATCCAGGCGATACGAAATGCCAAAGCGGTCGCGCAACGGGCCGGTCAACATGCCTGAGCGGGTCGTTGCCGCTACCAGCGTAAACTTGGGAATATCCAGGCGAATCGAGCGCGCCGCCGGACCCTTGCCAATCACGATATCGAGGGCAAAGTCCTCCATCGCGGGGTACAGGACCTCCTCGACCGAACGGTTGAGGCGGTGGATCTCGTCGATAAACAGCACATCACCCGGCTGCAAGTTAGTAAGGATGGCCGCCAGGTCGCCCGTGCGCGCGATGGCAGGGCCACTCGTGGTCTTGATCTGAGCGCCCAGCTCGTTGGCGATAACGGTGGCCAGCGTGGTCTTGCCCAGGCCCGGAGGACCCGAGAAGATCACGTGGTCGAGCGTCTCGCCACGGCTCTGCGCCGCTTCGATCAACACGCGCAGGCTCTGCTTGATGTGCTCCTGACCACAGTAATCGTCCAGGCGCTGGGGGCGCAAAGTGCGGTCGACATCGAGGTCCTCGGCCGTCAGCTCCGAGCCCACCATGCGCTCGCCGTGCGCCATGGATGCCGCCGGCGAGTTGCCGGGCGTCGCCCACAGGTCCTGAGAGTCATCGGCTTCCCACATCACGCATCCATTCCGAGTCGCTTAAGCGCCGCGCCGAGCAGATCCTCGACACGCATATTCTGCCCATCATACCCGCTCAGGGCAACATCGGTCTCCTGCAGGCTAAAGCCCATGGAAAGGAGCGCCGCACGGGCATCATCGATCGCCGAAGGAGCGGCGGCGGGAACCGGCATCGCAACCTGGCCGGGAATCACGTCGACCGGCACAAAGCCCTTATCCTTGGCAAAGGTGCTCTTGAGTTCCAGGATCAGGCGCTGAGCTGTCTTTTTGCCCACACCGGGTACCTTGGCCATGCCCTTGTCGTCCTCGGCCATCACCAGCGAATACAGCTGCCCCACGGTATAGGTGGAAAGCACGGCGAGCGCCAGGCGCGGGCCAACGCCCGAAACGGACACGAGCCGGTCGAACATCGTGCGCTCATCCTTTGAGGAAAAACCGAAAAGTGTCATGGCGTCCTCGCGCACCTGCATACGCGTGTAGAGGCGGACCTCGCCGCCGGGCGTCGGCAACGTGGCCGCAGTGCTGCCCGAGATGCCGAGCTCAAAGCCAACGCCCGACACATCGACGACAGCAGAGCTCATCGTGGCCTCGACAAGCGTTCCGTGGAGCTGGGAAATCATCAGTATCCGGTTCCTCTCTGTTGATAGAACTCGCCGCCGGTAAGCGCCCGGGTGCGGCTGAGGTTAACGTGGCAGATGGCGCAGGCCAGGGCATCGGCGGCATGGTCGGGATGCGGGTCGTGGTCGAGCTGCGTGAGCGTGCGTACCATGTAGGCGACCTGCCGCTTGTCCGCGGCGCCGGTGCCCACCACAGCTTGTTTGATCTGCATGGGCGTGTACTCGCCAATCTCGAGCGCGCACTCCGAAAGCGCCACGAGCGCAGCGCCGCGGGCATGCGCCGTGGGGATGGCCGAACGAACGTTGGCGCCAAAGTAGATGCTCTCGACAGCAGCCGTGTCGGGTCGATAACGCTCAACGACATCCTTAAGGTCATGGGCGATATGCGACAGGCGCACCGCGAGCGGACTTCCGGCACTGGTCTCGATGCAGCCATAGGCACGGCAGCGAACCTCGCCACGCCGCTCCTCGATAATCCCCCAACCCGTATGAGCCAAACCGGGGTCAATGCCCAAGATAACCAAGCCGACCTCCCCTCGCCACAAGCACAGCGCAAGACAAGGCCCCGCGCATCATTCACGAACGTCTGTTCTAGAATAACACAACGCTAGCCCTATAAGTCAGCCGAGATCGAATTGTAGGTTGAGTATACGCAAGCGAGCGCCCGCCAGAGCGAGCAAGGTGCCTTGAAAGAGGAGGGCATTGACCTGGCGGTCATGTCCGACGATTGAAAGGCAGATTGCCGCTCTGGCGGGCGCGCAGCGACCTAGTTCTGAGAGAAGAACGGAAATTGTCGGGGATCAACCGGCGGATGCGGCATCGGGCCACCCTGGGGACTACCTTGCGAGCCGCCCTGACCGCCCATCATCTTATCGATGGCGTCCTGAACCTCGCCCTCGAACTTTTTCATTCCCTCGTGCAAACGACGCTGACCGTCCTCAGAGCGCAGCTCCTCCATCTGCTCGGGCGAAATACCCAGAAGCTCGCCCAGCACGCCCATCATCTCGTTTCGTACGCGCTCGCTCGTATCCTCGTCAGCAAAACGGCGCACCTCGGCGCGCGCCAGCGAATCGACCGTCATACGCTCCTTGCCGTTAAGCCCCAGGTCGGACCACGCGAGCATGTACGGCCAGGCACGCTCGGCAAACGAACGGGCCGAGACGATCGGCGCCATCGGCAACATGCGGCGGGCAGCTTCACCCTGTCGAACGAGCATCAGCAGCAGCGAGCAGGCCTCAGGCTTGCCAGCGGCCATCGGGATGTCGTCGAAAGATCGATTGCGGTCCACGTGCGCCTCGAGCGCCCCATCGACCTCACCCGGCTCAAGCCCGCCGAGCAGCTGCGCCGCGCGGTCGAGCATATCGACCGGACCGTCGAGCGTTGAGAGCGCCTGCGCCAGCACTCGCTCCATACAATCTTCCACCGCGTTGAGCGTCACGAGCTCTTGGGGCACCACGGCAGACGTGCGGTTGCGCACACGTGCCACAAACTCAAGCGTCGACAGGTACACATCGCCAAAGGGCGCGTAATCGCCCTGGTAGCCGCCGCAAAGCGCCGGCGCCGCCAGCGCGTACTCGGTTTTGGACAGCGGGCTCAGCGCCATCGCCCCCAGCTCGAGCGCCGTGTCCTCCAGCATGAGGCCCAGCGTGCGCGAGCGCAGACGCTCGGCATCACCCGCCGACACGTCGCGATCGAGCACACGCGCCGCATCCGGTGCATCGCGCTCGACGGTGCGAATGTGCAAACGCTCGGCGATGGCGCGGACGGCGGCACAGCGGGCAGCCTCGGCCTCTTCCTGCGCCGGCGTAAAGATACGGTTGCGCCCCAGCACCAGGCCAATCACATTGCGCGGGCCCAGAGCGTCGACGGCCAGCGCCGCTAGCAGGGACGACGGCAAGTCACCCTCGAGTGCCACCACAGCACGCGACGCACCGTGTGCTCGGGCGTTGTCGCGCACGGCGAGCACCAGCGCCTGCCACAGCCACTCCTCGGAACGGAACTCGGGCAGTTCGTGATCTTCCAGGGCATCAAGCATCACGCCGCGCTGAATCTCCTGGACCAGCAGGCTCTCCTCAAAACACGGCGCCTGGGCCACCACGCGACCGCAGTCGTCGAGCACAAACGAACCGCCGGTATACACCGACTCGTCATAGGCGCCGACCGGCGCCATGCAGGCAAACCACACGCTGCGCTTGGATGCGATCTTGCGGTAGGCGCCGCAGCGAACGGCGGCAATGGCGGCAGTCTCGCGGTCGGTCATGTCAAACGCGTTGAATTGGAAATACGCGATGAGGTCGACGCCGGTCGGCAACATCTCGAGCTCGCGGTCCAAGTCAAAAATCACGGCGATGCGCACGCCGTCCACGTCGAACACCGGCGGCGCCCAACGCGTGTCGTTGTTCTCGCCACGCTGCAAGGCAATGCTCGAACGCGCCGGCACCACATGACCGTCCTTGAGCATCATGTAGTCGAGCAGCGGCTGGCCCTCAAACGAAACCGCCGCGGGCACGATGCAGATCATGTCAAGCTCCTGGATACGCTCGGCGACACCAGTCAAACCGGCAAGCACGTCGTGCTCAAAGTCGGCAGCGCCCACCAGGCCACCGGGCATGGCGCCCATAAAGAGCGGAGCCGGAACGCACAGCACGCGCGCCCCGCGCTCGTGGGCCAAACGAGCCTGGTCCTCGATGCGGCCGCAAATGCCCTCAATATCACCCAGGCGCATATCGATCTGTGCAAGCGCGAGCTTCATGGCCCAGCCCTTTCCGTCGTAAACCATCGAAATCGTAGTAAAAGCGCCGGCCGCATAATGCAGCCGGCGCTTGCATGTGCATATGCTAGCTATGATACCCCGAGCGGGGGCGCGCTCCTAGAATGTCGCGGACCACAGCCCGTGCAGGTTGCAGTAGGCATAGACGGTACCGGTCTTGGAGCCGCCCGCAAAAAACGTCGCGGGTTTCATGCCGGGCTCAAGGTAATGAACCTCTAAGCGGCCCTCGGCCTCAAGCGCGATCCACTCAATGTAGTGCTCGGGCAGGCTGGGGTGCTCGACCGAGCCAATGCGTGCGCGAATCACGTGACCGTCACGCTCGGTCTCGACAACAGGCACGTGCTTCTCGTGCGCCGCGTCCTCAGTGTTTGCAGTCAGTTCCGTGCAACCGGCAGGGGTCGCAACGTCGTCGCCAAGGGCGGCAATGAGCTTACCGTCGGGGTCCTTAAAGAATTTCGCCATGATGTTCTCCTTTGCTGATGTGCCAATGTTCTTGATGGTTCTTATGCCCAAAGGCAGACAAACCATCCACGGCATGGCAAATGAACACATAACGGGCGGGAACGGTGGGGTGGCGCGTACTATCCGCCCTGGCGGCCCCACCCGAGCGGGTTAGCGACCGTCGCCGCCGAGCAGCGCCAGAACATCCTCGCGCGTGAACAGTGCCGACGAGATGCCGTCGCCGCCGAGCACGCTGTTGACCAGGTCGCGCTTGGACTCCTGCATCTGCATAATGCGTTCCTCGATCGTGTCCTTGGCGATGAGCTTGTACACGGTCACGGCATGTTGCTGGCCAATACGGTGTGCACGGTCAGTCGCTTGGTCCTGCGCCGCCACGTTCCACCACGGGTCGTAGTGAATGACCACGTCGGCAGCCGTCAGGTTAAGGCCCACGCCACCCGCCTTGAGCGAAATCAAAAAGACCGGAACCTCGCCCGCTTGGAACTGCGCGACCATCTTGGCGCGGCTCTCCTTAGACGAAGCGCCCGTGAGCTTAAGGAAGGCGATGTCCTCCTTGGCCAGGCGCTTGCCAATGATATCGAGCATGCCCGTAAACTGGCTGAACAGCAAGATGTGATGACCGCCGTCGAGCGCGCCGTGAACGAGCTCCATACACGTATCGAGCTTAGCGCTTCCCGCCTTGTAGTCCGCATAGTGCAGATGCGGGTCGCAGCAAATCTGGCGCAGCTTGGTGAGCTCGGCAAGTACCTTGAGCTTGTCTTTCTTAAACTCCCCCGCCTCGCGGTGCTGCACTTGTTGGGCAATGCGGTCCTGGTTGGCCAGGTAGAGCTTGCGCTGCTCTCCGGTAAGTTGCGCCATCACCGTATCCTCGATCTTCTCGGGCAGGTCGGCCACCACGTCTTCCTTTACGCGACGCAGCACAAACGGCGACACGAGCGCCTGCAGACGAGCGGCGCTGTCACCCTCGGCGTGCTCGACCGGGCTTTCGAAGCGCTTGGCAAACGACTCGCGCGTGCCCAGAAGACCCGGCATCAAAAAGTCGAAGATACTCCAGAGCTCGGACAGGCGGTTTTCGATGGGCGTTCCCGTCAAGGCAAAGCGCACGCCGGCCGGCAGGCGCTTGGCGGCGCGCGCCACCTGGGTGAGCGGGTTTTTAATGTACTGGGCCTCGTCGAGCACCACGCGAGCAAAGTCCTGCTCGATGTATTCGTCGATGTCGCGGCGCATGAGGTCATACGACGTCACGACCACGTTGTGCTCGGCCACGCCAGCGATCTGCACACGGCGTTGAGCCTTGGCGCCCACAATGGCGCACACATCAAGCGAGGGGGCAAAGCGCTCCAACTCGGCAGTCCAGTTGTACACGAGCGACGCGGGGCACACCACAAGCGTGGGCTTGGTATCCCCCGCTTCCACGCGCGCCAGAATGTGCGCGATCATCTGCAGAGTTTTGCCCAAGCCCATATCGTCGGCCAAGATGCCGCCAAGGCCCAAGTGCTCAAGCGAGCCGAGCCACTGATAGCCGTCGACCTGGTAGCCACGCAGCGTAGCCTTGAGCGAGGCGGGCACCGTAAAGTCCATCTTGCCGAGCGTGTCCAGACGCTCGACGGTGCGGCGGAACGCGGCGTCGCGATCGGCCTCGAGCGCCGGCGTGCGCGCGAGCATGCTGTCGACAAAAAGGGTGCTCGAGGCGGGAAGCGACACGCCGTCGAGCAGGTCGACGGCATCGACGCCCAGGTCCTCGGCAAGACCAAACGCGGCACGAGCGCCCTCGTCCAGGCGAACGATGTCGCCGGATGTAAGGCGAGCGAACGTCTGGTGGCGCTTGTAGGAATCGAGGTAGATGGCAAGGTCGGCCGCTGAAAGCCCGCTCGCACCCAGTTCGACATCGAGCAGGTTGCTCTTGACGGTCGCACGCACCGAAAGCTTGGGCGCAGGACGGACCGAGATCTGGCGCAGGCGGTCGCTGAGCATGACCTCGCCCAGCTCGGACAGGGCAGACAGGCCCTCGGTCAGCAAGCGGAACAGGCGGGCGTCGTCGCGCTCCTCAAACGCCAGGCCGCCCTCGTAAAAGTCGAAATACAGGGCAGCCGTGTCCATAACGCGAAACTCCGCCACCGTATCGCGGGGCGGAACGCCGGGGCGTTGCTCTTCGAAAGGACTGCCCGGAGCACCAAGACTAAAGAGATCTGCCGACCAATCGCCGTAGGCCACCGTAATCTTGCAGGTCACAAGACCATCGTCGACGCCAATCGCCATAGCAAAGCTCGGCTCGGGCGCCACGGTATCGAGCGCGGCGGGAGCGGTCAGGTCGGTGTAGTCGCGCAAGATCGGCAGCGCCATGCGGCAGAACTCACCCACCTGGTCGGCGGCGATATGGACCGGCGTGCGGCAGGGCAACAAGTGCGATAGGAACGGCGCCGCATGTTGGGCAAACGCCGTGTCGGTACGGCGTGCTCGGCGCATATCGACCAGATAGGCTGCGTCGCTCGCGACAAAGCAATACGTATCGGCCGGAAGGCGCAAGTCATAGCTGCCTCCCGCCGCCGGTGCAATCTTGGCGGCAAGGAGCGGCGGGCACTTAGCCGGGACTTCGCCCTCCCCCTGCGGCGACGGCTCGACCGCCACCTCGTAGGAGCGATGCGTCGTCGTCCCCCGCGACCAAGCGGGCTCAAAGGACATGGTCCTGCCGCGCAGCAGGTCCAGCACGGACACGACGGAATACTCGGATACCGGCAACTGACGCTCGGCGACAAAGCCGCTGCGGGCAAAGTCATACGATGCCGAGCGCGAGCTCGTAATATCGCCTAGGTAGGCGACCGTCATTGCGATAAAGTCGAGCAGCTTTGTCGACACGTCATCGAAAGCTTCGGGCACATGGGCAAACGTAAGCTTCTTGCCATAGGAGAACGTACCGCCGCGCACATAGGCATCGACCATGCCGTCGATATCCTTAACCGCGTAGGACACCGAACCGCAGCGAATGCGAAACTCGAGCGCCCAGTTAAAGCGATCGGCAAACAGCGGATTGTAGTACGGCACCAGCGAGGGCTCCAGCACCGCTTTGGGCGCATCGGGGTCAATGGTGCCGGCGAGCTTGCGACGCATGGCCACGAGCTCGTCCATGCACGCGTCCGAAAGATCGGAAAGCGCCGCCACAAGGCTCGGGCTCGTGGGGACGGGTGCCGGGAAGGGAAAGTTGGGGTTGACCGCAGATGCGGTGGGCGCGGGGCGCGTGGGCTGCTTGGATTGTGCGGGCTCCGCCGTAAACGTACGAACCGGCGTGCGCAGCCCCTCAACAGGCTCAATGCCGCTTGCGTCCAGGTACGCCAGCGCCGTGGCGATGGCATGCTTGCACATGCCGGGGTAGCGATAGGCAGCGGGGCAATCGCAGTCGTAGTCGATCACCTCGTGCTCGTCCATGTCGAGTTCCACATGCGTCTTGTACAGGTCGCCGCGCGAGCCGCGCACCGTGCCCTCGACCGTCACGTTTTTGGAGAAGCGCGAGCCGCTGTCCTCAATCGACAGCACGGCGCCGTTGAGCATGAGCGAGCGCCCCTTCATAAAGGTACTGCTGAGCGCCGCCTCCTTACGAAGCGCCTGCACAAACGTCCCCCGCGTCATCACTTCCTCCAATCTCACCCGGGGTAGCTAATTTGGGACGGGGCTTTTTAGCTACCCCCCATATGTCGGTTGAGATGCATTCCGACCCCGACTCATTCGCCGTCGGCCAAAGGGCAGCTAAAAAAGCCCCGTCCCAAATTAGCTACCCCGCCAACGCCGTCCTTAAATCACCGTCACGCGGCCTTGGTTACCCACGATGGCCTTGGCCTCTGCCAGCAGCGGAATCGAGCGTGCGTTGACCTTGGCCGGCACCTCGGCACGCAGTACGCGCCCGTCCACCTGCTCGATAAAGATCTCCACGCGGTCGCCGCCCGGGTTGGCGGTTAGCACCGTGGCAAGACGCGCCATATTGCCCTGGCTAAAGCGGCTGTTGGGCACCATGACCTCAAACACCTTGGGCTTGTTGTTCTCCTCGTTAAGCTCAAGCGGCACGATCTCCTGCGCGATGATCTGGTCGCCGCGGTCCGAACGCTCGAGCTTGCCCTTAATGCGAACAAACGCATCAGACAGCTGCGCACCGGTCTCGGGATCGACCTCGCCATACAGATACCCCTCGGCCTCCTTGTAGGTCTTGGGGAACACCACGACCGTGGCCTCGCCTTCCATGTCTTCGAGCTGCACGATGCCCATGGGGTCGCCGTTTTTGGTCACGCGCTTGGACACGCTCGAGACCATGCCGGCCCACCACAGCGCCTTGCCCTCGGGAATCTCCTGGTTGATGGTGCCACCCGTGGGGTTTTGCACCTCGTATCCGGTGTCGATCTGCGAGAACGAGAAGTCGCGCGCCTTGGCTAGCGCATACTCAAACGGGCGCAGCGGGTGGTCCGAGACATAGATGCCCAGAACCTCCTTCTCCTGGCTCAACTTAAGGTGGCGGTCCCATTCCTGGCCATCCGGATCGGGCACGCTCACCTCAAAGCCCGAACCCTCAACATCACCAAACATGTCGAAGAACGACGTCTGGCCGCTCGCGCGATCTTTCTGGCGCTTTACCGCGGCATCGATGATGTTCTCGGGGTTGTTCTTGTCCACAAAGTGCATCATCTGGCGGCGCGGATAGCCCGTTGAGTCAAAGGCGCCTGCCTTGATGAGCGATTCGATCACGCGACGGTTGGCCTGGCTCGAGTCCACGCGCTCGACAAAATCGTGCAGCGTCTTAAACGGACCGCCCGCCTCGCGCTCGGCGATAATCGCCTGCGCCACGCCGGTGCCCACGCCGCGGATGCCAGCCAAACCAAAGCGCACGCCTTCCTTGGTAGCCGTGAACTCGGTACCGGACTCGTTGACATCTGGCGAAAGCACGGGGATGCCGTCGTGGCGGCACGCCGAGACGTAGTGCACGATCTTGTCGGTCTTGCCCGTATAGGACGTCAGAACGGCCGCCATGTACTCGTGCGGATAATGCGCCTTGAGCCACGCCGTCTGCATAACCAGGATGGCGTAGCCGGCAGAGTGCGACTTGTTAAAGGCGTAAGATGCGAATTCGAGAACATCGTCCCAAATCTTCTGGGCGACCTCGCGCGTGTAGTTGTTCTTGATAGCGCCGTTCATCCAGTGGTCGTAGGTGGTCTCGTCCGAGCCATCCTCCCAGTGGAGCACCGTCGACGTGAGCAGCTTGATCTTTTTCTTAGCCACGGGCTTACGGATACGCGAGTCCGATTCGCCCTTGGAGAAGCCGCACATCTCAACGGAGATGAGCATAACCTGCTCCTGGTAGACCATGGTGCCGTAGGTTTCGCCCAGGATGTCGTCCAGACGGTCGTCGTAGGAGACGGCCGGCTCCTTGCCGTTCATACGGTTGATGTAGGACGAGACCATGCCGGCGCCCAACGGGCCCGGGCGGTACAGGGCGATCAATGCCACGACGTGTTTGTACTCGGTGGGCTTCATGTTCTTGATCGTGGCCGTCATGCCGGCGGACTCGACCTGGAAGACGCCGGCGGTGTGGCCGGAACCCATGAGCTTAAAGATCTCGGGATCGTCAAAGGGAATCTCTTCCTCTTTGATGTCGATGCCGAAGTTCTTTTTGATGTTTGCCTTGGCCTTGGAGATAACCGTCAGCGTGCGCAGGCCCAAGAAGTCCATCTTGAGCAGGCCCATGTCGGCAACGGTATGGCCCTCGTACTGGGTAATCTCGACGCCGCCCTTGGTGTCGAGCTTGGTGGGCACATGCTCGTTGACGGGATCGCGGCAGATCAGAACGGCGCACGCGTGCACGCCCTCGCCACGGGTGAGGCCCTCGATCGAGAGCGCCGTGTCGATGATGCGGCGGGCGTCGTCATCCTTTTTATAGGCCTCGGCAAAGTCGGGGTTAAACAGATCCTCTTTGCCGGGTTGCTTTTCGAGCACCTGCTTGAGCTTGACCTTGGGGTCGCTCGAGACCATCTTGGACAGGCGCTGGCCCATGTAGACCGGATAGTCCAGCACGCGCGCGGCGTCGTTGATGGCCTGCTTGGCCTTGATGGTCGAGTAGGTGATGACGTGGGTGACCTTCTCGGGGCCGTAGAGCTGGCGAACGTGCTCCACGACCTCGAGGCGCCGCTCATCGTCGAAGTCCATATCGATATCGGGCATCTCGGTACGCTGCGGGGACAGGAACCTCTCGAACATCAGGCCGTTCTCGAGCGGGTCGAACGCGGTGATGTTCATGGCGTAGGCGACGATAGCGCCGGCGGCCGAGCCACGGCCGGGGCCGACGCCGATGCCGTTGTCCTTGGCCCATTGCACGTACTCGGCGACGATCAAGAAGTAGGCGGCAAAGCCCTTGTCGCAGATGACCTTGTATTCGTACTCAAAGCGCTCTTTGATGTTGACGCCGCCGATCTCGCGCGTGGCCCAGTCGTCACCGTAGTGCTGACGCAGGCCTTTCTCGCACTCGCGGCGGAACTGGCTCTCGTGCGTCTCTCCGGGATCGAGCAACGGGAAGCGCGGCAGGATGATAGAGTCCCAGTCCAGCTCAACGTAGCACTTGTCGGCGATCTCGAGCGTGTTGTCGCAGGCCTCGGGGCAATACGGGAACATCGCCCGCATCTCCTCCTCGGTCTTCATGTAAAACTCCGAGCCGGTCATGCGCATGCGGTTGGGGTCATCGACCTTGGCGTTCATGCCAATACACATGATGACGTCCTGCACGGGCGCATCCTCGCGGCGCAGGTAGTGGAAGTCGTTGGTGGCGATGACCTTGACGCCCACCTGCTTGGCGATATCGATGAGCGTGCGGTCCATCTGCTCGTCGGTCAGGCCGTTGTCGGTGGTGATGCCATGTTCCTGGATCTCGATGTAGAAGTCGCCGGGGTCGAAGGTATCGCGGAAGGTCTCGGCCCACTTGATGGCGCCCTCCATGTCACCGCGGTCGATGTATTTGGGGATGATGCCCGCGATGCAGGCGCTCGTGCAGATCATGCCCTTGGCGTGGCGGCGTAGGTTGTCGAGCGTCACGCGCGGCTTGTAGTAAAAGCCCTGCACGGCGGCCTCGGAAACCGTCTGCATCAGGTTGACGTAGCCTTCCTGGTCTTTGGCCAGAAGGATCATGTGGTAGAGCTCGGGCTTGTGGTCGCGGGCAAGGGTCTCGTCCGGCGTAAAGTAGACCTCGCAGCCAAAGATGGGCTTGATGACCAGAGGCGGCTTGAGCTCGTCGATATTGCCCTTCTCGTCCCACATGGCCATGTCCTTCACATACTGGGCATGCTCGCGCGGGTTTTCCTCGGGGTCGGGCTCCACCAGCTCGTCGCGGCGGTCCTTTTCCAAGAAGGCCTTGTCGTGGCTCCAGGTTTTGTACTCGGGCGTGTTGTGATTGACGGCGTCGCAGGCCAGCGCCAGGTCGGGCACGCCATACATGTAGCCGTGGTCGGTAATGGCCACGGCGGGCATGCCAAGTTCAACGGCACGATTGACCATATCCTGGATACGGGTTGCGCCGTCGAGCATGGAGAAAACAGTGTGATTGTGCAGATGGACGAATGCCATGTGATGAGCTCCGATGCGGGTTCGTGTTCTGACTGAACGATTTTACCGCACGGCGCGGACGGCACCCGAACCTAGCCAAACCAACACGGCTCCTCTTGCAGTTGCGGTGAAATGCGGACTGTTTGGCGGCTTTTTTGACCAAAACAGTCCGTATTCCACCGCAAGTTATCTGAGGACTAGAGGTTGTAGGTGACCACTTGAGGTTCGGCGGGATTGACGAAGATGGTTGGATTCGCCCGCTCCACGCGAACGAACTTGACGGTCACGACCTCAAAGCCCGCCTTGTGCAGAACGTCGGCGTAAACGCGCGCCTGCAAGGCGTGTTTCTCGAGCAGCTGCTCCGGCGTCTCATCCGGCGTGCCACCCGTCTTGTAGTCGATGACCAGTGCGCGCGACGGATCCGCCGGGTCGGTTGCCAAGGCATCGATGGCGCCCTCGGCATAGGCGCCGTAGCGGGCGATATCCTCGTCCTCGCAGCCCAGCGAGAAGAACGGCACCTCGGCACGGATGCACGGCCACGCGAGCAGCTCGGCACGAACCGACGACTTGAGCCAGCGATCCAGAGCGACATCGAAGCGCTCGCGCTGTTCCGGCGTCAGGCGCCACAAGCGAGCCAGGGCGTCGGCACGCTCAACGGGCAGCGCATCGGCACCCATCTCGATGAGCCACTGGCAAGCGGCGTGGAAGGCCGAGCCCAGCGCCATGGGGTTGCCGGCGGGCTCGACAGCAGCCACGTCCGCATCGGCCATCTCCGAGCCATCCGACTCCGCATCATCGCCGGACTCGTCCATGGGAACAAGCGCCTCGGCGGCACGGTCCTCGGACTCGGCATGCAGCGCCACGGCAATTGACGAGTAGCTATACGAGTCACGCACCGGGAACGGACAGATGCCCATGCGCACGCCCACTGCCTGGGGATACACGAGCTCAAACGCATCGGGCTCGGGGTCGGCAGGACCGGGCACAGTTGAGTGCGCAGCATTATCAGCGACATCGACATCGCCGCGAACAAGCCTGCCCTCGGCATCCAGCGAAGCGTTGGCCTCAAACGCCTGCTCGTCAAACGTAAAGTCCGCCAGCGAGATGAGCTCGTAGTCGCCCGGTTGGGAGTTGTCGAACACCAAACGGTCGCTATCGAGCTGCGGCATGTCCAGACTGTCAGTCGGCAGGATGCGGCGCAGCACGTCGTAGGTCAGATCGGTCTCGACGTCGAAGGTCGGCGCCGTCACCTTGCCGCGGCTCACACCGGCATCCATCGCCAAGATCACCAGCTCGCCCGCTCGCGTCATGGCAACATAGAGCAAGCGGGCCCGCTCCTCGAGCGAAAGCTGCAGGTCGTCGTTGCGCAGGCGAGCAAATGCCTCGGCGGGAGAACCCGTCGCACAGACGTCCTCCATGAGCTCCGGCGGCAGCCACAGCGACGTACCCTTGCCCTTAAACGCATGCTCAAACTGTTTTTTGACGTCGTCGCCCTTCACAAAGGTACCGTCGGCGAGCTTAACGCCGTCGAAGCGTGCCGGCAGTGCCACGACCTGCGCTCCGCCCTCGACGCGACCCATCTGTGCCGCACCGGACGATTTGCGCACGCCAAAACACTCGGCAACCGCCACGACCGGATACTCCAGGCCCTTGGACGCATGCACGGTCATGATGCGCACCGCGCCGTCGCCCTCCTCGTTGAGGGCGCCCGGGGCCTCCTTGCCCGCCAAGAAGCGGTCGAAGGCGAGCGCGATGGAGCGCGGAGAATTGCCGAGCTCGGCCTCTGCCTCGGCCACGGCGTCGAGCGCCTTGAGCACGTTGGCGGCAATGGCCTTGCCCTCGGGGCCGCGCTGCGCCAGACGCACGAACCAGCCGGAGGCGTTGACCACGTCGCGCGCGATGGCAGCGAACGAATCACGCCCCACGCGACGCAGTGCGTAGCGCAGCACCTCGCGGGCGCGCGTTACGAGCGGCAAGCCCTGCAAGCCCGGCACATCGGAATCGCTCATGATACCCGCATCGATGTTGCGGCGCGAGGTCTCCCCCGTCTGCTCGTCGAGCTTGGTCGCCAGCGCCAGGAACTCCTGGGCGCCGAGTGCAAACATCGGCGAGGCCAACAGCGGCATAAGACCCTGCGCCGTATCGGCCGGATTGGCGAGCGCGCAGACCAGGGCACGCACCGTCTGCACCTCGGCCGCCTGGGCAAAGACCGAGCCGCCTGCGATGACGCAGTCGAGTCCTTGGTCGCGGAAGGCCTGCGCGTAGACGTCGGCATTGGTCATGCGACCCAGCAGCAGCACCATATCGCCCTGGGGCTGCCCCGCTTTGACGAGCGCTTGGAACCGCTCGGCAATCGCGCGAGCTTTCGCCTGCGTTCGCTCCTGCGTGCTGCCGCCGGCAACGAACAGCGCCTGGCGGCGCGACGCCTTTGCCTTGAGCTTGCCCTTGCGTTTGTCGCTCGGTTCAAGATCCAAGAACCCCTGCATCAAACCACCGGTGTCGCCGTCAAAGACGCGCGCCACGTAGCGCAGCACCTCGTCGTGGCTGCGGAAGTTGCGGACAAGCTTGACGAGCTCGCCGGCGGGGGCATCGGACGTGGTGACCGTCTCGGACGCCGCCGTCGAACCCACCTTGCGCTCCTGGCGACGGAACACCTCGACCTCGGCACCGCGGAAGCGGTAGATCGACTGCTGCGCATCGCCCACGGTGCACAGCGCGCGCTCCCCCTCGCCCGTCAGATAGCGAATCAAATCGACCTGCATCTGGTCGGTATCCTGGAACTCATCGATCATGACCATCTTAAAGCGGCCCTCGTAGGCAGCTCGAATAGACGGGTAGTCGCGCAGCGCCTCGTATGCCATGCGCAACAGATCGTTATTGTCGAGCGCGGACTGGCCGGCCTTGAGCGCACGGTACTCCGCCTCCACAGCACGGGCAAGCGCCACCAGCGCATCGAGCGCCGGACCGCCGCAGGCAAGCACGATATTGATAAACGCATCGGCCGCCTCGGCCTTGAGTAGCTCCACCTGCTCCTTAGGAAACGCCTTGCTCGCCCGAGGCATGCCGCACGACATCATGAGTCGCGCCGCATCCTCCATGGTTTTGCCGCTCGCCTCAAACGCGTCGATGGCGTCGAGTGCCGCCTGCGCTTTCTCGGTCGCAGCCTTGCTTGCACCCAACGCCGCACGATAGGCATCGGCAAGCGCCGAGGTGTCGGTTTGGCCACGCGCAACGCGCACATCGTCCATGCCGCCCGGAAGCTGGCTCGATAGCTCCAGCAGGTCGCGCACCAGGCCTTTGATGGTGGTACCGGCGCCAAACGTCCCACCCTCGCCCGCCATGGGATACCAAGCGTAGAGGGCCTTAAGCGAAGCGGCGAGCTCGGGCGCGGCATCGGGCGCCGTCGCGCGCCCCAGCACATGCTCGACAGCCTGATCCATAAGCTCATCGGTATCGGTAAGCACCGTGAATTCGGGGTCGATGCCTAACTCCAGCGCATGCGCGCGCAGGATACGCGAGCACATACCGTGGATGGTCGAAATCCAAGCGTCGTCGACCGTCAGGGCCTCCTCGTCCATCCCCTCGTCGATAAGCGCGCGGCGCACACGGTCGCGAATCTCAGCCGCGGCGTCCTTGGTAAAGGTAATGGCGAGCACCTGATCCAGATGCTCGACAAACGGACCGGATTCGGGCGAGAGCGCATAGACAATGCGGCGCGTGAGGGTAAAGGTCTTGCCCGAGCCGGCACCCGCCGAGACAAACAGCGGACGGTCGAGCGTTTTGACGACTTGCAGCTGTTGCGGCATCAAGGTCGAAAGATCCATGGTCTACACGTCCCTCCTTACAAACGTTCCTTCGTGGTTATACGAGCAGCGCGCATGCTCGGCCTGCGCCGACGTCGGGTCGACGGCGGCGACGTTGCCCGCCTCGAGTTCGCGCAAGCGCTCGGCGATGCCGGCCTCCACGCGGTCGAGCAGTGCATCGAAGTCCATGTTGCCGCCCTCGCCCGGAAAGCCCTTCTTAAGGCCCGGAATGCGACCGTCGCCGCGCTCTTCCTCGAGCAACTCGGCACTCGCCGCGCCGCGCAGCGCGGGCTTGCCGCCCTTGGTCGAAAAATAGAGCGCAGCACGGGTATCTAGGCCCAACGCCCGACGCATGGCCTGCGCGTAGATGAGTGTCTGGGTATGGGGCGGCAGCCAGCGCGGGTCGTCGATGGGGGCCTCGCCCGACTCCTCGTCGCGCACCGTGGGGTCGGCGAGCTTAAACTCCTCGACACCCGAACGATGCTTGTAGTCGATTACCACGGCGCGGTTCTCGGCGTCCACATCCACGCGGTCGATGCGTCCGCCGAGCGGCCAACCGGCATACTCGACCCTAAGCTCATTAAAGGCGAACTCAAGGTAGCGTGGCGCAAAGGGGGCAAGTGTCTCGGACTCGTAGGCGAGCACGCCTTCCAACTGCGGCAGAATCTCGGCCACCTGACGTTCCTCCACCGGGGAAAGCGGCACGAGCGGACCCTCGGTACCGCGCTTGCCGGCATGCTCGGCCAGGGTCTCGTCAAAGACCTTGCTCAGCAGCTCCTGTGCCCGAGGCAGATTCATGGGCGTCACGCGCTCCATGCCCTCTTGGGGCAGACGGGCATGCAGATGCTCCAGCACGTCGTGGACAAAGTTGCCCTTCTCCATGTTCCCAAAGCCCGCGTCGATGGACTGGGGCTTGACGCGATACGACACGAACCAGCACAGCGGGCAGGTGGAATAGGCCTCAACCTGCGAGGCGGACGTCAGGCGCGGCACGAGCGGCGCGTCCTCGCCCTCGCCATCGCGACGGCGCAGGACCAGATACGGCACGGCCTCGGCACTCAGATGCTGAGGGGCCTCACAGGCCACGCGCTCGCGCTTGAGACCTTCGCCTGCCGCGGGATCGAAGTCCCTTACGATATCGCCCTCACCCACGCACTTCGCCTTGTCGGCGCCAGCGGCTTTAGCGTCACCAGCGGTCTTAGCGTCGTCAGCGATCTTAGCGCCGTCAGCCTCGGCATGCGCCCGCAACTCGGTCCACACGGCAGCCGGATAGCACTCGCGCGCCTGGCGATCGTGGGTCACACGGGCGAGCGTAACCGGGCCGCGTGACGCCTGCATCGCGTGGCCAAAGCGCGCGCGCAGCAAGGCCGCGGGCTCAAGCGTCACGCCCTCGCGACCAAGGCTCGCCGTCAGCGTGGCCAGCGGCCCCTCCTCGTGCGAGAGCGGATAGCTGTCCAGATCGACATCGGCAAACAGCACGGCATCGTAGCTGCCGGGGCGCAGAGCTGCCGCATCGGCAAGCGAAGCAAAACGAACCTGAGCACGTGGCGCACGGTCAACCTCGTAGGTCTCGTAATCGTAGGCGGTGCTACGCTTGTCCACCTTGGTGCGAATGCCATCGAGCACGGGCACGGTCGCGGCCTGCGACACGTCGAGCACGCGGGCGCCATTCATAAGGATGTCGATGACGTGGCGCAGCAAGGCCACCTCCGCCTGGCGACGAGCCTGACCGTCAAGGCCTCCAAGGGCGCGATCGGGCAACGCCTCGGCAACGGCAAGCATGGCCTTGAGCGCCGTCACGGGCTTGTCACGCCACAGCGCCTGGAACACGTCCGAAACCACACACGGTACGTTCTTAAACCAGTTGTCGTCGCTCGCCGCCTTGCGCGCGCCCCTCACCTGGCCTTGGACACTCTGCAGCAGGCTCTTAACGCTCGCGGTAGTCTTGCTGCGCGAGAGACGCATATTCTTATCGAAGGCACGGGCATTGACGGCATCAGCGCCCGAAAGCGGACTGTAGATCCAGTCGGTAAGCTCCGGCGCGGGCCACCACTCGGTCTTTGACGCCGTGCCCTCATCGGCGGCCTTCATGCGCTCGATCAGGCCGGCAAGCGCCGCAAACTGCCTGCCCGCAATGGATTGGGAAAACGCCGTGAACTCAGTTGTCTCGGCAGCGATATGGCGAGCCGCCAGACGAGAGGCGAGCTCACCGAACAGCTGGGGTGCCCGGGCAGAAACGACGAGCACGCGCACGGGGTCGGTGGGCATTGCAGTAGCTTTATCGGCCTTGGACTCCTTGTGCGCTTTCACCAACTTATCGACGGCGTCCGCATAGACATGAGCACGGGCATGGGGCCCGGCGACCTCAATAAAGGCAGGCTGAGCGGCGGTCCCGCAAGCGGCATCAGACGCGCCGACACCCTCCCCCAGCGGCCCGACCTCAAACAGCACGCCGCGGGCATCAAATGCCGCGGCAAGCTCCTCGCGCATCGCCGCCTGCTCGCGGGCAAGCAGCACGACGACCTCTCCCCCATTGTTCGCCACGGCAGACAGCAGCTCGAGCAGGCCGTGCGTAAACGACGTGACACCGCGCACGCATACGGCGCGGGCGCACGCCGGCAGGTTATCGGCCAGGGCACCGGCTATAATGTCAGCTGCCTCGCAGGGCTCGACCATATCTCGACGGTCCAAACCGCCCGCGTAGGCACGCAAAAGCTCGAACACACGAGCCTCGGCATCGCTTTTTGGCTCAGGCTGGCAATTGTTGCCACGGCATCGCTCGGCCGTCGTCCCCGCCACACCCGGCAGCACATCGCGGGCCATGCGCGCAAGCATACGCACCGTGCCCTGGCTGCGCGAAAGCGGCTGCAGGTCGGCATCGTCACGACGGGCGATCATGTCCGAGAACAGCATCTGGCGCTGCATGTTGTCGACGAAGCTGCGGCCATCGCCCATAAGCTCCCACAGCGAACGAAGCCACGACGCGGGCGTCTTGTAGTCGATACCCAGCGAGGCGCCAGCAACCGCGGCATCGTGACGGCACAGGTCAAGCTCGGCAAACGAGGGCGCCAACAGAACGGCACGCCCGTGGCGGGCAACCAGGTCGGCGAGCAGCGCCGCCTCGGCATCGCTCAAGTCCGTACCGGTATTGGTGGTATAGATTCGAACAGGCATGGTCCTCCGCTCAAACTGTTCGCAATAATCAATGCATCCATCCTACCCGCCCAAGCGGACAGATTTGCCCCACGCCAACAGATTTGATCCCTTGGGGACGGAGGAAAACGGATCATGGAGAGGGTCAGTCTAACCCGGTGATCCGTTTTCCTCCGTCCCCAAGGGATCAAAAAACCGCCCCCGGAGGAGCGGTTTTGCACAATTCGTTTTTGGCGCGGCCTACTCGCCATCCTCCAGCTTAATGAGGATCTTGCGGTAGCCACCGTACTCGCCGTTGAGCGCCTTGGACACACGGCTCACCGTGGTGGACGACGCGCCGGTACGCGCCTGAACCTCGACATAGGGCTCGCCCTCGTCCAGGTAACGCGCGACCTGCAAACGCTGCGATAGATCGCAAATCTCGCGCGGCGTGCAGATATCGGTCAAAAACGCTTGGATATCTTTCTCGTCGTCCAAAAGGCTAAATGCGTGGACCAGCTGCTTGACATCAGGCTTGTCAAACATGTTCTCGATATTCATCGATCACCGCCAAACCCGCCAAAAGGCATCGAAGTTGATACTGACATCGGGCATCGTTCGCCCGTTCTATGCAATAGGGCAACGCCTGTGGCTTTTGCCCGTAGCAGTTTAGCACACCACCAAACTAAAGCGACAAGACTCTCTGCCAGCGGCGCGTTTTTCAGGACGAACGCCGTTCAGAAACCGTATGCGCACGTAAGCTCCACGAATATTTGAGACAATGGGCGCCCAAACACCGCGGCACGCCCGCGCAACCATCCAGGTCGCCGCCGCAAGCCGCTTCACGCGACGCCAGCAACCCCGGCGCAAGAAAGGATTCACGCCATGCGCTTTATGCTTAACTGGCTCTTCACCTCGATCGCCATCGCGATCGCCACGTTCCTCGTCCCCGGTATCCAACCCTTCGGCTTTGCCGAGGCTTGGGTCTGCTTTGCCTTCGTGGGACTGTTCCTCAACATCGTCGACTCGCTCGTCAAGCCGTTCCTGACGGTCATCTCGCTGCCGCTCACTATTATCACGCTTGGTATTTTTCAGCTCGTAGTCAACAGCTTTATGCTCGAGCTGGCCAGCTACCTGTCGGTCAATCTGCTGGGCGCGGGCATCTCCATTGCCGGCTTTGGATCGGCCTTTATGGGCAGCATCCTGGTATCCATCATGCGCAGCATTCTCGACAGCGTCGCCAGGAACTAAAGCGACCGGATTCGGACCGCCACAACACACCTAAAGAAGGCCGTCCATCGCAACGATGGGCGGCCTTGTCATTTGTCGAGCCTCAGAGGGCAGGAAAATCCAGCATTTCTGCCCCGTCCCCCAATAGCAGGTGGGACTAGATGACGTAGTCGTAGCCCTCGTTGGGGGCGACGAGCGTATCGAGCGTCACGCCGTCGAGGTAGTCGTTGATGAGCTTGTCCAGGTTCTTCCACACGTCGAGCGTGGGGCACTCATCCGAACGCGAGCAGCCCTTGCAGTCGCCGTCCAGGCATGCGACCGGTGCCAGGCTGCCCTCGGTCAGGCGCAAGATCTCGCCCACCGTATACTGCTCGGGCGGGCGCGTGAGCACGTAGCCGCCGCCCTTGCCGCGCATGCCCGAGAGCATATTGGCGCGCACGAGCGTGGCCAAAATGTTCTCCAGATATTTCTCCGAAATCCCCTGACGCGCGGCGATCTCTTTGAGGGGAATGCGGCCTGCCGCCTGGTGCTCGGCCAGGTCGACCATAACGCGCAGGGCATATCTGCCCTTTGTGGAAACCAACATATATATTGCTGCCTTTCGGTCTTTTAATTCGTAGAAATTCTAGCCGAAAAATTGGTTTTGAAAATACCTATTCCCGTCAAGCTGGTTAATCGACTCGTAATAATCTTCTATTTCCTATTGCGTTACTAGGCTTTACTGTCTACTATGCTTGCCAACAGCAAAAAGAACAACCCATAAGGTTTATGGGTTTCGCTGCTACTCACACCGTAAACCCACACGGTATCCAGTCATTTGAACACTTTGGAGGTTCACCATGAGCAATGTTTACACGTCCATCGATCAGCTTATCGGCCACACTCCGCTTCTGGAGCTCACTCACTTTGAGGCCGATGAGGACCTCAAGGCCCGCGTGCTCGTCAAGCTGGAATACTTCAACCCCGCCGGCTCCGTCAAAGACCGTGTCGCCAAGAACATGATCGACGAGGCCGAGAAGGCCGGCAAGCTCGTGCGCGGCGGCGACTACACCATCATCGAGCCCACGAGCGGCAACACCGGCGTCGGCATCGCCTCGGTGGCGGCCGCCCGCGGCTACAAGGTGATCATCACCATGCCCGAGACCATGTCCGTCGAGCGCCGCAAGCTTATGCAGGCATATGGCGCACAACTCGTGCTCACCGACGGCTCCAAGGGCATGAAGGGCGCTATCGCCAAGGCCGAAGAACTGCAGAAGGAGACGCCCAACAGCATTATCGCCGGCCAGTTTGTGAACCCCGCCAACCCCGCCATCCACAAAGCCACGACCGGCCCCGAGATCTGGGATGACACCGACGGCGAGGTCGACATCTTCGTCGCTGGCGTTGGCACCGGCGGTACCGTGACCGGCGTGGGTGAGTTCCTCAAGGAGCAGAACCCCCAGATTCAGGTCGTCGCCGTTGAGCCCGCCACCTCTCCGGTGCTCTCTAAGGGCCAGGCCGGCCCGCACAAGATCCAGGGTATCGGCGCCGGCTTTGTGCCCGACGTCCTCGACACCCAGGTCTATGACGAGATCATCCCCGTCGAGAACGACGATGCCTTTGCCACCGGCCGCGCCGTGGGCCACAAGGAGGGCGTGCTCGTGGGCATTTCGTCCGGCGCCGCCGTGTGGGCCGCGCTGCAGCTGGCCAAGCGCCCCGAGAACGAGGGCAAGACCATCGTGGCGCTGCTCGCCGATACCGGTGAGCGTTACCTGTCCACGGCGCTCTTCCAGGACTAGGGCCTGTCGCCCATAGGTTGAGCTCAGGGACGAGCCGGGCTCCTCTCTTCTGGCAGCCTGAGCTCATCCCAACAGGGTGTCCCACGAGACGTCCGAACTTGATACAATGTCTGCGGCGCGGAACCAGCCTCCCGCGCCGCTTTTCTTTTTTGGCCACATGCCACCAAGGAGAACCTCCCCATGCACAACAAGCGCGTGCTCGTCGCCATGAGCGGCGGCGTCGATTCCAGCGTGACTGCGTACCTGCTCAAAAGCCAGGGCTACGAATGCGTCGGCGCCACCATGCGCCTCACCTGTCCCGCGCCCGATCCCGTCACGGGCATGAGCAAGGTCGACCGCGACATCGCCGATGCAAAGGCCGTCGCCGAGCGCCTGGGGATACCCCACCATGTGCTCGACCTGCAGCAGACCTTCGACCGCAATGTTATCGAGCGCTTCGTGACCGCCTACCAGGAGGGGCTGACGCCCAACCCGTGCATCATCTGCAACCGCCATATTAAGTTTGGCGCGCTGCTCGATGCGGCACTCGATATGGGCTGCGACTACATCGCCACAGGCCACTACGCCAAAACGAGTCAGGCATCCGACGGCACCTGGCAGCTGCACCGCGGCGAGGACCCTAAAAAGGACCAGAGCTACTTTTTGTATTCGCTCACGCAAGAGCGTCTGGCGCACACGATCTTTCCGCTGGCTGGGCTGGACAAAGAGCGCGACGTGCGCCGCATTGCCGCCGAGCAGGGCTTCATAAACGCCAAGAAAGCCGAGAGCGAGGATATCTGCTTTATCGCGGACGGCGACTATGCGGGCTATATCGAGCGCCGCTGCGGACATCCCGCTGCGTCGGGCGATATTGTATGGCGCGACGGCAGCGTGGTCGGACATCACAACGGTGCGTTGCGCTATACCATCGGCCAGCGCAAGGGCCTGGGCGTCGCGATGGCGCATCCCGTGTACGTAACGGCCGTCGATGCCGCCAACAACATTGTGCATTTGGGCGAGGCCGAGGACCTGACGGCCACAGCGCTCACGGCCAATGACTGGATCTGGAGCGCCCCCGCCGACCGCATGGAGGCAGAGCTCACGTCCGGCGGCATTCGCGTGGGCGCCAAGTACCGCTACCGTCAAAAGGACCAGGCAGCAACCCTTACACGTGGCGCCGACGGGCAAATACTGCTGACTTTTGACGAACCGCAGCGAGCCATCGCCCCCGGCCAGGCAGTCGTTATCTACCGCGGCGACGTCGTCTTGGGCGGCGGCACCGTGACCGGCGCCATCAAATAACAGCACTCCTCGATAAGTTGCGGTGAAATAGAGACTGTTTAAGCGTTTCAAGCCGCTAAACAGTCCCTATTTCACCGCAACTTTGTTAAGTATTATGATGTTTGTGCTTGCTATATTTAACGATTAGAATACTTAACTAGGTGATGCAGCAGATGAGTACTTCCAACTATATAACCATGGGTGACGCCGCGCGCCTGCTGGGCGTTACGAAGGCCCGTATATCGCAACTGGCTGCATCGGGAACGCTCGCGTTCGATATCGTCGGTGGGCGGAAAATGGTTCAGTACGATTCCGCGATTGGTTATCAAAAGGTCCGTAAGCGTGGGCGCCGTCCCGCAGCTGACGTAGGGCGCAAGTTCACGTTGATGTCAGCCGACCACGAGGTCGCGCATGTCTCGTTTGATCCAACGCGCGAGTTTTCCTTTGAAATTGCCGACATACTCGATGCACGAAGGATGCCGTTTGGCACGTGCTCGAGTTCTTCTCCAACGGTGAATAAACGAGCACTCAACACGTGGTGGAGTCACCGGTCGGTGCCCGACGTCCGCCCCGGACTCATCTCGCGCTATCGCGAGCTGGGAATTGACAGCGGTATTGAAGTGCCCGTTCGTTGCCTAGGTTTTTCGCTTTCGGATTGCTATTGGCTAAGACCGGTCGACTGCGACGAGCTCAATTGGCAGCACCTCAATTACTTCGAAAACAATTTTGAACGGTCGGCACCCGAGCATCGTTCAGGCTGGCTTGAGGGCATCGGACTCAAAAATCCTGACAATACGTCCGAGGGCGAGCTCCCCAAATCCTGGATGATCCGCAATGGCGTTCGCATCCTGGTCAAAGGATGCGGAATGGACGATCAGCGACCGTTTAACGAGGCGGTTGCAACAGCTCTACATCGGCGTCTGCTATCCAAAGGTGAGTTTGTTCCCTATACGGTCGAGCGCATGTTCGACGGGCCCGTATGCCTATGCGATGACTTTCTTAATGGCCGTGAGGAATACGTGCCGGCCGCTTATATCAGGGACGCACTCGGTGGCCAGCGAGGAAACTCAACATACGATCGATACTGTCGCTTTCTTGGCAGACACGGGGCTGACGAAGCCACGGTAAGAAAATTCATGTCGCAGATGATTGTCTGCGATGCCCTCCTGGCCAACAGCGACCGCCACTGGCGAAACTTCGGCATCATCCGCAATGTCGACACGCTGGAAATGCGGCCTGCACCGCTGTTCGATAGTGGCAATTGCCTGTGGTACAACGTGCCAACCGCCGTGCTCGTTGCCGGGGAGTTTGGATTTGCCGCCAAACCGTTTGGTCCGGACCCTTCCACTCAGCTAGCATTTGCTGACTCGCTCGATTGGTTCGATGCGTCGCATCTCGATGGGTTCGTCGACGAGGCAGTCGAAATCCTCTCACAAAGCGCATGGGCAACAGCAGGCAATCGCCTCAAGGCCATCCGCCGCGGTCTCGAGCGCCGCACGATAGAGGTAAGCGCCGCCGTTGAGGTGCTACGGCACGTGCAGAGATAACAGCACTGCCCCCTAAGTTGCGGTGAAATAGGGACTGTTTGGCGGTTTTAAACGCTTAAACAGTCCCTATTTCACCGCAACTTACAGAGGGCGGCCTCGGTCGGTACTGCTGTGCCAGCCGAGGCCGCTGCTCCCCTAGCACTGCACGTAGGCGCGAACGAGCTCGTAGGTGTTACGCACGCCGTCGATGTGGCTGCGCTCGTAGTTGTGGCTCGCGTACACGCCGGGGCCGATCAGGCCGTGACGGATGTCGTAGCCGGCAGAGAGCGTGGCCTCGACGTCCGAGCCGTAATGCGGGTACACGTCGATGGCGTAATCGAGCTCAAGCTCGCGCGCAATATTGGACAGCGTGGTCACCAGATCGTAGTTGTAGGGGCCGCCCGAATCCTTGGCGCAAATCGACACCATGCGCTCGGTGCAGCCCAGATCATCGCCCACGCAACCCATGTCAACGCTGATCATCTCGCGCGTGTCGGCCGGCACGAAGGCGCCGCCGTGGCCGACCTCCTCGTATACGGTAAAGAGCAGCGACACCTTGCGCGAAAGCGACACCTCGCCGTCAGCAACGGCGCGGGCCAGACCCAGCAGAATCGACGCCGACAGCTTGTCATCCAGGAAGCGACTCTTAATGTAGCCGCTCTCCGTCACCGTGGTACGCGGATCCATAGCGATGATGTCGCCGGTCTGAATGCCCAGCTCAAGCACGTCATCCTTGCTGTCGACATTCTCATCGAGCAGGATTTCCATGTTCTTCTCGATGGTCTTGACCGGCTCGTCGGCCACGTGCGCCGAAGGCTCGGTGTTGAGAACCACACCCGTGTACACATTGCCGTCACGCGTGTAGACGGTGCAGTTCTCGCCATCGGCCGTAGACCACTGATGTCCACCAAGTGTCGTGGGACGCAAGCGACCATTGTCCTTAATGGAGCGCACCATGGCGCCCAGGGTATCGACATGGCTCGCCAACACCAGCGGCTCGCCCTCGCCGCCAAGCTCGACCAACACGTTGCCCTTATTGGAACGCTCGGGGCCAAAGCCCATATCGCGCAGCGTCTCCATTAGATAATCAGTCGCCGCACGGGTATAGCCCGTAGGCGAGGCAATAGAAGTCAGCGTCTTAAGCTGGTCAGTAATAAAACCAAGCGTAGAATCCATTTGGGACACCATCCACAACTCCAAAGTCAACATCCCGTAATCAGTAAAAGCCCCAACAACGATACCATCACGCACAAATATTTACCTAGCGAGACGACCCATCGAGCTCCCCAGAACTGCGCCCGCCACGATAACGAGCCGGCGGGCCCCGCCCGTTAGCCCCAGAATCGTCCTCGGACATGTCGGAGGCCCCGCTGCGCACTACGTGCGGCGGGGCCTCCTTCTGTCCTGCGGAAAGATTCTGGGGCTAACGGGCGAGGCCCGCCGAACCAGGTTAAGCAGCCGGGCAGATCTTCTTGAAGAGCTCGATGACGTCGTCGAGCGTCGCCTCGCGCGGGTTACCCGGGAAGCAGGCGTCGGCCATGGCGTCCTTGGCCAGGACCTCGATCTCGTCAGCCTTCATGGCCTCGCAGACGTGCGGGATGTTCACGTCGGCAGAGAGCTGCTTAACGGCGGCGATAGCAGCGTCGGCAGCCTCGTCGGTGCTCATGCCCGTAGTGTCAACACCCATGGCGACGGCAACCTTGGCCAGACGCTCGGCGCAAACCGGCTTGTTGAACTCCATGGCAATCGGCAGCAGCATGGCGCAAGCGACGCCGTGCGGGGTGTCGTAGTGAGCGGACAGGGTGTGAGCCATGGCGTGGTCGATGCCCAGGCCGACGTTGGAGAAGCCCATGCCGGCGACATACTGGCCAAGAGCCATGCCCTCGCGGCCGGAGCCGGGCTGACCGGACTTGGCCTCGGCGACAGAGTCGCGCAGGTTCTCGCTGATCAGCTTAATAGCCTCAAAGTGGAACATGTCAGAGAGCTCCCAAGCGCCCTTGGTGGTGTAGCCCTCGATGGCATGGGTCAGAGCGTCCATGCCAGTGGAAGCGGTCAGGCCGGCGGGCATGGAAGCCATCATGTCGGGGTCGACGACGGCGACCTCGGGGGCGTCGTTGGTGTCGACGCACACGAACTTGCGGACCTTCTCGGGGTCGGTGATGACGTAGTTGATGGTCACCTCGGCGGCGGTACCGGCAGTCGTCGGCACGGCAATGGTGAACACGGCGTGGTTCTTGGTGGGAGCAACGCCCTCGAGGCTACGGACATCGGCAAACTCGGGGTTGTTGATGATGATGCCGATAGCCTTGGCGGTGTCCATGGAGGAGCCGCCACCGATGGTCACGATAGCGTCAGCCTCGGCGGCCTTGAAGGCCTCGACGCCGTCCTTGACGTTCTGGATGGTGGGGTTGGGCTTGATCTCGGAGTAGAGGCTCCAAGCGATGCCGGCAGCGTCGAGCTCGTCGGTCACCTTAGCGGTAACGCCAAACTTGACCAGATCGGGGTCGGAGCAGACGAAGATCTTCTTGTAGCCGCGACGCTGGAGCTCGCCGGGGATCTCCTTGATAGCGCCAGAACCATGATAAGAAATGGTGTTGAGAACGAAACGATTAGCCATTGATAGCCTCCCATCGTGTGCGGGGCACCCATTACGCCCCGCGCTATTAGTTCCATCCTAACGCTTTTGAAACAAAAAACGCGCGAGAACGTCAAAGGTGTTAAAGCGTTTCAACAACTGGTATCGTCCCCACCTGACCGCTAAACAAAAAAGGGGCGGCCAAGATGGCCGTCCCCTCCCCATTATCGATCTATCTGACAAGGGAACGGCCCCTGTCATATCCTGCCGTTATTTTTGGCAGGCGTCTTTCCAATTTTCGCAGGCGCGTTTCCAGCGAAAGCGCAAATCGCGCTCGCGATCGATAAACATAATGCCAAACGCGACAAACAGCAGCACGCTCGCCACCGCAATGGCGTGCAGGCCCATGCGCTCAATGCACCAATTGCCCAGCACGGCACCAAACACAAAGGTGAAGATCACGCCAAAGTACAGCAGGCCGTTTTCCAAAAAGCCGCGCTTATGGGTGATGATGTAGTCGTCCACGTTTTGCAAGGCATTACGGAGGTTGCCGATGCACATAGTCGTGGCGATGCCGTGACCGTGGATCTTGCGGAAGCTCTCGACCTGCATACCGCAGGCAAATGAGGTGAGGCAGTTGGCGAGCAGGTTGAAATCGCCACCCGGGATAAAGCTCACGCCCAGCAAGATAACGGCTTCAAAAAACACCGTCACCTGGCGCCAATGAATCACACTGCCAAACCGCTCGTGCACCAGGTCTGCAAGCATAATGCCCACAGCAAACGACACCACGGGGAAGAAATAGCGTCCCGCCAGCGCCCAGTTGCCCTCCGAGATGCTCACGCCCACGAGCAGGATGTTGCCCGTCTGCGCGTTGGCGAAAACATGGTCGCGCCCAATGTACGAATACACATCCATAAAGCCACCGGCGAGCGCCAAGATGATGCCCAGCTCAATAGACTCCGATATCTGTTTGGCACGCTGCATCGTCGTGCATCCTCCTTGTTGACGACTCTCTCGTGCGTTGGCGGAGACATAGCCGCCGTTCATACTGTAACCCATTGACAACATGGCGTGCGCGCGAGACGGCCCCTTCGGCACGGGGATACACAGTCTGGAAACAAACAGCGGGCGCGGCGCCGACACCCGACGCCCCGTGTACTCCACCAGTCTTTTTAGCGCCGTCCCAAAAAGACTGGTTACAATTACGTGCAGCATACTAACAACGGGAGGAATCGTGGCAAAAAAGCCCCAGGACGCTCAGAACAACCAGCGCAGTCAGCAGGGCAAACAGGGCCAGCAGCAAAAGCGCGGCGGTAAGGCACAGAGCGGCCACGCCACGCATGCCTCTGCAGCGCCCTCGCGTCCCTGGCGCCCGGGCCGCGACAAATTCCTCCCCGTCAGCCGCGCCGACATGGATGCGCGCGGTTGGAACCAGTGCGACTTTGTCTACATCTGCGGCGACGCCTACGTGGACCATCCCAGCTTTGGTATGGCCATCATCAGCCGCGTCCTTGACGCGCACGGCTACAAGGTGGGCATCATCTGCCAGCCCGACTGGACCGACCCCGCCAGCATCACCGTGCTCGGCGAGCCGCGCCTGGGCTTTCTCGTCAGTGCCGGCAACATGGACTCCATGGTCAACCACTATTCGGTGACCAAGCACCGCCGCCACACCGACGCCTACACTCCCGGTGGCGAGGAGGGGCACCGTCCCAACCGAGCTGTCACGGTCTACGGCAACCTCATCCGCCAGACGTTCAAGGACGCCCCCATCATCATCGGCGGCATCGAGGCGAGCCTGCGCCGCCTGGCCCACTACGACTACTGGCAGGACAAGCTCAAGCGCTCGGTACTGCTCGACTCGGGCGCCGACATCCTCATCTACGGCATGGGCGAGCACGCGATCGTCGAGATCGCCGACGCGCTCGACGCGGGACTGCCCGTCGATCAGATCACCTATATCAACGGCACCGTCTACCGCACAGGCTCGCTCGACGAGGTCTACGACTACGATCTGCTGCCCAGCTGGGACGACCTTACCGCCGACAAGCTCAACTACGCGCGCAGCTTTAACGTGCAGCAACAGAATATGGACCCCATCACCGGGCATCGCCTGGTAGAGCCCTACCCCAACAGCGTCTATGTGGTGCAAAACCCGCCGTCGGCGACGCTCACTACCGATGAGATGGACGAGGTGGCCGAACTCCCCTACGCACGCGACTGGCATCCCGATTACGACGCGGCGGGCGGCGTGCCGGCCTTTGCTGAGATCAAGTTTTCCATAAGCTCCAACCGCGGCTGTTTTGGTGAGTGCTCGTTTTGCGCCCTCACCTTCCACCAGGGCCGCGTGTTGCAGATGCGCAGCCACGACTCGATCATGCGCGAGGCCGAGCTGCTCACGCGCGATCCCGAGTTTAAGGGCTATATCAACGACGTGGGCGGACCGACGGCCAACTTTAGCCGCCCCGCCTGCGACAAGCAGCTCAAGCACGGCGTGTGCAAGAACAAGCGCTGCCTGTGGCCGAGCGTGTGCAAGAACATGGTGGTCGACGAGACCGGCTACACGCAGCTGCTGCGCGACCTGCGCCAGCTGCCGGGCGTCAAGAAGGTCTTCGTCCGCAGCGGCATCCGCTTTGACTACACCATGGCCGATGCCTCGGACGAGTTTTTGCGCGAGCTGCTGGAACACCATGTCTCGGGCCAGCTGCGCGTAGCGCCCGAGCACGTGAGCGACGCGGTACTGTCCGTGATGGGCAAGCCGAGCCGAGCTGTCTACGACGCATTCTGCCGTAAATTTGAACGCTTGAATCGCGAATACGGACTCAAGCAGTACGTGGTGCCGTATCTGATCTCGAGCCACCCCGGCTCAACGATGAAGGAAGCCGTGGACCTTGCCGAAGCCGTGCGCGACATGGGTTACATGCCCGAGCAGGTGCAGGACTTCTACCCCACACCGTCCACCATGTCGACGTGCATGTACTACACCGGCGTGGACCCGCGCACCATGAAACCGATCTATGTGGCGCGCGACCCGCACGAGAAGGCCATGCAGCGCGCGCTCATCCAGTATCGCAAGCCCGAGAACTACAAGCTGGTACGCGAGGCGCTGGAAAAGGCTGGCCGTCGCGACCTGATCGGCTACACCAAGCATTGCCTGATCCGTCCCGTGCCGCCGCGCCCGGGCGAGACGTCTGCTGGCGGTGGGCATGGCGCAGCCAAGAAGGGCGGCAAGGCCCACGGTGGCGCCGCTGGCAAGGGGCCTAAGGGCAGCAAGGGGCACAGCGGCATGTCGCGCGCGCAGAACACTGCCGGGCGCAACCGTGCAGCTCAGGGGCGTCAGGGTGCCAACGGAGGCGGACGCCGCAATTAGTGCGGGAATGCGGTAGATGTGCTCACAGCGCTCTGCTGGCACGCTTGGCGCAGCGAGCGCATTGCCTCCACCAGGATCACGCCGGCGATCGCGACCGTAATTGCCACGTCGAACGGCGTGTTCACAAACCACAGCAGCCCTATGAGATACGACCCGGCATTAAAGGCAAAGTGCAGCGGGATCGTGTAGCGGAGCTTTCCGGTCGTCACGAGCACCCAACCAAAGATGAGGCCGGCGGCACCCGCGTAGCAACCCTGCACCCAATTCATGTGCATAAAACCGAAGATTGCCGCCTGCAGCACAATCGCCGCGGCAATACCCCACGTACTTGGGGCCGCCCAGGGCACCATGGCGCCGTCCTGCGCGCTCGCACGACGCCGGCGCTTCCAAAGTGGGCGGCACTGCGGATTAAACGCTCGGAGCGAAAACTCAAAAATAATGCCGCGCACCAGCAGCTCTTCACAAAATGGGGCGCCGAGCACCGTAGTCAGGACGGCGAGATAGCTGGTGTCGCCCATGCCTGTTTCCTCGACAAGCTCGCTGTAGTCGGCCGCGGCCTCGGGCAACAGTGACAGCGCGGCGTCGGTCACGTAACCAACGACCACCTGCAGGGCAAGACCAATCACGATAACGCAGGCGATGCGTTTCCACGCCCCACGCGCTCCCCCGCCGAGCGGGTGCTCGCTTTGCCGGCGTGCCATAAACGAACGCGGCCACAGATAACGCCACCACAGCAGCGCCATCAAAAACGACGCCATCTGCGCGGCAGCCTGAAGCAATTGAATGTCGAGGTCATCGATCGAAAAACCCATGAACACTGACGCGACGCCCAGAGCGGAAAACAAAACCACGCTCAGGGCAATATCGGCAGCGACGACGCCAAAACAGGCAAGCGCCCAAATCATCGCATTGAGCATGCCGACCTCCTCCCGACGACTAGTCATTGGGGACGTTCTTCAACGACTAGCTGTTGAGGACACTCTTTGCCAAAGGCCCCGTTGGGCGAGATGTCAAACGGAAAGGTGCCGCAGCGATTGAACGCGGCGATAAACATGCGGATGGCGTTGGACGGCGTGGTGCCCACGAGCTGAGTTGCCGCCGCGAAGGCTGCCTTCTCCTCGGGCAAGACCTTCGCGACTACGGGGGTCATGTGTTCTGCCATGGCGCTTCCTTTTTGAAACGACGGTAGTGCGGATAGATGCGGGCCACGCGGCTGGGCGACGGGCTGTGAAGGCAACCCGATTGGCCCGCATCCGGAGTTTGTTTCTGCGGCGTTGGTATTACTTGGTAATCCTAAGTATTACCCCGCAGATAGAATACCACACCCGACCCCATGGGAACGGAGGAAAACGAATCATTTTGTAGCTGAGTTAGTATTTAGAGCGTGATGATGTCCGAGATATCGAGGGCCTGAGCGTCGGCGACATCGTGCGTGGCGAGCAGGAGCATGCGGCCGTCGAGCAGGTCGAGCACGACCTCGGCGCATGCGTCGCGTGCGGCGGTATCTAGACCGGTAAAGGGCTCGTCCAGAATAACGGCGCCGCCCGGGCACAGCAGGACTCGAGCGATCTCGACGCGACGGCGCTGCCCGCCCGAAAGCTCGGCCACGCGAGCATGCACGTCGATCCCTGGCACCAGCAGGCGCAGCAATGCCGCGGCGCTCGAAGCATCCACGCGCGCATCGGCGCACACCAACACGTTATCCAGCGCCGAGGCGGATTCGACCAAGCGTGCATCCTGAAACACCATCGAGCACGGCGCGGACTCCCCCGCCGCTAGCGCAAGCAGCGTCGACTTGCCCGCACCCGAAGCACCCATCACACAGATACGCCCGCCCGCGGGCACGTTGAGCGCCAGACCGTCCAGTGCCGGAGCCCACGGCGCGCGATCGCCCACGGCAAGCGCAAGCTCCGCCGCAGCGCCATCGCTCGCAGCCCCCGCACGCTCGCGCAGTCCATGCCCATGCGCCCGCACGGCCGCGCGCCACGCCACGGGCCCCGAAACCCGCAGAAGCCACACCAGCACGCGCTCACACGCCCACGAGGCGGCTACGACCAACACGGTCCACGCCAGCAGATCAGCCGTCTCAATCAAAAGCTTTGCCTGATAGATGCGCTCACCCACGGTGCCCACCGCCATGCCGATCAGCTCGGCTGCCACGCCGGCCTTCCAGCTCATGCCGATCACGGCGCGGGCGCACGAAAGCACAAACGGCAGGACTTCGCGCCAGGTGTGAGCGCAAAACAGTCGCCAGCCCCGCACGCCATGCAGACGAAACATCTGCTCCAGCGGCTTATCCACTTGCGTCAAACCCTCGACCAGCGAGAAATACACACCCGGCAGCGCCATCAAAAAGACCGCGGCGATGCTCACGCGCGCCGACCCCAGCCAAATGAGCAGCAGGACCACTACGCAGGCAACCGGCGTCGCCTTAACAAACGAAAGCGCCGGCGCCACCAGGCGGGCAAACGTCCGCGACCGCGCCGAGACTCCCGCCAGCACGCCGCCGCACACCGCGGCAAGTGCCAGCCCACCCAGAATCCGCGCACCCGAGCCCGCCAGAATCGCCCACGTGCCGACATCGCATACCAGCCGCAGCAACGCCACCACAACAGCGCCCGGCCCCGGCAAAATCAACGGCTGCGCCACCAGCGCCGCCGCGAAGACCCACACGGCAAGCCAAAAGGCGGCGACGGCACCTGCTGCCGCCACCGCCTTCATACGCTCTGCCATTTGTCGAGCAAACGCACACACGGGCTACTCCATGTAGTAGAAATCGTCAGCCGGGAGCTTGCCGCCCACGGCGCTCGCGTCCGCATCGGCCAGCACCTGCAGGTACCCACCGAGCGCCGCCTTCATATCCTTCCCCGTCTGGCACACAAGCATGCACCCGGGAATCGCCTTTTCGGCAATCGTGGCGTTATCCACGATACCGGCATCGACCACGGCCTGCGCCCAGTCTGCCGGCGCTGCGTTGACGGCCTTCACGCTCGCCTCATGGCAGCGCAAGAATTCCGCCACGGCCTCGGGATGCTCCTCGGCAAAGGCACGGCGCACCACGGTCACGCCCGTCAGCAGGCGCGAGCCCGTGTCTCCTGCCAGCTCGTCTCACACATCGGTCAGGCTCACCGGTGCCGACAGCTTGCCCTCGCTCTTGGCGATGGCCGCCGTCTTGAACGGCTCGGGTAGCACGCCCACGGCAGTCGGGTCGGCAAGCAGAGCCGAGAGCACCTCGGTAGGCTCGCTCTTAAACTCGAGCGCCACCTGACCGGCCAAGCCCGCGCGCTCCAGCAGGTAGTTCATGACGTACTCCGGCGTGGTGCCCTTGCCCGTCATATAGACGGTATGGCCCGCCAGATCGCCAAACGAGGCCACACTCGCGTCGCCCGTCACCACGTTCAGCACGCCCAGCGTGTTGATGTCGATGACCTGCACCGCGCCCTCGGTCTTGTTGTAGAGCACGCTCGCCACGTTGGCGGGCACCAGGGCGATATCGATATCGCCCTGAATGACCTTGGGCACAATCTCGTCGGCGGCAGTGTTGATCGCAAAGTCGAACTCATTGTCCGTCTCGCCATCGGCTGCCTGGTCCATAAACTGCACCAGACCGATCGACGTCGGACCCTTGAGCGAGGCGACGTGCACCTCGACCGGCTCTGCGGCAGCACCGGCGCCGTCCGTGGCAACCGAGCCCGCGGCGGACCCGGCACCGGCAGCCCCGCCGCCACAGCCCGCGAGCGCAAGTGACAGGGCGCCCGCGGCGAGCGCCGAGGCAAACCCCCGGCGCGACAGCTCAACATTAAACGCGCGCATCGTTAGCACACCCCCTCGTTGGGCATCGTCCATGCGTGATGGTCGGTATGCAGCAGCTCCTCGGCCAGCGGCGAGAGCGGCTCGCCCAAGAACTCGCGGTAGCACGCCTGGACATCGGGATTCTCGTGCGAGAAGCGAATGTCCGCAGCGGCATCCAGGCCCCAGAGCACCTGGCCACGCTCGGCTGCCAGCTCGCAGCCGTCGTGGATGGGCTGACCGCCGCCACCGACGCAGCCGCCCGGGCACGCCATGACCTCAACGAAATCATAGCTCACGCGGCCGTCGCGAATCGCGTCGAGTAGGCGGGCGGCGTTGCCCAGCCCGTGTGCCACGGCGACGCGCACCTTGGTGCCATCGATATCGGCCACGGCCTCCTTCCAGCCGTCCAGGCCGCGCACATCGGTAAAGAAGTCGGCGTCGGGGTTCTTGCCCGTCACCAGGTAATAGGCCGAGCGCACGGCGGCCTCCATCACGCCGCCCGTGGCGCCAAAGATCACACCCGCACCCGTGCCAAAGCCCAGCGGCGTATCGAGCGGCTCCTCAACTAGCGTATCCACGCTCACGTGGCTCGCGCGGACCATGCGCACCATCTCGCGCACCGTCAGCGCAACGTCCACATCGGGCGTGCCGCCCTCGCCCACCATGCTCGGCAGCGCGCACTCGGCCTTCTTGGCCGTGCACGGCATCACGGACACCACAAACAGGCGCTCGGGCTCCACGCCCAGCACCTTGGCGTAGTAGGTCTTGGCGATGGCGCCGAACATCTGCTGCGGCGACTTGGACGTGGACAGGCTGTCGACAAACTCGGGGTAACGCGCCTTCACAAAGCGTACCCAGCCCGGGCAGCAGCTCGTGAACATGGGCCAGCTGCGGCTGTCGCCCTCGCCCTTGGCGGCCTCGCCCAGGCGCTTGAGCAGCTCGGAGCCCTCTTCCATAATGGTGAGGTCGGCCGAGAAATCGGTATCGAACACGTACTCAAAGCCAACGCGGCGCAGCGCGCAAGCCAAGCGCTCAACGGTAGCCTCCTCGCGAGATATGCCGAGCTCCTCGCCCCAGGCGCTGCGCACGGCCGGCGCAATCTGCACCAGCACGATCTTGTCGGGATCGGCGAGAGCATCGAACACGGTCTCGGTATCGTCGCGCTCGCGCAGTGCGCCCGTCGGGCAATGCGTTATGCACTGGCCGCACGCGACGCAATCGGTCTTGCCGATCGGCGCGCGCCCGCGGGTACCCACGGCGGTATGCGTGGCGCGGTTGGTCAGGTCCCAAATCCCTAGCCCCTGCACGCTCTCGCACACCTTGATACAGCGCATGCATTTAATGCACTTGTCGTTTTCGCGGATGATGGGAAAATCGAAATCCCAGCCCTCGCCCGCCAAATGCCTTTGATACGGCAGATAAAAAATACCCAGGTCGTTGGCGATGGTCTGTAGGTTGCAGTTGCCGCTGCGCACGCAGCTCGTGCACTGCGAATCGTGCTGGGACAGCAGCAGCTGCACGTTGGTGCGACGGGCCTCGCGAGCCTTGGGGCTGTTGGTGTGGACCACCATGCCGTCGAGCACGTAGTTGTTGCAGGCGGCAACCAGCTGATCGCAGCCCTCGACTTCGACCACGCACACGCGGCAGCCGCCGATCTCGTTTAGATCGCGCAGGTAGCACAGGGTGGGAATCTGGATACCGACGGACTTGGCCGCGTCCAGGATCGTGGTGTGCTCGGGTACCACGACCTCGCAATTATCGATAGTGAGCTTGACCATATTGAGTGCTCCGCTTTCGGTGTTGTCGCTGACAGTGGGGTTGTTGAGCTCTACCATTCCAGGCTCCTCCCTCCGCGGAACGCGCCAAAGCCAAAGTGGTCGCAACGCAGGCAGCGGCTTGCCTCCTGGCGCGCCTCCTCCTCGGTAAGGCCCTGCTCGACCAGATTCCAATCGTGAATACGCTCGCCGGCCTCGCGCTCACCCAGCTCGCAGCGGCCGCACTCGTGCTTGCCCTTAAACTGCACGGTCGGCAGCTCCACGTCGAGCTTGATCTTGTGGTCGAAGCCCAGGTAGCGGTCGATATTTGCCGAAGCCACGCGGCCAGCGTTGATGGCACGGATGACGGTGGCGGGACCGGTCTGGCAGTCGCCGCCGCTAAAGAGGCCGTCGAAGTTGGGCACGGCACCGTCCGAATCGGTGACCACGCAGCCCCACTTGCAGGCAATGCCCACCTCCTCAAACGGTTTGGAATCGATGTCTTGGCCAATGGCGACGAACACACGCTCGCAGGGGATGACGCGCTCGGGCGTGGCGGCGGCACGCGGAGCCGGACGACCGCGACGGGGCTCGCCGATAATCTGCGGCTGCACGCGCAGGCCGCTCACGCGACCGTCCTCGCCCGTCTCGATGGCGAGCGGGGCCGTCAGCTCCAGCACCTCACAGCCCTCGGCCTGGGCACCGGCAATCTCGGCGTCCTGGGCCGTCATATCGCAGATGCGACGGCGGTAGACGATGCTTACCTTTTCGGCACCGCAGCGCACGGCGGAGCGTGCCACGTCCATGGCAACGTTGCCGCCGCCGATGACGCACACGCGCTGGCCGCTCAGGTCGGGCAGCTCGTCATCGCCGATGGCGCGCAGCATCTTGACGGCCGATTCCACGCCGGGCGCCTCTTCACCCGGAAGGCCGAGCTTCTTGTCACTGTGGGCACCGATGGCCAGGTAGACGGCATCGAACTCGTCGCGCAGACGGGCGAGCTCCTCGCCGCTCACGGAGTGGTCGAGCTCCACGTCGATGCCGGCGCTCAAGATCCAGTCGATCTCGGCCTGCAGGCGCTCGCGCGGCAGACGATAGCTGGGGATGCCGTAGCGCAGCATGCCGCCCAAGTGGTGGCGCTGCTCAAAAATGGTCACCTTGTGGCCCATCTCGGCCAGGTAGTAGGCACAGGAAAGGCCGGCCGGGCCGCCGCCGATCACGGCGACGCGCTTACCGGTGTTGTCCACTACATGTGGCTTGTGGTCGTTGAGGTCGCTATGCTCAACGGCAAAACGCTTGAGGGCGAGGATGTTCATGGGGTCGTCGACCATGCCACGGCGGCAATGCATCTCGCAGGGATGCTCGCACACCAGGCCACAGACGAGCGGTAGCGGGTTGTTCTTGCGGATGACCTTGACGGCGTCGGCATAACGGCCTGCCTCGACGAGCGAGATGTAACCAGGAATGTCGACGTGCGCCGGGCAGCCCGAGACACACGGGACGCGAGCCTCGCGGTCAAAGCCGCAGGAGTGCTCGCGGATGTGGTGCTCAAAATCGTCGCGGAAGCCGCGAATGGCCGTGAGTGCCATGGCGCCAGCTTCGTAGCCGATGGCGCAGTCGCTCGAAAGGTAGATGGTGCGGGCCGTGCGCTCAATCAAGTTGAGCGTGGACTCGTCGGCGCGGCCCTCGAGCACATCGGCGAGCAGGTCGCTCAGCGCGCTCAGGCCCACGCGGCAGGGCGTGCACTTGCCGCAGCTCTGGGTGGAGCACAGGTTGACGAGCGCCGCCGTAAACTCGACGGGGCACGGGGCGAGTGAACTCACCGCCAGACGACGTCCGAGTGCATCGTGCAGGTCGTCCATGACGGCCTGAGCGTGGCTGCGTTCCATTACGTGCAGTCAAGCCATAAGATCCCCTCTCACATGGCAGCCCGGAGGCGAGGCCGGGCGAAATTGCTACACGCACAACACTGACCTAAAAAGTTGTTAGGTCTCCACGCAGTTCGGCAGGCGGTATGAAATGTCACCATCAGCGGTGAAAATGAACATTATCGCAGATAAATGCCATATTTGATAAAACGCGTTACCAAACGACAATGCCCCGCCCACGCAATCACGTGGGCGGGGCATTGCTTCAGGCATGCGGCCAGCGACCCTGTTGCTTTTACTTAAGCTCGGGCCAGTAACCCTTGTTGGCCTCGATCATGTCGTCGAGAACCTCCTTGGCGACCTTCATCGACGGCACGGTCTTGTTGAGCGTAAAGGCCTTAAGCGCCTTCTCGTACGAACCCTCGATCGTAGCCTCGACCACGAGCTTCTCGGAGTTCAGCTGCTGCATCATGAGGCCCTGCTGGAACAGCGGAATGTTGTCGCGGCTGATGACCTCGGGGCCGTTCTTGCCAATGTAGGCAGGCAGCTCGACCATAGCGTCGTAGGGCATGTTGGGGATGGCGCCCTTGTTCTCGCAAATGACCAGGAAACGCTGCTTGGTGTCGTTCTTCAGAGCGATAGCCAGATCGGCAATCCAGTCGCCGTGGCTGCCCGCATAGAACGTGCTCTCGTCGATCTCGCCCGTCTTCTCGTAATGGTCGATACCATCAAAGAGGTTCTTCTCACGCGTCTCCTCAACCTCGTTAGCACGGGTGCGCTCGGGGTTGGAGTGCTCGACGAACTCCTTCTGCTGCAGGTAGTAGTTCAGATACGTGTTGGGCAGGTACTCCGGGAAGCACTCCATGATCTCGTACTCGCCCTTCCAGACGTAGTACCAGCTGCCCTTGGTGTGGCGGTTCTGCTCGGGGTGCTCGTCGACGGCCTCCTCGGGCTTCTTTGCCATGAGCGAGCCCATGCCCTTGAGGTAAGAGTCGGGCAGCAGAATCTCATGCTCCTTGATGTACTCGCGCAGCTGCGGGAGCACCTCCTCGCCCTTGTGGCGGATCGAGGTGAACCAACCAAAGTGGTTGAGGCCAAAGTAATCGTACTCGACATCCTTCTTGTCGATATCGAGCGCGGCGCAAACCACGTCGATGATCGCGATCGGCATGTCGCAGATGTTGATGATACGAGCGTTGGGACGCAGCACGCGGCAGCCCTCGGAGACGATGGCGGCAGGGTTGGAGTAGTTGAGAATCCAGTAGTCCTTCTTGGCGTACTTCTCAACGTCATCGATCAGCTCGACCATGGGGAAGATGGTGCGCATGCCGTAGGCAAGGCCGCCGCAACCGCAAGTCTCCTGACCCACGCAGCCGTGACGCAGCGGAATCTTCTCGTCCTGCTCGCGCATGGCGTAGCCGCCCACGCGCATCTGGGCAAACACGAAGCTCGCGTCGGTAAAAGCCGTCTTTTTGTCGGTGGTCACCGTGAGCTTGATGTCCAGGCCGAGGTCCTCGTGCAAAATCCAGTCCACGAGCACGCCGATCTTGCGCTGGCGCTCCTCGTTGATGTCGTACAGACGAATCTCGTCAACGTCGAGCTCGTCCTTGCGCAGGGCGATGGACTTGACGATGCCGGGGGTAAAGGTGGATCCGCCACCACACAGAGTAATGATCATTGTTTACTGCTCCTTCTCAATTGCGTTTTCGACCTTGTCGCGCATCTCGGCGACCTTCATGCCAAAGATGATCTGGATATTATTGCCGTTGCGGTTGATGCCGCTGTTGGGCACGTGGTTGATGAGGTCCTCATTGATGAGGTCCGGGTTCTTAACGTTCACGCGGAGACGCGTAAAGCAGTTCTCGAGCTCCTCGATGTTGTCCTTGCCACCAAGACCTGCGACCAGGTCGGCAATACCTGCATCGACGCCCTCTGCGGGAGCCGCGGCAACAGCGCCCTGCTTCACCGCGACAGACGCGGCGGCCTCGCCCTCGGCAACGGACTCGGCAAGCTCGGACTCTTCCTCGCGACCAGGCGTGTGGAGGTTGAGCTTCTTGATGAGGAAGGTAAAGAGGAAGAAGTACAGAGCGGCGTTGACGACTCCAAGCACCAGCATAACCGGCCAGTTGGTCTTATCGACACCGAGGACCAGGTTGGAGACCACGATGTTGATAATGCCGCCTGCAGTCGAAGCGGGCACGGAGAGGACCTTGAGCAGGACCAGGAAGATGCCGGAAAGAACCGAGTGAACAACAAAGAGCACGGGAGCGGCAAAGACAAAGAGGAAGTCCATGGGCTCGGTGACACAGGAGAGCACGGCGGTGATGATCAGCGGGATGATAACGGCCTTGGTCTTATCCTTGTTCCCCTTGTAAGCGGTGAAGATAAAGGCGAGACCGATACCGATGTAGGGCCACAAGTTGTTGAAGGTGTAGCTGTTGAAGTAGGTGCTATCGGAGAAGGGCTGGCCCGTCATTGCCATCTCGGCAACACGGATGGGATAAGCGCCGGCGATAACCTGATCACCCAGCGTAAGGGTGCCGCCCACATCGGAGAACTGGAACGGGGTGTAGATGAGGTGGTGCAGACCGGTGGGAACGAGCAGCTTGTTGAGCATGCCGTAGATAAACAGACCGATGTTGCCCGACTCCTTAATGATGCCGGCAACGGAGGAGATGGCACCCTGAACCGGAGGCCAAACGATGCAGAAGCCAGCGCCCATGATCCAGGAAATGATGATCATAATCAGGAACGGGAAGCGAACGCCCGAGAACATCGAAAGGGCAATGGGGAACTGCTTGTTCGAGTACTTGTTGAACACGGCACCGGTGATGCAACCAAGGATGATGCCGCCAAACACGCCGGTATCGAGCACCTGGATGCCCATAACGGTGGCCTGGCCGGTTCCGGTAAGACCGAGCATGCCGCTCGCATCGGCAAGAGAGCCGGTGGCGTTGAGCACGATGTTGTTAGCCTGCAGGAACAGGAAGAACGACATCAGGGCGATCAGCGAAGCATGGCCCTTGTTCTTCTTTGCCATGGCGCCGGCGATGCCCACGCAGAACAGAATCGAGAGGTTGTTGATGATAAACATCAGCGACTGATAGACAACGGCGCCCACAAGCTGGAACGGACCGGAGCCCAGTACGGGGACCAAAGCGCAGATGGTCTTGTTGGTCAGAATGATGCCCACGATGAGCAGGATGCCGGCAACCGAGAGATACATCATCGGCTGGACGATCGACTTCGCGAACACCTCCAACGGCGCTTTGAAATTGAACTTCTTTTTTGCGGTCATAGCGGTACTCCCCTTCCTTTTCCGCAAATTAAGACAGATGTGCCCTGGGCAAGACCGTAAGTCCTGCCTTATATCAATCGATGTGTGGGCACGTTATGCCTAGAGACCAGGTTCTCCAAGCAGATTAACAATGTGATATGCGAGATAACTCTTCTCGGCATCGGTAACGACAACGTTATAGGTAGACGACAAGTGAGCGGCTATGGCATCCGCGCACGAGAATGCGCACGGATACGCCGTTTCGTCGATTCGGAACAGCGCGTCGCCACTGATTTGCCCGGCCGTAGGATCGAGTGCTCGCTGAGCGAAAAACTGCAGGTGACGAACGAAGCGTTCGTAAGGCAGCGAGGTGTCATCGAGGGTCGTGGCATAGCGCTCGGAAACAATCGCGAGCACGTCGCGAACAAGCTGGACCGAGATGATTAGACGGTCGGAGCGTTGCGGCATGGTGGCGTTGACGATATGCAGCGTAATAAAACCCTGCTCTTCTTCGCTCATCTGGATGCCCAAATAGTCCTTGATAATCTGAAGGGCACGGCCCGCAAGCGCGTACTCCTTGCGATAGAACTGCTGGATCTCGAGCAGCAGCGGATTCTCGCAGGAAACGCCTTTGCGCTCGCGATCGAGGGCGAGGCTGATATGGTCTGCGAGAGCGATAAGAATCTTGTCATTGATATCGACATTGAGCTCTCGACGAAGCATCTGAACGATGTCCTCGGAAATCACGAGGTTGACGGTGGGGATGGACTCCAAAAGATGTGCCAAGCGGTCAATCGTACGCGAATCCTGAGAAGTTCCCTCCTGTAACGCGTAGGTCTTTTCGACCGACGTCTCATCGATGGCATCGCCGGCATGGCGACCAAAGCAGAGGCCTCGACCGATGACGATGAGCTCGGAGCCATCGTCCGAAGTGACCATTGCGACGTTGTTGTTAAAAACTCGCTTGATAACCACGGTACCCACCACAAGAATTTACTCGGAAAGCCAGACGACAGGCTCTTTAACAGCAACAGGGCCGGAAGCATGCTCACGAAGAGTCGAGTTCTCCGAACGCTCGCACACGATAACGAAGACCGTGGGATCGAAGCCGGCAGCGCGAACCGCGTCGAAATCGACCTCGACGAGGGGCTGGCCCGCGTCGACATGGTCACCCTGGGCAACAAGCGCATGGAAGCCCTTGCCCTCAAGCTTAACAGTGTCGATTCCGATGTGCAGCATCACCTGAGCAGAGCTGTCGTCGGACATGATGCCCAGCGCGTGCTCAGTCGGAAACAGCGCCGCAACGGTACCGGAAACAGGAGCGCACACCGTTCCCTCTTGGGGAACCACGGCAACGCCATCGCCCACTGCACGACTGCTAAAAGCGGGGTCATTGGTATTTTCTAGATTAACAAGCTCGCCGGAAACAGGGGCGAGAATCTCGAACTCGGAAGTCGCAGTCGCCTGCTTGTCCGAGCCACCCATAAGGCGAGAAAAGAAGGCTTATAGGACAAAATGTGTGTCCCGATAGAACATCCGTTTCCATCCATTAATCCAGCCAGAACGGGTACGGGTCCCTGTGGTGGAGGTCCTCCCACACGGCCCTGTCGCCCCACTCC
>CABUWV010000013.1 GCA_902495355.1 uncultured Collinsella sp.
ACCGGACACACATTCTGTCCGAGCGGTTAAAAGCGGGCACGGAATTTAAACGGCTGAAAAAGGGGCATCGACCTGCGCCGATACCCCCAACGTGGACACACATTTTGTCCTATAAGCCGTGATATGGATGGTCTGCTCGGCAAGTTCCAAAAAGTCTACTCACTTAGTTTTGACGAGAAGCCGATGCCGAAGACGGTCCTATTTCAGGGCGTTAACAAGTTCGTGAGGCACGAAAAAGGCCCGAACCAATACGGTCCGGGCCTCATCGAGCTTGAGGTTATGTCTCAGGCGGTTGGCTTAGCCAAAGTAGCGCTTGAGCAGGCCGGCGAAAGCCTTGCCGTGGCGGGCCTCGTCGCGAGCCATCTCGTGCACGGTGTCGTGGATGGCATCGAGGCCGGCGGCCTTGGCACGCTTGGCAAGATCGGTCTTGCCGGCGGTGGCGCCGTTCTCGGCCTCAACGCGCATCTCGAGGTTCTTCTTGGTGGAGTCGGTCACGACCTCGCCCAGGAGCTCGGCGAACTTGGCGGCATGCTCGGCCTCCTCGTGGGCAGCCTTCTCCCAGTACAGGCCGATCTCGGGATAGCCCTCGCGATGAGCGACACGAGCCATGGCCAGGTACATACCGACCTCGGAGCACTCGCCCTCAAAGTTGGCGCGCAGGTCGGCAACGATGTCCTCGGAGACGCCCTCCATCTTGGCGACGCCCACGACGTGCTCGGCAGCCCACTCGAGCTGACCCTCCTCCTGCTTCAGGAAGCGAGAACCGGGAACGCCGCACTGGGGGCACTTGAAGTCCTCGGGCAGCTGGTCGCCGTCGAACTCTTCCACATAACCGCAAACGGGGCAAACAAACTTCATGATTCGATCCTTTCGATCGATGGCGATTGTGCGCTCGTCCGGTCCCGTAAGGGCCCTCTCCGGACGTGCGTCTTGACGAGTCCTATTATCCATAAATGCAACCAAATGTGAAGCCTATTAGGAATGATTTTTAATAAAACAATTTTGAGATATGAAGATGTTGATTGATTAACGATTGGCAGGCCGTCTTTGACCGCCGCTGAGTACAATCGGTCGAGCAAATGTTGACCAATCAACAAATAAAGGAGTTTCCTTTATGCATCTAGCCCGTCGTGCCTGGTGCCGAACATATCAGACGGTTTTTCGCATTGCATTGCCGATTCTGCCCTATACTGAGCCGCGCATTTTAGAGCATGCCGAGGATGTGCCCGCGGTGCTTCAAAAGCGCTCGATCCAGAAGGTCCTTATCGTGACGGATCCCGGCATTACCCGTCTGGGGCTCACGGCACCGCTCGAGACGGCGCTCGCATCCAGGGGGATTGGCATTACGGTCTATGCCGAAACGCGTGCAAACCCCACGGTTTCAAACGTGGAAGAAGCGGCGTCCCTGTATCGAGAGAGCGCCTGCCAGGCCATTATCGGCTTTGGCGGTGGCTCGGCCATGGACTGTGCCAAGGGCGTGGGCGCACGCATTGCGCAGCCAAACAAGCCCATCAACAAGATGCGCGGCCTGCTGCGGATTCATCGTCGCCTGCCGCTGCTCATCGCCGTTCCCACTACCGCCGGTACGGGAAGCGAAGTCACGCTTGCGGCGGTAATTACCGATGACGGGACGCACTACAAATACCCCATTAACGACTTTGTGCTCATCCCGCGTTTTGCAGTCCACGACCCCGAGTTTACGTGCGGCTTGCCCGCTTCCATTACGGGGCAGACGGGCATGGACGCCCTGACGCATGCCGTTGAGGCCTTTATCGGGCGAAGCACCAAGCCCTATACGCGCAAGATGGCGCGACAGGCGGTGCAGCTTATCCACGACAATTTGCTCGAGGCCTATGAGCATGGTGACGACATGCGCGCTCGTCGCAATATGCTTTCGGCGGCGTATAAGGCGGGCGTTGCGTTTACCCGCTCCTATGTCGGATATGTGCATGCCATCGCGCACAGTCTGGGCGGCCGATACGGAATTCCGCACGGTTTGGCCAACGCGATCATCCTGCCGCACATGCTTCGCGCTTATGGTGACGCCGCCGCCCCCAAGCTTGCCGATCTTGCTCGCATGGCGGGCATTGCGCCGGCTACCGCGCAGGATAGTCTTGCGGCCGAGGCCTTTATCGATTGGGTCGACCGCATGAACGAGATCCTAGGAATCCCCAAATATGTCTCGGGCATTCGCCGCTCCGACATTCCCGAGATGGCGGCGCATGCCGATGCCGAGGCCAATCCGCTATACCCCGTTCCGCTTCTAATGGACCGCTTGGAGCTCGAGCATATGTACGAAGTCGTCGCGGGTGGTATGTTTGAGGACGAGAATTAGGAGGGTCCATGAACACCGAGGAAATTGCGCGCATCGTCGGCGATCAGCGCGCCTACTTTAAGACGCACGCCACGTTTGATGTCGATGCTCGACGTCGCGCGCTCGTGAGTTTACGCGATGCGGTGCGGGCCCACGAGGCCGATATCGCCCATGCGCTCAAGACCGATTTGGGGAAGTCGCATGACGAGGCCTATATGTGCGAGATTGGTACGTCGCTTTCCGAGATTCGACATCAGATCGCTCACGTGGCTCGATGGAGTCGTCCGCGCCTGCGTCCGTGCGATCTCGCTAACGCCGTGAGCGTGTGCAAAACGCAAGCCGTGCCCTATGGCGTCACACTCATCATGGCTCCGTGGAACTACCCGTTTTTGCTAACACTCGAGCCGCTCGCCGGCGCCCTTGCCGCGGGCAATACCGTGGTCATCAAGCCGAGTGCCTATGCTCCGGCATCGAGCGCGGTGCTCAAGCAAATCTGTGAAGAGGCATTTGATCCGTGCCTGGTGACGGTTGTCGAGGGCGGGCGCGCCGAAAACGAAGCGCTGCTCGATGAGTGCTGGGACAAGATCTTCTTTACCGGTAGCGTTCCGGTCGGCAAACTCGTCATGGAGCGCGCAAGTAAAAACCTTACGCCCGTGACGCTTGAGCTGGGCGGAAAGAGCCCCTGCATCGTGGATGCGACGGCAAACTTGAAGGTTGCGGCGCGGCGTATCGCCTTTGGTAAATGGCTCAACGTGGGGCAGACCTGCGTGGCGCCCGACTACCTGCTGGTCGATGCGCGCGTGCACGACGAGCTGCTGGACCTCATCAGGGAAGAGGCCCGCCGTATGTTTGGCGAGCATCCGCTCGATAACGAGGATTATGGGCATATCGTCAACGCCAAGCATTTTGCGCGCGTGCGTGGGCTGATCGATCCCGATAAGGTTGTGCTTGGAGGCACGGCGCGCGAGTCATCGCTCAAGATTGAGCCGACGATTTTGGACGGCGTGACCCCCGATGACGCCGTGATGCAGGAGGAGATTTTCGGCCCCATCTTGCCGGTGCTGACGTTTGAGAGCCTAGACGAGGCCGAGACGTTTATTACGGATCGTCCGACGCCGCTGGCCCTGTATATCTTTAGTCAGGATCGCGCAGTTCAGCAGCGCTTCGTGCGTTACGTGCCATTTGGCGGTGGCTGTGTCAACGACACGATCATGCACTTGGCTACGAGCCATATGGGCTTTGGCGGCATGGGCGCGAGCGGTATGGGGCAGTACCATGGACGCGAGAGCTTCGATACGTTTAGCCACAAGAAGAGCATCGTGAACAAGGCAACGTGGCTGGACGTGCCATTCCGCTACGCTCCTTACGCAAGCTGGAAGCACAAGTTCGTGCGCATGTTTGTTCATTAGAAAAGGGCGCAGGTAATACGAACAAGTGTTCCTATTACCTGCATTTTGCGTTAGACTACTGTTATGGAGCACGGATGGGCCAACTCCCTTTAGAAGGGATTTGGTATGAACGTAAGCGATGTTATTTCGTTATTGGCGTTGTTGATTGCGGCTATCGAACTCGGTCTGTTTATCGGCCGAATGAAATAGCCGCCCCCGCGTAAGCGAAGACGGCCACTTCTCACGATGAAAACGTGTATCGGAGTTGGCAAGACCCGCGGCAACGGGTGCCATCCGTGTTCCTATCTTATCTGCAAGCGTTCTGTCGCGCAAGCGTTGAGGCAAACGATTGAAGGACGCAGACAGGATGTATTTGTGTCCGCACGGGACCGTAGACTTCTCAATAAGGTTACACACCGGTTTATCCGGCCGTTAGGGGAGTTGCTATGTACGAGCCTTCACGTGTTCTTCTGTCATTTCACATTGCAGGATTTCAGTATGCCGATGGCGCCTTGGTCTTGGGCGATCTTAAAGCGGGCGATAAGCTGGCGCTGTGTGCCGAGCGCGATAATCCCCATGACCCTGAGGCGGTTGCGATCTATTACGGCAACACCAAGCTTGGCTATGTTCCGGGAAACGAGGTCGGCCCGCTGTCCTTGATGATGTATTACGGCCACGAAGACGTGTTTGAGGCCCGCGTGCAACAGGTTGCCCCCGAGTGCAGCCCGTGGCATCAGGTGCGCGTTGGCCTCTATGTAGTGGATGCTCGCTAATCGGTAAGGGAAGCTGCCATGTTTGACGACGATGACCTGTTCGATTTGACGGATGATCCGTTTGAGTGGGATCTGCTGCTCGACGACGATGATCTGGAACAGGACCGTAAGAAACGGCGGGACAAGAAAACTTAGGGTGACGCTTCGAAAAAGCAAGACAAACGCCGCCGCGGCCTGTTCGGCGGGCTCTTTGGCTAACCGCCGTATCGCTGTGTCTGTATACTTAGCACGAGTTTGACGCGTTGCGAAATGAGGGCATAGACGATGATGTGGTTTACCGCCGACCTGCACCTGGGCGATACGAATATCTTGCACGACATGGATCGGCCGTTTGATTCGGTCGAGGAGATGAACCGCAAGGTCATCGATGCCATCAATGAGTGCGTGGCTGCGGACGACCGCCTCTATATCTTGGGAGACTTTACGTATCGCTTGCCCATGGCGGAGGCGGTGCGCCTGCGCGAGCGTATCGAATGCAAGAATGTGACGCTCATCTGCGGTAACCATGACGGCGACTGGGAAGATCCCGACGCCCCGCAAATTTGGGAAGACGTGCGCGATTACCTGGAGGTTGCTCCCGGCTATGCCAAGGGCCATCGTCTGGTGATGAGCCATTACCCCATGCTCAGCTGGAATGGTAAGGCGCGTGGCGCCATCATGCTACACGGGCATATCCACAGCAGAGGAGACCGCACCAACGCACGCAACCGCGATCGCGAGCGCCCCATTTACCGCTACGATGTGGGCCTCGACGCCAACGAGTACAAGCCCGTAAGCCGCGACCAGATTCTTAGCTTCTTTGGGCTATAGGGCGCCAGAACCACCACAAAGGGGACAGGCACCTTTGTGGTGGTTCTGGCGCCGTTGACATTATGGCGGCGGCGCCTTTTTTGTCCGTGCGGCGCGGTAGAGTGTAGGCGGTTGAAATTTGCGTCCATCGAGGAGCTGCTATGAATGAGATCAAGTGCCCGCATTGTGGCGAAGTCTTTAAGGTCGATGCATCCGGCTATGCGGATATCGTCAAGCAGGTGCGCGATGCCGAGTTTTCGCGCGACTTGGATGAGCGTGTGAAGGCAGTCCAGCGCGAGGGCGAGCAGGCGCTGGAGCTTGAGCGCTCGCGTTCGACGGCTGCTTTGCAGGAGGCAGAGTCTCAGCGCAACGCTCAGCTCGTTGAGCAGAAGAACGCTGCGGCTCAGCAACTGGCACAAGAGGTTGCCAAGCGCGATGCTGAGCTTGCCGAGCTGCGCGCTAAGCTCGAGGGCGCTGCCGCAGAGCGCGAGAGTGCAAGCCAGCGCGCGGCGGTAGAGGCACGAGCCAATGCTCAAAAGGAAAATGCCGAACTCCAGCGTGAGATTGATAGCCTGCGTGCGCAGCTTGGGCGCAAAGATGACGAAGCAAAGCTTGCCGAGTCGGCGGCGCGCAACGCTGCTCAAAACGATTTAGCTGCGCGCGACGCTCAGATTGCTGAGCTGCAGGCCAGGCTCGCCGCGGCGGACAAAGCCCAGGAGATGGCGCTTGCCGCTGCCGCGGCAGAGTCGCAGCGTGAGCTCGATGCCGCTCGCAGCGAGGCCGAGCGCGCGCTTACTGACTATCGCGCGAAGGCGCAGGAGAAGTTTTCCGCCGCAAAGGCTCAGTCCGAGCAAGAGGCCGAGGGCCTGCGTGCCCAGCTGCGCGAGCAGGAACTGATGGCAAAAATGAACCTGTCAGAGGCGGTCGCCGCGGCGGAGCGAGAGCGCGATGAGGCACGTGCCAAACTGACGAGCGAGCTGGCTGTGCGCGATTCTCGCGAGGAACAGGCCAAGGCGGCACACGAGCTCGAGCTTGCGCAGGCCAAGCGTGCGAGCGATGACCTGATTCGCTACAAGGATGAAGAGATCGAGCGCCTTAAGGACATGAAGGTCCGCCTGTCCACCAAGATGGTGGGCGAGTCGCTCGAGCAGCACTGCGAGACCGAGTTTAACCGTCTGCGCATGACGGCGTTTCCTAACGCGTACTTCGAGAAGGATAACGATGCGTCCGAGGGCACCAAGGGCGACTTTATCTTCCGCGAGTGCGACGCAAGCGGTAACGAGGTCATTTCGATTATGTTCGAGATGAAAAACGAGAACGACGAGACCGCGACCAAGCACAAAAACGAGGACTTCTTTAAGAAACTCGATCACGATCGTCGCCAGAAAGGCTGTGAGTACGCGGTGCTCTGCACACTGCTCGAGCCCGAAAGCGAGCTCTATAACGCAGGGATAGTCGACGTGAGTTACCGCTATGAGAAGATGTACGTGATCCGCCCGCAGTTCTTCATTCCCATGATCACGCTGCTGCGCAACGCCGCCATGGGTTCGCTGCGCTATAAGCAGGAGCTGGCGGAGTACAAGCAACAGAACATCGACGTCACGAACTTCGAGGCCAAGATGGAGAAGTTCAAGAACGACTTCGGCCGCAACTATGAGCTTGCGAGCCGTAAGTTCCAGACGGCGATCGAGGAGATTGACAAGACGATTAGCCATCTGCAGAAAACCAAGGAGGCATTGCTGTCCTCCGAGAACAATTTACGTCTAGCCAACAAGAAGGCCGACGATCTTACCATTCGCAAGCTCACCTGGGGCAACAAGACCATGAAGGCGGCGTTTGACGAGGCGCGCGGGGCTGCGACAGGGGCAAACGATGAGCCCGCCGAGGCGGATTCGTATGAGGTCGAGGATGCCGAGTAGGGGATAGCGTATAGTGCAAAAGCGGGGCCGCTGGCGATATTGCCAACGGCCCCGCTTCGTTCCAGTATGTACGGCTAGTCCTCGAGCAGGTCCTCGATAAAGCCGACGCGGTAGTTTTTGAAGATGACCTCGCCGCCGTCTTGCGTGGCATCCAGGTCGACATCGCCCATGATGCCAAAGTCGTGGTCGCCATCCTCGTCGGCAAAAATCTGGTGCACGTGCCACACGTGATCGGTCTTCTCGTCGCTCCCGTCGATGGTAAACATCGCGGCGCTGCGGGCATCTCCGTCGGTGAGGATTTCCTCGTGCTGCTCATGGTAGGCATCGAGCGCCTTTTGCCAGCGGACCTCGCTCATGCCCCAGTCCTCGTCGAGTTCGCCCAGGTCGCGAACGTGCTCGCGGGCGGCAAGGGTCACGCGGCGGAAGAGTGCGTTGCGCACCAGCAGCGTGCAGCCGCGACGGTCCGCAACGACCTCGTCGATGCCCTGCGGCGGCGCGGCGTCGAGGGCCGCCGGGTTGCCGGCGTTCTCCCACTCGTCCACCAGGCTCGAGTCGACCGAGCGCACCACAAAGCCGAGCCACGAAATGATGTTGCGCAAGCGCTCATCGCGCTTCTCAATGGGCACGGTGCGATCGAGGGAGCGGTAGGCCTCGGCTAGGTAGCGCAGCAGAATGCCCTCGGAGCGGGCGATGCCGAGCTTTTGGATATAGCCCTTAAAGTCGCTCGCGCTCTCCAACATGTCGCGCAGGACGCTCTTGGGCGAGAGCTGGTAGTCGTTGGCCCAAGGTACTTCCTGGCAGTACTTGTCGAAGGCGGCATCGAGCAAATCCTCGAGCGGCTTTTCGTAGGTGACATCCTGGATGCGCTCCAAGCGTTCCTCATATTCGACGCCGTCGGCTTTCATCTCGGCCATAGCGCGGTCGCGCGCGGCGCGCTCCTGCGCGCGCAGCACCTGCTTGGGATCCTCGAGCGTAGCCTCGACCATTGAGATCAGATCCATGGTATAGGTCTCACTCTCGGGGTCGAGCAGCTCCAGCGCGGCAAGCAAAAACGGCGAGAGCGGCTGGTCGAGCGCAAAATCCTCGGGCAGGTCGACCGTTAGCGCATAGTCGATGTCCGGCGCGGCGTCAGCTGGAGCGTCGGGTGCGGGCGGCACCTCGGTGCGCACGACGACGCCGGAGTCGATGAGCGTGGCGAAGATCTCGTCGGCACGAACCTCGAGCTTTGCCTTTTCCTCAGGGGTCTGCAGGCTTGTTTCGATGAGGTCGTGCACGCGGGCGCGGGCGTCGCCGCCCTGCTCGACCACGCTAATCACCATGGAGTGTGTGATGCGCAGGCGCGGCTTGAGCGTTTCGGGCTGCGTCTCGATCAGGCGCTCAAAGGTCTGCTTGTTCCAGGTGACAAAGCCCTCGGGGGCCTTCTTCTTTTTAATCTTGCGGAGCTTCTTGGGGTCGTCGCCCGCCTTGGCCATGAGCTTGGCGTTCTCGATCTCGTGCTCGGGTGCCTCGGCAATCACCATGCCCTCGGTATCAAAGCCCGAGCGGCCGGCGCGACCAGCGATCTGGTGGAACTCGCGGGCGCGCAGACGACGCATCTTGTAGCCATCGAACTTGGTGAGCGCGGTGAGCACCACGGTGTGGATGGGTACGTTGATGCCGACGCCGAGCGTATCGGTGCCGCAGATGACGGGCAGCAGGCCCTGCTGCGCCAAACGCTCGACCAGCAGACGATAACGCGGCAGCATACCGGCGTGGTGCACGCCGACGCCGCAGCCAAGCAAACGCTTGAGGATCTTGCCGAAGGCCGTCGAGAAGCTCGTGCCCTTGGCCGCCTCCTTGATGGCCTCGCGCTGCTCCTTGCTGGCAATGCCAAAGTTGGCGAGCGACTGTGCCGTCGCAAGGGCGGCATCCTGGCTAAAGTGCACGATATAGAGCGGGGCCTCTCCGCCGCGCATCGCGAGCTCGACGGTGCCCTCGAGGGAGGTCGTCACGTAGTCGTAGCTCAGCGGCACGGGGCGTGGGGCATCGACGACCAAGTCGCAGGTAGCGCCGGTGTGTTCCTCGAGTGAGGCGGCGATGGCAGTGACATCGCCGAGCGTGGCGCTCATGAGCATGAATTGCGTGTGAGGCAGGGTGAGCAGTGGCACCTGCCAGGCCCAGCCGCGGTCGGGGTCGGCAAAATAGTGGAACTCGTCCATGGCGACGCAGCCCACGTCGGCGCCCTCGCCCTCGCGCAGTGCATCGTTGGCAAGGATTTCTGCCGTGCAGCAGATGACGGGCGCCTTGGTGCTGATATGCGTGTCGCCGGTGATCATGCCGACGTTATCGCGGCCGAGCACCTGCACAAGGTCGAAAAACTTTTCGCTGACCAGAGCCTTGATGGGGGCCGTGTAATAACAGCGCTTGCCCTGTGCCATGCCCATAAAGAGCATGCCTAGCGCGACAAGCGACTTGCCCGATCCGGTCGGTGTTCCCAAAATGACATGGTCACCGGCGGCTAGATCCATGAGGGCCTCTTCCTGGTGGTCCCACAGCTCAATACCGCGGTCGCTTGTCCATTCAAAGAAGCGTTCGAAGGCCTGATCGGGCGTGAGCCATGGTTCGGGCTCGCTACCATCCTCGGGCTCCCACCAGGTGGGGGAGAGCGCGCCGAGCGAGCCGAATTCGGCTTCGGTTCCCGTGCCGCCCGAGAACGAGCTGGCGGCGCCGGCGCCAGAAACGGTGCTGGCGGAAGTATCTGTCGTGGTCTGTGCCATGTGGTTGCTTTCTCTCGCCGTTTGTCCGCCAACTATTATGGCGTAGCAGCGGCGCGGGGTGCCAGCGCGCGAGAAAATGCAGGAAATGGGCGTTCTGCCCAGCCGTTTGGTGCAGTTGCCAGCTAAGTGAGTAGACTTTTTGCAATATCGCGAGCACATGGCTTTTGCGCAAGAGCTCTACCTGCGGTTTTAGTTTTCGTTATGCGGGTTGTGCTTGGCTATTGCAAAAAAGTCTACTCACTTAGGTTTGAGGGTCGTTCGCTGACGCCTATTTTCACTTGTTTGCCGACGCCGCGACCATCAGAAGCCCCTAGGACTCCTGCGGCAGGCGCTTCTTGCCTTTGCGGGCGCGGTTTCTAAAGTTCTCGACGGCCTCTTCCATGCCCAGAGGTACATAGGTGAGCGCATCGAGGTTTTCGGGCAGGTAGCAGGCAAGGCTTTGCTCCTGCGCGCGGCCCGCCGCGAGCTGTTCATCGCTGGGCTGCGCTCCAGGTGTGGCGCGAATGCCATAGACGGCGGCACCCATCTCGCGCGTGCGGCGCTCGTACTCGGTCTCGGGATGCTCGGGATGGTCGCGGCGTACGTCGTCACTTACCCAAAGCGTGTCGTAGCCGGCCGCGGCAAACTGTCCCAGGGCGTAATCGCGCAATGGTTTGCTGTCGGTGCGCAGCGTGACGGTGGCGTTGGCTGCAAAGAGCGGGCGGTAGAGCATCAAATGGTCGACATGGACGAGTCGTTTTTTGGCGTACTTGGCCTTGGGCTGCGGCGTGGGAAAGTTGATGGTGATGGCATCGAGCTCGCCTGCGGCAAATAGCTGTGGCAGCGATGCGGCGCCTCGGGGCAGGACGAGTGCGTTGGATAGCTCCTGCTCGCAGATTTTCTGCGCGGCATAGGCAATGCAGATGGGCTCCTGGTCCATGCCGATAAAGAGGGTGTTTGGCTCGTGGCCCGCGCGCTCTACAAGGTACGTTCCCTTGCCACAGCCAAGATCCAGGTGAAGGTGTTCGAAGGGCTTGCTGCCAGCTGGCGCACAAGCCTCGCGCCAATCTCCGGCATAAGCCTCGGGGTTCGTCTCGATCGCATCGGCGTAGCGCTCCAGGCGCTCCTCGAGCACAAAGTTCTTAGGCGTGCGAACGTGGACGGCTCCCATGAGGCTCCTTGGTCATAAATGCGAAACGCATGGCCGCGCGTTCCGTCAATGGGTTGAAAAGGGCGGGCATAGATTGCCCGAAAGATGTGGTGCGGCTCGGCGGCGAGTCGTCGGTGCCTACAGGCGCTTGAGAATCACATAGCGGTTGAGCTCGCCGCTACGACCGTCGGCATGGAAGCGCTCAAGCTCGCGCACGGGGACCTCGCCGCTCTTGTAGAACGTACGGACGCCGCGCACCAGGTCGGTGATCTGCTGATCGTCAAAGTGATGGCAATAGCGGTAGGCGTGGCGGTCGTTTTGCCAGCCGATGAGGTGGTCGCCGGCTTCAAACTGTGCGGAATCGTAACCCTCAAACGGCGGGGTGAGCTCGGCGCGGGCTTCGGCGCGAACAGCCTTGCGCGCCATGCGCTCGTCGTTCATAAACTCCCAAAAGCTGATGGCGATGATGCCGCCCGGGCGCGTCTGGCGCACCAGGGCGTCGAGCACGCGTACACGGTACTCGCACGACGGCACATGGTGCATAAAGCCAAAGCAGACCGAGATGTCGGCGAGCGGGGCGTCGAAAAGCACGTCGGGCGTCTCGGCGGGGTTGAGCTTCATAAGGGCGTCGAGCACGTCGAGTTCCTGGAAGTGCAGGTTGGGAATGCGCAGCGCGTGGCCATGTGCATCGATGGCCAGGTCTTGGCACGAGTCGACACCATAGAACTCAAACGGGCAGCTGGCATCTGCCGAGGGGTTTGCGCCATCGACGCCCTTGGCGGCAAGTGCGCCGCCGGCGGCAAAGTTCTCGAATCGCATATTGCCACAGGCAAGATCGAAGACGCGGACGGGATGCTCGATCGTGGCGACGTCGAGCTGTTCGAGCGCGATATCCATGGTGCGTACCCAGCCGGGCCACGGGGCCTGGCGCGTATCGGAAAAGGAAGCGGAGTGCTCGCGATAGAACGTGTTGTTGAGCTGGATGAGCGATGAGGCGAAATCGCGGTTCACGGCGCGGAACTCCCTCCGTTGGCGGTGCGGAATAAACAGTACGACCATACTACCGTTAACGCCGCAACGGGGATAACCAAGCTACGGGTCATTGCTTTGTTTGGACACATTTCCGCAGCTCATATGCGCCCGCAACCGCCGGTTGTCAAAAATCTCACTAGAATAGGTGGCATGCTTTTGGCGGTGGCGGATAGATTTTTAACTGTGCAAGGCGCCTTAAGAACAAAAGCGGTCCGGCGGTACGGCTGGCATCACATAGGAGGAACCATGAATGTAGAAACTGCGCAGCGGCTCGCCGACCTTCGCCGCAGCAAAGGCTTTAGTCAAGAAGGGCTGGCACGAAAGCTGGGACTGTCGCGCCAGGCGGTCAGTAAATGGGAGCGCGCGGAGAGCTCGCCCGATACCGAGAACCTGATCTCGCTCGCCAAACTCTATGGTGTGAGCCTGGACGAGCTGCTCAATCCGAGCGACGAGATCGAGGACGATATCGAGTTTGAGAACGAGGACCGCGCTCGTCAGCGCGAGGCCGAGGCGGCAGAGCGCGCACGCACCCATGAGGCGGCGGCACGAGCTACCGAGGCGGCAACACAGGCGAGTGACGCCGCCGCCAAGGCGGCGCAAGCGGCAAGCTGGAGTGCACAGGCCGCTAATGCCGCTACGGCGCAGGCGACGAGTGGCACCGCGGTTGGCTCGACTCCGGTGAAGGGCCCGTTCCAGTCGTTCCCGTATTGGGCCGTGTGCTGGCTACTGTTCTTTTTGCTGATGTTCCTGTTTGGTGCCGGCCCCTTTGCCGCACTGATCTTCTTTACGATTCCCATCTATCACTGGGTGGCACGTGCGCTCGATGGTGATTGGGCGCGTGGGGATATTCAGGTTGGCCCGGCACCGGCGGTCGCTAGGGCTCAGAATGTTTCCGCTCCGGTTGATACTGACGTGGCTACCGCGACTACCGCTGAGCCGATTGCCAAAGAGGGTGGTGAATGATGAAGCTTTCGCATGAATCCAAGGTACGCTTGGGCATTGGCATAGGAGCGTTTGCGCTCATCATCGGACTTGTCTTTGGCACTTCGCGGCTATTGGCTCATTCCGATATGGTACGTACGACCGGTATTCTATCTGGCCATTTGTCTGATTTTGACGATATGTTTGACGATGACGATCTCTTGGACGACGGCAGCTATTCCGCTCGGCCTCAGCAACTTTCGAGCATGACTTTTGATGCCGATGAGTTCCGCTACCTCGATTTCGATATCAATGCGGCTTCGGTGGACGTCAAGGTTGTTGATGGCAACAAGGCTCGTGTTATCGAGCGGGGGCGCGTTGCCAAGGGTATGGATGCCTCCAAGGTCGCGACGCAAAACATCGCATCCGTCGAGGACTCGACGCTCAAGGTTTTCCAGTTTGGAAGTGATGACGGTAAGGCAATCGATCGCTCGGTTACGGTTGAGCTGCCGCGCCGTGTTGCCGAACATCTGAAGGGAGTCAACGCGCACGTGGGCTCGGGTGATCTGCAGATTGCCGGTGTCACCTGTGATGGTTTCGACCTTTTCCTGGGTGCGGGAGATGTGGAGTTTACGGGCAGCGTGACTGATGCGCTCAGCGCTGAGGTCGGTTCGGGCGATGTGACATTCGAGCTCTACCAGGCCCCCGCGAAGTCGATGGACGTGAGTGTGGGCTCGGGCGATGTGGAGATGACGGTTCCGAACTCTACGGGCTTTAAGGCGAGCCTCACCTTGGGCAGCGGCGACTTCGAGAGCGATTTCCTTCCGCTTGGCTACGATGGCGAGACCATTTTGAATCTTGAATTCGATAACGGGGATAAGTCTGCTACGTATCGTTTTGAGGTCGGTTCGGGCGACATGTCGTTTGATTCGGAGTAGTGAGGCAGACGAAAGCCTAGGCGAAGATATAGACGCGCTGTTTGATGAAGGCGCCGAAGCCGAGAACGGCTCCGGCGCCTTTGCCTTTACAATGGGGGCATGGAACAGATTATCTTGAACATACTCGAGGCCCTGCGTCATGGCGAGAACGTGGACGACAAAGCGCTCGTCAAACTGATACATGCCGAGGCGCGCCGTGAGGGTGCCGACAAACGCGATTTGGCCAAGCGCCGTCTGCTGCCGTTCTACCAGCGGGTTAAACGTGAGGAGCCGGTTCGGTGGGCTGCGTGGAATGTCGATTCCGATCTGGAGCGTCAACTGCTGCAGGTCCTGCGTATGAAGCCGCGCCGAACGGCCTCGGGCGTGGCGACCATTACCGTCATTACCAAGCCCTGGCCATGCTCGGGCGATTGCCTGTTTTGCCCCAACGATCTGCGCATGCCCAAAAGCTATCTGCACGCCGAGCCGGCGTGCGCCCGTGCGGAGCAAAACTGCTTCGACCCGTATCTGCAGGTGAGCGCTCGTCTGACCGCGCTTTCGCAGATGGGACATGCGACCGACAAGATAGAGCTCATTGTGCTCGGCGGTACCTGGAGCGACTATCCGCAAGGGTATCAGACGTGGTTTATGTCGGAGCTTTTCCGTGCGCTCAATGACGATGCCGTCGCCGGTGTGGCGGCAAACCCCATGTTGGCGCGTCCGGGCATCAGCCGTGCCGAGGCAGGGCGCCTGCTCGATGACGCTCCCGCCGATGCCCTGCCGCCGGTGGTAACAGAGCGCCGCGAGCGCTATCGGGCTGCCGGCATTGCGACCGACGAGGCCGAGCTTGCGAGCGGCGTTGCCGACGAGCAGGGGCGTGTGGATGCTGTCGTTGGTGGCTATAACCGCGCAGTGCGTCGTCTGTACGGCCCCGGTACGCCATGGGGCGAGGCTGCCGAGTGGCAGACGGCAACGATGGAGGAGCTTGAGCGTCAGCAGCGCATCAGCGAGACGGCGAAGCATCGCGTGGTGGGGCTCGTTATCGAGACCCGCCCCGATGCCGTGACGCCACAGGCGCTCACGCTCATTCGTCGTCTGGGCTGCACCAAGATTCAGATGGGCATCCAGAGCCTCGACCAGCATTTGCTCGATATCAACGAGCGTCGCATTTCGGTGGCTCAGATCGAGCAGGCGTTTTCGCTTGCGCGCCTCTTTGGCTTTAAGATCCATGCGCATTTTATGCTCAACTTATTGGGCGCCACACCCGAGGGGGACAAGCGCGACTACGAGCGCTTTATGACCGAAGGGGCCTTTATGCCCGACGAGGTCAAAGTCTATCCGTGTGCACTCATCGAGGGCTCGCGTCTGGTGGGCTGCTATGAGCGTGGCAAGTGGCGTCCCTATACCGAGGAGGAGCTGCTCGATGTACTGGCCGATGACATCGTGGTGACGCCGGCGTTCTGCCGCATCAGTCGCATGATCCGCGACTTTAGCTCCGATGACATCATGGTGGGCAACAAGAAGCCCAACCTGCGTCAGCTCGTCGAGAATCGCTTGGCGGCTCGTGGAGAAGGCACAGTGGTGCGCGAGATTCGCTATCGCGAGATCAGTACCGCGGGTGCCGACTTGGATGAGCTTTCTCTTGATGAGGAAGTGGCGTACGAGACGCCGGTGACTCACGAGCGCTTTTTGCAGTGGGTGACGCCGCGGGGCAAGATCGCGGGCTTTTTGCGGTTGTCGCTGCCCGACCATTCGTTTGTTGCCGCACATGCGGACGAGTTGCCGACGACGCCGGACGAGGCGATGATTCGCGAGGTGCACGTGTATGGCATGGCGGCGCGCGTGGGCGATCAGGGCCAGGCGGCGCAACATCACGGGTTGGGGCGTTTGCTCGTAGAGCGTGCGTGCGAGATTGCCCGGGATGCGGGTTATGCGCGTATCAACGTGATTAGCGCGATTGGCACGCGCGAGTACTATCGCCATCTTGGATTTTATGACCATGGCCTTTATCTGCAAAAGGAGCTCTAGATGAACAAGCCGAGTGTTTCTGCCGGCGTCGTTGCCGGCGTTGCTCTGGGAGCCGCGGCGCTTGGTGCGGCCGCTGTCGCTGTTCGTGCTGCCTGTCTGCAGGTTGCGCGAACCCGCAATGGCTTGGCGCGTGTGAAACGCGTGCACGACGAGGGCGGCGACGAAGTCCGCGTATTGGTGCAAGGCGGCGTCTACCAAAGCGCGAGTTACGTTGGTGAGCGCTGGGCGGAGCCCGTCTTTGCGTACTATCGCGCGTTTAACGACGTGTTTGAGGCCGAGGATGCGATGCGCGACGCTTATGGTCACGGTATCGACCGCATTCTTATGCTGGGCGGCGGCGGGTTTGCCTATCCTAAATTCGCCCTGATGTCGCACGAGGGCTTGCGCATGGACGTCATCGAGTATGACGGAGAGATTACGCGCCTGGCGCGCCGCTGGTTCTACCTAGACGAGCTGGAGCGCGCGGCGGGCGATCGCCTGCGGGTGATAACCGCTGAGGCTCGCTCGTATCTGGGTGTGACGAGCGTGGGCCATCGTCGCTATGACGCGGTCGTGAGCGATTGCTTTGGCGGTGCCGAGCCCGTACGCGAGTTGGCGACGGTTGAGGCGTTGCGTTTAGTGCGGGGCAGCCTAAATGTTGGTGGCGTCTACGTCGCCAATATCGTGAGCGCAAACGAGGGGAGCGACGTGACGTTCCTGCGCGACTGCGCTGCCACGGCACTCGAGGTATTCGCCCATGCCTGGGTGGTCCCATGTGGCGATGCGAAGTTCGGCGGCGAGGAAAACTACCTGCTCATCGCCAGCGACGGCGACTATGTCTTTGCCGAAGCTGTGCCCTTCGACACCGACTTCCTCGGCACTGCTCTCCACGACTAGCACGTCTCCCTGCGACCAGTCTGTTTGTGGTGGGGCTCTTTTAGCTACTTCTTGGTCATGCCCAAAGTAGCTCAACAAGCCCCGTCCCAAAAAAGACTGGTCTTAGGCGTGGTCGCGCCAGCCGAGAACGCGCTGCTTCATGCCTTCGATGTCGAGCACGCCTTCGGCAAAGCCCTTGCGCACGAGCTCTTCGGGAACGAACTCATCGTAACGATCAAAGTAAGGCACCTCGCCGGGATAGACGAGCTCGATGGGGTCGAAGTCCTTTTCGGCCTCGGCTGCGAGCACCTCAAAGAACGTCTCCTCGTCGGCCTTCATCTTAAACTGCATAAAGTATGGACGCGACGGATCGAGCCCGCGAAGGCCCAGCTCCGCGGCACACTTAATCTTGAGCATACGTTCGAGCGCCAGAAAGGCGTAGCTGCCCAACCAGGGGAAGAGCACCCAGGTGTCGCCACCCAGGTTGATGAGCGGTTTGGTCCCCGCACCCGAAATCTCGGCGGTATGACGAGCCTGTGCAAGGCGTGCCCGTGCGTTGCCCATGAGGTACGGATATGCCGCGTGCTCGTTGAGCGCCTTGCGCATGCGCTCGAGTACATGCGTGTTAATGTCGCCGGGGCAGTCGCCAAAGTATGCCGGCACACGACCTTTGACTTGCGTGGCAAAGACGGTGTGTCGCTTCCAGTCCACTTCCTCGACTATCCAGCAGTGCCCGGCTATGGCGATGCGCTCACCGGGCGGTGGCGGATTGACGATCGTGCCCAACTCGGCCGACTCGCTGCGAACGGTGAACTCCTCGTTTTCCTGGAACACAGCGTAGAACTTAAAGTTGTTAATGATGCGCTCGCCCGCGAGACCCACGATGAGCCCACCGCCCTCGGTGACCTGGATGTGGTCGATCTTGATGAGGTGGCGCAGCAGTACGCGATAGTCATCGGCCGAGACGCGGTGGAAATAGCTGAGCGTGAGCACGCGCTGAGCAAGCTCGGCCGGCGTGAGCTCGCCGGTGCTGGCGAGCGTCGACATGGTCTGGTGGTAGAGCAGGCTGTAGGGGAGTCGATCGAGCTCGGGCGGCTCGACCCACTTTTCCTCGCGATAGAGTTGTACGAGTGCGATGCCCTGCAGGAGCTTCCAGGGTATCGTTTCGGGCATCATCGTGCGCGGCTCGGGTTCTTCCTCGCGCATGACAAACCACATCTCGGGCGGAAGGTCGCGACGGCCTGTGCGCCCCATGCGCTGCAAAAAGGAGCTGACGGTAAACGGCGCGTCAATCTGGAACGCGCGCTCCAGGCGACCGATATCAATGCCGAGCTCCAGCGTGGAGGTGGTGACGGTCGTCTGCGCCTGCTCTTCGTCGCGCATGAGCTCCTCGGCCGTCTCGCGCAGCGATGCCGAAAGGTTGCCGTGATGGATTAGAAAGCGGTCTGGCTCGTGCCGGCTCTCGCAGTAGCTGCGCAACATGGAGCACACGGCCTCTGCCTCCTCGCGCGAGTTGGCAAAGACCAGGCACTTGCGGCCGCGGGTATGCTCAAAGATGTAGCCCATGCCGGGGTCGGCGTTGTCGGGTGCGGTGTCGGTGGGGTTGAGCAGTGCCTGTTCGGTTGCCTGCGGGATGTCGACTTCGCCCTCGGGGGCTGAGGAAGTGCGACGGTCCTTGGGGGCAGCCTTGCCCCGTGCCTGCTCGCGACGTTGGCGGCGCTCCTCTTGCGTGAGTTGTCCGCTGTGACGCATGTCTTGAGCACCGGCCGGCAGCGCCGCGGATGCCGCTGCCTCGATGCGCTCGCACGCGAGCACTTCGGCCTCTTGAGGACCTGTGCCCATGAATCCCCGCTGCTGTGCCTGGGGGCCCGAGTTGTAGAAGTGCTCCATGGAGATACGCCATACGCGGTGCGGTTCTTCAAAGCGGGGGATAACACAGTTGCGCCCCGTTCCCTGTGAGAGAAAGGCACCCGTGCGTTCCGGGTCCCCGATGGTGGCCGAAAGGCCAATGCGGCGAGGCTGCACGCCGGCCATGCGCGAGAGTCGCTCGATAAGGCAGAGCGTTTGCCCGCCTCGATCGCCGCGCATGAGCGAGTGGACCTCATCGATGACCACGTAGCGTAGGTCGCAAAACATGCGCGGGATCGCCATGTGCTTATGGATTAAGAGCGCCTCGAGTGACTCGGGCGTAATCTGCAAGATGCCGCTCGGTTTTTTGATGAGCTTAGCTTTGTGCGATTGCGAGACGTCGCCATGCCAGTGCCAGACGGGGATGTCGGCCTCTTCGCACAGGTCATTGAGACGGACGAACTGATCATTGATGAGTGCCTTGAGGGGGCCGATGTAGAGGGCGCCAACGCTTGCGGGCGGGTTCTCCCAAAACTCGGTCAGGATGGGAAAGAAGGCCGCTTCGGTTTTGCCGGATGCCGTGGATGCCGTCAGGAGCACATTGTCTTGTGTGTTAAAGATGGCATCTGCTGCCGCAACCTGAATGGAGCGCAGGCTATCCCAATCGTGGGAGTAGATGAAGTCTTGGATAAACGGGGCGTAGCGGTCAAAGGCGTTCACGGGGCCTCCTCTCATATACGAACCTCTTAACGCGGTGGTCAGTGGCTTGCTGCATTACTGTCTCAACGTTCGCCCAGATAAAACCTACCAAAATAAACCTGTCCCTTTTTGGCAGGTTAGATGGTGAATTCGGCGAAGTTACGGTCGCCACCTGCGGTATCGGTGTCGCCTGTTGCGGTTGCTGGCGCCAGCGCGTCACCGCCGACGCTTTGTAGTAGCTCGGCAACGTTGGCATCGGGGTTCTGGCATAGGATGTCGAGCAGCTCGATAAAGTCGCGAATGACCTCGCGAGGCGTCAGGTGCGTATCGGCTCCCACGCGGCCAAACTCAATCTTGAGGAAGTCCACCAAGTCGTTCTCGGTAAGCGTGGGCGTCCAGCCAAAGTAGCCGGCGTGAATTTGCATGAGTTTTTCGATCAGCACCAGTAGCTCCTCGTAGGTGAGCGGCTGCAAGCGGATGATGGGCGCGAGCATGTCCTTAAGGTCCTCGCGTGCAAAGCGGCCTTGAGCGAGTCGGCTACGCAGGGCCTCGTAGGAGAACACGCCACGGCGGCGGTCTTCGATGGAGGTTGGCGTGCCGCCCATGATCATGCCCAGGTACTGCGCCTTGCCCTGGAGCGTGTCGTTGTACATGGTCAGGATCTTCTCGTAGTTGTATTGGCGTGTGATGGCGTTGGGAATCTTATACAGATTCACGAGTTCGTCGATGAGCACCAGCATGCCCTTGTAGCCGCTGCAGACCAAAAAGCGCGCAATGAGCTTAACGTAGTCGTACCAGTCGTCATCGCTGATGATGGTCGAGGAGCCCAGCTCGGCGCGTGCCTCACTCTTGGTGCGGTACTCGCCACGAATCCATTTGGTCACGCGGCTCATAGCTTCTTCGTCGCCCTCGGATACGGCCGCGCGGTAGCGGCGGAGCATACGGGCGAAGTCGAAGCCGTGGACCATTTCCTCGAGCGGGGCCAGTTGGGCATTGACGGCAGACTCATCGGCATCGGCGCACGAGGCGACCCAGCGATCCAGGATAAGGTTGAGCGCACCGCCCTCGGGGCGCGTTTTAGTCGATATGTTGCGGATGAGCTCACGGTAGGTGGCAAGGCCCTGTCCCTGGCCGCCCTGCAGGCGGCGCTCAGGGGATAGGTCGGCATCGGCGACGACGAATCCCTCACCCATGGCGTGCGTGCGGATGGTCTGGAGCAAAAAGCTCTTGCCGGCGCCGTAACGACCGACCAGAAAGCGGAAGCTCGCGCCACCGTCGGAGATGAGACTCAGATCGGTGAGCAGGGCGCGAATCTCGACCTCGCGTCCCACGGTGATATAGGGAAGGCCGATGCGCGGGACCACGCCGCCCTTGAGCGAGTTTAGGATAACGGCAGCGACGCGTTTGGGTACGCGGGGCGCTGCGGATGTGGTATCACTCATGGTCTAGGTATCCTCTCACGTCTGCTTCGTAATCCTCGATAATCTGCGGCCCTGCCGCGCTAAATTCAATTACGGTGTCGCCCACCAGGTCAAAGAGCGCCTCGTTGATGGTATCGACGAGCATGTCCTCGCTCTGGCCCGAGTGCGCCACTGCCGATGTCGCTTGCGCTGCGTTTTGTTCGAGGAGCGCGCGAAGGAAGGTATCTTCGGCGGGAGCGAGTTTGTTTGCAGCTTCGGTGGGCGCGGGCGTTACGGGTGCGTCCACAGACGCGAGGAGCGGCGCCACGACGCCAAACTCTTCGGTGGAGACAGTCGGCTCGTCGGGTTCGTTTTGCCGTATGGTCATCTCGCCAGGTTCGGCAGTCATGCCGGGTGCAGACTCGGTGTTCGGTTGCTCTATAAGCGTCGCCTCGGCTTCCACAGGTGCGCCGTCCTCGCGTTCCTCATCGATCAAAAGCGCTTCGCGCGTTTGCGCGGCGGCGCTCCGAATGTGCCCCAGCTGGCTCAAATCGATATCGATCTTGACGGGCTGGTGTGCGGCGTCCCACGAAAGCCATGCCACAATCTCGTCATCGATAATCTTGGCCAGATATTTGGGGACCTTTTCTTCCTTAAGGGGATGGGCGGGGTCCAGCGCCAGGCGCAGGCGTTGGTCGCAGGCGCGCATCATTTCACCGAGCTTGCTGCTCTTTTGCCTACTACCGTGGATACGCATGCATTCCCAAAAGCCGTTTTGGCAACGGTAGATATGGATAGGATCCAGGCGGTATTCGCAGTCCTCGTGGCGCTCGGGCGCAAAGAATACGGCCGAGGCAAACATGGTGTAGGGCATGGCCGTCTCCTCCCCAAATAAGCTCGCCACGATGCCGGTCTTTCGGTGCGTGTCATAGTAGCGCGCCATACGGACATACACGGCGCACGCCACGTGGCGCAGATCGCGGTGGTGGCTGCGGTCGAGCCGCGAGTTACTTAGGTTGTACGTGGAGAGGGCGTTGATGGCGGCCATGAGTCGCTCCTCGCGCACCTCATCGGGCGGAAGGGGGAGCGTGGGCTCGGAGGTTTTGCGACGCTTAGGGGTCTGGCCGGACGGTGCCGGCGCTGGCACAAGGTCTCGTGCCGCGTGCCGCAGCTCGATAAGGGCGTTATCGAACATGACGGTTTTAGAGTCGCGAAGCAGCTTGGGGTCGAGCGCGTGGAACACGGCGTAATCCTGCAGCCACACGCGCGCAAACCGGTCGATGCCGGGCTCAAAGGCGCGGTAGGCATCCCAAAAGGCCTTGATCTTGTTAAAACCTTCGAGCGGATTATCTACGCCAATGCCGCAAATCAGCTCATAGAGATACAGAAAGGCAAAGGATGTAGACGTTTCCTCGACGGTTCCGCGGCGCACTTGGGCACGCCAGGTAAAGTAGCCGCGCAACTGTCGATCGCTCATGGCATTGTAGGTGGGAAAGTACGACTTAAAGGTGCCGTTGTAGGGGCAGTCGTCCTCAAAGTCGGCCATCAGCAGGCCTTGGCGGTAGAAAAGCTCGGCTTCCGAAAGCCAGCGACCCGCGCCGCCTTTAGGGTCATCCTGCCAGCGCGATATCTCGCGCATCTTGCGGTATTGGTCGGGGAGGAAATTCTGCATCTGTCGGCCGGTTTTGAGAATCGGCTCGTCTGCGTAGATTTCGTTTGAGAAGCGGGCGGACTGATGGGTCCGGGCCTCGGCCATAATGCGCTCGATGAGCATCTTGATGTCCTGGTCGGCCACCGCTTCTCCTCTCCTAACGCAGCTTCGGTGACCTCATATCATAGCACAGCATCAAACAGGTGTTCGAGATACTGCTGCGTAGATAGATTTAGAACAGGAGGGCGTAGATGACGGCGATGACGACGGAGGGGAGCATATTGGCCGTGCGGAAGGTCTGAGGACGGATGAGGTTGACGCCGACGCAGAAGATGAGCATGGAGCCTACGAGCGAAAGGCTGTCGAGGGCTGCCGCAGTCATGATGGGGGAGAGTGCGCCGGCAAACAGCGTGATCGTCCCCTGGAACACAGCGACGGGCAGGGCCGAGAAGATGCAGCCGCGGCCGAGCGACGCCGTCATGGTGCAGACGATGATGCAGTCCAATGCGCCCTTGAGGGCAAGCGTTGACCAGTCACCGAGCAGACCGTCTTGGATTGATCCCACGATAGCCATGGCACCGATGCAGACGGTCAGCGATGTCGAGACAAAAGCGTTGGTGAACTCGTTATCGCCCTCACTGCCAGTCTTGCGCTTGAGCCATTCGCCAAGGTTCTCGATGGCGGCTTCCAAGTTGACGGCCTCGCCGATGAGCGAGCCGAGGGCGAACGAGACAATGAGCATGGTGGTGCCGGTGGTCGCTAGCGCCTTCCCATCGATAAGGAGCATCTTTTGCATGGTGCCGCCAAGGCCGATAAACAGGACGCACAGCCCCGATGCTTTCATGAGCGTGTCTTGGATGCGCGGTGTAATGAAGCGGCCGCCCGCTAATCCCAAAAGACCGCCCGCAACTAAAAGCACAACGTTGATGATTGTTCCCAAGCCCGGCATGAGCCCTCCTGTATTGATGCCAACGTGGCAATCGTAGCAGAACGAAATGCGAGGCACATCGCGACTCATCTAATACGTTATATAAGTGGTGTTAGGAATGATGCGCAGCATTTAAGCCTCAGGTGGTTGTCGGGACATAGGGATAGTATTCAAAGCGCAGTGTCATAAGCCGCTGCGGGAATTCAATAGCCGCGGCGATGATATTGGCATCGCGGGCACGATCAAACCCTTCGAGTTCGATCTGATACGAGACGTCTTGCATAATGTCCAGACGCCGCCAGGCTAGGAGTGTGTCGCCATCGAATTCCAAGGTCTTGCCTCCATCTGGAGCAACGGCGTATAGACGCAGCTTGGCGGTGGTTGCAGGGTCGACAACCGTGACCTTTTTAATTTCGTTTCGAGTATTCTTGGCGCCCAACAAGGTGAGCAGTGTTGGGGCCACGACCTCGCCCGATGGCAAAAAGACGACTTCGATGGATTCGGGAAATGCGATGATAGCCGACTTGCGGACGGGCTGATTGGCGGCGGCAACTTCGATGTTCGCAGCGTCGATGACCTCTGTGTGGTCGAGTGCGGCAAGCACGCAACAGTTACCTTCATCGATCTCTTGAGGATCAGCAAGCCCCAGACTGTCCGCGAGCTCGGGATCGTTTGGATCGGTAACGGGCTCATTCGGTGCTTCGAAAGAAGCTGGGGCGCTGTTTGTCGGCGACGGCGTGTCGCCCGCACCTGCTTCTTTATCCGCGCTCTCTTCTTGTATGGTTGCGTTGATGGGTTCGTCGTTTGAGGGGAGCGTCTTGGCGTCAAGCGCGGAGGGGAGAATTCCGATGGCTCCGGATCCGTTCCACTCCATTTCGAGAAGCGCCGGGTCGGCAAGAATGCGTTGCCTGCTTTGCGCGTGGGCATCGATTTCAATAGGGCCTGCCTCTATCCCTCGTGTAAGACTAAGTGATCCGGCTGGCTTCTCGAAATGAGCGTCTGTGTCTTTGGCGCTGACGGCGTAGAACAGCAGGGACGCTTCTCCCGCCGCGATGGCATCGGTGCCGGCTTTGGTCAGTCGCAACGATGCCGTGAATGAGAGGGTGGGCTGCGCATCGTCTGCATTCGCGGCGGCGCAGCCCAGACATATACCGCCTCCTTTCTCGAAAAACGTACCGTCGAAGGCGACCTTCGCTCCGTTCGCCGAGTCATCGACCGAAGCGATGTCGATGCGCAGCTCTAAATTGCATGGATCGCCATCCGCATCGAGCACAACCGAGCGCCACATGCAGACGGCGCACCCCGCCTGGGAGCCGTTTGCCTTGTTCGAACGATTGATATCCACGACTATCGAGCCGTCCGTATTACGACGAAGGCATCCCGAGGTTGAGATTGCGGCTTGTGCGATCGAAAAACGCTTACACGCAACGGCACTCGACGGATTTGGTGCGGAGCTTAGGGCTGCTGGTAAGGAGTCTGCCATGACGGGAGTCGCCCAAGCGGCGACGGGCGTTCCGGTTGCGAGCGCGCCGCAGAGTGCGACGACGGGCAAAAGGTTCTTTGATGCCATGGGGTCTCCTTAGCTAATTTAGTGCGGCCTGTCCGTGTTTTGTTTCTGGCTGCGTTTGATGTGCAGACCGAGGCCGGCGGTCCCCGCGCCTGCTGCTGTGGCGCCTGCTGCCAAGAGCCATCGTCTGTCGCCTGTCTGCGCCAACGGTTCCTCGCGGTCGCCGCGGTCGAGCTCCGAGAGGTCGACCGTTACTTGCGTGGCGGCCTGCGCCTGTTCTTGCTGGGCAAAGGCCATGGCTGGCCCAAACGCTAGGATGCTGACGGCGGCGGCCAGGGCGACGGCCTTATGCCGTGTGCGCACCGGGCTCGACCGTCCAGGTGATCGTCGCAACCTGATCGCCTTCGCCGGTTACGCGGAAGATGTCGCGCGTGACGCGGGCGACGTTTCCGCTTGTCTTGAGCTTGATTTTGTCCTTGCCGCCGGCAATGCCCTGGTAGCCCATGTCGAAGGCTGCATTCTTGGAAAGATCGAGGCCCGTCCCCTGCGTTGCGGCGCTGGCGTTCTGGAGTGCGCCGTCGGGGCCGACCTTAAAGTCGATGGAGTTCTGTGCGGTTCCGGCTTTGGCGTCGGCGGCAATGGTCCAGGTGTTCATGGCGTCGATCTTCATGTTGGTGACATGGATGCCGTAGGCCGAATGATTGTCGATGGTGGTCGCGTCTTCTGAGGGGCCCTGAAGCGTGCCGTCGGCCTTGGCGACGAAGGGAATAACCGTCGGAACTTTGAACTCAACGTTGTCGATCTCGGTCCTGACCATTACTTTCGTGGTTCCAACGCGCCCGGCTGCCATAGCTGGCGTCGGGGCGGCGCCCATTGCGAGCGCGAGCGCGAGCCCTGCGCCCACGACGAGCGCTCTGGCTCCGTTCATGTTCCTGGTGATGTCCATGGTCGTTCCTTTCTATTCGCCGCGGGCCGTCCCCGCGATGATTGGACGAATGCTGGTGAATTGCGTGCGGTGCCGCGTCGGCCGGAAAAGCTAGTTCTCGGCTTGCTCAACCCGCACCTTGACACGTGTCGGATTGCCGTGGCTGTCGAGGGTCTTGGCATCGAGTGCCTGGATCTCGATGTACGCCTCGCCTTCTTTGATGTCGCCGGCGGGGCACGTTTCGATTGTCTTGCCGGTCTCGACCACACCGGATTCGTACATGGTCTCGTCGTTTTGGATGACGCGGAATCGCTGGGGAAATTTATTGTCTTGGACGTTTTGCACGTTGACGCGCAGCTTGCCGTCCTCCTGCAGCTGAGCGACCGGTGCGACCGAAATCGTCATCATGTTGTCGCGGACGATGGCGTCGAGCTCATCTTGGATTTCCTGACGCGTTTTGCCCTCGGCCGTCGTAACCGAAGCGCCCGCCTCGGGTACGGGCTGCGACTGCCAAGCGTATAGTCCTACGGCGACAAGGGCACAGACGATGGCCAAGCAGGCAACGATGAGCTTCTTGCGACGACCCAGGCCTGCAAAGTGGGGTGGCTTCTTCGTGCTCATGCGGCATCCTTGGCGGTATAGATGCGCGCAAAGGTGGACGGGTTCGCTCCAAAGAGCATGTGAAGCATCAGGCGGCGTGAGTAGACAAGCTCGTCGAAGTCGGGAGGGAGCTCGATGTCGTGGATATGCGCGATGCGGTGGGCGAGCGCCGAGAACGACTCGGGGTCGCAGATCACATCGGTGGTAACGTGGTAGACCGTCGTATCGGGGAATGCCTCTTCGTCGAAAGGCAGGAGATGGGGATCGTCGTCGACTTCGATGGCGATGCCGTACTGGGGCCAGTAATATGCCATGGGAACCTCCCTGCTTCTTGGGCCAAAACTTCTATCGGTTTTGGCTGTCGATGCCGACCGTATCAGTCGCAACTTGACCAATTTCTGACCAAATGCTTGACGGATTGGCGTCTCAGCAGGTAAAAGGCGGCAAAAATTACTTCAACTTTTTTCGGGCGACAATCGAGCGATTGGCGACGGCGGGGCCATATGTGTCAAAAGCATCGTCTGCCGAGGAAACCTTGCCGCTCGCCGAATTGCACGAACGTAAAAATCGCCAATTATGGAGACGGTCTCGAACACGTCGACGAAACGATGCGGTAACATCTCCCTGCAAACACTGTAGTTAGCTAAAGGGGGAGTTCGCGTGTCTGCAACCATCAAACCCTTCACCGACGAGTTCGAAGAGTATGGCCGCGATGAGTCTCGCACGTCGGGCGAGGCCTCGAGCATCTCGTTTCCGACAACGGAAGACGAGGTCCGTGCCATTTTGGAAAAGCTCCATGCCGAGCGTGTCCCGGTAACGGTTCAGGGCGCCCGAACCGGCCTTGCCGCCGGTGCCGTGCCCCACGGCGGGCATATCCTCAATACTTCCCGTATGAATCGCTACTTGGGCCTTCGCCGCGATGAACAAGGCCAATTTTTGCTGCGCGTGGAGCCGGGCGTTGTGCTCTCGGAGCTGCGCAAGCAGCTGAGCAAGAAGGTGCTGCCGACTGCTGGTTGGGACCAGGCATCGCTTGAGGCCTACGAGGAGTTCCAAGAGGCCCCCGAGCAGTTCTTTCCCACCGATCCCACCGAGGCATCTGCCTGTCTGGGCGGCATGGCGGCATGTAACGCCTCTGGTGCCCGCAGCTACGCCTACGGTCCCATGCGCCCACATATCACGGGACTCCACGTCGCGCTGGCTGATGGCGATTTGCTTGAGCTTCAGCGCGGCGAGGCTTTTGCCCAGGGCCGCCACCTGTCGCTCGTGACGGCAGTGGGCCGTACGCTCGAGCTCGATCTTCCCGGCTATACCATGCCCAAGACAAAAAATGCCTCAGGCTATTTCGTTGCGGACGAAATGGACGCCATCGACCTCTTTATCGGTGCTTGCGGCACGCTCGGCGTTATCACCGAGCTCGAGATTGCCCTGCAGGCGGCGCCTGCGGTCGTTTGGGGTGTGAGCTGCTTTTTCGATAGCGAAGACAAGGCCGTGTCCTTTACCGATTCCGTGCGTCCCGTCCTGTCCCATGCGGCTGCCATCGAGTACTTCGACGCTGGCGCCCTGGATATTCTACGTCGCCAGCGCGAGCAGTCGACGGCGTTTGCCTCGCTGCCGGCGCTCGACAAAGAGGCCAAGGTCTGTGTGTACGTGGAGCTCGACTGCGATGACGAGGCCCAGGCGACCGAGGAACTGTACCACCTGGGATGGGTGCTCGAGTTTGCGGGTGGCTGCGACGATGCGACATGGGTCGCGCGCACCGAGGTTGATCGCGAGTGCCAGCGGTTCTTCCGCCATGCGGTCCCCGAGAGCGTCAATATGCTTATCGACGAGCGTCGCCGCACGGATCCCACCATCACCAAACTGGGTTCGGACATGTCGGTGCCCAATGCACGCCTTGCCGATGTCGTGGTCCTCTATCGCCGCGCACTGGCCGAAAGCGGGCTTGAATCTGCTGCCTGGGGGCACATCGGTAACAACCATCTGCATGTGAACATCCTGCCGCGCGATGCGCAGGACTACCGTCGCGGTGGCGAGCTGTTTGCCCAGTGGGCTGCGGAGGTAACGGCTATGGGCGGCGCCGTCTCCGCCGAACACGGCGTCGGCAAGATCAAGGCTGGCTTCTTGGAGACGATGTACGGCCACGAGGCCATGGTCGAGTCGGCGCAGCTCAAGCTCCAGCTCGATCCTGCCGGCCAGCTGGGTCGCGGCAACCTGTTTGCGGAGAAGCTCTTGGATGAACTCGTCCAGAAAGGGGGCGCGTGAATATGAGTGATTTCCATATGGTGGTGTGCGTTAAGGCCGTGCCGGGCAGCACCGAGGTCAAGATGGACCCCAAGACCAATACCATCGTGCGTGATGGCAAGCAGGCGGTCATTAACCCGTTCGATGCGAGCGCTCTGGAATGCGCGCTGGCGCTGAAGGACGACTTTATCGGCTTTGGCATGGACGTGCGCGTGACGGTGGTGTCGATGGGCATCCCCGCGACCGAGTCGCTGCTGCGCGACTGCATCGCTCGAGGTGCCGACGACGCGCTGCTGCTGACCGATCGCGCCTTTGCAGGTGCCGATACCCTGGCAACCACCTATGCCCTCAAGTGCGGCATCGAGGCGCTCGACGAGGACTTCGACCTGCTCATCTGCGGCAAGATGGCGGTGGATGGCGATACGGCCCAGATTGGCCCCGAGCTTGCCGGTGTTTTTGAGATTCCCTGTGTGACCGACGTGAGCTGCGTGCAAAGCGCGGGCTTTACGACCTGTGGCTCACTGGCGCTTGTTCACGGCTGCGATGCCGGCGAGGAGACGGTGTGTCTTGAGATGCCGTGCGTGATGACGACTGCCAAGGAGATTGGCCAGTTGCGTATGCCGAGTATTGCCGGTATTCGCGCGGCGGAGGAGGCGGACGTGCGCGTGGTCAGTGCCGCCGACGTGAACGCCGACCCCGCGCGTTGCGGTCTTGCCGGGTCGCCGACACAGGTCGTGCGCTCGTTTGTGCCCGACCGTGACCAAACGTGCGAGGACGTTGACGGAACGGCGTCCGAGCAGGCGGCAAAACTTGCCAAGATTATCGAGGGGATGGCATAGATGAGCGGACTGATTATCGATAGCGAAGCCTGTATCGGCTGCGGTCGCTGCGTTCGCGCCTGTGCCTCGGGCGGCATCGTAGTGGAAGGCGAGCGACCCAGCCGATGCGCCCGCGTAACCGACGGCTGCATCCTATGCGGTGGGTGCGTCGACGCCTGCCCTGTCAACGCTATCTCGATCGAGCGTGACGAGGCCGCTGGTGCGGTTGACCTCGATGCGTATCGAGACATTTGGGTATTCGTGCAGACCGACGAGCACGATACGGTGACTCCCGTTGCCTATGAGCTTATGGGCAAGGGCCGCGAGCTTGCCGATGCGCGCGGCTGCCGTCTGGTGGCACTGGTCGGTATGGGTCCCGAGGGTTCTCTCGGCGACCTGGAGCATCTGGTTTGCGCGGGCGCCGACGAAGTCCTGGCCTGTCGCGACGAGCGCCTGCGCCAAAACGATGCGGAGGTCTACGCCCGCTTGATCTGCGATTTGGTAGCCGAATGCAAACCCGAGGCCATCCTATACGGTGCGACCGCCTTTGGCCGCGAACTGGCACCCGGCGTTGCCGTGCGCTTGCAGACGGGCCTTACGGCTGACTGCACCGTACTTTCGATGGATACGGAGACGGGACTGCTGCAACAGACGCGTCCGGCGTTTGGCGGCAACCTAATGGCCACCATCGTCTGCCCCAATCATCGTCCCCAGATGGCAACGGTTCGTCCCGGCATCTTTAAGGCGCCCGACTTTGACTACAACCGCTCTGGCACGATCACCCAGATATCGCTTGCGGATGATGCTAAGGCCCGTGTCGAGATCTCGATTCCCGCCGAGGAGTGGGGGCGGCAGGCTTCGATCGCCGATGCCGAGCGCCTGGTCGTGGTGGGTCGCGGCATTGGTTCCAAGAAAAACCTGCCGCTGATGCGAAGGCTCGCCGAGGCTCTGGGAGCCGAGCTTGGTTGCACGCGACCTGTCGTGGAGGCCGGCTGGTTGGAGTATCGCCATCAGATTGGCCAGACCGGCGTATCGGTTTCGCCCAAGCTTCTCGTGAGTATCGGTGTTTCGGGCGCCATCCAGCATCTTGCCGGCATCGGTGGGGCGGAGTGCATTATCGCCATCAATGAGGACCCGGATGCCCCCATTTTCGGCGCTGCCCAGTACAAGGTTGTTGGGGACGCCGTCGAGGTCGTCGAGGAGCTGCTGGCCCAGCTTGAGCGCTAGGCGCGCGCCAGCCAGTCGCGCATCTCGTCCTTTAGGCGGCTCCAGGTTGCCTGCGTGGCGGGGTCGGTAAAGGGCTGTGTAATGCCAAAGGGCGCGTCGAGCAGGCGGTGGATATCACCCTGTTCGCGCGCCAGCGCACGGCTTGCCGGATAGACGAGCTCAAACATAAAGCAGATAAGCCCCACCAAGAAGTCGGCGGGCTCATCGCGCTCATCGCGTGCGACGCAGCGGTGCTCGTCAAAGGCGGCAAGTGTCGGCGACGAGAAACGGCTGCCGAGAAACGTCTTCTCGTCCACCTTGAGGATAGTGTCGACGGTGCTGTCGGCGATGGTGCGCATAATGTCGATCTTGTCACCATCGCGCACGATATCGCAGAAGCTTCGCGTGCGCACGTCGAGCTGCGCGGGTAGACGGAAATCGCTGTGATAGGCAATGCTCGCTCGGATGAGCTCATCTTCTGCCGGGTCATCGATAAAGTCGCGGATGCTCGTTACGGCGGGTGCATCGGCGGGATTCTCGCCAAAGAGGACCTCGATGCCCAGCGCCGCATGGCTCATGCTCTCGGCGTCCTTAAAGGTGTCCCAGCGTCGCAGCTGCTCGAAGCGGCCCATATCGTGTAGCAGGCCGCAAAGCCATGCCAGGTCAATATCTTCTGACGACCAGCCCTGCTCGCGCGCTACGGCATCGCATGCCTCGGCCACGTGGTACGTATGCTCGATTTTGAGCGCGATGCGTGGGTTGGTGGCGTCGTAGGCATCGGTGTAGCTTTTGAAGGCCGCGCGCGCCCGGTCTCGATCGATAGCTGTCATAATGACTTCCTAAAAAGTTGTGTCTTTCGATCCGGTGGCAATTGTAGGTGAACTCGGTTGCTGTCGGATGATGATTCTGCCGTGTCGCTACATGCGGTTCGGAGACCTTGTCAGGATGAGAAGCGTATGGTGCTCAAAATCGTTAGAACCGTCTGGCCAGTGATGCTTACCTATGTTGCAATAGGCGCGCCGTGCGGAATGATCATGGGGCAGACGGGAATGGAGCCCTGGATGGTCTTTGCCCTGAGCAGCACGTTTGTGACGGGCAGCGGCCAGTTTATGATCTGCAATCTTTGGCTGGCGGGTGTACCGGCGCCTTCGATTATCGCGAGCGTTGCCGCCATCTCCTCGCGTTTTGCGCTTTACTCGGCATCGATCGCGCCGCATCTGACGGGTGCCTCGAAGCGTCAGACGCTGGCTGTTGCCGCGACACTTACCGAGGAGGCATATGGCATCTCGCTTGCCAAGTTGGTTGAAGGGGAGGATTGGGGCCCGCGCGAGTCCTTTGTGCTCAACGTGATCCTCATCGCAACATGGGGCGTTTCGTGTACGATGGGCGCCATCGTCGGCGCCGTTGTCGATGTTCCCACCGCCATTGCAGCTTTTGTCTGCACCTCGCTCTTTATCTGCCTGCTCTTTTCGCAGCGGCTGTCGCGCGGCAACGTTGTCGCGGCGGTTTCGGGCGCGGTGTCCGTCGCCGTATGCAAGTTCTTGGGGTGGACGAATATCGCCGTGCCTGCAAGCGTGCTCGTCGGCGTTGCCGCGGCGCTTGTGTGCGATGCTCTCGCCGAAGGAAGGGATGCTCGCGATGCCCGTTAATGAGTTTTTGGTCCTGTGGCTGTCGTCGTGGGCGGCCATCGCATTTTTCCGCATTGCCCCAGTGTTTGCCTTGCGCGGGAGAACGCTGTCGCCCCGCGTTACCGAGGCCTTGGGTTATATTCCGCCCGCTGCCTTTGCGGCACTGGTCGCTAACGATTTGATAAGCCCTGGCGCTTTCGACGCCGGCTTGTGGCAGGGCTTGATTCCCTGGATTGCGGCTGCCGGTGTCGTGGCGGTGGCAATCAAGACAAAATCGATGCTGTGGTGCTGCGTCTCGGGCATCGTACTCTATATTGTCTTGAGCCTTATATAGGGCTGGCGTCGCGGGCGCCGAATCTCGTTCCATCCCAACTTGTAGAATTTTTCACCGAGCTGGTCTATTACTTCTGGTACCATGGTCAAACTTTACTGTAGCAAAGCGTGACGTGGGCTTTTGTACCCCGTCAGCGGAAATGGGGGTTTCATGGCACAGGAAGCAACCGCCAACGAGCAAAAGAAATTCAAGGTCCCGCGCATCCCGGGCGACATCATGATCTATCCCATGATCGTCGGTCTTTTGCTAAACACCTTCTGCCCGCAGGTTTTTGAGATCGGCGGCTTCTTTACGGCTGCCTGCCGCGGTGGGTCCAATACCATCGTCGCCGCGATCCTGCTGTTTGTGGGCGCCGGTATCAGCTTTAAGTCCACGCCGGGCGCCATCAAGACCGGTATCGTCGTGCTGATCCCCAAGCTGGTCGTCGCAGCGGCTCTCGGCCTGGGCGTGGCATATTTCTTTAACGACAACTTCCTGGGTCTGAGCTCCGTGTCTATCATCGGCGGCATCACGTTTTGCAACATGGCGCTCTATACGGGCATCATGGGCGAGTTCGGCGATGAGTCCGAGCAGGGCGCCGTCGGTATCCTGTTCTTTACGGCCGGCCCCGCCGTCACGATGATCATCCTCGGTGTCTCGGGTCTCGCCAACATCCCCGTCGGCACTATCATCGGATCCATCCTGCCGCTTGTTATCGGCATGGTCCTGGGCAACTTGTTCCCGTTTATCAAGAACCTGCTGGTCCCCGGCGCCAATCCCGCGATCGCTGTCATCGGTTTTCAGCTCGGTGCGTCCATGAGCCTTTCGAGCTTCATCACCGGCGGCATTTCGGGCATCCTGCTGGGCCTCATCACGCTCTTTATCGTCGGTCCCATTACCTTTGCCTTCGAGCACCTGTGTGGCGGCAACGGCAAGGCGGCCGTTGCCTGCTCCACCATTGCCGGCACGGCCATGACCACGCCGGTCGCCCTCGCCGAGGTCGCTCCGCGCTATGCCGAGCTTGCGCCCACCGCGTATGCGCAGATCGCCACTGCCGTCATCATCACGGCAATCATGGCCCCGATTCTGACTGGCTGGGTCGATAAGAAGTTCTGCCACGGCAAAGAGGATCTGTCGGTCGAAGGCGTCGAGGCTATTGAGGAGGCCGTCGCGACCGACATCGACGGCGAGTAACGGCCGTTACCGATAATTGATTCCGGCGTGCAGTTCGCGCCGTCCGAGCGCCCGAACGGAAACTGTTTTGCAGTGATGTTCGGGCGCTTTGCTATTATTCCCCTTACCCCTGCAGAGAAAGGGGCGTTTGGCGCCTGGGCGCGACTCGGGCGATTCTGGCCACTTGGATATAGAGGGAATGGCACCTGGTGATTAAGGCACTCAAGATCGAGATATTCCTGCTGTGCATGATTATTCTTATCGGACTTGCCGTACGAAGTCGTCGCTCCCTGTTCTCGAGCACCCAGCAGCTTTTGTTTAGCATGCTGGGCTACACGTCTGCTGCCTACATTTTCTTCGATATGATCTGGACGCTCTCGGACGGCGTGAGCACTCCTGTAGGCATCACGGCCAACTGGATTTCCAACGCGGTTTCGTTTTCGCTGTTCGCCATCGCGTGCCTCATTTGGTTTTTCTATTCCGAGACGATGCAGGGCTCACGGCTTCTGACCACGCCCTATAGGGTGATACTTTTAACGTTGCCAACCGCTTTGGTGGTCGTGTTGGCATTTACCAGCTACTGGACGCACACTATGTTCTATATCGATACGCAGGGCGTATATCGTCGCGGAGCGCTTTATATGATTCAGCCTATCGTTAGCTACTGCTACGTCATATATACGTCCTTGCATGCCTTTATTCAGGCTCGAAAAGTCGAAAGCTTGCAAAAGAAGGCCATTTATCGCACCCTCGCCTTTTTTGCGGTTCCCGCTCTGGTGGGCGGTACCTTCCAGGTTTTGTTTTCGGTACCGGGCCTTTGCTTCGGTATAACGCTGAGCATCCTGCTGCTCTATATCGTCTATCAGGAGCAACTAATCTCGACTGACCCGTTGACTGGACTCAACAACCGTAACCGTTTTGAGACCTATATGCTGTCGCTCTTTTCAAATGTGGATCAGGCCGAAGATGTATATCTGCTTATGATGGACGCTGACGGCTTTAAGCAGATTAACGATCGCTATGGACATGTGGAGGGTGACCATGCTCTTCAGGTAATATCCGCTGCGCTCAAAGAGGTCTGCTCGGCGTCTGGTGGCTTTATCGCGCGTTATGGTGGCGATGAGTTCGTGGTGCTCCAAAAGGCAGCGGCGGAACAGGATATCATGCATCTGTGCGCGACAATCAACGACGAGCTCGCGCATGCCGAGGTGCCGTATGCATTGCGGATGTCCATCGGTTGCGCGCGGGTCGGCGATAGCGTTGATACCTGGCAAGACTTACTTCGCGCTGCCGATGCAGAGCTCTATCGCGTCAAGGCCGAGAAAAAGAAAGCCGGCGTACAAATACGCTAGAAAAGGGGCGCACGACCGTGTTTGGTCGTGCGCCCCTTTTGCGTTTGTGGGGGGCCGCCGGCCATAATGCCCAGGCGCGGTGCGGCAAGACGGGCGTCTGCCGCCGCGACTCGGTACGAAATCAACGAGAACCAGTGTGCTCCATTAAGCTAAAGTATGCGAATGCCCTCCCTAAAAAGGTGAGCTCGCTAGGCTTTTTTGGGCCTGTTGACGATGATGATGCCGCCGCAGACCAACAGCAGGGCAACGATGACGGTAACGGGGCTCGTGCCCGCGCCTTCGCCGAGCAGTAGCGCGCTCAGCAGCACACCAAAGACGGGGTTCATAAACCCAAAGACCGAGACGCGGCTGACGGGGTTGACGGCAAGCAGGCGCGACCACAGCGAGTAGGCGACCGCGGAGATAAGCGCCATGTAGATGATGAGCACGATGGCGGGGACAATCGCCGTGGGGGAGAGCGCGCCACCCATCAAAAAGCCGATGGCGGTGAGGACCAGGCCGCCGACTAAAAACTGCCAGCCGGCAAGCAAAACACCGTCGTGCTTGCGCGAGAAGATGCCGATCAGGCAGGTCGAAAGAGCACCCGCGACAGTGGAGGCTAGGATAAAGCCCTCGCCATCGAGCCTGAAGCCAAAGGTGCCATCTGCGCCCGAAAGGTTGACGAGCGCGACGCCGGCAAAGCCCAGCGCACAGCCAAGCACCTTGGCCGTATTGAGCTTCTCGGTGTGAAATGCCAGGGCGGCAAAGAGGATTGCGAGGAAGTTGGCGCTGGCCTCGATGATGGAGCTCGACATGGCGCTGGCGCGCGAGAGGCCCAGATAGAAAAAGAAGTACTGCCCGATAGTCTGGAAGAGCGACAAGACAAAGATGGGCTTGATGTCGCGCGCTTGCGGTATGAGGGGGCGGCGTTGGGCCGCGCTCATCCCAACGATAACCAGGGCGCCGGCAAGCGTAAAGCGTAAACCTGCAAAGAGCAGCTGCGAAGCGCTGTCGTGCGCCGGGATACCAAAGAGTGCGTAGCCGATCTTGATGCAGGGAAAGGCCGATCCCCAGAGTGCACAGCAAACAAGACAGCCCAGGATGAGTCCGGGCAGGGTGGCGAGATACGGCTTGCGGCTTTCCATGATGTCCTTCCTACATGCGCGAAGCAAAAAAGAACCCGCCACCGGATGTGTCGGTGGCGGGTGTTGTTACCCGAAGGGATTGTACCCGATGGGAAAGGTTTAAGCGAAGTAGGCCACGCCGCTCTCAAAGATCGGCATGAACTTATCGCCGGGGACATGCTCGGGCACGTTGCGGTACAGGTTGTCGCCGCGACGCTCGGCATGGCCCATCTTGCCCAGGACGCGGCCGTCGGGGCTCGTGATGCCCTCGATGGCGAGTGCGGAGCCGTTGGGGTTGACGGAGAGATCCATGCTGGGCTTGCCGTCCTCGCCCACGTACTGCGTGGCGACCTGGCCGTTGGCGATCAGCTGGGCGAGCACATCGTCATTGGCGACAAAGCGGCCCTCGCCGTGGCTGATGGCGACGGTGTAGGGGTCGTCCAGGCTGCACTGCGACAGCCACGGGGACAAGTTGGACGAGATGCGGGTGCGCACCAGACGGCTCTGGTGGCGACCGATGGTGTTGAACGTCAACGTGGGCGCATCGGGCGTGGCGTCGACGATGTCGCCGTAGGGCACCAGGCCGAGCTTGATCAGGGCCTGGAAGCCGTTGCAGATGCCCAGCATCAGGCCATCGCGGGCCTTGAGCAGGTCGCGGACTGCCTCGGTGACCTCGGGAGCGCGGAAGAACGCCGTGATGAACTTGGCGGAGCCGTCGGGCTCGTCGCCGCCCGAGAAGCCGCCGGGGATCATGACGATCTGGCTTGCGCGGATGCGGCGGGCAAGCTCGTGGGTGCTCTCGGCGACGGCCTCGGGCGTGAGGTTGTTGATCACGAAGGTGTCGGCCTCGGCGCCGGCGGCACGGAAGGCGCGGGCGCTATCGTACTCGCAGTTGTTTCCGGGGAACACGGGGATAACCACGCGCGGGCGGGCGATCTTGGCGCCGCCGTACACGTGGATGTCCTTGGCGCGGAAGTCGATGGTCTCGACCTCGGCGGTCTCGCCGGCGCTGCGGTAGGCAAAGACGCCCTCGATGCCGCTCTCCCAGGCCTCCTGGAGCTCGGAGAGCTCGATGACTTCGGAACCGGTGTCGATGACATAGCCCTCGACGGTGGTGCCCAGGGGCTCGACGACAACGCCGTCGGCGACCTCGGGCAGCTCGGCATCCTCGGCGAGCTCGACGATAAAGCTGCCGTAGAGCGGGGTGAAGAGGCTCTCCACGTCTACATCCTCGGCAAGCTCGATACCGATCTGGTTACCGACGCACATCTTAAAGAGGCTCTCGGCGCCGCAGCCGTAGCCGGGCGTGGAGATGGCCAGGGCGTTGCCGGTAGCAGTGAGCGCCTCGACGGCGTCAAACGCGGCGAGCAGCTGCTGAGCATCGGGGCGGTAGTCCTCGCCATAGATGGCGGGGGCGATGCGGACGACGCGGTGCGTGAGGCCCTTGAACTCGGGCGAGACGGCGCGGGCGGCCTTGCCCACGGCGACGGCGAAGCTGATCAGGGTCGGCGGAACGTTGAGCTCGCCGGCCTCGTCCTCAAACGAGCCGCTCATGGAATCCTTGCCACCGATGGCGCCGGCACCCAGGTCGACCTGGGCCATAAGGGCACCCAGGACGGCGGCCATGGGCTTGCCCCAGCGCTCTGCCTCGGTGCGCAGGCGCTCGAAGTACTCCTGGAAGGAGAGGTAGGCGCGCTTGTGCTCAAAGCCGGCGGCAACGAGCTTGGCGATGGACTCGACCACGGACAGGTAGGCGCCCGCAAACTGGTCGGCCTCCATCAGATAGGGGTTGAAGCCCCATGCCATGGCACTCGCCGTGGTGGTCTCGCCGTCCACGGGGAACTTGGCGACCATGGCCGAGCTGGGGGTGAGCTGCGTCTTGCCGCCAAAGGGCATGAGCACGGTCGCGGCGCCGATGGTGGAGTCGAAGCGCTCGGAAAGGCCCTTGTTGGAAGCGACGTTGAGGTCGGTGACAAGCGAGGTCATGCGCTCGGCGAGCGTGGTGCCGGCCCAGCTTGGCTGCCACACGCTACGGGCGCACACGTGGGCGACCTGGTGCTTGGGTGCGCCGTTGGAGTTGAGGAACTCGCGGGACAGGTCGACGATGGCGACGCCGTTCCAGGCCATGCGCATGCGCGGCTCGGCGGTAACCTCGGCGATAACGGTCGCCTCGAGGTTCTCCTCAGCGGCGTAGCCCATGAACTCCTCGACGTCACCGTCGGCGACGGCACAGGCCATGCGCTCCTGGGACTCAGAGATAGCGAGCTCGGTGCCGTCCAGGCCGTCGTACTTCTTGGTCACGGTATCAAGGTCGACATACAGGCCGTCGGCAAGCTCGCCCACGGCGACCGAGACGCCGCCGGCGCCAAAGTCGTTGCAGCGCTTGATCAGACGGCAGGCGTCGCCGCGGCGGAACAGGCGCTGCAGCTTGCGCTCGACAGGGGCGTTGCCCTTCTGGACCTCAGCACCCGAGGTCTCGATGGACTCGGTGTTCTGGGTCTTGGAGGAGCCGGTGGCGCCACCGATGCCATCGCGGCCGGTGCGGCCGCCCAGCAGGATGATCTTGTCGGTGGGGGCAGGGCACTCGCGACGAACGTGGTTTGCCGGGGTAGCGCCCACGACGGCGCCAACCTCCATGCGCTTGGCCACGTAACCGGGGTGATAGAGTTCGTTGACCTGACCGGTGGCAAGGCCGATCTGGTTGCCGTAGCTGGAGTAGCCGGCGGCGGCAGTGGTCACGAGCTTGCGCTGCGGCAGCTTGCCCTCGAGCGTCTCGGAAACCGGGACGGTGGGGTCGCCGGCGCCGGTGACGCGCATGGCCTGGTACACATAGCTGCGGCCCGAGAGCGGGTCGCGGATGGCGCCGCCCACGCAGGTGGCGGCACCGCCGAAGGGCTCGATCTCGGTCGGGTGGTTGTGGGTCTCGTTCTTAAAGAGGAACAGCCAGTCCTGGTCCTCGCCATCGACATCGACCTTCACCTTGACGGTGCAGGCGTTGATCTCCTCGGACTCGTCGACATCGGTCATGACGCCGGTCTTCTTAAGGTACTTGGCGCCGATGGTGCCCATGTCCATGAGGCAGACGGGCTTGGCGTCGCGGCCGAGTTCGTGGCGCATCTCCATGTAGCGGTCGAAGGCTTGCTGCACCACGGCGTCGTCGATCGTCACGTCGTCCAGGACGGTGCCGAAGGTGGTGTGGCGGCAGTGGTCGGACCAGTAGGTGTCGATCACGCGGATCTCGGTGATGGTGGGGTCGCGGTCCTCATCGCGGAAGTACTGCTGGCAGAAGGCGATGTCCGCCTCGTCCATGGCAAGGCCGCGATCGGCGATAAAGGCGGCAAGGCCGGCCTCGTCGAGCTCGCGGAAGCCGTCGAGCACCTCGACGGGCTGGGGCTCGGGGGTCTCCATGTACAGCGTCTCGGGCAGGTCGAGCGAGGCGATGCGCGCCTCGACGGGGTTCACCACGTAGTGCTTGATGGCATCGATGGCGGCCTCGTCCAGAGCGCCCGAGATCATATAGACCTTGGCGGAGCGCACGGCGGGGCGCTCGCCCTGGCTGATGAGCTGCACACACTCGCTGGCGGAGTCGGCGCGCTGGTCAAACTGGCCAGGCAGGAATTCGACGGCAAAGACGGCGCCATCGCTTGCGGGGAGCTCGTCGTAGGTCACATCGACCTGGGGCTCGCTAAAGACGGTCGGCACGCAGGAGCGGAAAAGCTCCTCGTCGATGCCCTCGACGTCGTAGCGGTTGATGATCCTCAGGGCCTCGATGCCCTTGATGCCGAGAATTTCGGTCAGCTCGCCCTTGAGCTGCTGAGCCTCGACGTCGAACCCGGGTTTCTTCTCCACGTAGATACGAGAGACCATTGGTTCCTGCCTTCCTGATCGGTTGGGCGTACGGTACGGTATGCGGCAGCGGTCGGTTTGCGGGGTCTGCCCTGCGGTCGCCTTGAGCCACATGTTTGTAAACCTCACTATGATACGACAGCTCGCGGCGCGGTGAGGACGGCGAGGGTGCTACAGTGAAGCGCAAACAAGAGAAAGGCATCACATGGCATTCGTTTCGCTCGCCATCATCGCACTCGTGGCCTTTGCAAGCCCCTTTATCGCCTCGGCGATTCCTGGAAAACCCGTTCCCGAGACGGTCTTTTTGCTCGTGCTCGGCGCGGTGCTGGGACCCCATATGCTCGGCGTCATCCATGTAGATGCCGAGGTCTCGCTTGTGTCCGAGCTCGGTCTGGCCTTTTTGTTCCTGCTTGCCGGCTTTGAGATCGATCCCAAGAGCATCACGGGTGTCGAGGGGCGCTACGGCTTGGCAACGTGGGTCGTCACGTTTGGTATCGCCTGGCTTGCCGTGCGCTTTACCCCGTGGTTCTCGGTCAGCCATTTCGACGGTATCGCCGTGACGCTTGCCCTCACTTCTACGGCGCTCGGCACGCTCGTGCCCATCATGCGTGAGCGTTCACTTGTCGGAACGCGCGTGGGCGACTCGATTCTCGCGTATGGCACCTGGGGCGAGCTCGGCCCCGTGCTTGCCATGTCGGTGCTGCTGTCTGCCCGTACCGGCATCCAAACGCTCGTGATTCTTGGCCTGTTTGCGGTGGTCTGCGTGTTGCTTGCCGTGGTCCCAAGCCGCTCCAAGCGCGTCGGCAGCCGCTTCTTTGCGTTTGTCGAGGAACGCGCCGATACCACGTCGCAGACCTTCGTGCGCCTGACGGTGCTCATCCTGGTCACACTCGTGGCTTTCTCGGCCGTCTTTGATCTCGACATTGTGTTGGGTTCTTTTGCCGCCGGCTTTGTCTTGCGCTACATCATCCCCGAGGGCAACCATACGCTCGAGACCAAGCTCGACGGCCTGGCCTACGGCTTTTTGATTCCGGTGTTCTTTACCGTATCGGGCGCAAAGATCGACCTGACGGCCGTGGCGTCGCGCCCGGGTCTGCTCGTGGGCTTTATCGTGGCGTTGCTGATTATTCGTGCCGTGCCCATTCTTATTTCTATGAGCATTTGCCCTGCGACGCGCGATGTGTCGGCGTATGGTCGCATTACCGTGGCCCTGTACTGCACCACGGCGCTGCCGATCATCGTTGCCGTGACGAGCGTTGCCGTCAACGCGGGCGCGCTGTCGCAAGACATCGCGTCGGTTATGGTTGCCGCCGGCGCCATCACGGTGTTCTTGATGCCATTGCTCGCGCAGCTCTTCTACCGCGTGGTGGATGCCGCGCCGGTCGCCGCCGTGGCAGAAGTTGCCGAGCATCCATCCGATGCGCTCGACATCCTGCGCGCCCACCACGACTTAGCGAGCTTGCTCGCGCGCGAGCATGAGCTGCTGACTTCGCATGGCCATGGTCGCGTATTCGAGGGCCTGCCTACGCTCGATGCGATTGCCGAGCGTCTTTCCGCCGAGGCGGCGAGCGGCCACATCGATGCCCGCATCGTGGACGCGGCGCACCTACTTGCCGATAAGACCTATGGAGACGAGGTCGACCCATCCGAGCTGACCCCACGCGAGCGCCGCCGTCTGGAGCGCGCCAAGCTCGCCGTGCGCGAATACCGCCGCCGCATGCTGGAGCTCTATGCACGCGATGAGGCCCAGGACGACGACGGCAAGTAGCAAGGAATGTCGGGATACGGGTTCCGTCCAAATAATAGAAGGCGCGCTGCCTGCGGTTGATGCAGGCAACGCGCCTTTTGCGTTGAGCTTCGTTGAGGTTCGAAGTAGTGGACTAGTTGGCCATGACGCCTTCGGTCCAAGCCTCAACGTCCTCGATGCGTAGGACGTTGGCGACCTCGGCCACGCAGTCGACGCTGGCAAGCTCGGCGGCGGCAGCCTGGACGTCCTTCTCGAGCGCGCGGTGCGTCAGGAAGATGACCGAGCAGGCATCGCTGACGCCCGACTTGCCGTCCTCGACCTGGTTGATGAGCGAGATCGAGATGTTGTGCTTGGCAAAGATGTCGACCGTCTCGGACAGGGCGCCCACGCGGTCGGCGACCTTCAGGCGCACATAGTACTTGGTCTGGAGCTCGTCCATGGGCTTAAAGGCGAGGTTGTGGCCATAGGGTTCAATCTCGGGCAGCGGAGCCACGCCGCGGCTGATCTGCTCGGAGAGCGACAGGATGTCGCCCACGACGGCGCTTGCGGTGGGGAAGGAGCCTGCGCCGGCACCGTAGAACATGGTCTCGCCCACGGCGTCGCCTACCACGTAGACGGCGTTCATGGCGCCGTTGACCTTGGCAAGCATGTGGTCGGCGGGGATCAGCGTGGGATGCACGCGGACGTCGACGCCAGCGTCGGTGTTGCGTGCGATGCCCAGCAGCTTGATGGTGTAGCCGAGCTCGCGGGCCTGGGCAATGTCTTCGGCGCCGATGGTACGGATACCCTGCTGGTAGACATCGTCGGTGGTCACGCGGGTGCCAAAGCCGATGGAAGCGAGGATTGCCGTCTTGCTGGCGGCGTCGAAGCCGTCGACGTCGGCGGACGGGTCGGCCTCGGCATAGCCCTTTGCCTGGGCGTCGGCGAGCACGTCAGCGTAATCGGCGCCCTCGGCGTCCATGCGCGACAGGATGTAGTTGGTGGTGCCGTTGAGAATGCCAGCGATGGTCAGGATCTTGTTGCCCACCAGGTCGTGCTCGAGCGTGCTCACGATGGGGATGCCGCCGCCGCAGCTGGCCTCGCACTTAATCTGCACGCCGCACGCGCGCGCCTTCTCGGCGAGCGTCTCGACATGACGGCCCAGCAGGGCCTTGTTGGCAGAGACGACGTGCTTGCCATTCTCGAAGGCGGTGGTGAAGATTTCGGTCGCGGGGTGCTCGCCGCCGATGAGCTCGACGACGATATCGACGGCGGGGTCGGTGACGACGTCGTGCCAGTCGCTCGTAAAGGCCTCGCGCTCAATACCGGCGGCTTCGGCCTGCTCCCAGGCAAGCGCGCAGGCGCGGGTCAGCTTAAGGTCGATGCCGTAGGCGGCCAGGTACTCATCGTGGTGGCTCTTGATCAGACGGGCCACGCCGCCGCCGACGGTTCCCAGACCGATGAGGCCGACGTTCACGGTGCGCAGGGGTTCGCTCATAGATAGCTCCTTCGTGCATCTTATGGATGGATTAACCGCTTAAAGGTTGAGTGCATTCTAGCGTGAAGTGCGGGCGCGTGCTTGCCTGGCAGCGGGAGCAGCACAAAACGCCACCCCCGAAACGCTGCGGAAACATTGGAAACACGCTCGCTACAAACGAACTTCCGTAACAAACTGTCAACGTTTGCACCATAAGGTTTGCCCTGTACCGCAAGACGGCCGCACCGCGGCCAGCGAAAAGGGGGACACCATGTTTAGCATCAACAACGTACTTAACCGCAGGAGTTTCTTGGCTGGCGCTGCGGCGCTCGGTAGCACCGCGGCACTCGCTGGTTGCTCGTCGGGTGGCTCGGACGGCGGCTCCGCCGATGACGGCAAGACCTTCAAGATCGGTGTCATCGGCCCTCTGACCGGCGCCGCGGCAACCTATGGCGTTTCGGCCGAGAAGGGTGCCAAGCTCGCCGCCAAGGATTTCTCGACCAAGGACCTCAAACTCTCGCTTAAGTCCGAGGATGACGTCGCTGACGGCGAGAAGGCCATCAACGCCTTCAATACCTTGTGCGACTGGGGCATGCAGGCGCTCGTCGGCCCCGTTACCACCGGTGCCGCCGTCGCCGTCTCGGGCGAGATCGCCGACGATATGCTCATGGTCACGCCCTCGGCCTCGTCTCTCGACGTCACCAAGGACAAGACCACGGTTTTCCAGGTTTGCTTCACCGATCCCACCATGGGCGCCAGCGCCGCAAAGTTCTTGGCCGAGAAGTACGCGGATGCCAAGATCGCCCTGTTCTACAACTCCGGCGATACGTATAGCTCGGGCGTTGCCGACGCTTTTGCCGAGCAGGCCAAGGCGTCCAAGCTCGACATCGTCGATACCGAGACCTTTAAGGACGACTCTTCCACGAGCTTTACCAACCAGCTCACCAAGGCCAAGGAGGCCGGCGCCACGCTCATCTTTGCGCCGATCTACTACACGCCGGCGTCCGTTTTGCTCAAGAACGCCAAGGACATGGGCTACGATATGACCCTCATGGGTACCGACGGCATGGACGGCCTGCTTTCTGTGGAAGGCTTCGATACCTCTCTTGCCGAGGGCGTACTGCTCATGACCCCGTTTTCGGCTGACGATGAGAAGAATGCCGACTTCGTCAAGGCCTATAAGGATGCCTACGACGAGACGCCCAACCAGTTTGCCGCCGACGCTTACGATTGCGTCCACGCCATCGCCGAGGCCATCGATAGGGCGGGGATTGACATTTCGGCCGACGGTGCCGACATTGCCGGCGACCTTGCCAAGGCCATGCGCAAGATCAAGATCGAGGGCCTGACAGGCGAGCTGACGTGGAATGACGAGGGCCAGGTCGAAAAGCCCGCCACAGCCTATGTGATCCAGGACGGCAAGTACATCGCCGCCTAAGTGCGCATAAAGCGCGACCGGTGAGGCCGTTTTATTCAGGGCAGGGACGCCTGTAACAGAACGGAAACATTACTTTCACACAATAAAGTGGCATTACTGCATAAAGTAATAGAAATACGCAGAATTATGGATAAATGGACAAATCCAAAGAAAAGTTGAAATAATCGCCACTTTCCTTAACTAAAGCGTCTAGTATTTTGCGAACGCCGAACACGGCGAAGGATGGCCTGTCGGGTAACCGAAACCCGACGAGATTTGAGAGGAGAGCCGCATGTCGAGCCTCACCGGTAAGTCATTGAACCCTGTTATGAATCGCAGGAGCGTTATCGCGAGCGCAGCAGGTCTGGGGGCGATGTCCATTCTGGCTGGTTGCTCCTCCAACGGCGGCGACAGCGGTTCCGCTTCAAGCGACGCTTCGTTTAAGATCGGTACCATCGGCCCGCTGACCGGCGCCAACGCGTCCTACGGCAAGTCCGTTACCCAGGGTGTCGAGCTTGGCTGCAAGGATTTCTCGACCAAGGAGCTGCCGCTTGCCAGCAAGGCCGAGGATGACCAGGCCGACGGCGAGAAGGCCGTCAACGCCTTCAACACCCTGCTCGACTGGGGCATGCAGGCCCTCGTCGGCCCGACCACCACGGGTGCGTCGGTTGCCGTTGCCGCCGAGTGCGGTAACGACCCCAAGACGTTCATGATCACCCCGTCCGCGTCCTCCGAGGACGTCACCGACGGCAAGGATTGCGTCTTCCAGGTTTGCTTCACCGACCCCAACCAGGGTGTCAACGCTGCCAAGTTCCTGGCGCAGAAGTATGCGGACGAGAAGTTCGTGCTGTTCTATAACTCCGGCGACGCCTATTCTTCGGGCATCGCAGATTCCTTTAAGGCCCAGGCCGCTGAGTCCAAGCTCGAGATTGTTGACGAGGAGACCTTTAAGGACGACTCCGCCACGAGCTTTACCAACCAGCTGACCAAGGCCAAGCAGGCCGGCGCCACCATGATCTTTGCGCCGATCTACTACACGCCGGCGTCCGTCCTGCTCAAGAACGCCAAGGACATGGGCTACGACGTCAAGATGATGGGCTGCGACGGCATGGACGGCATCCTGGGCGTTGAGGGCTTCGATACCTCTCTTGCTGAGGGTCTGCTGCTCATGACCCCGTTCTCCGCCGACGACGAGAAGAACGCCGACTTCGTTAACGCTTACAAGGATAAGTACGGCGATACCCCCGACCAGTTTGCCGCCGACGCCTACGACGGCGTGCACGCGGTGGCCGAGGCCGTCAAGGAGGCCGGTCTTGGTGTCGACGCCGATCCGACCGAGGTCGCCGAGAAGCTGTCCAAGGCTATGCTCAAGATTACCGTTGACGGTCTGACCGGCAAGCTCACCTGGAACGATAAGGGCCAGGTCCAGAAGGAGCCCACGGCGTACGTCATCACCGACGGCAAGTACGTGCAGGCCTAATTGGCCGCCTTACATAGAGCGGTTTTGATCCCAAGCAGGGGAGGTTTTGGCCTTCCCTGCTTGCTTGGTATCTAGGGACAGTGTAACGTCCCTGTTTCATACATTAACTGGAAACCTATTCGAAAGGGGGATGTGGAACATGACGGTCTTTATCCAATACCTGGTCAACGGCCTGTCCATGGGCAGCGTCTACGCCATCATCGCGTTGGGCTACACCATGGTCTACGGTATCGCCAAGATGCTCAACTTCGCTCACGGCGATGTCATCATGGTCGGTGCCTATGTCTCGTTCTGCGCCACGTCGTATCTCGGCCTCCCGGGCTGGGCATCTGTAGTTCTCTCTTGTGTGGTCTGCACGGTTCTCGGTGTTCTCATTGAGGGTCTGGCCTATAAGCCGCTGCGCCAAGCAGGCCCGCTGGCCGTTCTGATCACGGCCATCGGCGTGTCTTACTTCCTGCAGAACGCCGCGCAGCTTCTGTGGGGCGCCACGCCCAAGAACTTCACTTCGCTCGTCACCTTCCCGGTGCCGGAGTTCTTGGCCAAGTTTAACGTAAGCGCCGTCTCGCTCGTCACCATCGTCGCCTGCCTGGTTATCATGGCCGGCCTGATGTTCTTTACAGGTAAGACCAAGATGGGCAAGGCCATGCGCGCTGTGTCCGAGGACAAGGCCGCCGCTCAGCTCATGGGCATCAACGTCAACCGCACCATCTCGATGACGTTCGCCATCGGCTCCGCCCTTGCCGCCATCGCCGGCGTGCTCCTGTGCTCCTACTCGCCGGTGTTGCAGCCCACCACGGGCGCCATGCCTGGCATCAAGGCCTTCGACGCTGCCGTTTTCGGCGGCATCGGCTCCATCCCCGGTGCCTTTGTCGGCGGTATTCTCATCGGCATCATCGAGGCGATGGCGCAGGCTTACATTTCCACGAGCCTTGCCAACTCCATCGTCTTTGGTGTTTTGATCATCGTCCTGCTCGTCAAGCCTGCCGGCCTCTTGGGCAAGTACGTTCCCGAGAAGGTATAGGTGAGCGTTATGAAGTTTCTTAAAGACAAGCAGACGCGTCACGACTTTGTCACGTACGCCATGTGCGTTGTGGCGTTCGCCATCGTCTTCTTTATGCAGTCTAACCACATGATCCCGCGCATGATCGCCGGTCAGTTGGTTCCCATCACGGCCTATATCGTCATGGCAATCTCCCTTAACCTCGTCGTCGGCATCGCGGGCGACTTGTCGCTGGGCCACGCGGGCTTTATGAGCGTCGGTGCCTATACGGGCATCGTCACTGCCGTCGCGCTGGAGAGCACCGTTCCGTCCGATCCGATGCGTCTGATCATCAGCATTGTGGTCGGCGCTATCGCCGCTGCCATTCTGGGCTTCTTGATCGGTATCCCGGTCCTGCGCCTGAGCGGCGACTATCTGGCCATTGTGACCCTGGCTTTTGGCGAGATCATCAAAGAGGTCGTCACCTGCCTCATTGTGGGCGTCGATTCCCGCGGCCTGCATGTGATCTTTAACATCACGGGTAACTCCACGATCGACGACCTGCACCTGCTCGAGGACGGCACCGCCATCATCAAGGGCGCGCAGGGCGCATCGGGCGTGTCGACCTATTCGACCTTCCTTGCCGGCGCAATTCTGGTTATGGTCGCGCTCGTGATTGTGCTCAACCTGGTTCGCAGCCGTACCGGTCGTGCCATTATTGCCGTGCGCGACAACAAGATCGCTGCCGAGTCCGTGGGCATCTCCGTTACCCAGTACCGCATGATCGCCTTCGTGGTTTCCGCTGCCCTCGCCGGTGCTGCCGGAGCCCTGTTCGGCGGTAACTTCTCGCAGCTTTCCGCCACTAAGTTCGACTTCAATACGTCCATCCTCATTCTGGTGTTCGTGGTCCTGGGCGGCCTGGGCAACATGCGCGGCTCCGTTATCGCCGCGGCGCTGCTCACGGTGCTCCCCGAGCTGCTCCGTCAGTTCTCGGACTACCGCATGCTCATCTACGCCATCGTGTTGATTCTGGTCATGGTCTTTACCAACAACCCACAGCTCAAGGCGTTCTTCGCACGCATTAAGGACCGCTTTGCTTCCAAGAAGGAGGTGGCAGCCGATGCCCAGTAAGTTTGAGTTCAACAAGGGCAAGATGGTCCCGTATCCTTCTGGCGCCATCGTTCCCGACCGCGACCTGGGTCAGCGCCCGGCACTCGAGTGCATCCACCTGGGCATTGAGTTCGGTGGCCTTAAGGCAGTCGACGACTTTAGCCTGACTATCGGCAAGACCGAGATCGCCGGTCTGATCGGCCCCAACGGTGCCGGTAAGACCACGGTCTTCAACCTGCTCACCAAGGTGTATCAGCCCACGCACGGCACCATCCTACTCGACGGTGAGGACACCTCGGGCAAGTCGGTCTATCAGGTCAACCGCATGGGTATTGCCCGTACATTCCAGAACATTCGCCTGTTCAACACCATGACGGTGGAGGACAACGTCAAGGTCGGTCTGCACAATCAGGAGCGCTACTCCGGTTTTGAGGGCGTGCTGCGCCTGCCGACGTACTGGAAGCACGAGAAGGCTGCTCACGAACGCGCCATGGAGCTGCTGTCCATCTTTGATATGGAGCATCTGGCAAACGAGCAGGCCGGATCGCTGCCTTACGGCGCTCAGCGTCGTCTGGAGATCGTCCGCGCGCTTGCCACCAACCCCAAACTGCTGCTGCTCGACGAGCCTGCCGCAGGCATGAACCCGTCCGAGACCGCCGAGCTCATGGAGAACATCGTTAAGATTCGCGACACCTTTGGTATTGCCATCATGCTTATTGAGCACGACATGTCGCTCGTCATGAATATTTGCGAGGGTATCTGCGTGCTTAACTTTGGTAAGGTCATCGCCAAGGGCACGGCCGAGGAAATCCAGAACAACGACGCCGTTATCGAGGCGTATCTGGGCAAGCAGGATAAGGGGGAGAACTAAATGGCAGAGCCGATGCTTTCCGTCTACAACATCAACGTCTGGTACGGCGCCATCCACGCCATCAAGGACATCTCCTTTAACGTTAACGAGGGCGAGATCGTGGCCTTGATTGGTGCCAACGGTGCCGGCAAGTCCACAACGCTCAAGACCGTCTCGGGCCTGCTGCGCTCCAAGACCGGCTCCATCAAGTTTATGGGCGAGGACATTACCCATACGCCCGCTGATAAGCTGGTTGGTAAGGGCCTGGCTCAGGTTCCCGAGGGTCGTCGCGCCTTTTTGCAGATGACGGTTGAGGAGAACCTGGAGATGGGTGCCTATACGCAGCCCAAGTCCACGGTGGCTCCGGGCCTGGAGCGCGTCTACGAGCAGTTCCCGCGCCTGAAGGAACGTCGTCGCCAGGTCGCCGGCACCCTTTCAGGCGGCGAGCAGCAGATGCTCGTTATGGGGCGCGCCCTTATGAGTAACCCCAAACTGCTTATGCTCGACGAACCTTCCATGGGTCTGGCACCGATTCTGATCGAACAGATCTTCCAGATTGTCGAGGACCTGCACAAGGCTGGCACCACGGTGCTTCTGGTCGAGCAAAACGCGCAGATGGCGCTTTCCATCGCCACACGCGGTTACGTGCTCGAGACCGGCAAGATCACCATGACCGGCACCGGCCAAGAGCTCCTGCACGACGACAACGTCCGCAAAGCCTACCTCGGAGGCTAACCCACCTAACAAAAGGGGCGCTGACTATCTCAGTCAGCGCCCCTTTTTAAGTTGCGGTGAAATAGGGACTGAATACGGGCTCCAGAGGCCAAAAGAGTCCCTATTCCACCGCAACTTCATGGGGATGTGTGACAATGCCCGTCGGAAAACATCTGCTGTCTTTGGGGGTCTATCTATGCTGTACGAGTTTTGTGCCGAGAACTTTGAGCGGGTGCCGGCGGCTATCGATGCCGGTGCAAGGCGTATCGAGCTGTGCGACAACCTTGCCGTTGGTGGCACCACGCCTTCTGCCGGCGTTATCAGCGCTACAGTCAGCTATGCTCACGAGCATGACGCGCGAGTGATGTGCATGATTCGCCCGCGTGGCGGTGACTTTCATTACAACCAAGACGAGCTGCGCATGATGGAGATGGACCTGGGCCTTGCCGTAAGCGCCGGCGTTGACGGCTTGGTCTTTGGCTGCTGCAAGCCCTGCGCTGGCGGATGGGCGCTCGACGAGCTTACGTTGGGCGCCCTCGTGATGGCCGCGGGCTGCGCGACCGAGGAATGCAAGCGTGAGCCCATCGACATCACCTTCCACATGGCGTTTGACCAGCTCTCGCCCGAGGCTCAGCTCGACGCGATTGACACACTCGCCGACTGCGGCATCACACGCATCCTGACGCACGGCGGTGCCGCCGGCACGCCGATCGAGGACAACCTGGAGCATCTGTCGCGTCTTATCGAGTGTGCGGGCGACCGCTTGACCATCCTTCCCGGCGGCGGCATTTCCACGGCCAACCGCGATACCGTGGCGGCGGCACTGGGCGTCTCCGAGCTCCATGGCACAAGGATCGTACCGCTGGAGGTGTAGCCCGTGGCGCTTGTATTCGATGTTCAGCAGGCGAGCGGCAAGCCCGACGACAACCGTCGCCCCGGTACCGCGTGCCCCTTTTGCAACACGGAGGGGCTCACCGACATCATTCGCCGTGATGGCGATTGCATTTGGCTCGAGAATAAGTTCAAGACCCTGCGCGCCACCCGTCAAACCGTGCTGATCGAGTCGGCCGATCACGATGCCGACCTGGTGACCTATGAGCCGGATGAACTCCACCATGTGATGCGGTTTGCCCTGGGTTGCTGGCAGCAGATGATCGATTCACAGCAGTATCGCAGTGTGCTCATGTACAAGAACAAGGGTCCGCTCTCGGGCGGTAGTCTCGTTCATCCGCACATGCAGATTGTGGGTTTGGAGCAGGAAGACGGCTACACTTCGCTGACTTCTGCCAATTTCGAAGGCATCAATGTCTGGCAACAGGGGAGAATCTCGGTCAACATCTCAACCGAACCGATTATGGGGTTCTTTGAGGTCAATGTTTCAGCCCCGCAGGGAATCGCCGCCAGCGATGACACGAGAGACCAAGCCGAGGCGGATCTCTTCGCCGATGCGATCCAGGTAGCTCTGCGCTATATCCTGAACGAGCACCACGGTGGTCGCGCAGAGTCGTACAACCTGTTCTTCTATCACCTGGGCGGTCGGACCATTGCCAAGGCGCTGCCGCGTTGGGTGGTTTCGCCCTACTTTGTCGGCTATCGTTTGGCCCAAGTCAATGCCGAGACCACGCTCGATATCGATGCTGAGCGCCTGCGCGCACGCCTGGAAGCGCTTGCATAGCCAAGGGCTCGGCCTCGCGCCTGTGGCTCCTAGCGCGCCATTGCATCGCGGCCGGCCTCGACGCGCTTGCGCTGGGCGGCGCGCTCCTCGCCGGTCAGACGCTCAAAGAAGTGCCCGATAAGCGAGGCGAGCACCTGCTGAAACAACGTTCCACACATGACGGGAAACACAACTTCGCCCGGAAAGCATTGCGTGGCGATGACGGCGCCCGAAGAGATATTGCGCATGCCGCAGGTAAAGCACATGGTGGTCGTTTCGCTATATGGCAGATGCAGCGCGCGGGCGACCAGAATGCCGACGACAAAGCCGCTGATGGCGAAGACCAAAATAAAGAGGGCGACTTCCAAGCGCACCGCGTTCATGTGCAGCACGTACTCGCTCATGGCGGTGGAGTTGGAGGCGATAACGCCCATCATCATGAACTTGCAGGCGGGCGAGAGCGCGGGGGAGAGTTTTTCGTGCCCCCATCCGCGCGTGAGCTCGTTGATCATGATGCCGAGCACGGCGGGGATGGCGATCATAAAGGCCATGTCCTGCATCATGCTCGGCACATCGATCGAGACGGTGGCACCCAGCAAGAGCTTCAGCGTGAGCGGAATCGTCACAGGCGAGATAACCGAGGACGTCAGGATAATGGTGAGCGCGAGCGGGCCGTTGCCGCCGAACATGCTAATCCACATAAAGGCAGTGACCGCCACGGGTACGCTGTACTCGAGCACGATGCCGCAGACAAGGTTGGGATTGGAGCCAAAGAACAGCGATCCCATGGCATAGGCTGCTATGGGAATGAGCACCGCCGAGACGAGCAGCGCCAAAATCAGGTGCAGCGGACGGCGGAACACCTCAGCTACCTGGTGGAAGGTGTTGCTGAGCGCACCTTGGAACGTCATAAAGGCGAAGAGGGCGGGAACGATGGGTTTGAGTACGCCGATCTGATGGGGAAAGAGCACGCCGAGCGCCACGCAAATCGGAACGATGACCTGCATATGCCCCGCGAGGAACTTTCCCAGTCCAGCCCATTGCTTCATATGCCCCGTGACTCCCTTTATCCGCGAACTCGTTTGTATGGATATGCTAGACGCTCGTATGTGTCTGTGCGGCTGAAACGCTCGATTATTTCGAGGGTATTACCGTCATCGTTTACCGAAACCGCGGCGCGCTGCGAGGTTCTGCGTCCGTGCCGCACGGTATAATAAATCCGTTCAACAGATCTGCCTGCCGAAGCGGGCATACACAGAGGACTCATCGCTATGAACCGTGAGAGGTATCGCGGCGACCTGCCCCTATCGGGGGTGGGCGCCTATGTCATCGCTTAAGACGACGCATCGCTGGGCGGTCGCTCAGCAAAACCCCGGGCTCGAAAAGGAGCTTTCGGCTGGTCTGGGCATTCCCGGACTGGTGGCGCGCATTATGGTCGCGCACGGCATCGGCTCCATCAAAGAGGGCCAATTGTTTTTGACGCCTTCGCTCGATCGCGACTGGGCCGACCCACTCATTATCCCGGGCATGTCGGTCGTTGCCGACCGCGTCGAGCGTGCTATTCGCAACCACGAGCACATTGCAGTCTTTGGCGATTTTGACGTTGACGGCATTACGTCGACCTGTCTGTTGACCGAGGCGCTGCGCACGTTTGGCGCCGATGTCACGCCGTTTATTCCGCATCGCTTTGATGAGGGCTACGGTCTTTCGCGCGCGGCACTCGACCGCGTTAACGAGCTCGCTCGCCCCCAGCTGATCGTGACCGTCGATAACGGCATTGCCGCCAAGGAAGAGGTTTCCTATCTGGAGAGCCTGGGGATCGATTTGGTGGTCACGGACCATCACGAGCCCTCCGACCAGGTGCCGCAGGGTATGCCCCTGACCGACCCCAAGCTCGAGGACGAGGGCCCCTCGCGCGAGCTTGCCGGTGCTGGTGTGGCGCTCAAGCTGGTGCAAGTCCTAGGTGAGCGCCTGGGCAAGCCGTCGTATTGGCGTTCGCTAATCGAGGTCGCGGCGCTGGGCACCGTGTCCGATATGATGCCGCTCACGCCCGAGAACCGCGCGCTGGTTGCCGAGGGCATCCAGCAGATGCGCGTAACCGCTCGCCCCGGCTATATCGCGCTTGCCGCGCTTGCCAAGGCGGACCTTTCGAGCATTACGGCGGATGGCCTGTCATTCTCGCTCATTCCCCGCTTAAACGCTGCCGGCCGCATGGCCGATCCCAAGCTGGCGCTCGACCTGCTGCTTGCCCGCAATCCCATCGAAGCAAGCGCGCTGGCGGCTGAGCTCGAGGAAATCAACCGCCAGCGCCGTGAGATCGAGGCGGAGCTCACGCGCGATGCCATGGCAAAGGTCGAGGAGACCTATGACGGCGGACGCGCGATCGTCGTGGGCGGCGAAGGCTGGCACGAGGGTGTCAAGGGCATCGTGGCAAGCCGTCTGACCAACCGCTATCACGTGCCGGCGCTGCTGTTCTCGATCGAGGACGGTATCGCGCGCGGCTCTGGTCGCTCGGTGGGCAAAGTTAACCTGTTTGACGCCGTCGAGCGCTGTTCCGACCTGCTGATTCGTCGCGGCGGACATGCCGGTGCGGTGGGTGTGACCATCGAGGCATCCAAGCTCGATGAATTCCGTCGTCGCCTTTCCGCCGTGCTATCGGAGATTCCCGCCGAGGACTTTGAAGACATCGACGAGGTTGCCGCCACGGTCGACCTTTCCGAGCTGAATATCGAGACTATAGAGCAGATTTCCCGTCTTGAGCCGTTTGGCCAGGGCAACAAGGTGCCGCTGCTGGCCGCCGAGGGCGTGACGATGTGCGATCGCGCCGTGGTGGGCAAAACCGGCGAGCACATGCGCTTTGTGGCGACCGATGGTGCCGCGAGCGTGCCGGCCATTATGTTCCGCGTGCCGCAAATCGATAGGCTCATCAATTGCGACAGCGCCGTCGACTTGGTGTTCGAGGCCGTGGCCGAGCATTGGCAGGGACGTGTGAAGCCCAAGCTCATGATCAAAGATGTCTTGGTGCGCGATACCACGGCGTCCAATATCGACGATCCGGCATGTGAACTTCGCCGCGGCGTGCAACCGGCGGATTCTGGCCTGCGCCTGGAGTCGCGTAAACGCGAGACGCTCGCCCAGCTTTCTTATGCTGAGCTCACGCGCTCGCTTATCCATAGCTTTATCGGCTCGAACCAGCCGCACCGCGCGCAGGTCGAGGCGCTCGATGCCCTGGCCGATCACCAAAGTGTTCTGGCTGTTATGGGAACGGGGCGCGGCAAGTCTCTTATCTTCCATGTACATGCCGCGCGCGAGGCGGTCCTTCGCGGGCGTGCGAGCATCTTTGTCTATCCGCTGCGCGCGCTCGTTGCCGACCAGGCCTATCACCTCTCGTCGACGATGGCCGCGCTCGGCATTGGCGTAGGCGTGCTGACCGGCGAGACCGTGGAGGCGGCGCGCGATGACGTGTTTGCCGGCTTGGCTTCGGGCCGCACCGGCATCGTGCTCACGACGCCTGAGTTCCTGTCCATTCACCGCGACCGCTTTGCGCGTTCGGGCCGTATCGGTTTTGTCGTTATCGATGAGGCGCATCATGCCGGTCTTGCCAAGGGCGGCGACCGCAGCGCCTATCTCGACATGCCCGATATCCTCAAGGCCCTGGGCGACCCGGTCGTTCTGGCCGCGACTGCCACCGCAACGGCTCCGGTTGTGGCCGAGCTCGCCCGCGTGCTACCGATTACCCGTACGGTGGTCGACGAGACGGTGCGCGAGAACTTGCAGCTCGAGGACGACCGAGATCTTGCGAGCCGTGAGAACCGCCTGGTGTCAATCGTGGCGACGGGGGAGAAGACCGTCATCTACGTCAACTCGCGCGACCAGTCCGTGGCGCTTGCTAAGACGCTGCGCAAGCGGGTACCCGATTGCGCGACCCGCATCGCGTTCTATAACGCGGGGCTTGCACGCTCCGATCGTCGCCGTGTCGAGGAAGCGTTTCGTGATGGAAGCCTCAGTTGCATCGTTTCGACCTCGGCCTTCGGTGAGGGCGTGAACCTGCCCGATATCCGCCATGTCGTGCTCTACCACATGCCGTTTGGCGCCATCGAGTTCAACCAGATGAGCGGACGCGCCGGTCGCGACGGCCAACCTGCCGTGATTCACCTGCTCTATTCGTCGCGCGACGCCCGCATTAACGAGCGCCTGCTCGACTGCTACGCGCCCGAGCGCGACGAGCTCGTCACGCTCTATCGCGCGCTGCAGACTATGTGGCGCTCCAACCGCGGCAAGACCGGTGACGACTCGTTTAGCGCGAGCGATATCGACATCGCGCAGATGTGTCTTGCCATCGACGCGCGCACGCCGGTTGACGAGCGCTCGGTGGAAAGCGGCCTGGGAATCTTCGAAGAGCTTGGTTTCTGTCGCGTTTCGGGGTTTGACGACACCCGTCGCATCGCGATGGCCGAAAACCCCGGCCGTGTGCAATTGAGCAGGTCAATCCGCTATTTGGAGGGTCTGCGCTCACGCATGGAGTTCTCGGCTTTCCGGAGCTGGGCGCTCGATTCGTGCGCTTCTGATATGCTAGCCAAAGTTAACCGCCCGATCGTACCGCGGGCCTAGGGGAAGGGGACCTCGATGGATGCCGCAGCCCGTACCGCCCATGATTCCACCCTCCAGCCGTTCTCGGAGATGGAGCACTATAAGCATGCCGATGAGCTGCCGCCCGAGATTATGGCGGACAGCTACGACAAGCTGGAGCGCCTGTGCCTCAAATATATGAATGAGGACGACTTCTCCAAGGTGGAGCAGGCCTATTGCTTTGCTGCCGAGAAGCACTGCAACCAAAAGCGGCGCTCGGGTGAGATGTACATCAACCATCCCGTCGAGGTGGCTATCATTCTGGCCGACCTCAAGATGGACTGCGATGTGGTGTGCGCCGCGCTGCTGCACGATACCGTCGAGGATACCGAGACCTCGCTTGCCGATGTTTCCGGCCTGTTTGGCGATACAGTGGCCGAGCTCGTCGATGGCGTGACCAAGCTCACCAACATCGAAGTCGATAGCATGGACGAGAAGCAGGCGCTTACGCTGCGCAAGATGTTCCTTGCCATGTCCAAGGACATTCGCGTTATCATCGTCAAACTTGCCGACCGCCTGCATAACATGCGTACGCTGGCGGCCCTTCGCGAGGACCGTCGTCTGTTTAAAGCTCGCGAGACCATGGACGTGTATGCGCCCCTGGCCGACCGCCTGGGCATGAGCTCTATTAAGTGGGAGCTCGAGGACTTGTCCTTCTTCTACCTGGAGCCCGATGCCTACCAGCGCATCGCGCGCATGGTGGCTGAGTCGCGCGAGGTTCGCGAGCGCTATCTGGCCGAGACCATCAAGACGCTCACCGACGAGCTCAACCGCATTGGCCTGGAGGACTTCCAGATCAACGGCCGTTCCAAGCACTATTGGTCCATCTACCAAAAAATGAAGCGCAAGGGCAAGGAATTCTCCGAGATCTACGACCTGGTGGCACTGCGCGTCATCACGCATTCGGTGCGCGATTGCTACTCCACGCTCGGTGCGGTACATACGCTGTGGCACCCCATGCCCGGTCGCTTTAAAGACTATATCGCCATGCCCAAGGTCAATAACTACCAGTCGCTCCATACGACGGTTATCGGCCCCACGGCCCGCCCGCTCGAGATTCAGATTCGAACCTACGAGATGCATGAGCAGGCCGAGTACGGCATTGCCGCCCACTGGCTCTATAAGAAGTCGGGCGGATCGTCTGCGTCTAAGACCAATGATGCCCAGCGTCTGGACGACCAGATTAACTGGCTCAAACATTCGCTCGATTGGGCGGCTTCTGATGAGATCACCGACGCTAAGGAATACCTGCACTCGCTGAAGGTCGACTTATTTGACCAGGAGATTTTTGTCTTTACGCCCAAGGGCGAGGTCATGGCGCTTCGTGCCGGCTCCACGCCGCTCGACTTTGCCTACGCCGTTCACACCGAGGTGGGCAACCACTGCGTCGGCGCTAAGATCAACGGTGCGGTGGCCCCGCTCACGCACGAGATCAAGACGGGCGACCGCGTTGAAATCCTGACCAACAAGAGTTCCAAGCCGTCTCGTGATTGGCTCAAGATCGTCAAGACGCCTTCCGCCAAGTCAAAGATCCGCCGCTATTTTGCCGCCGCGACCAAGGACGACGACGCTGCTGCCGGCCGCGATATACTGGCCAAGGACTTGCGCAAGCGCGGGTATGGCATCTCTACGCCGCGATCCACGCGTGCGCTCAACGCCGTGGCGGAGCAGTTGAACTTCAAGCAGCTCGAGGACCTGTTTGCCGCCGTGGGCGCCGGCAAGGTTGCCCCGCGCGCCGTGGGTAACAAGGTCGAGCAGATTTTGGACCCCAAGCCCGAGGAGCAGCTCACCAAGGCCGAGGCTATCGCCGAGGTCGTGAAACAGCCGGCCCGAGGCTCCAACCGCAAGCCGCAAAAGCGCGGCAAGAGCGCCAGCAACGGCATTATCGTCAAGGGCGAGAGCAACAGCGGCCTGCTGGTCCGTCTGGCACATTGCTGCAATCCGGTGACGGGCGACGATATCGTCGGCTTCATCACGCGCGGTCGTGGCGTTTCGGTGCATCGCGCCAACTGCCCCAACGTCAAGGGTCTTATGGAGCATCCCGAGCGCATGATCGAAGTGGAGTGGGACGGCGCAGCCGACACCCTCTTCCAGGTCGAGATCGTGGTCGAGTGCCTGGACCGCATGGGCCTGCTCAAGGATGTCACCATTGCCATTGGCGATGCGGGCGGCAATATCCTTTCTGCCGCCACGTCGACCAACCGCGAGGGTATTGCAACCCTGCGCTTTATGGTCGAGATCTCGGACGCGAGTGGTCTGGATCCGCTGCTGGCCTCTATCAGCAGCGTTGACTCGGTCTACGACGCACGCCGCCTGATGCCCGGCGAGGGTGGAGCGCAACTCAAGCGCCGTGTGTAGGTGCGAGAGCCTCTCAGCATCATAGATATTGGTTACGTTCGAGGCATCGTTTGGTGCCTCGAACGTATTTTAGAAGGAGGGTATGCGCATGGGCGATATGACTTTGGACCTGACACCCCGAGGCGCGGCTTCGATTGAGGCGCTCGTCAACGGCCCGATTCAGACCAACAGCTACGCCGTGATTTCGAATGGCGAGTGCTTAATCGTCGATCCGGCGTGGGAGGGCGAGCGTCTTGTGGAGCATATCCGCACCGCGCATCCCGAGGTGCGCGTGCTCGGCTCTGTCTGCACGCACGGTCATGCCGACCATGTTGGCGGGGTTGCCGGGGTTCGAGCTGTCGTTGGCGACAGCGCACTATATGAGTTGTGCGCTAAGGACGTGACGGTACCTCGCGCAAATATCGAGGAGCAGCGCGCCATGTGGGGTATCGAGACGCCCGATCCGGGTGAGCCGACGCGTTTGCTTGCCGAGGGCGATACAATCGAGGTGGGCGACGTCTGCCTGCAGGTGATCGAGACGCCGGGGCATACGCCGGGCGGCATCGTCCTGTTCGCCGCGACCGAGCAGGGGAACATCGCCTTTGTGGGCGACACGCTTTTCCCGGGCAGTCACGGTCGTACCGATCTTTCCGGCGGTGACGAGGCGGCGATTATGCGCTCGCTCTCCAAACTTGCCAAGACGCTTCCGCCCGATACCGTTTGCCTAACCGGCCATGGCGATTCGACCACCATGGCACGCGAGCTCATGCAGAACCCTTTCATGCAGGTGTAGCTTTATAGTCAGCTTCTAAAGCACGAGAAGCGTCCAAACGTCAAGCTATTTTTCCCCAACGGGTCAATTTCGTAGGGCAAACGGTCAAAAAAGTCAGTTTGGACGATATTCGTGAACAAACGAACGTTTATGCTCGGGTGCGCCGTGGTAAAATCACAGGCGTTATCGGAGCAACCTTACAGGAGGTTTCTTTTATGCTCGTCAACGCAGCAGACATGCTCAAGAAGGCCGAGGCCGGCAAGTACGCTCTCGGTGCCTTCAACACCAACAACCTCGAGTGGACCCTGGCTATTCTCCAGGCCGCCGAGGAGGCCAAGTCTCCGCTGATCCTTCAGTGCACCGCTGGTGCCGCTAAGTGGATGGGCGGTTTCAAGGTCTGCGCCGACATGGTCAAGGCTGCCGTCGAGGCCACGGGTGTTACCGTTCCCGTCGCCCTTCACCTCGATCACGGTTCTTACGAGGACTGCTTCAAGTGCATCGAGGCCGGCTTCACGTCCATCATGTATGACGGCTCTCACGAGGAGACCTTCCAGCTTAACCTCGACCGCACCAAGGAGCTCGTTGAGCTTGCCCACTCCAAGGGCATGTCCATCGAGGCCGAGGTCGGCGGCATCGGCGGCACCGAGGACGGCGTGACCTCCAACGGCGAGCTCGCTGACCCCGCTGAGTGCAAGCAGATTGCTGACCTGGGCGTCGACTTCCTCGCCTGCGGCATCGGCAACATCCACGGCGTGTATCCCGCCGACTGGGCTGGCCTTTCCTTCGAGCGTCTGGGCGAGATCAAGGCTCAGACCGGCGACCTGCCCCTCGTTCTGCACGGTGGCACCGGCATCCCCGAGGATCAGATCAAGAAGGCCATCTCCCTGGGCATCTCCAAGATCAATGTCAACACCGACCTGCAGCTCGTCTTCGCCAAGGGCGTCCGCGAGTACATCGAGGCTGGCAAGGATCAGCAGGGCAAGGGCTTTGACCCCCGCAAGCTCCTCAAGCCTGGTCGCGACAACATCGTTGCCCGCACCAAGGAGCTCATGGAGGAGTTTGGCTCCGTCAACAAGGCGTAAGTAGCGGTTTAACTTTCCCGTCGGAGGCCCCGTTCACCCTACGCTTTTCCCTTGCACTCACCTGGCTTTGCCAGAAGTCGCGCAATGGGAAAAGCTTCGGGTGAACGGGGCCTCCTTCGTTAACTCGCTACAGGGTTACTGGGCTGAATTCATTTTTTTGACTACCGTTCGGTGGTGTTGATGGCTCCCTTGTTGGGGCTTTCTTTTTTATCTCGCTACAATGGACTTCAAGCGTTCTAGTGACTTGGAGTTTTAGTATGGCTGTTGTTAATGTGTTGCCTTCGGATGGGAAGGTTATTGACGAGGGTCCTGTTGGTTGCTCTGTTGATGTTTGTTGTGATGATTTTCGTCATCTCGATATTGGACTGCCGCCCGAGATTCTTCGTCTTAAGGATGCCGGCTATTTGACGCAGGCTGTTGCGGCTTGTGATCGCCTTTTGGAGCAGAACCCTGAACCTTCGCTGGCTGCTTGTGTTCGTGCCGAGCGGTATCGCATGCTCGAGACGCCGCTTCATTTTTCGGTGTCGCGCGATCGGGCCATTGAGATGATTCGCGAGGAGTGGCCAGAGTTTACCGAAGAGCAGTTTGATGACCTGATTAATCGTAAGCGTATCGATTGGCGCTTTATCGATGGCGAGCTGTTCGTACTCGACAACTTCCTCGATTCGCTTCGCGTGTACCCTAAGGAGGTTCCGGCCCTGCGTCCCGATTCTACGGACGGCATCGCGCTGCGTAACCAGATGCTCAGGGAGATGGAGTCGCAAAACGGGTTGACGCGCGTCATCACGCTCAAGGCATCCGTTTCTGTCCCCGGGGCTCTGGAGGGAGAGACTGTTCGCGCGTGGCTACCCGTTGCCGCCGCCTGTCATCAACAGTCTCATATCGAGGTTCTCGATATGACGTCGGAGGGTACCGTTGCCTCTGAAAACGTTTCGGCTCGTACTGCCTCTTGGACATCTTCGACTGAACATTCATTCTCGGTGACCTATCGCTATCACATAGATGCCGCCTATTGCGATATCTATGGTGGCGCGCTCCCATCGCATACGTGCATGGACACGCCACTGCCCGAGGACACTTCCGAGGACCGTCCGCACATTGCGTTTACGTCGTACCTGCGACAGTTGACGGAGCGTGTTATTGACGGGCTCGAGGATCCGCTCGATCGCGCTCGTGCTATCTATGATTACCTGACACAGCATATCGACTATCGCTATCAGCCACCGTACCTGCTTTTGGGATCTATTGCCGACGACTGTGCGCATTCGCTCCGCGGCGATTGCGGCGTTATGGCGCTCACGTTTATCACCATGTGCCGCATCGCGGGGGTGCCTGCTCGTTGGCAGAGCGGCCTATATGTTGCGCCCGATTCGGTGGGACCGCACGACTGGGCCGAGTTCTACACACCCCAGACCGGTTGGCTTAACGCCGACGTATCGTTTGGTTCCTCGGCACGCAGGATGGGGGAGGAGTGGCGCCGTCGTCACTACTTTGGCAATCTCGACCCGTGGCGTATGGTGGCCAACGATCGATTCCAGGCTGAGTTTGTGCCTGCTTTCGATGGCATGCGCGAGGACCCCTATGACAACCAGATGGGCGAGGCCTCGGTTGACGGACGTGGATGTCGTAAGCGGGAGATGTTGCGCAAGGTTGAGCTTATCGAAATGCTCGAAGTACCATTTTCGGACTAATCAACAGAAAGCTGTGATAAACTAACTCACGCGTTACGTGCCCGAGTGGCGGAATTGGCAGACGCAGTGGACTCAAAATCCACCGTTGGCAACAACGTGCGAGTTCGAGTCTCGCCTCGGGCACCATACATGCAAGTGAGCGTTCAAGGGGGTCAAGACCCCCTTTTTCGTGCCGAACTCGCGTGAGCGCGCGGAGCGTTAAGCAAACAGGCCTGTGGCCTGTTTGTAGCGGAGCGTGGCGAGGGCGCCATGCGCCCGAAGCCCGGGGCTTCGCGAAGCGAAGTCCCTTCAAGTCTCGCCTCGGGCACCATACATGCACCTGCGCTTCAAGGGGGTCAAGGCTCCTTTTTCGTGTACGTAATGTGATAGCGCGCTGTACGTGTTATTATTTGCAAGGCGTTGTTCCCGCAATGCCCTAAAGAGGAACCCGAGGGTTCCCACCTTTTGGCGCCAATGAGCAGCTGACTGGTCATACAACCTAGATTCCCTTCCTCATACCGAGGATGTCTATGTGTACGACCTGGTTGCAAAGAAGCGCCGGGTTATTTTTTTATGAATGGAGGTAGGGAAAATAGCTAAGTCTGATGACACCCGCATCAACGACGAGATCACTGCATCTTCGTGCCGTTTGATTGGCGTCGATGGCTCTCAGCTCGGCCTGTTCGCCATCCGCGATGCCCAGCGCGTCGCTGACGATCAGGGTCTCGACCTGGTCGAGATCGCTCCCAACGCGGAGCCGCCGGTCTGCAAGGTCATGGACTACGGTAAGTTCAAGTACCAGCAGGCCATGAAGGCCAAGGCCGCTCGTAAGAACCAGTCCAAGGTCGAGGTCAAGGAAATGAAGTTCCGACCCAAGATCGACGTTGGCGACTACGAGACCAAGAAGGGCCACGTTCTGCGTTTCCTCAAGAAGGGCGCACGCGTTAAGATCACCATCATGTTCCGCGGCCGTGAGATGGCTCACCCGGAGCAGGGTCTTAACGTTCTCGAGCGTCTCGCCGAGGATCTCAAGCCTTACGCTACGGTCGAGTCCAAGCCTAAGATGGAAGGCCGTAACATGCTTATGCTGCTCGCCCCGATTAAGGGCGCCTTCGATGAGGATAAAGCGGCAAGCGATACCAAGTAACTAGTGTTCTGTAACCGATTAAGGAGTATTTCATGCCTAAGATGAAGTCCCACAGCGGCACCAAGAAGCGTTTCCGCAAGACTGGTACCGGCAAGCTTATGCGCGCCAAGGCTTTCAAGAGCCACATCCTGAGCAAGAAGTCCACCAAGCGTAAGCGTGGCTTCCGTCAGGAGACCGAGATCGCCGCTGCCGACCGCAAGGTCATCAAGTCGCGTCTCGCCTAAGTTCGCGTTCCCGTTTTTCGTTTTACCGTCTAGGAGTTGATAGAACATGGCACGTATTAAGCGCGCTGTTGCCGCCAAGAAGAAGCGCCGTACCGTTATGCACCGTGCGAAGGGTTACTACGGTGCCGCTTCGCGTACTTACAAGCATGCTAAAGAGCAGGTCCAGCACTCCCTGCAGTATCAGTATCGTGATCGCCGCAACAAGAAGCGCGAGATCCGCTCTCTCTGGATCACCCGCATCAACGCTGCCGCTCGCCTGAACGACATCTCTTACTCTCAGTTCATGCACGGCCTGAAGGTTGCCGGCATCGAGCTCGACCGCAAGGTCCTGGCTCAGATGGCCTACGAGGACATCGAGTCCTTCAACGAGCTGGCTGCCATTGCCAAGAAGGCTCTCGAGGCCTAATAGATTCTGTTGAATCGCTAGGGGAGTGTCGCACTGTGCGCGGCACTCCCCCCTTTTTTATCGAAAGCGCTGGTTTACATAGCAAAAAGCGCGGGTAGATAAACACTTACAGGTGACCGATCTCTATATCTCTCTTAATCGAAGGGTCATCATCTGATACGCGCAGTATTTCTGCACCAGCCTTTCTATTACTTATATAGGAAGCGATGAGTTGTGTAGGACTTGTGAAGAGTGGAATTGACGTCCCACATCGCTTCGCGGTCTGGCAATATATCTCCTTGCCGCGCGGCCCGGTCGGACCGGATCAGCCGCGGGGCGTGCACCTTGAGAACCGGATACTGCGAGGATGGACACACAAGCTGTGTCGCATCCGGGCAGACATCGAACCATTTGAAATGGTCTAACTTGGATTTGTTTTTCGCAAGGCCGCCGAGAGGCGGCCCCGAGAAATTCCTTTTCCTATACTAGAACCATATGAA
>CABUWV010000014.1 GCA_902495355.1 uncultured Collinsella sp.
GAGTGGGGCGACAGGGCCGTGTGGGAGGACCTCCACCACAGGGACCCGTACCCGTTCTGGCTGGATTAATGGATGGAAACGGATGTTCTATCGGGACACACATTTTGTCCTATAAGCCCCTTTTTTGGTGCCCGACCGGCTCGGCTCTACCCATTGCACTCCCCCGACAAACGGAAACGGGCCCGCTGACAGAAAGTTGCCAGCGGGCCCGTTCCCGAAGTACACCGTTGAATCGCACAGAGGGGAGGAATGCGAATCAAACTCAACAGGGCAGGCTTTTTCATCGCCTATTGCCCGCTCCGTTGCTGAATACAATATAGTTCACCGTGGTTTACTTTCTGACGGCAAAGTACGCCCTCACACCTTCTCCATAAGTTAGCCACGGTAAACCTACCAAAAAGGGACAGGTTTATTTTGGCAGGTTTTATCGGGGGAAATGTCAACGATAACGGCGTTCCACCACGATGGGAGCAGACACCTTTGTGGTGGCTTTGGCCACGGCAGAGCTATTAGAGTCCGGCAGTCCAGCGACAGGTGCCCAAATCGACGTGCATGGGATCGGTAAACGTCACGCCCTCCCCCATCAAGAGCTCACGCTGAGCATCGGGGCCGCCAAAGGCGAAGCCCTCACAGATACGACCGTCGGCAAACACCACGCGGTGGCAGGGAATTTGGCCAGGGCGGGGGTTGCTATGCAGCGCATAGCCCACATAGCGCGCGCTCCGCGGACGACCGGCGAGCAGCGCCACCTGACCGTACGTGGCGACCATCCCCTCGGGAATCTGCTCGACCACCTCGTACACCCGCTCAAAAAAGCCCTCAGATGCCATCGCCTACCCCTTTCCGCCCGCAACAGCATAAAGCAAATGACCCCTCGGGGGCGGCGAGGCTGCAGATCATTTGTGGCCTCCGTGCGGCCGATGGTCCGCAACCCCGCCGTCGCCGAGGGATCACATGGCATGGCAGGCAGTGTTTGCCCAGATAACACCTGCCAAAATAAACCTGTCCCTTTTTGGCAGGTAAGCTAGTTGGCGGGGCGGAAGAAGGCTACGGCTACGGCGCCGGGGCCTACGTGGGTGCCGATGGTAGCGCCAATGGTATGGATGGGCAGATCGCCCTCGGCGTGGCCGGCCCACAGCGCGGCGCTGTCCTCGATGTACTTCTTGAGCACAGCGTCCGAAAGGCCCGTATAGCCGAGCGCCAGCGGCATGGAAAAGTCGACGCCGCCCGCCTTTTCGACCTTCTGGTTGAGCAGGTTACGGCCGTTCTTGGAGCCACGAGCCTTGCCCAGCTGCACGATCAGGCCGTCCTCGGCGGCCACCACGGGCTTAACGTTGAGCAGCGTGCCCACAGCGCCCGCAGCGGCAGACAAGCGACCGCCGCGCACCAAGTACTCCAGCGTCTCGAGCAGGCCGATGACGACCACGCGGTCACGGACGGCCTCGACGGCCGCCGCGATCTCGGCAGCGCCACGGCCCTCGTCCACCAGACGCAGCGCATACTCAACCAGCACGCGCTCGCCCAGGGTGACGTTGTTGCTGTCCACAACGAACACGTCGCCGCCCGGCGCCTCGGCAAGCGCGGTACGGGCACTCTGATTGGTGCCCGAAAGCTTGGCGCCCACGGTAATAATCACCGCCTCGTCGCCGGCCTCACGCGCCTCGGCAATCGCCTGCGAAAACGCATACGGGTTGACCTGGCCGGTCTTGGGCAGCTCATCGCGCTCCACGAGCATCTCGTAAAAGCGCTGGTGATCGATGTCGACGCCATCCATGTACACATCGGTGCCAAAGGTGACGGACAGCGGCAAAACACGCAGAGCGGGGTGCTCCGCCGGCGACATATCGCTTGCGGAATCGGTAATAATGCGGACGGACATAACAAATCCTTTCTTGCGCAGGTCTCGCGCGGGGAATTTAGACAGCATTGCCCCGGCACGGTATACGCGCTCAAACGGGACTATGCAGTTGTTAATGGGAAGCAAATGCCTTGGCGGCCTTAGATCTCGCGCAGGGTGTTGAGAATCGTACGCAGCGACGCATACATCTGCTCGCGCTGCTCCACGCCCATGGCCTTACCGGTGGTGTCGAGCACGTCGTGGATGATACGGTCGGCCTCGTTCATGCTCTCGCCACCCAGCGTGGTCAGGCGAACCGGTGCGCGGTACTTGACGGCAGCATCGCCCGAGTCATCAACCTCGACAAAGCCGCCCTCCTCCAGGTGCGCCAGCGTGCGCGAAACGGCAGCGCGCGTCACGCCGGCCACGCGAGCCAGATCGGCGCCGGTCATGCCGTCCTTGCTGCGCTCCAGGTAGTACAGGCACATAACGTCGGAGCCCTTGAGGCCCAGCCTTGCGCCCTCGGACGTCTTAATACGCTGAATCTCCTTGTACAGCCCGCTAATCAGTCCGACAAAATCCTCGAAACGTGTCTCGTCGTTCTGCTGCATGGGAGACGACCGCCTTTCGCTTGCATGATGCTAACGGGTAAACATCTTAGCCGTACTCAGCGACTGCCGCCTCCACGCGACCCAATTGTTAACCTATCAACATAAAAACCACCACAAAGGGGACAGGCACCTTTGTGGTGGTCTGGGGCATCAATAGGTTCTAGGCGCCGCTACAGCTCCACACAGGGATTGTCGCGGGTCACAAGCGTCTTAACGACAACCGTCGCTCCCAGATAGCGCTCGAGCAGCTCGGCCAAGCGATCGATGGCGGCCTGGCAATCCCCCATCCGCTCGGGCTCCACGCACTCAATCGCCAGAAATGCGTCCGCCGAATCGTCGGACAGCGCCGTGCGAACGCCATCGCGCCAGTTCCAGCAACGGCACACGGCGCCCGCATCATCGATATAAGCAAGCTCACCGGGCAGCGTCGGATCATCCGCCTCCTCGCCAAGTGGCAAGAACGCGTCGCCGCCGTCGGTCACCTTCAAGCGAAGGTCTCCCTCGATCGCATGCAGATCCTCGCCTCCCACGGGCAGCGCATAGGTCAACGACACCGTGTTGTAAATATCCACCGCCGGTGTGATATGACCGACCGGCTTGCCCTTGAGCACGCGCTTGAGCAAGTTCTCGATCGAGCAGCGGGCGCCCTTTTTAGTCTTGAACAGCCGGTACGCGTCACGCCAAGCCTTCACCGGCGCGTTCTCGCTGATGGTATCGCTCGTCAGGTGACGCTCCGCATCGATATTGGCGCGGTCGAGCAACGCGGCAATGACATCCACGTCCTCCTGGGGAATCTGAGCCGCGGGCTTCATGCCCTTTACGACCACGACGCCGACCGCCGCCTGTGGAAACAGCTCCCAAAACGAATTCTCGGCAACAAAGCCCTTCATACGCTCTCCCTTCATTGTGCGCGCCCGAGTGAGGGCGCCTAAACAAAAAGCGCCCTCACAGCGGCCACCTTCAAAGTCCTACGGTGCCGCCACAAGAGCGCTTGCGCTGCCCCCATCCGGAGAAGGGGGCGATATGTCAGGCGTATTGTAACCTGAGTCATCCGCCCAAGCAAAACCACCACAAAGGTAACTGTCCCCTTTGTGGTGGTTATGGACTTGCGGCGACGCTAGTGGCGGAGTCCCAGCAAGCCGCGGCCGCGATGACGGGCCTCGGCGGACACCTGGGCGTGCGGGCCGGCGGCCTTGACGGACTCGGGAAGGTGCGAGTACTTCTTCTCGAAGTTCTCCTCGAACATCACCGCCAGATTGTGCGCTGCCTCGTCGTAGCGCGCGGTGCTCTGCCAGTACTGGCGCGGCACCAGGATGCCGTCGGGCACACCGTGGCACGTAGTGGGAATGTCGACATTAAAGATATCGTCGTGCACAAACTCGCTGTCCTCGATGGTACCGTCGAGGGCGCGAGCGACCAGGGCGCGCGTGTAGGCCAGCTCGATGCGATGGCCCACGCCATAACCGCCGCCAATCCAACCGGTGTTGACCAGGTAGACGCGCGTGCGGCCGTCGGCGATGCGCTCGCCGAGCATCTTAGCGTAGACCATGGGGTCGAGCGGCATAAACGGCTCGCCAAACAGCGAGGAGAACGTGGGCGTGGGCTCGGTGACGCCAACCTCGGTGCCGGGGATCTTGGCCGTAAAGCCCGTCACAAAGTGATACATGGCGGCGTCGGCCGTCAGGCGCGAGATAGGCGGCAGCACGCCAAAGGCATCGCAGGTCAGGAACAGCACGACGCTGGGAGTGGTGCCCATGCCCTTGGTCCACGCGTTGGGGATATGCTCGACGGGATAGGCCACGCGCGTGTTGTGCGTGATCGAGATGTCGTCGTAGTTGGGCTTGCGGTTCTCGTCGAGCACCACGTTTTCGCAAATGGCGCCAAAACGGACAGCGTTGAAGATCTCGGGCTCGTGGAAGGCGTCCAGGCCCTCGCATTTGGCGTAGCAGCCACCCTCGATGTTGAAGATGCCCATGTCGGACCAACCGTGCTCGTCGTCGCCGATCAGCAGGCGCGTGGGATTGGCCGAAAGCGTGGTCTTGCCGGTGCCGGACAGGCCAAAGAACACGGCGGTCTCGTGCGTGACGGGATCCATGCTGGCCGAGCAATGCATGGGCAGCACGTCGTCCTCGACAGGCAGCAGGTAGTTCATGACACTGAAGATGGACTTTTTGATTTCGCCGGAGTAGCCGGTACCCGCGACCAAAATCACGCGCTCCTGGAAGTTGATGACCACGGCGGCGCTGGAGTTGAGGCCCTTGATGGCGGGATCGCACTGGTAACCGGGCGCTGCGAGCACGCAGAAGTCGGGTTCGCCGGTGCGCGCGATTTCGCGGGCAAGCGGGCGGGCGAGCATCTGCTTAATAAAGAGTGCCTGGCTGGCACGCTCGCAGGCAACGAGCAGGCGACGCGTGTGGTTGCGGTCGGCGCCCGCCATGCCGCGGGTGACGAACACGTCGCGCTCGTTGAGATAGTCGACGATGCCGGCCTTGATGGCCTCATAGCTCTCGACGGACAGCGGGCGGTTGACCGCGCCCCAGGCGATTTTGTCGTGCACGTCGGGCGTGTCGACGATAAAGCGGTCGTTGGGCGAACGGCCAGTGCGCTCCCCTGTCTCGATCACCAGCGCGCCATTGGATGCCATGCGGCCTTCTTCGCGGCGGATAGCGTGTTCGACGAGCTCCGCGGCGGGTAGATCGACCAGCAGACGGGGCTGATTCTCGGCGGGATCTTCAACGAGCGTAATACCAAAGTTGGACAAAACTTCTGCAGGGGTAACACCAGGCATGGGGCCTCCTTTAAAAACGCGACACGCGGACGCGGCACGCACTTTACTCACGTAAAGTCCGTTGTACCCGATATGCAAAAACGTTTTTGCGGCAACGGCGAAGCGCCCGCCCAACGGTCAAAAATCACAGGCAAGCGGCCTAGCCATTGGGGACACGCTTGAACAGGCAACAACCAAGGAGTGTCCCCAGATGCCGGCACTTAGGGACGCTCCCAAAGTGTCGGCACATAAGGAGCGTCCCTAAGTGCCGACTACTGAATGGCACCGCCGAAATTATTGAACAACCTGTTCAAAAACACGAATGGATACCACCGCGACTATACTAGAGCGCAGCAATAGAAAGGACCCTGCTTTGAGCATCACGCCCCTCGATAGCATTCGCCGCGCCATCGCCCGCCGCAACGGCATCTCCAACCCCGCTGCATTGAAAGACGGCGCCGCGAAGGCCCAGGGCGGCCGCATCGAGAACGGCCTCTTCCCTGCCTCCCACACGGCCGAAGAGCTCGCACGCATCCAGGAGCTGAGTCAGCGCAACGCCGGCGGACCCGATAGCAGCCAAGCCACACGTCGCCGGCGCGAACGCGATCAGGAGCCCGGCCCCGTCCGCCGCATGGTCAACGCTTGGTGGAACCGCCTGCTCGGCGCCATCTACGGCGGCGGCTTCTCCATGCAGGAAGCGGAATACGAGGAGCACGCCACCCGCCGCGACTATCTCTGGAATACCCTGGGCACCGCCGTGTGGGGCATGGCGTTTCCTCTGCTCACCATCGTGTCCACACAGCTCGTGGGCGCCGAAGAAGCAGGCAAATTCTCCATCGCCTTCGTCACCGGCACGCTCATCATGATCGCGTGCAACTACGGCGTGCGCAATTTCCAGGTCTCAGACATCGACGAAAAGACGTCCTTTGCCTCCTACCAGCTCAACCGCTGGCTTTGCGGAGCGCTCGCCCTAGGCTGCGGCCTCATGTACAGCAGCGCCCGCGGCTATGACGCGCATATGGCGACGATCGGCCTGGGCGTCTACCTCTACAAGGTGATCGACGGCGTCGCCGACGTGTACGAAGGCCGCCTGCAGCAGGCCGACAAGCTCTACTTGGCTGGCATGAGTCAAACGCTACGCTCCGTCGGCGTCATCGCGGTCTTCAGCGTGGCGCTGTTCCTCACGCGTAGCATGCCCATCGCGGCCATGGCCATGGGCATCGCCGCGATCGCCTCGCTCGTGCTGGTCACCGCGCCGCTCGCCCTGCTCGAGACCGAAAAATCGCGCCGCGTAAGCCTGCGTGAGGTCGGCCACCTGTTTGTCCAGTGCGCCCCACTCTTTGGCGCGCTATTCCTGTTCAACCTAATTGAGAGCATGCCCAAGTTTGTGATGGAAGGCAAGCTGGCATACAAATATCAGCTGTACTTTAATGCCCTGTTCTTTCCGGCGCAGGCTATTCTGTTGAGCATTGGATTTATCTATAAACCGCAGCTCCTGCGCTTGTCGAGCATTTGGGCTAATCCTCGCAAGCGTCGTCGCTTTGACCTGATTATTGTTGCCGTTATGGCGCTGATCGTGGCCATCACCGGCGTGTGCGCCGCATTTATGGCAGGTCCCGGTATTCCCCTCATGAGCTTTATGTACGGCCTCAGCTTTGAGCGCTACCGTACGCTGGCGTTGCTGATGGTCGTCGCCGGCGGCGTCACCGCGGCCATCGACTTTATCTACGCCATCATCACGGTGCTACGCCACGCTGGAGACGTCACCAAGATCTACCTGATCTGCTTCGCCGTAAGCGTGGTGCTGCCGGTGATCTTGATTAAGCTGCTGGGTCTGATGGGCGCTGTGGTGAGCTACCTAGCCATCATGGCCCTACTCCTGGTGCTACTGATAATCGAGTACGCCCACATCCGCCAGCGCATAGAACGCGACCGCAACCCATACGGCGCCTAATTAGCTGCCCGGTCACCGGAATTTGCGATGGAATCACCCCGTCTGGGGTCTCGTTGCGGACAATATTCATCACGCAAAACTAAGTGAGTAGACTTTTACCGAATCTCCGACCACACCAACAGAGCACAAGTCTGTGACCTGCGGTTTTATTGAGGCAAATATGTTGGGTGCTCGGCATTTCCAAAAAAGTCTACTCACTTAGCCAGCGGGCAGCCAAATGATTATTTAATCCCCGTCCCAGAGAAATCAATTAGCGGGCAGAAGGGCAAAAGTAGTCAAATAAGCCCCGTCCCAAATTAGCTACCCCTTGCACCGATTATTCGCCCGGGTTGATGTTCGCGTAGAACTCCGCCCCGTCGTCCAGGCGCAGGATGCCCACGCGACCGAACTCGGAGCCGGTGGCGGCAGCGCAGTCGATGTCGATGCGATCGGGCACACCGGCGGCATCCTCGCCGCCCAGGCGCACAATCTGCCCGCGGCCCGACTCCTCGTCGAGCCCCGCAAGACCACCGACCTCGCAATAACGCCCGAGCGACACCGTTGGCGTGTGACCGCTCACCACGACCGGACCCTTGCCCTCGGCAGAAAGCAGCCCGGTCGGCACATCCCAATAGCCGTGACGAATCCAGAGCAAGTCATCGGACGACTGTACGGCGAGCATTTGCTGCAGCAGCTCGCGATCGGCATCGACCGCTCCCCTGCCGTCGCCGCAATCGACACCATGCTCAAGCAAAAACGCACGCGCCGCCTCGGTCTGAATGCCGGCGTGCACCAGCAGGTACGGCCGCTCGGCAGTCTCGACCACCGCGTAGAGCGGCAGCGCGGCCATCCATCGCACGAGCTCCTCGTATGCCTCAAATTCCATGTCGTTGAGCTGCTCGCGCGTCGTCCAGCCACCGTTGATATCCCAGGTCTCGGCATCGAGCGGATCCTGGCCAATGGTGGCATCGAGCATGATCTGCTCGTGATTGCCCTTGAGCACGCGGGCGTTGGGCAGCGAGCGCACAAGCTTAATAACGCCGACCGGATCGGGCCCGCGATCGATCATGTCGCCCAGCACGTACAGTGTGTCGTCGGACGTCAACGAGATCTTAGACAGGGCCTCGTCAAGCGCACGCACGTGCCCGTGAGCATCAGATGTCACATAGATCGCCATGGTACGCCTCTCCTTGCATTGCGGCCGAAGCCAGGCGCCGCAACTAAAACTTCAAGTTGAACTTAAACGTTACCCATTGTACTCCGTTGCAATAAAGCTGGAAAGGGTTTCCGAGCAGAGGCAAAGACGGCAGCCGTCTATGACGATATCGCGCACGCCCGCAATCCAACCCCATAAACCCACCATCTTTGGGTACAAATAACCGCAGGCAACTGACCGTGCCACGCCAACCACCCAGGAGCGGACACCATCTATGAACCAGATCCTTCTCTTTATCGGCCTCGTCATCATTTTGTGCCTGACCATCAAACCCGTCGGCAAAAAACTCCCCTTCCCCACCCTGCTCATCTTTATCGCGCTCGGCATGCTGTTGGGCGTCAACGGCCCGGCGCATATCGACTTTAGCGACTATGCGCTCACCGAAACCGTCTGCAACACGGCGCTGCTGTTCATCATGTTCTACGGCGGCTTTAACACCAATATCGACCGTGCCAAACCCGTCGCTGCGCCGGCGGTGCTGCTGAGCACGCTCGGCGTCGTCATCACCGCTGGCATTACGGGTGCGTTTGCGCATTTCGTGCTGGGTTTCGACTGGATCGGCGGTCTGCTGCTGGGCTCGGTCGTAGCATCCACCGATGCGGCCAGCGTCTTTAGCGTGCTGCGCGAGCACAGCCTGTCACTGAGGGGCGGGACTGACTCGCTGCTCGAGGTCGAATCGGGCTCCAACGACCCCGTCGCCTACATGCTCACCGCCGTGCTCGCCACACTCGCGGCCGGCGGCGACATCAACATTCCCGCACTGCTGGCCAAGCAGATTATCCTGGGCGTGGGCGTGGGCCTTGCCATCGGCTGGGCGGCGGGCCGCCTGATTGAACGCGCGCACGCAACGGCCGAGGGCGCGCAGACCATCTTTTTGTTCGCCGTGGCCATCGTCGCCTACGCACTGCCGAGCTACCTGGGCGGCAACGGCTTTTTGGCTGTATACCTGGCCGGCATTGTGCTGGGTGCCAGCGACATCACCGGCAAAGTCGAGATGGCGCACTTCTTTGACACCCTCACCGAGATGGCAGAGATGACGATCTTCTTCTTGCTCGGCCTGCTCGTGACGCCCGCGCGCCTGCCACAGATGCTGCTGCCGGGCCTGGCGCTCATGGCGTTCATGCTCTTCGTGAGCCGCCCCATCGCCGTGGGCATGCTCCTGGCGCCGTTTAGGACGAACCCTCGCCAGGTCGCGCTCGTAAGCTGGGCGGGTCTGCGCGGAGCAGCTTCGGTCGTCTTTAGTCTCTTTGCCGTGGTAGCCGGCGTTCCCGGCGGACACGACCTATTTGACCTGGTGTTTGTGATTGCCGTGTCGAGCATCGTGGTGCAGGGCTCGCTGCTGCCGGCGGTGGCGAAAAAGCTCGACATGATCGATGCGGCAGGCGACGTACGCCGCACCTTTAACGACTACCGCGACGAGGACGGCATGTCGTTTGTAAAGCTCAAGGTGGGCGCTGGACATCCGTTTGCCGGACGCTCGCTCGCGGACATTGGCAGCGCGACGGACATGCTCGTTGTCCTGGTGCTGCGCGACGGGGCGCACCCGGTACTGCCCAATGGCGACACCGTGATCCAGGAAGGTGATCTGCTGGTGATGGCCGCCCCAACGTTCGAAGAGCGTGCCGAGGTTACGCTGCGCGAGGTCACCGTGACGCCCCACGGTCGCCTGGCCGGCCAGCGCCTGCGCGACGTGCCACAAGGCAAACATCCGTTTATTGTGGTGATGCTCAAGCGCGAAGGCCAAACGATCATCCCCGATGGCAACACCCTAATAAACGCCGGCGACGAAGCCGTTATCGCTACGCTTGCGTCGTAGCCATCCCCACCCATAAGTTGCGGTGAAATAGGGACTGAATAGGCTTCTGAACAGCCATTTCAGTCCCTATTTCACCGCAAGTTATTGAGGGGATGGGTTGAAAAACATTTGAATTGACACCGAAATGAAAAAAGCCGGGGGATGTCCCTCGGCATTTTTTATGTGAGCCAAGACTAAACAGTTCTCTGGAAACCGCCGGCGCCATTGCGTCAGCAATTTACGAGCCGCTCTACCCAACCTCTCGGCGGCTTAGGACTTTTCGCAGGTAGTTTGACGAACATATGTTTGCTTATTATAATATTACTTGAAAGCACCCCTTATCTCATGGTATAAAGAATACGGTTCCCTCCAAAAGAGGGGCCTCCAAGAGCCGGGGTCTTACCCCCGGCATTTTTTTGCAAAAATGGAGGCCCATCATGAGCGAACTCTCCGTCTTTGTTGACGAATCTGGCGACCTCGGAGGCGTCTCCAACTACTACCTCGTCACCCTCGTTTTTCACGATCAAAACGATGCAATCGTTGAACGCATTGACCGCTACGAGCGCGCCCTGTCGCAGTCCTCGCTTCCCAATACGCCTTTTCATGCAGGACCCCTACTGAATGGAAACGGCGACTACAAAGATCTTCCCAAGGAGCAGCGAAGGCACATGTTGAGCGCATTTCGCGCGTTCATTCAGCATCTCCCCATACGCTATCTCTGTCTGCAATACCGAATGAGCGAATTCGCCGGCAATCAAAACGGTCTCGCGGAGAGAATGAGGCGAGACCTCACAGTTGAACTTTTCGACCATCTGGAATTCTTCCAGCGATACGACACCGTTAAGATTTACTACGACAACGGCCAACCAATTGTAACGGAGGTCATTCATTCTGCGCTTGAGTACGTTCTAGCAAGGGATGTCATCGTATACCGAGAAGCCACACCACGAGCCTACCGGCTATTCCAAGTTGCTGACTACATCTGTACGATCGAGCTAACGGCTATCAAGTTTGACAGCAAGGAAGATACAAAGACTGATCGGCTATTTTTTGGAACCCGAAGGACGTTCAAAAAGGGATTTCTCTTATATCTCAGGAAGAAAAGGATGAACTGACCCGGGGTCACCAGTCGTCAGACGCTCCGCAGTCGTCATCGACGGCAAAGTCGCGGAGGTCGAGGCCTTCGCGTTCGGCTCGGACTAGGAGCTCTTGAGGTGACTCGCCCTCGATATCCATCACGTCGAGCATGGCGGCCGGAAAGCCCACGCCTGCCGCACTCCCCGCGCGGTCGAGCAGGCTCTCGCGCAGCTGGTCAACATCGACATCGATCTTCATAGTGAAACCTCCTACCGGATCAGACCCCTACTCAGCAGCGCCGAGCGCATTCACGGCTGCAACAAAAGCTGCAACCTGCTTGTCATCCATCTTCGTAGCCAAACGCCCCACGGACTCATCGTAGGCGAACTGAACCTTATCGATAAAGCAATCCCAAGCACGCTCGTCCACACGCACGGCGGCCTCGCAATACTGGCTGAGCTTTTTGAGTCCATACCAAAACGCATTTACATGGCGCGCGGGGTCCTCGTCCAGCACGCCATCGTAGCGGCGCCCGTTAAACTCGCGCATGCGCGCCACGGCAACCTCGAGCGAGTCGCCGCCCTCGGCCAAAGCCTCATCAACAAGCTCGGGAATCGGAACCTCACGTCGAACATCGTGCCTGGTAGCGCCATCGTACTCGCCCACCAACACATCTTTGTCAAGCCTAGAATCGTAGTCGAAATAACTACTGCCCTGGCAAATCCCATGCGGGGAGCCCGTGCCAAACGCGCAGAATAACCCGCCGTCGGCAACAACTCGACGGTAGGTCTCAAACGACTTCTTAACCTGAGCGAGCAACTCGGAAAGCTCCCCGGCATCGCACGCCGTCTCGCACGCAATGCACGCAGACTCAGGCAACGATACCGGCTCCACCGTGCTCCCCGCAACGCGGGCGGCGCGCTCGGCCCGATACGCCTGCGCCGCCAAGCGCGCTCGCTGCGCAGCGCCGCGCACGTTGGTAAGCTCACGCTCCAACGCCACGTCATCAGCAACATCGCCAGCAACATCGCTCTCAGACCCGCCGGCACCCTGCGACCCCGTCGCACTCAGCTCGGACTCAAACGTCGCCGTGATCATGCCCGCAAGGTCCGTCGCATCGGCGGCACAACGCATCTGCTCCAGCTGCGCACACAGCAGATCGGCATCCAGAGGCACGGCCTCGGCAATGTGCACATCACTCAAACGCGCCGTGCCCTGCAACACCAAAGCCCCCGCGGCATCGTACGCTGCGCGAACCCTGGCCGCAGTATTGGCCCGCAGCTTTACCTCGACAAACGCAAGTGTCTGCTCCAGTCGCGTCAGCAACTCGGCCTTGTCCTCCATACGCAAAAAGGCAGCATAGCGGCGCTCCATCCGCAGCGGACCAACAATGCCCGCCCGCTTGCGAGCGCGTGCAAGCGCGGCGCCCTCAACACGGCGAACATACCCGTCAACAGCCCGCACGGCAGACTCGCGCGCAGCGTGCTCGGAAGCCTCGACGCCCCTAAGCACGCCCAGCAGCTCGCGGGAGCGCGCCCTGCGCACCAGCTCACCGCGATCGTACTGCTCAAGCGCCGTCTGACGCTTGGCTACCGACTCAAAGCCAAACAGCTCGTCGAGCAACTCGCCAACAGAACGCTCGCTCGCCATGGCAAGGCCTCCCTACTCGAACACGCCAACACGCCCGCGGGCCCACGCGCACGCAAGCCCGCACGCCCGCACTTCTACAGATCCAGCGCCTTCTTCGCGGCATCAACCGGGTCGCCATCCATGTAGAACACCGGGCTCAACCCCGAGATAATCTCGGACGAAACACTCTGCAAGCCCGCGATGGCGCTCAGCGGCAAAATAACGCGCTTGGCGCCGGCGTTTTTGGCCACGCGCATAATGTCCTCGAGCCCTCGGATCTCATCCATAGAGCCCGACATGCGCAAGATTCCCGGAATCGCCAGCGCGGGCATCACCGGGCGGTTGCACGCCGCGGAGCACAGGCCCACAAACTCGGCGAGCGAAACTTCCTCGGACAGCCCCTTGCTCTGCAGGTCGTTGTAGAACAGCAGATAATCCTTGGAGCCAATGTGCACGCCCGGTGCCACGCGGTTCGCCAGGTTCACAAAGTTGTCGAACGCGGCCTCCAGCGTATCGCGCACCGGCTTGTTAAATGCCACGCCCTCGTGCTTAAACTTGCACTCGCCGGCAACCGCCTTGTTCTCCAGCTTGTACACGGCGACCTCGCCGCCCTGCGACCTGCCCACGCCAAACACGTGACCGGACAGCAGCGGCCCGTCGGGAATCAGCGTGTCCTCGCTCTGCTCGGGCACGCGCACAACGTGCACGTCCTGCGGGTTGTCGGCATCCATATAGCCCAGGTTGACGTCGATAAACTCGACGCCCGCCATAATCTTGAGCTGTTCCTTTACGCGACGACGGCCCTCGATGGCGTAGTCCAGCAGCCAGCGCACATCGTCCTTGTCCATGGCCTCGTCGGGGAACAGCAGCTTGGCCAGACCGCTAAAGGTCTTGCGCACGGCGATCTCGTCACGCTTGTTAAAGTCGCTGTTAAAGCGGAAGTAACGGTCGATATGGTGCGTAAAGTCCTTGCGGCGCATCTCCTTGCAAAACTCCGACAGGCAGTCGGTGATCAGACCATAATGACCAGTCAGCAGGCTCGAGCGCATCTTAGGAATTTCCCAACCCGGCAGGTAATAGTGGATACGGTCAAAGAAGGCCGAATCGTTGTTAAACTCCGGCGGAAATGGATCAAACAGGTGCGTGGTCTTAAGGACATTTTGCACGGTGTCGTTGATGTTGCCCTCAAAGACCATGGAGGCATCGGCGTTAATCTGGTCGCGGCCGCGCGCATAGCTGCCGCTCGCCATGTAGTCCTTCATGATCTGCACGGCGTTGGTGTCCTTAAAGCGCATGCCGGCGACCTCGTCGAACGTCACGCAGTCCCAGTGGCCCACCAAGCCCACGCGATCGGCGCGCATGGAGTTCATGCGGCCGAACAGGTTGGCCGTGGTGGTCTGGCCGCCCGAAAGCAAGATGGCGTAGGGCGAGACCTCTTTGTAGATATGGCTCTTGCCGGTGCCGCGGGGGCCCAGCTCGCACAGGTTGTAGTTGCGCTCGATCAGCGGCACCATGCGCTCGATAAAGTGCAGGCGCTCTTTCTCGGAAAGCTCGCTGGGTTCGTAGCCAGCCGAACGCAGCAGCATGTTGAGCCACTCGTCGCGCGTAAAGTATTGGCGCTCGTCAACCATGGCATCCAAGTCCAAATTGGGCATCTGGATGGGCGTGAGCGAAGCCACGCTAAACGGAGAATCCTCGGGTCCGCGCTTTTTGCGCTTGGCCTTGGAGCGGCGCGGCGCATCGTCGCCAAAGACCTCCATGCCAAACTCGTCTTCCTCATCCACGGGATGGCGATACTCGATGCTCATAATGCACCAAATACCACCCTGCAGAATCTTGGAATAGTCGCGCACGTACTCGGCCGGCATCACAAACGGCTCGATGGTCAGGTTGGCAAACGAGGCCACGTAAATATCTTTGTACTCGTCGAGCTTGGCCGTCACCTTATCGATGATGGTAAAGCGGCCCAGCTCGCGAATCTTGGACTTAATGCGCTCGGACTCGTCGGGGCGCACGTAGTTATCGGTAAGAATCCTGCGAATGCGGTCAAGGCCCTCCGCCACGGCTTCCTCGTCATCGGTTGAGCAATACATGCCCAGCAGGTACTCCAGCACAAAGGTTGGCACGTTGGCGCCACGCTTCATAAGGGCCGTCAGGTCCTTGCGCACGATCTTGCCAGCAAAGTGCTCGAGCAGTTTGCCGTCAAGGCCATCCATGTCGTAGCCGTCGTCCTCGGGAGCCTCGTCAACAGCCTGGTCATAGCCATCGGTCGAGGATTCGTCCTTGGTGGTCGCCGCAGACTCAACGGGCACAGCACCCAACGGCTCCGGGGCAGGCACGGCCTCCTCCGCAGGCACGGCCTCCTCCGCAGGCACGGCCTCCTCCACGGGCACATCCACATCAATCGAGGGAACTTTCCACAGATTGTCGTCATTGCTATCAAACATAGGGCACACTCCTAAAAACCAAAGTCAGCAACAGGGGCAAACGAAACAGCGATGGTATACGTCTCGCGCCAAACGATCTTGCCCGTCTCGCGCTCGCGGCAGACCAGATAGTACGGACCCTTGGCCGAGAATCCATCCGCTGCATGCAAGGCAAACTTGGCATGCACCACGCGCTCCTGCGAGTTAACAGAAGTCTTGTTAGCATGCGCCTTGACCGTATCGCTCACCTCGTTGCCACTTGCATCGGTAAACACCAGCTCGTACTCGCACGGCAAAACCTTGCCTTGGGCGGGTTCTTCCTGGATCAAGTTGACCGAGAAGAGCGAGTTGGTCACTCGGCGTCCCTCACTTAGTACGCGCAGCGTCGCCACGCGCGTGTCGACAAAGTCCTTGGAACCCGAGCGCGCACGCCAAAAACCGATAACGGGCACGCAGAGCTCCTGCAGGCTCATGCCGCCGTGGACGTAGTTGTTAGTGCCGCCGGGACGCTTGAAGTGCACATTCTCGCGCGGGGCAAACCCCTCAAAACCGGCGCCCAAACGTCCCATGTCAACATTAACAAACACCCCGCGTACCTCGTCCGAAAGCTCGCCCACGGCCTCGTTGGGCACCACCAGATGACGCTTGCCGCACATGACGGGAGCGTCAAGGACGGGAAGGTCCGGCTTGCCGAGCATCTGGCACTCGCTGAGCTCCCGACGCGTGTAGATAAAGCCGTGGTCCGCCGTTATAACAACACGCGCGCCCGGGGCGTCGGTGCACACGCGACGCGCCAATGCAGCAAGTTCCTCCACGGCGTCCGCACAGGCACCGAAGACGTCATCCTGCGTAGCGGCCTTCTCGCCCGTGGCATCGATCTTGTTGTGATAGAGGTAGACGAGTTTTGAGTCCTTGAGCAGCGTCTTGCGTTCGGTTCCCGTCATGTTGAGGTATGTGCTCGAGCGTAAAGCGCGGGCCGTGGGCTCAACGTGGGCAAGCACGGCCTCGCGCTGCGGAGTCGTGGCAGTGGGCATGCCGTCAGCCAACACAAACGAGCCATCCGCTGCAAGCTCAAGCGCTTGGTGTGGCAGCAGCGCGGGCATGCCCACCTCAGTAATGGAGGGAAAGACCGCTTGCATGCTAGAGACCTTGACGTTGCCTCCGCGCTCGCGCTCGAGCAGCGCCGCAACGTCGCGGGCCACCTCATAGCGCAACGCGTCGCTCACGATAGTGACCGTCGTTTTGGCAGAGCCCACAAAGGTGGGCAGCACATGCCAGTAGAACTCATCCTGCCGCGCAGGGCCATCGATGTAGCCGCAATCGGCCCACTCCCCTTGCGCAGCGGCCGCCCAGCAGGTATTGGCGTCGACCAAGAACCAGTTACTGTAGAGATTCTCTGCCCAATCCACCACAGCTCGGGCAGGTTCCTCGAGTACATCGCACTCGACGGAGCGCGCCCGCAGATACGCGGTGCACATATGACGATAGGCGGCATCCATGGCATACCAATCGGACGTGTAGGCATCCCACACCTGCTGGGGCTGCGCCAGATGGAAGCCGCCCGCGTGCGCCTGCCTAAACGCGCACATATCGGCCACAGCGGCAAGCAGGTCAAAGTAGCTCTCGACACGACGGTACCAGCTTAGGTCGCAGCGACGCGCAGCAAATGCGCGCGCATCCTCAACACGGTCCGCGCCCTGGGCAAACGAGCAGAACAGCTGCGAGAGCACGGCCTCATTGACGCACGGAAACACATCAAGCGAGGTCAGCACATCGATCGGCAAGGTCTCGAACCGTGCAAAGAGTCCGCGGGCGTCCTCAACCAAACGGCAAATCTCAAATAGGTCCTCGCTCGATGCCTGGGTATCGGCGGTCTGGTCCCACGTACGCACCGCCTCAAGGCAATAGGGGCCGTAGGCGGGAGCCACATAGCTTTCGAGTCCCTTGAGCGCTCCCTCGGGAAGCGCGGTAGACGCCGCTGTAAGGAGCACATGGGATGAAAGCATAAGCAATGAGTCGCGCTCATACAGCGGTCCCTCAAACCCATAGCAGCGAAGCATAAAGGCAGAGAGCACATCGCGCACGCAGTACTTGTCCATCAACTCGGCCAGCGCCTCGGGACCCTCGTGCAGCAGCATGGTCATACAGCCACGCAGCACAAACGCGGGGCGCGCGTCACCAAGCTCTTTACCGCCAAAAATCACCGTAAGGATGCCGAGTTCGATATCGGATGCGCCCAAGGCATGCGGAACACACGCGGCAAACTTAGCGCAGCGGGTCTTGGCATCAAAGAACGTCTTGTGCTCGCGAAGGCTCTCGCGCACGGCATCGATATTCTCGATGCCCAGCTGATCGGCCAAAAGCGAAAGATAGTCAGCCTGGAACTGATCGGCATACAGCTCAACATCGGCAAGCCAATCACCCTCAAGCCTGCCGCGCGGGCAACGGCGATACAGCAAGATATCGCTCGCAAGGTCATCGCGGTTGATGAGCTTCTTGACGGCAAACATACGGCCCTCGCAGGCCTCAACAAAGCGCACCGGGCGCTCAAAGTCACCGTGAGCAGGCATTACGCCGGCATCGGCCCCCACGCCGTCGAAACCCTCGGCAGCCAATCGCTCAAACTCAGGAGCAAACTCGCCGTCCGCATCGTGCCAAACCACCACACGGCGGGGCATGCATGCGAGCAACGGCTGCAAAAATCGCAGCTTGAGCTGTTCTTCTACATCGATCTTGGGCATGAATATCCTTACCGTATCTGCAGTTACTTAATCTTCGCCAGCACATCCTGAAACTTGGCGTAGTTGACCTTGACGCCGTCATCCAGATCGATCTTAATCATCTGGTCTGCCAAGTGGTGCAGTTTCTCCTCGTAGGCAATGGTCTCTTTGAGCTGGTCGTTGAGCTTTTTGATGCGCTTATCCAAGCGCACGCGCTCGCCACGCTCGGCACTGACAAGGGCATCGTTGGCATACCCGATCTGAGCACGGTAGCGCTCCTGCTGCTCATGCACATAGTCGGTGCGGATGCGAGCCAACAGGTCAGGCTGGTAGCGATGCATGTAAACAAGGCACTTGAAGCCGTTCTTCTTGCCGCTGTCGAACAGCCAGTAGATGGGGCGCTTCTTATAGGTCTGGCAGTGGTCCTTAAAGAAGTCCTTCAAAAAGTAGGTGCGGATTACCTCGCGCGAGGTACCCTTGCCGCCGAGTGCCTCGGCAATAAAGGCCAGGTTCTGCTCAAGCGTCTCCTCGCCATACACGGTGCGCACAAAGTCGATAAAGTAACGAACGATGTCGTCGTCAAAGTACTCGTCGTCGGTGATGGGCAGCACGTTGTCGGCATCGGGCATAAAGGTCACATGGGCGGGATCGGGCACCTTGGCCAGATAGTCGTCGACCGTGGTGCCCTGATCGGCCAGGACCAGGCCATCCACATCCAGCGAATAGCGGCCAAACATGCAGCCCACGGCATAGCTTAGGAGCGAGGTGATCTCATCGCGCTTAGTGCGCACGTATTTGTTGCCCTTATAGCTCTCGGGGATCTCGTCGGCGGTATCAAAGATGCGTGCCACCGATACGTACTTGTCCTCGACCTCGATGGGCACTTCGCCCTCCATGTTGTAGATCTTGGCAAAGATTCGGTTGAGCTCCTCCTCGTTAGCGCGGAGCTGCTCGAAGCGAGCATTGACCTCGGCCTTGCGAACCTCGTATTTATCTTTGAGTAGCGTGGCCATAAGGCCGTCCTTTCATTGTTGATAAGTTGTCAAGAGGCTTAAACTAAGGGACCGAAATCTCCAAGAATGCCTCGACCTTACCGATCGACTTCTGGAAAAGCTATTCACCGCATCGGACATTTGCAGAAACGCACTAGTGACTCACGACATCGCAAGTCAAACCCTGCAAACTGCATCAAGCGTAAAGGAAAGACAACCTGATATCATTTCTCAGCTCACTAGTTAAAGCCAGCTAAACACCCGGACACGAGGTGAAACCCATTAACGAACACCAGGCCCATCCTTTATCAGCTTCATCCATTTACATAGAGTCGAATTCTTGATTAAAATTCTTGCAGTGAGTCTTTTGATGTCACCTGCCGGGTCATTCTTTCGTTTTCCCGCAACATCCTCGATAGCGAACCATACATCGCCCTTTGACTTAAATGCACAGAATCTGCCGTGAGCAAATCCATTTCGTAGGTGATAAAACAAACTGAGTGTTTGATTACTTTTGGCATCATAAAAGACAGCAGACTCGAAGGGCTTTGACTCGATGCCAGCGCAATCAAACAAATCAGCATTACGCAAAGCCTGTTCCATATCACCAACAGCCGCGGCAGCCCAATATAAAGACTTATTTGAGCTTGCTGCCTTAAGTTTTTTATTCAAATATTGGGGTTTTCTCCAGGGAGTATCCCACCCGTATTCAGATACCGGAATGCTTCTGCTAGACAGCCCCGGAGCTGGAGTTTCGACAACAAAGAACCTAAGAAGCGGGGAAAGCACAGGGCCCAGTGACTTTTGAGATAGACCACATTTAACCCATGCAGGATTAGATTCAACAAACACAACCTTATTTGCTGATACTGTTTCAAACATGAATCTCACCTAAACCAAGGGGTTGCGTTTGAAATCCCAGGAGGTTTCAAACGAATCCCAATCGGTTTTTGATAGTTCGCGGCACGAGTCGACCATGTCGTTGACCAACGGCTCCTGTTCCTCGTTCTGAATGATCGGGTAGGTTGCGATTTGGCCTACCTCGAAATTAAGCGTCGGCGAGAGCATGCTTGCGACACGCATGATCACAGAGCTGTTACAAGCTCCCTGGAGATACTTGAGTGACTCCTCGTCGCTAAAAACGCTCGTGCCCGCCACATCAAAGATATGCCCAGCAGGCTTAAAACGAAACGCAATGGACCCGCTTGAAATCTTCGACCAGGTAATCGATGGGCTAAAGAAGCAGTTTGTATTCTGTGGCCTGGAAAGCAATCTACCATTCTGGTCTTTGTAATTACGGATCTCCTGTCCGTCATTCTCCCAGTTAACAACTGAGCTATTATTTCCATACCATTTGCGGAAATCGCCGCCCTTGTTGTAGGGGAACCACTTGCAAGCGCTTTCAATCGACTCTTGAATAGATCCACAGGAATAGACGCTCTTGCAATCATCGACTTCCCACCACTCGCGAACGAAACGAGCGTTCTCGCCAGTAGCAAGCCCTTGGCGCGGCTTGCCATACTCACTGAGCTGTTTTGCGTTTCCAAACGCATCCAGAAGAGCGTCACTGGCCCAGTAGGCTATGGGGATGCCTGGGATCTGTTTAAAGGTGTCGGCGCCGCGACGGTAGAACCAGCCGCAGTCGGGGTTCTGGATCGCCGCAAGCAGCTTAAGGCGCTTCGCCTCGCTGCCGTTGATGTCGACGAGGCGCACGTAAGCGCCCTCGTATGCCGCGCGGCCGTTGTAGATGACATCGGCGGTTACGTTGACGACCTCGCCGCCGATGGCGTCAAATGCGCGGGGGCCGAGATGAGCCATCGAGACAATCGTTTTGCCCTCGATGATCGAAGAGCGCATCTTCTCAAAGCTGCCCAGGAACATCCAACTCTGCATGGTAACCATTGCAGCGTAGCCCTTATCCTCGACAAGGTTAAAACCGCGCTCGATAAAGCACGTGCAGAGGTCGCTCTTCACGTCGGGGTAGTTCTTCTTGATCCACTTGCTCATGAATGGATTAAAGCTGCTGCTGCCCATATACGGAGGATTCGCAACGGTGCAGGCAAAACGACGGGACAGCTTCTCGCAGATGGCGGCAGCGCTTTCGAGCTTAGTTTTGGCCGTAGCGGCAAAAAGGTCATCGGAACAACTCGCGGCGGCAGCCTTGAGCTCGTCGATCTCGTCCTCTGAGGGATTGAGCAGCGAACCGATCTCGCCCAAATGACTCAGCTCCTCGGCGAGCTTCTTGTTGCCCGGCAGCTCGTCCTCCCCTAGCGGGATGCTCGAGAGCACGGCAACGTCGGCGCGAACGCCACGCCTAAAGAAGCGACGATCGTGCTCGCGGGCGCACATGGCAAGCGCCAGCTCCGCGATCTGAGCCGCACGGGGGTCGATCTCCATGCCAGCGAGGTTTTTGGTCAGGATGAGCTCCGGGATCTCGCGCTCGCGGTAGCCGCGCTCCTCGTACACGGCAAAGAGCAGCTCAAACGCATAGACCAGGATATGGCCCGAGCCACATGCGGGGTCGCAGAGGGTTATCTCCTCGGGGCTCGAAATGCGGATGAAGTCCTCGTGCTCAGTATCAGGCTCGATGTAATACTCCATGCGCTCGCGCAGCGAACTCCCCGGGTTGTTGAGCATCCACAGACGGCCGAGCGAGTTCTGGACCATATAGCGCACGATCCACTCGGGGGTGAAGAGCTGCGTGGCGGGCGCGATGTCCGCCGCCGCTGCTTTGCGTTTTGCCTTGAAGAACTCGTCTTTGACGTCAGCGTTGTAGTACTGATACATCCAGCCCAGAACGGTCACGCCCTTGCGCCAGTCCTCGTCAGCGAGAATGGTGTTGAGTTTGCCCACCACGCCGTCGGACATCATGAGGCCCTGGGGCAACAGCAGCTCCATGGCACCGCCCACGCGTTCAAAGACGCCCGGCAGGCAATCGGCAAGCTCCTCGCACTGAGCCATAAACAGGTAGCGCCACAGCGGTTCATCCAAGCCCGCCATCTTGAGCTCGGCTATGCGATCGGTATCGGCCGTCGCTATCTCCACGTCCAGTGCGTTCTCCACGGCCTCGCTGCCATGGCTGCCGTCCGCACGGCTCAGCATGCGCATACGGCTGGGGAGCCATCCGCGTGCATCCATAAAGCGAATGGCCACGATGCGGTTGAACCAGGTGTAGGCCGCTCGGTCGCGCAGCGCCTCGTGTCCCACCTCTGTCTGTATGCGCAGCAGCTCGTCACGCTGCTCAACCTCAGCAGGACTTAGGGGCAGGCCGTTGACGGTCTCGGACCCAACGGGCGAAGGTGCAGGTTCGGTGATGCCGTAGCGCACCATCTGTGCCTCCACGCCTTTGATGAGCTCTGTACGGGCCCAGGTGCAGAAGCTCTTAAGAGCAGAATCGTTCATGGTTGATGAGCCTTTCTAAACGCCATAAACCACCGGTGCTCGCTTTGGCACCGGTGGCCCCGCGAGTTAGTTGATACGAATCTCGTCGTTTGCAGCGAGCTCCTGCATAAGGCGAGAGCGCAGGTCGTCCACGTAGCGCTCCACGTCCTCTGCGGACAAGAGGCGACTCGGCTTGACCAAATCGGCGCGGCGCGCGGTCTTGATCTTGCGCTGGGGCTTAGACGCGGGCACGGGCGCAGACGATGCGGCGCCCTTGTTGGAGATCTTCTTGACCACCTCACCCGTACTCGTGACCTCGGTGGTGCGGCGCTCGTTGTCCATTCGCATGCGGGCCTCATCCACGGCGTCGTATATCTTGTTGGTTGCAGCAACGATCCAGTTTTCCCAGTTTGCCGCGAGGGCGTTAAGCTCGTTGAGGCTCTGGACGCCATGGGCGCGGTTCTTGAACGACTCATACCTGGTGTTGGCGTCCGCGATGGCATCCTTGGCCTGCTTGACAAAACCTTCTTGGCTCTCGGCCTGCTTCCGCAAATCCTGCAGGTCGTTTTCGATACGACACAAGAACTCGTTGCGGCGAATGCCCAGGTGCTTTTTGATGTCTTCCTCGACGGGTGCCATCAACGGCTGAAGGTCTTTAATGCGGCCGTAGGGCTTTGGGTCTTTGAGGATCTCGCGTACCTTTGCCACGTTCTCCACAGCGTTGGGAATGACATCGGAGGCATACTCGATGCCCTCGGTGCGGCTCAAGAAATCCTTGGCGTGGTCAAACGCTGTTCGTTGGTTGGACTCGAAGAACTCAACCACCTTGTCAAAGTCTTCCTTGGCATCGAACAGGCGGTCCTCGTGCTTGGTGAACGTGGTCAAGAACGCCTCGGAATCGCTCTGGTCCTTAAGAACGTCGACCACCTCCGAGCGCATCTTCTCGCACTCGTCCTCACCGGGATACGGGTAGGCCGGCTTGATACCCGTGTAGTAGTCGCGTGCCATGGCGACGCACACCTCACGCAAGCCCTCAAGGCGCTCCTTGAGCTCGGCCACGAGCTTATCCTCGTTGGAGGGCACGGTCTTGAGATCAAACAGGCCACGCATAAGCTCGCCCGTGGCGCGCAGCAACCGGTCGCTCATGCGCACGCGCAAACGCACCTGGGCCTTATCGGCATCCTTACGCAGGAGCGACACCATGCGGCTGTCGTTAGCTTGAACCGTCTGACCGCCAAACAGCACCTGCGCGCGCTGCTCCACTACAAGCTGCGCCACCACATTTGCGATGTCAACCTCGCGCCAGCCATAGGGCTTTTGCTGGTACCTGCGCTGGATATCGCCCATAGCGGTATCCAGGTGGCGCTGGTGCTGAACTTTGAGGTAGTCCTCGACCTCCTTGAGCGCACGCGTGTTGCCCGCGTCCATGCCAGCGAGCCCCACTTGAACGTTGCCCGCCAGAGTGGAGCGGATATCGGAATCGCTCGTGACCGGCGCGCCGATATAGTCGGCCTTTTCAAAGACCACATCGCACAGCTGCGCCAGCACTTGCTCAAAGACCTGAGCGGGTTTGGCCGCGCGGACCTCAATTATGCGGCCGTTGACCGCGCAACGTGCATGGAGTACGGCCTCGCTCAAAAGGACATCGGCCTCTTTCTCGTTATAGGCTGCCTCGCGCATCTTGGACTCGACGATCTGGCGCGTACTCGGCTGAAGCTCCTGGAGATTTCGCGTCTTGGCGTACTTGCGGATCTTGGCGGCGTTGACGAGCGTCTCCCAATAATCCGCCTCGTCGCTCAAAGCCACGATGGCTTTGCCCGAAGAAGCCAAGGCCAGCTCGGTATCGTCCGCACGGCCCAGATCGCTCGCCATAGTCGCCACGCAAAGCTCCATGCCGCCCATGCTGGCACCGTGGATTGAGCCGTCCACATAGCGGTCAAAAGGAAAGTCGTTGGCCCCGCGGTTGAGTTTACGCGCGGTGTAGATGCTGTCGAACAGGCGCTTTTTGATAGACTCGATCACCTGCGCGTTATCGACCGGAGTGCGTGCGATCTCCTGCGCTATCTCCTGCTCCTCGTCGGTGAGGAAGCTATAGGCATCGCCCTGGCGTGCCACGTAGTTCTCGCGCTCCAGGCGGGCAAGGGACTCCTTGACGCGGTCCTTGAGGGCGCGCATGTCCACGTCGAGGCCGTCGATCATGAAGATGGAGATGTTCTCGACCGTGGCCTTAACGTAGCCGATGTAACGAATCAGGTACAGGAGCTTGAGCACCTGAACGTCGTAGGGTTCAAGGCCCTTTGCGTCCTCGGCCGCACGGACCGCGCGGTCGACCACCTGGTTGATGCCGTGCTCAAGGTCTTTGGAGATAGTGTCGAAGAAGCACCAGAACGGCACGAGTGCACCGGTCTGGTCATACTGGATGGCCTGAGCGCTCTCCTGGAACGCGCTCAGCATGGAGCGCTCGCCCGTTGACATGTGCTTGGCCTTGACACCGTGCTTGCGCACTTCGGTCATCACGTCGGGCAGGAGCTTAAACTGGTAGCCCACAAACGGGTAGCTGGCCACAAAATCCTTGGAGTTGGCGTAGCCGGCAAGGTCGGAGCGCGAGCCACCCTCAAAGGTAAAGTTGTTTTTAAGCACGGCGGCGTCTTGCTCGTAGACCTGTGCAAGCATATCGACCACCGGCGCGGTCTTCTCGAGCACACGGCGCTGGATGACCTCGTCCACGCTGGAGCTGGAGAGCGAAAGGCGGGTATTGAAGCGGCCCTGGATCTTTGAAAAGTCGTTGCCCACGGGCAGGTTCAGGTTGTCGATGGCCTCCTGGCTCGTGACCATCACCCACACGCGGCCACCGCAGGCGGCACCCAGCTCCTCGACGATGGTCTGAAGGCTCAGCATAAGGCTTGGGTCCTTGTCGTTTGTAATAAACTGACCCACCTCGTCGACCATAAAGAGCAAACGGAAGTTGCCGCCGTGGGCCGCTGCCTGAGCGTCTACGTAGTCCTTGACCTTTTTGGCAAAGACATCGGGGGCCAAAACCTCGTCCTCAGAACCCTCGAGCCAGTTCCATGCGGCCTTTTCGCTCATGCCGAGCACGCTCTGCAGCACCTCGACCACGTCGTCCTCAAAGTAGCTGTAGGTGTCGCGGGTCTGGAGCCAGGACTCGCCGTTCACGCGCTCAAAGGCCTCGCGGAACTCCTGAGTCTTGCCCAGGGAATCGATGTAGTCCTCGAGCTTTGCAAGCTTGAGGTCCTCGCCGTAGAAGCCGCGCGCCTCGTAGAACATGCGCTCAAAGCCGCGAAGCAGCGCCGTGGGAGCCGTATCGCCCTGCTTCCACTGGCCCGCCTTGCTATCGATGTTAAAGAGGATGGCCTGCGTGGGCACCGAGCAGGCGCGCTCCATGGCAGCCGCGACCATGGGGTCGACGATCTTGCCGTCAAAGTAGCGGATGGCGCTCTTACCGCCGATCTGGCGATTCTCGAGCAGGTAGCTCAGCATCTTGAGGAAGTGCGATTTACCGGAACCGAAGAAACCACTGATCCACACGCCGATCTTGTCGGTGCGCGCATCGATGGCATCGCCGTAGGCCTTGAAGAACGTGGCAAAGTGCCTCTGCAACTCGCGCGTCACCACGTACTCGTCAAGCTCTTGGCGGATGGACCCATCTTTTGAATCCTGGACCTTGACCACGCCGTTGATGGAGCGGTTAATGTCTTTTGCAAAGAGGTCGCGAATGATCGTGTTGTCCATGGGTGCTCCTTTGGGTTTGGGAACGTTATGGCAAAGGGTTGTTACCGGCGGCAAGGACTTGCCTGCGGGGAGCCGTGCTTACGAGATATCGATGGCGCGGTAGTAGTTGTCGGCCGGCAGACGGTTAAAGAGCTGGAAAGAAGAGCCGTTGAAACTGCCCGGATAGGCGGCGACCACAGGCACCTCATCAAAATCCGCAAGCATGCAATGGAGAAGCGTGTGCATGCGAAAGAATGGGAAGACCTCGCCCGCGCCGGTGAGGAGAACGACGTCTCCAGGCGCGTGCGGCTCGGTCTGCTCAAGGATGTACGCGGCGACTTTCTCGGGCGAGGCGAACTTGGCCACGTCCTCGAGCACGCGCTGGGCACCGCGGCGCTCCTCTTGGTGCGGGATAGCATTGAGGACACGGCGCTTTTCGAGAATTGCCAGCACGGCGTCGTAGAGGTTCACGACCTTGAGCGTGCACGGAAGCTTGTCGGCCTCGGCATCGCGTGAAAGGGCGTCAAATAATGCACGCGCTTCAAACTCCAGCGCGGGGTCATAGCAAAAGGTGTGGAAGCCGATCTCATTGCCTATGCCCTTGTTGGCCAAAAAGTCCTCGCTGCACAGGCACTCGCGCAGAAGCTGCGCGCGGCGCTCAAATTCCTGACGGGCGTGCTCGGAGCGGACATGCGCCGCCACGACGCTCTTGCGGGAATGGATGCCGATATTGGTGGTGAGATCGGTCGCCGGGGTGATAACAGGGTCGACGGCGCTTTTGACGGGAGCCACGCTACATCACCGCCCTGCCGGTAAGGGCCGCGATAAGCGACTGCTCGCCCAGCTGAACCAAGGCTCGCTCGACATCGGAATCGAGGAAGAGTGGTGACAGGCACTCGGACTCCGGGCCCTGGCCCTCGCCGATAAGGCCGGCATGGCGGAGCGTCTGGCGGAGCGAGCCCTTAATGCGCTTGACCGTGGCCTCAGTCCAGCGGGCCGCGTCCGGATACTCCGTGGTAAAGCGTGTCATAAAGGCGTTGAGGTCAACCGTCGTAAAGGCATAATCGAAGTTTTGTAGGCGCTCCCCTACCTCGACGAGCACGAGCTCGCGCACGATATCGTAGCGGCAGATCATGCTGTAGAAGATGGCCTGGTCCGCCTGCGTGGGAGTGCCGGATGCCATGAGCCTGGTTAGGGATGACGCAGCCTCGACGGCGGTTTTGGGGTCGATGCCGCGCGCGGCGCATACGGCGTCCGTGGGCACCATGGCGTCAAGGCGGCGAAGGCACACGGTTGCGCGGTTGGCGACCATGCGCTCCGTGGGATATTGAAAGAGGTTCTCGCTCTTTACGCGTACAATGACCTGCTCGTCGCTTGCGCCCTGCATACGAAGGGCAGCGACGATGCGCATCTCATGCGGGAGGAATTGCTCGCGAGTGAGCACCCCCCCCCCCGAACGCTTTTTGTGGTTACATCCACAGTACACGCTCCAAGGGTGTCAAAGGCTGTCACAAGTGCGCCGCAACCCGGCAGGCAGGCGCGGCGCACATGACAATAATCATACCTGTTGGTAAAAAAGTTACCACGCCCAGAGTGTCAAATGTTGAGCAACAAAATTTAATCCGGTTAACGGTCATTTTCGCAGCTTAGAAACTTTAACGAGGTCGCCCCAAATCACACTTGCCAGACAACCGCGCTTACGAATGCAGGCACGTACACGCCCAACGCCACCCTCCGCTACACTCAACATGGAGTTATACATATGATTCTATGTAAGGAGTTTCATATGCCTGTCGTAAAGCCTATTTCTGATCAGACGCGCGCGCTAACTACCATTCAGGAACGCGAAGATCACATTCAACGTACCATCGCTCATGGTTACGATGGCCTCACCAACGGCCGCGTGCGCCCCTGGAAACAAGCAAAAGCCGAGGCAGATCGGATGCGAGCCATCAGGTAAGGTCACCCCTACCCATGTAACCATCCTGTAAATCATAGCGGCGCACTCGAGTTTTACCGTGATGCGGTCGCGCCTAGCGCTCCACTGTGCTAAAGTATCCCGAACGTCCAAACGACTACGAGGGGGAACTAGAAGATGGCACGTGTGCACAACTTCTCAGCTGGCCCGGCCGCACTGCCTACAAGCGTGCTCGCCGAGATCGCCGACGAGATGATGGACTACCGCGGTTGCGGCATGTCCGTGCTCGAGATGAGCCATCGATCTAGCATGTACCAGCAGATCATCGACGACGCCGAGGCAACCCTGCGCCGCCTGCTGAGCATCCCCGACAACTACCGTGTCCTGTTTTTACAGGGCGGCGCCACGCTGCAGTTTGCGGGCATCCCCATGAACCTCATGCGCCGCGGCCGCGCCGGCTACGTCGTGACCGGCAACTTTGCCAACAAGGCGTACAAAGAGGCCACCAAGTACGGCGAGGCCGTGTTGCTCGCGAGTTCCGAGGACACCAATTTCGACCGCATCCCCGACATGGCCGACATCAACGCGCGCATTGCCGCCGAGGCCGCGGGCGACGGGCTCGACTACGTCTACATCTGCCAGAACAACACCATCTTTGGCACCATGTACCACGAGCTGCCCGATTGCGGCGACGTGCCGCTGGTCGCCGATGTCTCGAGCTGCTTTTTGTCGCAGCCGCTCGACGTTGAGCGCTACGGGCTCATTTACGCCGGCGCTCAGAAAAACGCCGGCGCCGCGGGCGTCACCGTGGTTATCGTGCGCGACGACCTGATCGCCGAAGGCCCCGCCTTTGCGCAGACGCCGCAGTACATGGACCTTAAGACCCAGGCCGCCAAGGGCTCCATGCTCAACACGCCCAACACCTTTGGCATCTACGTGTGCGGCAAGGTGTTCCGTTGGGTCGAGCAGACCGGCGGGCTCGCAGCCATGGCCGAGCGCAACTGGGCCAAGGCCAACCTGCTCTACGACCTGCTCGAGCACAGCAAACTATTCCACGGCACCGCGCAGACAGACAGTCGCTCCATCGCCAACGTCACGTTCCGTACCGGCGATGCCGACCTCGACGCCGCCTTTGTTGCGGGCGCGGCAGAGCACCAGATCCAAAACGTCAAGGGCCATCGCCTCGTCGGCGGCATGCGCGCCAGCGTGTACAACGCCGTCACCATGGAGGACGTGCAGGCGCTGGCCACGTACATGAAGGACTTCGAAGCGCAGCATAGTTTGAGTCCGCGATCTAACTAGCCCGCAGCACGCGGGCCGACCAGCCACCTCAGACCACCCTGTTTAGATCAAAACCTGCTAAGGAGTTTTTCCATGCGTAAAATTAAGACCATCGACGACATCACTAAAGACGGCAAAGTCGAGTTTGGCGAGGGCTACGAGTTTGTGGGCACCGCCGAGGAGGCCGATGCGATCCTGATGCGCTCGACCGACCTGCACGGCTACGAGCTGCCCGAGGGCATCCGCGCCATCGCCCGCTGCGGTGCCGGCGTCAACAACATCCCCGTCGAGGAGTACGCCAAGAAGGGCGTCGTCGTCTTTAACTCCCCCGGCGCCAACAGCAACGCCGTTAAGGAGCTCGTCCTAGGCATGCTGGTGCTCTCGAGCCGCGGCGTGGTGCAGTCGATGAACTGGGTGCGCGACAACGCCGACGACCCCGAGATTCAGGTCGATGCCGAGAAGGCCAAGAAGGCCTTTGTGGGCCGCGAGCTCAAGGGCAAGCGCATCGGCGTCATCGGTCTGGGCAACGTAGGCTCCAAGGTCGCCAACGCCTGCGCCGATCTGGGCATGGACGTCTACGGCTACGATCCGTTCATTTCCGTCGAGCACGCGTGGGTGCTGAGCCGCGAGGTGCAGCGCGTGGGCACGCTCGAGGACCTCTGCCGCGGCTGCGACTACCTCACCGTGCACGTGCCCAGCAAGGCCGACACCATCGGCATGATCAGCACCGAGCAGATTAACCTGCTGGCACCCGACGCCGTGCTCATCAACTACGCACGCGAGACCATCATCGACGAAGACGCCGTCGACGCCGCCCTGCGCGCGGGCAAACTCAGCTGGTTTAGCTGCGACTTCGCCACGCCCAAGACCGTCAAGATGCCCAATACGTTTATCACCACGCACTCGGGCGCCGGCACTGGCGAGGCCGAGGCCAACTGCGCCGACATGGCCATCAGCGAGCTTAAGGATTACCTGGAGAACGGCAACATCGCGCACAGCGTCAACTACCCCGCCTGCAGCATGGGCAAGGCGCGCGCCGCGAGCCGCATCGCCTGCCTGCACGCCAACGTGCCCAACATGATCGGCCAGATCACGGCCATTCTCGCCAAGGACAACGCCAACGTGCAGCGTATGACCAACGAGTCCGCCGGCGAGAACGCCTACACCATGTTCGACACCGACGAGCACCTGGACAGCAGCACGATCGAGGCGCTCAAGCAGATTCCGTCGATGTATCGCGTGCGCGTAATCAAATAGCGCCGGCTGATCTGACGGGCAGTTCCCCATGTGGCCTGCCCGTCACTGACATTGAATGCCCGCGGGGCGCCTTTCGCACGAGAGGCGCCCCGTTTTTGTGAGCGCTCCATTAAATGCACCGAGCCGCTTCTTGGCATACAATCTGTATGTTGACCTAACTATCTGTGAGGTGCCTATGGTTGATACAGATTTTGCTTGGCGGCTTACGCAAGGACTCGTGCGGATCGACAGCTCAGACCCGGGTGCGTATGAGGACGAGATTGAGCGCTATATCAAAGCGTTGGTTGAGGAACGGTTGGCGCAGCTGAGCCATCCGGTACTCCATGCCGTGCAGGTTGAGGAACTCGAGGTGCTGCCCGGGCGCCGCAACCTTATGGTCACCGTGCCGGGCCAAAGCGACGAGCCACGGCTCGTCTATATCTGCCATATGGATACCGTTACGCTGGGCGATGGCTGGGACGCGGACATTCCGCCGCTCGGAGCGATCGTGCGCAACGATAAACTCTATGGCCGCGGTGCCTGCGATATGAAGGGTGGCCTGGCCTGCGCCATTGCCGCATTGGTCCATACGCTCGAGCGCGTGACGGCAGAAGGCGAGCTGCCCCGCCGCGGCTTCTCACTCATTTGCTCGGTCGACGAGGAGGACTTTATGCGCGGCTCAGAGGCCGCGATCGATGCCGGCTGGGTCGGCTCGCGTGAATGGGTGCTGGACACCGAGCCCACCGACGGACAGATCCAGGTGGCGCACAAGGGGCGTACGTGGTTCGAGATTGAAATGGCTGGCGTGACGGCGCATGCGAGCCAGCCCTGGAAGGGCGCGGATGCCGTCGCCGCCATGGCCGAGGCCGTGTGTTCGCTCCGTCGCGCGTTTGTGGCGCTGCCCGCGCACGATGAGCTGGGGCCTTCGACCATCACGTTTGGCCAAATCGAGGGCGGATATCGCCCCTATGTCGTGCCAGACCATGCCAAGGTCTGGGTCGACATGCGCCTGACCCCGCCGACCGACACCGCGGCCGTGGTCCGGATGGTGGAGCAAGCCATCGCCGGCGCCGAAGCCGCGGTCCCCGGTTGCCATGGAAGCTATACCGTGACAGGCGACCGCCCCGCTATCGAGCGCGATCCGGCCTCTCCCCTTCTAGCAGCGCTCAAGCGTGCCGCCGATGACGTGACGGACGCAGACACGACCGTCGGCTTCTTTACCGGCTACACCGACACCGCCGTCATTGCCGGCAAGACGGGCAACCGCAATTGCATGAGCTACGGTCCCGGGTCGCTTGCGCTCGCGCACAAGCCCAACGAATATGTGCCCCACGCCGATATCGTTCGTTGTCAGCAGGTGCTAATCGCGCTCGCCGATAACGTGCTCTGGGACGCGAGCGGCCAAGTTGGGGCATAATAAGCCGCGAACAAACCGACTCGTGCGTTAGGACCGCCCATGAAAGCACTTCCGTTTCCCTGCATCCGCCCGGCTCAGGACCGCGTGCTCGAGGCGCTGCCTGCAATGGGCAGCATCCTGAGCGGCAACGATGCTCTGCGCGGAGCCCTTGCCGATGGCCTGATGCTCAAGGACCCGGGTGCGGCGTATTACGTGTACGAATGCTCGGGCGAGCCGGGACGCGTGACGGGTGTCGTGGCGATCTGCCCGACGAGTGTACTTGCGGGCGGCAAGGGCGATGCCAGCGCCGACGTGGCCGCCGCCGCGCGCGCGATCGCCGAGCTCAAGGTGCAGCCGCGCCCCGTGTCGCTCGCCTACGAGGCCTCGCCCGTCATGGATATCATCCTGGGCGCCGCCAAAGAGGGCGCGTCGCTCTACGCCGTTACCGACCCCGCGGGCATTACGCACCGCGCGTGGGAGGTCAAGCGCGAGGACGCCGTCGGGGCCATCCGCGCTATGCTCGACCAAGCACCGGAGCCGGCACTGGCCGACGACTCCGCCTACGCCGCTGCTCTGACCGGGGCGTCGCAGCTGCTGGCCGATGAGGCCCGTGCCGCCGGAACGTACACCGGCAAGGAGCCGTTCAACTTTACCGTTGCCGTGCTCTTCCCCGCCGCGCAGGTCAACGGCGCCGCGCCGCAAGTTCCGACAGGTCTGCTCACGCACCAGGTCGCGCGGTTCTAGCAAGACCAGACCGCCCAGCACAAAAATCGGCAGCTCAACAAACAGGGGGCGGAGATGCAGCAGGTACATGCATCTCCGCCCCTTTTGCGTCGAGAAGTTATGCCGGCGACCCGTGCCGCCGCGCTCGCGTTATCCGCGCTGCGGACCTGCAGTAGCCACAAGCGGTTCAAGGCCCAGCTCGCGTGCGTAATCCTCCTGCGTAAAAATCTCAATCAGCTCAAACGTGTCGGATTCGTCGTCAAACGCAAAGTGCAGCACCGAGCAGTTGCCCGGCACACGGTCGCGCTCGTCTGCCGCCGCGCCCTTCACGTGATCCATAAACTCCTTGATAGCCGAGCCATGACTTACCGCGAGCACGCACGCATGGTCCGGACGCTGCATAAGCTCGGTCAGCGTCGCCACCATGCGCTCGCGCACCTGCATCTGGCCCTCGCCGCCAAACTGACGATAGAAATCGCGCCACGGGCGCTCGGGCATAAGCATCACGCGCTCGGCCTCAAAGTCGCCAAAGAACCACTCGCGCAGTCCGTCCAGACGCTCGTACGCCAAGCCCGGCCACAGGTTGGCGATAGTCTGCTCGGTGCGATGAAGTGTGGAGGTGTAGGCATGATCGGGCTCAATGCCGCGCGCACGCAAAAACATGCCGGCACGCGCCGCCTGGTCGCATCCCAACTGCGTAAGCGGCGAGTCACTCCAGCCCTGAATAATGCGCTTAAGGTTGAATATTGTCTGCCCATGACGAACCAGATACAGGTCTTTGTTCATAGGGGTCCTTTCGTTCGTTACCAATCAAGGAGTGAAAACGCCCCGTCGCAATAGCCAAAATGAAGCACGGCGCCGTTGTCGGGTAGCTCTCCCCTGCCAGTCACATACTCAAGAAACTCCTGGCAGGCTGAGCCGTGGGAGACTGCCAGCACGCAGTTATGCTGGGGGCGGGCCATAATGCGCGACAGCACCGCGACCATACGCGACTGGAGCTGCACTTCCGACTCGCCGCCAAACGCGACCGGATAATCACCCCAGGGCTGCGGCGGCATCTCGCGATTTGATGTGCCCTCCAGCGAGCCAAAATGCCACTCACGCAGGTCATCGACCAGCTCAATGGAACGGCCCTCGCCAACGATAAGCTCGGCCGTATGCCGCGCCCGGCCCAACGGCGAGGAATACACATGATCAAAGGCCACGCCACGCGCCGCAAACGCCGTACGCGCCGTCAGCGCCTGCTCGCGCCCGCGCGTCGTAAGCGGCGAATCGTGCCAGCCCTGCAAAATGCTCTGCACATTGAGCTCAGTCTGCCCATGCCGCACCAAATACAGATCTGCCACACACCCTCCCCTCGTACCACCACAAAGGGGACAGGAGCCTTTGTGGTGATTTTGCCGCCGGATTGCACCGCGGCGACGCTCAACTACACCAGCACGTCGGCGAGCGAACGCTTGGGTACGTGGTGCACCCGCGCCTCGTCGCGCCAATAATTGATGGAGCCATCGGGGTTGGAATCGATCGCATCGATCACCTGCGTTTCGGCCGGAACGCCAAACGCCATGATCAGCTTGAGCTCATACTTGTCGTTATCGAGCCCCATGGCATCGATCGCGTGGGGCGTAAAGGCCTTGAACATGCAGGCGGCCACCTCGGGCGTGGCGCTGCGGGCGGCGAGCATCATCGTCTGCGCGGCAATACCCGTGTCGACCTCGGTAATAGGAGCGGCGGGCTTACCCGGAACGGCGCGCTCGGCCAGAATCGCGATGTAGCCGGTCGGGCGCTCGCCCTCGGCAGGACCCGGCCAATCCTTGAGCGCACCGGCCCATGCAAGCTCATCAAATACGCGCGCGCAATCCTCGGCATCGCTCACCACATGAAAACGAAGACGCTGAGCATTGGCACCACAGGGAGTCAGGTGAGCCAGCTCTGCCAGCTCGAGCAAAAACTCACGCGGCACGCGCATGGACTCGTCAAAACGGCGGCACGTACGGGCACGACGGACCAGCGCATCAAACGCTTCCAAGCCGAGCTTTTCGCAACCCTGCTCTGCCATCGATTCGACACTCGACGGCGCCTCGGGAACTGCTTCGTTCATAGGGACCCCCAATACAAGCCAATTGTCCTTAGGAAAATCTAACCTAAAACGTAGGCAATAACGAACAGGGCTGCAATGTTCTACACCTGTTGAATAGAAAATCGCAACGTGGGGAACAACGGAAACAATTCGGGGCCTTTGGGTTACGTTTAGCCCTCTCCGACCCATACGCCAGCGCCTTTAGGCGATACTGGTTGTAACGATCAAGGCTTACGCCGCACGGAAAGGAGACATTATGGGCATCTTTAAGAACGATGACCAAAAATCGAGCCAGTTTGGATTTGACGAGAAAAGCATGGCGGGCAAAGCCGTCAAGGCCGTGCGCTGGATTTACGCCATCACGGGCGTCTTAGCGCTCATTGCTGGTATCGCGCTGCTTTTTGCACCCGCCAAGTCCCTCGTCTTTTTGACGACTGTCCTGGGTTTTTACTTTGTAATCACTGCTGCCATCAGGCTGTTCACTGCCATTTTTGAGCCGCTGCTGCCCACCGGCTGGCGCGTGACGAGCATCATCTCCAACCTACTCATTATCTTGGGCGGCGCCATAATCCTGCGCAACCAGGCCTTCTCGACCGCGACGCTCACCACGATGGTGGTTATCGTGGCCGGCTTTGGCTGGATTGTCGAAGGTGTCATGTCCATTCTGGAGTCCGAGCTTTCGTCCAACCGCGCCCTCGCCATCCTGAGCGGCGCACTCTCCATCATCGCCGGCATGTTCGTGTTTATCTATCCGCTGTGGTCGGCCAAGATGCTCGTCATCTTTAGCGGCGCCGCACTGCTGGTGTTTGGCGTAACGCTGATTGTTCGTGCTACTCAATTTGGCAAACTGGTGCACTAGATGCCACGAACGCTCTTTATTGATGCAGACGCCTGCCCGGTCACGCGCGAGTCGATTGACTGCGCGCGGCGGGCGGGCGTCGCCGTTGTTATCGCCGGCAACAGCACGCAAAACCTAGAACGGCACATTCGCCGCGACGACCCGCGCGATGCTGAGCACGCGCGACGCGGATTTTGGGTCACGACGCTCGATGTGAGCGTTGGCGCCGACAGCGCCGACTTTGCCATTGTCGAACGCCTGCAGGCGGGCGACGTAGTCGTGACGCAGGACATTGGCTTGGCGAGCATGGTGCTCGGGCGCGATGCCGCCGCCATCGGCGTGCGCGGGCGCGTCTACGATAAGGCGACCATCGACATGCAACTGTTTATTCGCCACGAGGAAAAGAAGGTGCGCCGCGCCGGCGGTCGCACTCGCGGTCCGGCGGCATTTACCAGCGAAGACCGGGCCCGCTTTAAGCGCAACCTCACCGAGCTGCTGCGCTAACCAAGGTAGATTTTTGGGACATGCCTAAAAATCTACCTTTTTGTTTTGGCAGCGGGGAATGCCCTGGTCACAGGGGTAGATCGTAAGACATGTCCCAATAATCTACTTAAAGGCCAACGGCGGATAGGATAAGGCCCCAGCCGGCGCCGATGACGTACATCATGACCAGGAACACGACGTTTTCGCGGGCGCTGCGGTTGGTGCGGAACAGCACCAGGTAGCCCACGCCGGCAGAAATGAGCGTGCCGGCGAGCATCGGGGCCAGCTGCAGCGCGCCTTCCAGGTACAGTTGCGTGATGACGACGCTGGCCGAGCAGTTGGGAATCAGGCCGACAAGCGCCGAGCCCAGGACCGCAAGCGTCTCGTTGCCGCGCAGGAACTGCTCGATCGCCGACTCGCCAAAGGTCTCGAGCACGGCGACCAGAATCAGCGTCACCAGGAAAATGAATACCGACACCTGCACGGTATGCGAGATCGCGCTGCGGATGATCGACACGATGGGCGCGCCCTCGTAGGAGTGGCTGTGGTCGTGGTGGCGCTCGTGCTCGTCCGCGTGACCATGATCGTGGCTGTGGTCGTGCCCGTGCTCGTCCTCATCCTCGTCACAGCCGCAATGATCGCGTTCGCACAGCTCGTGGATGTGATCAGCACTTACGCCCGCCTCGGCCACTTCATCAATGATGTCGCCCCCGGTATGGTCGTCGTGCGCGCAGTTCACATGAGCCGGATTGGCAGCGGTCCCCAGCACGGTACGGCGAATCGCCGCATGCGCGCGGGCATTACGACGAAGGCCGCGGATAGCCGCATCCACGATAAAGCCCGTGACCAGCGCGATCAGCGCCTTCGAGGCGAGCAACATCGCCATGGTCTGCACGGGAACTTGCTCGGCGAGCAACAGCGGCAGCATCTCATCGGAGGTCGAAAGGAACACCGCCACCAACGTGCCCAAGGTCACGACACGACCGGCGTACAGCGTTGCCGCCATTGCCGAAAAGCCGCACTGCGGCACCATGCCCAGCAACGAGCCAACCACGGGACCCGCGGCGCCGGCGCGCTTGATGGCGCCGTTAACGCTGTCGCCCGCGACGTGCTCCAGGGTCTCGAGGGCCAAATATGTCACCAATAAGAACGGTACCAGCGAGAGCGTGTCCTTGCCGGCGTCGAGCAGAATATCAATCAGCAAATCCATGACGGATGGAACCTTTCGTGTCTTTCGGCAGCATTGTAAAAGTCCTAGCGGTCAACTAGGGTATTGTAGTTGTCCTAGGCGCGATGCCAATAGTTGCCCATGGTAAACTATCATCTCGCCACATCTTAATGACACTGAGCCGCACGACGCGGCCCATCCAAGGAGCAGTTGTATGAACGTTTCACAAGCACTCGAATACGAGCGCCAGCCGTTTATTCCCATGTTTATCTATGGCGATCACGGCGCCATGGAATCCGAGCGCCAGAAGGGCGAGGAGGCCCTTAAGGTGCTCGAAACCGAGTACTTTACCGCCGAGGGCGACCCCAGCTTCGACTTTGCCACCGTGCGCGACCTGGCTGACCGCAACCGCGACCTGTGCGACCAAATTGGCGAGGCACGCCTGCGCAACGTGACGCCCGCGACGCTTTCGCGCGGCCTGTCCGATGCCGACACCTGCGCCGCCATCGGCAAGATGCAAAAGCGTACCGCTGCGTCCGTCATGCGCGAAATCCGCGGCGACCGCGACGCGCTCGGCGTGGCGTACGCCCGCAAGCCTATCCAGGGCACGGTGCTCGGCATCGACATCGAGACCACCGGACGTGCGCCCGAGCGCGGCTACATTATCAACGTGGGCTGGGAGATCATGGGGCTCACCAGCGACGCCGTCCCGCACGACGCCGAGGCACACTACTGCGGCCTGCCCGATATCTACCGCGGCGAGGATGTGCCGTTGTCGAATATCCACCACATCACCTGGGACGACATCGACGGAAAGGAGCCGTTCCGCGAGAACAAGGAGCTGCAGAAGCAGCTGCTCAAGCTCATGAAGAAGTACCCGTACATGGCACACAACGCCGCGTTTGAGGACAGCTGGTTCAAGATTCACCTGGACGGTTACGCCGAGGCGCGTCGTGCCGGCAAGATTATCGTCATCGACTCGCGCCAGATCTGCCGCAGCCTGGATGCCGACGTCCGCTCGCTCCCCCGCGAATCCGCCCCCGCCGCGCTCGAGAACTGGGCGCGCCGCCGTGGAACCCTCGCCGCCGACGCCAACGAGCAGCATCTGGGCCTGGACGACACCGACCTCATGCTCCGCACCGTCCAAGCCGAGTTCAACCTCAAGAACCTATTCGCCAAGTAGAAACGCCTGCGACAAACCCCGGCGTAGATCACGAGCGGCCCCGCAGCGGGAAACCCCGCAGCGGGGCCGCCCTACGTTCCACAGATAGATTTGCCATCACAAAATCTGAACACTCATTGCGAACGATTTCGGCCAATTCCCGACACGTAATTCGTTGTCGGATGGTGATGCATCACTATCAAATGTGCGGCAATTGAGTATTTATATGCTATAGCTAAGCTGCGAAAACTTTTATTTAGGGCATACCAACTCATAATTGCGTCAAGCTTTTGGACAGCATTTGGTTAGACCTCTAAAACGGCTTTTCCACTCAGCGCCGTCAACACGGCATTAGCTGACACGATATATATCATGAGTATCGTATTGTCACATACCACTGCAAAAGCGGTCTACCAGGCCGCGCATTCGGTGTCTGCGAAAGGCATCGAGTCCTGTAACCCTGCCGCGATTTACGGATCATGTCCCACCGGAACGCTCCTTGACGCAGCCGCAGAATGGCTCACCAAACATGATGTTTCCCTCGACGCGAATGATTCCCTCGAGGTGATGGTGTTTGATCGCAGGAATGCGCGCCATGCAATGAACTGTCAATGCCACGTTTCTTCAAAACGATTCTCGAACTCACGCTTTATAGAGCTTGAAGATGGCATCTTCATTGTTGGCGTTGAGCTTTGCGCACTTCAGGCCGCCACCTATCTTCCTTTTCGCGAACTGGTGGAGTACTACTTTGAACTATGCGGCGCTTATTCCCTTGGAACCGACTCTCCCACCTCCTATACCGAGCGTTTCGCGCTCAACTCGACCGAGAGATTGAAACAGTTCTTTAATTCCATTACCAGATGCGACGGTCTGGCTCTTGCCCGAAAGGCGATCCAATGTGTGCGCGACGGATGCCGGTCTCCTATGGAAACAGCCTTTGTCATGATGCTAACGCTGCCCAAAAGCGAAGGAGGGCTTGGTATTAAGGGAATTGAGACCGATTACGAGGTACAGGTCACCGCTGCCGCAAAGAATCTCACGAGACGCAAAAAGTTCTTTATGGATGCATATCTAAAGAAATCTCGCACAGACATTGAATACAACGGTTTTTATCATGACGCGGAAGAAGACCGCGCCATCGATGAGGAGCGCAAGAATGCACTTGCGTCCATGGGGTACGGAATCATCACCGTCAGTCGTTATTCCTTTATGCATGCCAGCTCTTTCGTTAGGGTCATGGAAGCAATCCAGCGGAAAGAGGGCGTACGCCCCTCGCGTCTGCCAAAAGACTTTCAAATCATGCAAGAGGACCTGAGACAGTTTGTGCTCAGAAGGTTTATAGAAGAGAAAAAGCGAATTCAGAAGCAGCTTCGCCAGGATTCCGAAGAGCGTCAACGAATCGACCTCGAAAAAGCAACGCTCGAAGGCATCACGCTGGATGACCCGACAATTAATGAAGTTCCGGCAATCGATGACATGCAGACTGTCGAATCCGACAGCCCATCATTTGCCCAAACAAGCAGCCTCGCGCCCGAGGGCAGGGTCTTCGGGGCCGGAGACTAGGCCGGCTAACAAGGTGGGTACCCTAGCGACGTGCAAAATTGCGAGTATTCAGCAGGGTCGGGTGTCTATCACCCTCGAGTGGATCCAAATGTGAAGCGAAATCACTCTTGCGTGAGAGCGTTAGGCAACATTTGAGGAAGAACTCATCGGATTAACACCCTAAGATAACTCTTGAACTGCATTATATGACCTGCAATTAATTAGCGGACCCCCTATAGTTGCAGAATACTCCATTTTTTTGCACGGCACGAGGGTACCCACCTTGGCATCGACTATCAAAAAACGCTCAGTCCGGGATCTCGTCCACTATTCCCCATCATTTTGTACAACGAATTACCTGAACGTCATTGACATATGAACATGCACTCATAAAATCGAAAGTAAATTATATGAGCGCATGTTCATATGAAAGGATATTGCAATGAGCATCCGCGTTGATGAAACGAAACTCGACATCGAGGCCACCGAACCCGCGATCCCGACCACCTGCTCGCCCGAGGACCTTCCCGACGAGGAGCTTCTCTACGACCTCGCCGACCTGTTCAAGGTCTTCAGCGACACCACGCGCATCAAGATCCTCTATGCCCTCATGGGCCGCGAGCTCTGCGTGGCAGACATCGCCGAAGCGACCGAAACCTCGCAGTCCGCGGTGTCGCACCAGCTGCGCACACTCAAGCAGTCGCACCTGGTTAAATTCCGGCGCGACGGGCGCAATATCCTCTACTCGCTCGCCGACGACCACGTCTACACCATGCTCAACCAAGGCATGAGCCACATCTGCGAATAGCGACCAACCACGGTACCAGCGCGGCCTGCACCCAAGCCGCAAATACAGAGAAAGGAACCCCCATGAAAAAGCAGTTCAAGCTCGACGAAATCGACTGCGCCAACTGTGCGCGCGAGCTTCAGGACGAGCTGGCCAAGCTCGAGGGCGTCAAATCCGTGTCCGTCAACTTCATGACCCAAAAATTGACGCTCGAAGCCGATGACGCCGAGTTCGACGAGGTACTCAACCGCGTTGTAGAGTTTACGGCCGACGCCGAGCCGGACTGCGAGATCATTCTCTAGCCCGGGTTTACGCCAACCTGCAAGGCCGCGCTTGCCGCGGCCTTTGCTCGCGAAATTATATGAGCGAGTGTTCATTCATTCAAATGGGAGGATACGAGTCATGACCACCGCCGATCCCAAAAAGAAAAAGAAGAAGCGTAAGAAGAAAGAGTCCCTTGAGCATAAGCGCAACCGCATCGTGGTAGCGCTGGGCATTTTTGCCGTGGTGTACGCCCTCGATGAGTTCGGCACCCTCACCGCCGCATTCGGTACCCCGGGCGACATCTACGCCAGCTTTATGCTGTTCCTCATACCGTTTTTGATTGCCGGCTACGACGTGCTGCAAAAGGCATTCAATAACATCCGCCGCGGCAAGGCCTTCGACGAGAGTTTCCTTATGGCCGTCGCGACCATCGGCGCGTTTGCCATGGTGCTCTTCCCCGATACCGACCCGCACATGGCCGAAGGCGCCGCCGTCATGCTGTTCTACCAGGTCGGCGAGCTGTTCCAGGCATACGCCGTGGGCAAGAGCCGTAAATCGATCAGCGCCATGATGGACATAGCACCCGACTACGCCAACGTCGAGCAACCCGACGGCTCACTCGAACAGGTCTTCCCCGATGACATCGCGGTCGGCACCGTGATCGTGGTCAAGCCCGGCGAGCGCGTGCCCATCGACGGCGTCATCGTCGAGGGCGAAACCCAGCTCGACACCGCCGCCCTTACCGGTGAGTCGGTCCCCCGCCCGGCCAAAACCGGAGACGATATCATCAGCGGCTGCATCAACATGACGGGGCTCATCCACGTGCGCACCACCAAGCCCTTTGGCGAGTCCACCGTCGCACGCGTCCTGGAGCTCGTGGAGAATGCCAGCGAAAAGAAGGCACGCACCGAGAACTTCATCACGCGCTTTGCCCGCATCTACACGCCCGCCGTCACCGGCGCTGCCGCGGTGCTCGCGCTCGGCGGTGGCCTGGTCACCGGTGCCTGGTCCGACTGGATTCTGCGCGGCCTGACCTTCTTGGTCGTCAGCTGCCCGTGCGCGTTGGTGATCAGCGTGCCGCTCAGTTTCTTTGGCGGCATCGGCGGCGCGTCCAAGCTGGGCGTTCTCATCAAGGGTTCTAACTACCTCGAGACGCTCGCCGACGTGGACACCGTCGTCTTTGACAAGACGGGCACCCTCACCAACGGCACGTTCTCGGTGGTCGCGGTACACCCCGAGGCAGGCTATACCGAGCAATCGCTGCTTGAAGTCGCAGCCCTTGCTGAGTCGTTCTCCGATCACCCCATCGCGCAGTCCGTACGTGTCGCCTACCAGGGCGAGGTCGACCCCAAGCGCGTAAGCGACTCCACCAACGACGCGGGCCATGGCGTGACGGCAACCATCGACGGCAAGCACGTCGTCGTTGGCAACGCAAAGATGCTCGCCGCGGCCGGAGTCGAAGCGCCCGATTGCGAGGTCGTCGGAACGATTCTGCATGTGCTCGTTGACGGCGTGTACGCCGGCCACATCGTGATTGCAGACACCGTCAAGGCCGATGCTGAGCAAACGATTCGCGACCTGCACGCCGCCGGTGTCAAGCGCACCGTCATGCTCACGGGCGACCGCGAGGAGGTTGCGGCGTCTGTGGTCAAGCAACTCAGTCTCGACGAGTTCCACGCGCAGCTGCTGCCGGGCGATAAGGTCGAGCGCGTCGAGGCATTGCTGGCAGCCGAATCGGGCAAGGGCAAGCTCGCCTTTGTCGGCGACGGCATCAACGATGCGCCCGTGCTCACCCGCGCGGACGTTGGCATTGCCATGGGCGCTATGGGTTCCGACGCCGCGATTGAGGCCGCCGACGTTGTGCTCATGGACGACAAGCCGTCCAACATTTCCCGCGCGATCCGCGTGGCACGAAAGACCATGGCGATTGTCTGGCAGAACATCATCTTTGCGCTGGGTATTAAGTTGCTGATTCTGGTGCTTGCGGCACTGGGCATCGCCAACATGTGGCTTGCCGTGTTCGGCGACGTAGGCGTGGCGATTATCGCCATCCTGAATGCCATGCGCGCGATGGGTGTCAAGAACCTGTAGCACTCGTGGTCCCTCCGGCCGGGGCCGGGCTTGGTTTTGAAAACGTCCTCGCGCATGAGGCCCGTCTTTCCTGCTCCTGCGGAGCAACGGAAAGGCGGGCCTCGCGCTGCGGAGTGTTTTCAAAACCAAGCCCGACCCCGGCCTACGGTGACGTTGCTGGTGGTTCTTGGGCATCGCTTGCTGGCAGGGTTCCTTTGCTGAAATGGACTTGGCCGAAAGGGCCGCTGGTCCCAGTCGCTGGTTCGCGCTTTGCGTGAACTCCGCGCTACTGTGGGACAGTTAGGCTTCTGTTGTTGGACCCGCTACATCTTCCCGTCCCAGCATCGCCCTCAGCTTCTCGAAGCTTTCCTCGCTTAGGCAGTGCTCCATGTGGCAGCCCTCTTGCGACGCGACCTCAGCCGAAACACCCGCATCCTCCAGCAGCCCCACGAAAAAGCAGTGGCGCTCCCACATTTGACGAGCGACCTCCAGACCACGCTCCGTCAGATGAACATCTCGCTTGCCCATTTCGACGTAGCCGTTGTTCTCCAACGTCGCCATAGCTTTTGAAACGCTTGCCTTAGTTACGCCAAGGTACTCTGCAACATCAATCGAGCGCACGATGCCCTGACGTTGCGACAGAACGTAGATCGATTCGAGATAGTCTTCTCCGGATTCACGTAGGGCCATGGGCCGCCTTTCGCAATGATTGCTAGTTAGCCTTTGGATACTTTCCACGGCTAACTTTACCGCAAAAGTTGCCCATGTCTTACTACTTTGCCTAAAAGTTAGCCGCGTTTCACAAAACGTGCGGGACGAAAACAAAATGGGGACGCCCCGCAAGGAATGTCCCCAGGTGCCAGGTGCCGGCCCGCAGCTACACGAGTCCAAAGTGCTTCGCAGCGTTGTAGATGCCGTCGTCGTCCACGGCAGTCGTCACATAGGTCGCTGCAGCTTTCACCGTGTCCTGCGCGTTGCCCATGGCCACACTTGTGCCCACGGCCGAGAACATCGACAGGTCGTTCTCGCCGTCGCCAAAGGCAATCGCCTCGCTCGCGTCGATACCAAGCCGCTCGAGCGTCGCCGCCACGCCCAGGTCCTTGCCGCCGTTAGCGGGAATAATGTCGCAGAACAGGTCGCACCAGCGCGTGGTGAGCGAATGCGACACGGCGTCGGTCACGATATGTTCGTCGGCCGGGTCCACAAAGGCGCAGAACTGGTAGACCGGTGCGTCAAAGGCGTGCTCAAACGGCTCCTCGTGGTAGACGATTCCCGCGTTGCTGCCAGCCGTCACCACGCGCTCGGACAGGCGGTTCACAAACGAGTTCTCGCCCTGCATGCACAGCGAGTCGTAGCGCCCCTGCGCCACCTGGTCCACAATCATCGCGACGTCGTCCGGATCGATCGGACAGCTGCGGTAAACCCCCTCGGCATCAAAGCAGTGCTGACCCGAGAGCGTAATGTACGCATCCCAACCCAGGTCGAACAGCCAGTCCGGTATCTGGTAGGTCGGGCGACCCGTGGCGATCACGCACGCAATCCCCTGCTCGTGAAAGCTATCGAGCACCTGCTGCGCCGACGCCGGAATCCGGTGGGTCTTAAAGCTCAGCAGCGTGCCGTCGATATCGAAAAACGCGGCTTTGATCATCCTCGCCTACTCCTCGCCCTCGAGCTTTTCGCTCGCCTCGAGCCACGCCATCTCCAGCTCGTCCATGGCGGCGTGAGCCTCGTCGATCTTTGCCTGCTGCTCGCCCAGCGCCGTGTAGTTGGTGGGGTCGACCTGGGCCATTGCTGCCTCGGCTTCCTCAACGCGGGCGCGCTGCGTCTCCATCTTGCGCTCGAGCGAGCTCACCTCGCGGCGAAGCTTCTGACGCTCGGCGTTGGACAGGCCGTTGGGCTGACCGCTCGACTTGGGCTTGTCGGCAGCAGCCGCCGCCATACCGGTGTCGAACGTGCCGGTCTTGGCACTCGGTGCGCCCACGGGCTCGCCCTCGGCGGTAGCGTTGCACAGGCGCAGGTACTGGTCCACGCCGCCGGGCATATGCGTCAGATGGCCATCGAGCAGTGCCCACTGTTGGTCGGTCACGCGCTCCATCAAAAAGCGATCGTGCGTCACCAGGATCAGCGTGCCGGGCCAGCCGTCCAGCAGGTCCTCGACAATCGCGAGCATGTCGGTATCCAGGTCGTTGCCCGGCTCGTCCAGGATGAGCACGTTGGGCTCGTCCAGAATCGTCAGCAGCAGCGACAGGCGACGGCGTTGACCGCCCGAAAGATCGCCGATACGGCTCCAGAGCTGCTGAGTCGTAAAGCCCAGACGCTCGCAGAGCTTCTCGGGCGAGGTCTCCTTGCCATCGATGACGTAATACTTCTTATAGTTGCCGAGCACCTCGCGGATCGTGTCGCCCATGTAGGGCTCGAGCTCCTCGAGCTGCTGCGACAGCACGCCAAAGCGCACCGTCTGGCCAATCTTCACGCGGCCGCGCAGGGGCGCAATCTTGCCCTGGATCACGTCGAGCAGCGTCGACTTGCCGGCACCGTTCTCGCCCAAAAGACCATAGCGGTCGCCCGCGCCAATGAGCCAGGTCACGTCGGAGAGCACCTGCTTGGGCGCGCCATCGGCATCCGCATAGCCGGCATCCACGTCGACCACATCGATAACCTGCTTGCCAAGGCGGCTCACGGCCAGGCGCTTGAGCTCCAGCTCGTCACGCACGGGCGGCACGTCGGCGATCAGCTCGCGAGCGGCATCCACGCGAAACTTGGGCTTGGTGGAGCGCGCCTGGGCACCGCGGCTCAGCCACGCGAGCTCCTTGCGCGCCATGTTGCGACGGCGCTCCTCGGTAACCGCGGCCATGCGGTCGCGCTCCACGCGCTGCAGGATATATGCCGAATAGCCGCCCTCGAAGGGGTCGACCTGGCCGTCGTGGACCTCCCACATACTGGTGCAGACCTCGTCCAAGAACCAGCGGTCGTGCGTGACCACGAGCATCGCGCCCTGGCCGCGCTGCCAGCGGGCCTTTAAGTGGCGCGCGAGCCAGTTGATGGTACGCATGTCCAGGTGGTTGGTGGGCTCGTCGAGCATGAGCACGTCGTAGTCGCCGATCAGCAGGCGCGCGAGGTCCACGCGACGGCGCTGGCCGCCCGAAAGCTCGCCCACCGTGCCTTCCCAGGGCACATCGCTAATGAGGCCGGCGAGGATCTGGCGCGTACGGGGGCTCGACGCCCACTCGTACTCGGGCGTGTCGCCGACGACGGCATGATGCACGGTATCAGTATCGACCAGGTTGTCCTTTTGACCGAGCAATCCGATCGTGGTGTCGCGGCGATGCGTAACGCGGCCGTCGTCGGGCTCCAGCGTGCCGGCGAGCACGCTCAGCAGCGTCGACTTGCCGTCGCCGTTTTTGCCGACAATACCAATGCGGTCGCCCTCGCCCACGCCGAGCGTCACGCTATCGAAAATATGCTTGGTGGGAAACTCTAGGCTGACGGAATCGCATCCCAAAAGAATCGCCATATGCCCTGCTCCTTCGTAGAAATTCAACGTTGTCCATGATAGCAGCGAGCCCCACCCCAAACCACCACGAAGGCGCCTGTCCCCTTTGTGGCGGTCGTTTCGGTCGCAGAGCAAAAAGGCGGGCCATCTCGCAAAAGAGATGGCCCGCCTCTCCAATCAGTCCCGTGGCAACCGTGGCCGCCGCGGGCCTCAAGCATGTCCCGGACTAGGAGAACATGCCGGTGAGGTAATCATTCAGCCGCTTATCCTTGGGCCGTTGGAAAATCTCGTCGGTCTCGTCGTATTCGACCATATCGCCCATGTAGAAGAACGCCGTGCGGTTGGACACGCGCGACGCCTTCTCCATGTTGTGCGTCACGATGACGATGGCGCGCTCTGCCACAAGCGACGACATAAGGTCCTCGATCGCCAGCGTCGAGATGGGGTCGAGCGCCGAGCAGGGCTCGTCAAACAGGATCACGTCGGGGTTGAGCGCCAGCGTGCGCGCAATGCACAGACGCTGCTGCTGACCGCCCGAAAGCGCATAGGCGCTCTTGTCGAGCTTGTCCTTGACCTCGTCCCACAGTGCCGCGCCGCGCAGGCTCTCCTCGACCATGCGATCGAGCTCGTCGCGGTCGGTGATACCGTGGCGCTTGGGCGCAAACGTGATGTTGTCGCGAATGGACTTGCGGAACGGGTTGGGCTGCTGGAACACCATGCCAATGGAACGGCGCAGCTCGTAGGTGTTTTCGGTCTTGGTGTTCACGTTGCGCCCGCGATAGTTGATCTCGCCCTCCACGCGGCAGCCGCGAATCTCGCGATTCATGAGGTTGAGGCTACGCAAGAAGGTCGACTTACCGCAGCCCGAAGGCCCGATGAGCGCCGTGATCTCACCCTTGTGGAAGTCGAGCGACGTATTATGCAGCGCATGGCGGTCGCCGTAGTACACGTTGACGTCTTTGGTGGAGAGCATGACCTCGTCGCTCACGGCCTTGCCGCTCACGCGCACGCGCTTTTCGCTCTCCCCCACACTCGACAGAAAGTCCTGGGTCTCGGACGATGCCGCTTCGGTTGCGGGCGTTGCATTCATCTCGCTCATTCGGCCGTCATCTTCCTTGCCAGTTGCTTGCCCACGATACGGGCGACTACGTTAAACAACAGCACGCAAATCATCAGCAGTGCCGCGGTGCCCCAGACGATTTGCTGGGCCTCGGGGCTGCCCTCGCCGTAAATCTTGTTGATGTGCACGGCAAGCGACTCGCCGGGGCGGAACACGTTCCAGGCGCAGGTGGGGCTCGACAGGTTAAAGCTCAAGAAATTCAGGCGAACCGGCGAGCTCATGCCCGAAGTAAAGAGCAGCGCCGCGGCCTCGCCAAACACGCGGCCGGCCGAAAGCACGATGCCGGTCACGATGGCGGGCATGGCCTCGGGGATCAGGATGTGCAGCGTGGCCTCCCAGCGGGTGAGGCCCATGGCCAGGCACGCATCGCGCTGGGCCTGCGGCACGTCCTCAAGCGCTTGCTGAATCACGCGCACCAGGATGGGGATGTTGAACATGGTGAGCGCGACGGCGCCGGAGATGATGGAATACTTCCAGCCCAGCTGCACCGAGAACACCAGAAAGCCGAACATGCCGACGACGATGGAGGGCAGCGAGGACAGCGTCTCGATAGCGGTGGAGGCGATGTCGCGGATAGGGCCGTTCGGTGCGTACTCAACCAGGAAGACCGCTCCGCCCAGGCTGATGGGCACCGAGATAGCTAAGGTGATCAGCAGCAGATAGAACGAGTCGAACAGCTGGTAGAGCACGCCGCCCTGGGTTCCGTTGGCACGCGCGGGCTGCGTGAGAAAGCCCGGCTGGAACAGCGTCGAGATGCCCTCGAACAGGATGTAAGCCACCATGGAGATGACGATGAGCATGACGATGGCAGCGATTGCCGTCAGCACGCCCGTGGCGATGCGGTCCTGTTTTTGGACGCGCCCGAGTCTCGCCTCGTCGATATGGATGTGCGTGCTAGCCACGAGCCTTCGCCCCCTTGCGGCCAATGAGGTGGATGATCAGGATGAAGATGAGGCTCATGCCCATCAGCAGCAGGCCGAGCGCCCACAGGACATCGTCCTGGGCCGAGCCCTCGGCATAGACCGCCATGGACGTGGTGAGCGTGGTGGTGATGGTGGACGCCGGCGACAGCAGCGACGTCGGCATGGCCTCGATGCCGCCGATAACCATGCGCACGGCGAGCGTCTCGCCAAAGGCGCGGGTCATGCCAAGGATGACCGCAGTCATGAGCGATGGCATGGCGGACTTGAGCACCACGTGCCAGATGGTCTGCCAGCGGGTGTAGCCCAGCGCGAGCGAACCCTGACGGTAGCTATCGGGCACGGCACGCAGGCCATCGACCGAAAGCGTAGTCATAGTCGGCAGGATCATGACGGCTAGCACGATGGCGCCGGGCAAGATGCCCAAGCCCGTGCTTACGTGGAAAACGCTCTTCATAAGGCCGACGACCACGTGAAAACCGATCAGACCAAAGACGACCGAAGGAATGCCAGTCAAAAGCTCAATAAGCGGCTGAAAGACCTTGGAACCAAACTTAGGCTGGATCTCGACTGCAAAGATGGCAGAGCCGATAGCGATGGGCAGCGCGATAAGCGTGGAGAGCACCATGACCGCAAACGAGGTGACGATCAGGGGCAGGGCGCCGGTATAGGGCAGGCCGTTTTCGGCTGTGTTGGCCAGGTCCCACTTGGTGCCGGTAAAGAACTCGACGACCGAGACGCCGTCCTTGAAAAAAGCCGAGAGGCCCTTTTGGGCGACCACAAAGATGAGCGCGGCAACGACAAGCGTCACGAGCGCTACGCACGCGCCCGTGACGCCCAGGCCCACGTTCTCAAGGTCGCGCTTTGGCAGCTGTTTTGCCATTGCAAACCTTTCCGGGGGCGATTACTTATTTAGCAGAGACCTTGCCGCTGGCGTCCTTGACGACCTTCATGGCAGAGACGGGGATAAAGCCCTGTTCCTCGACGAGTTTGCCCTGGACGTCGTCGGAAAGCATGAACTCAAGGAAGGCCTTGGTAGCCTCGTCGGCGTCCTTGGAGCAGTACATGTGCTCGGTAGCCCAAATCTTGAAGGAGTCGTCGGTGACGTTCTTGCTCTTGGGCTCCACGCCCTCGACCTTGACGGCGTTGAACTTGGAGTCATCAAAGTGCGAGAAATCGAGGTAGGAGATGGCGTTGTCGGTGCTGGCCATCTGGGTCTGGACATCGCCGGACTTATCGAGCTCGGCATCGCCCTTAAAGTCGACGGTCTCGTCGCCAAAGATGGCGGCCTCGAAGGTGGCGCGGGTACCGGAGCCGGCCTTGCGGTTGAGGACGACGATGGTGGCGTCGTCGCCGCCGACCTCCTTCCAGTTGGTAATCTGGCCGGAGAAGATGCCCTTGAGCTGCTCGAGGGACAGATCGTCGACCTTGACGTTCTTGGAGACGACGGGACCCATGCCCACGACGGCGACCTCGTTGTCGACGAGGTTCTTGACCTGATCGGCCTCGAGCTTGGTCTCGGCGAAGACGTCGGAGTTACCGATGGTAACGGTGCCGGCGGCGACAGCGGTCAGGCCCTTGCCCGAACCGTTACCCGAGCCGGAAACGGAGACGTCGGGGTTGGCGTCCATGAACTTCTCGGCAGCGGCCTCGACAAGAGCCTGGAATGAAGAGGCACCGTCGTAGGTCACCTCGCCGGAGACGGACTCGGCAGCAGCGGCGCTACCCTTGTCAGCGGCGTCGGAAACGCCTGCGCCGCCGCAACCAACGAGACCGAGACCGACGATGCTGGCAAGACCACCAGCGAGGCCGAGGAACTGACGACGAGAATAAGCCTGATCGAGCATGATCTTCCTTTCATACATGCGACTCGCGGGCACCCTGCCCGCTTTGCTGTTTGGAAAGATACGACCCAGATCGGGTAGCGCCCGCGCCAACTGCGGTTTCTTACGGGCATTTGATAGACCCTTACCGCAAGCTCTGTCCAGCCTTTACAAACGGATAACAATCCAGCGCAGAACATGGCACACCTTTTACACCAATAAAAACAAAGTTGCGGTGAAATAGTTCCTGCTTGACCATCAAATGGCCCATTCTAGGAACTATTCCACCGCAACTTAGATTGGGAAACCGCGAAACCTTAAAGCTCTAATTCATTCAAACGAAGGATCGCAACAATATAGATCTTGAGCGCTTGCTTGAGCTGTTCCTCGTTGGCGCACTCGTTGGGACCGTGCATCTGGCCGCCCCACGCGGGCAGCTCCAGGCCGGTCTCCTCGGGGCCAAACGAGACGGCGCGGGCAAAGTTGCGCGCGTACGTACCGCCGCCCATGGCAAAGGGCTCAGCATGCTTGCCCGTAAACTCGTTATAGGTATCAATAAGCGCCTTCACGGCCGGATCGTCGGCAGACACCGAGAACGGCACCTTCGCGCGACCCAGCTGGCACGTCACGCCAAAACGGCCCACGAGCGGCTCGAGCTGCTCGCGGATGGTATCGGCACTGGTGCTATCGGGGAAGCGCACGTCGATGACCTGCTCGATGTGGCCATCCACCACACGGATGACGCCGGGATTGCAGGTGAGCGGGCCAAACGCCGGGCTCGTCGCGTCGATACCCAGGCCGCGGCCATAGGCGTCCGCATGCACAAAGGCCAAAAACTTGACAAACTCGTGCTCGGCAGGCGTCAGCAGGCGCTCGTCGCGTGCACCAAACGCGTCCTCGGCCTCGCGCAGATACGACACGATCAGGCCGACGGCGTTGATGGTGCCCTCAGGCATCGAAGCGTGGCCGCCAATACCGTGAGCGAAAATCTGCGCATGCCCGTTATCGAGTGCCGTGATCTCCAGGCGGTCGACGTTCTCGACCGGCGCCGGCAGTTCATCGGCGGCAATCGCAAGTTCGCAGATGGACTGCGACGGGATAGCGTTACTCGCCTCGGCACCGCTCCACGATACGATGCGCCCTCCATCGATCTTGGGGCTCACAAACGTCGCCCCAAACTGGCCCTTCTCGGCATTGCAGACCGGGAACTCGGCATCGGGCGTAAACAGAAAGTCGGGGTCTGCGTGGTTCTCCAGATAATGGTGAACGTCGGACATGCCCACTTCCTCATCGCAGCCCAGCAGCGCGCGGAAGATATAGCGCGGCACAATGCCGTGCTTGAGCAGGTACGCGCCGGCATAAAGCGACAACACCGCCGGGCCCTTGTCGTCGATCACGCCACGGCCGAGCAGCCAGCCCTCGCGACGCCCCATCGCAAACGGGTCGGTGTTCCAGCCGGGGCCGGCGGGCACCACGTCCACGTGGCAGATGGTCGCGAGCTGCTTGTCGCCGCGACCCGGGATATCGGCAATGCCCACATAGCCCTCGTCGTCGCTCGTCTGGTAGCCGAGCTTTTGCGCAATGCCGAGCGCGCAATCGAGCGCATCACGGACCGGGCGGCCAAACGGCGCACCGGGCTCTGCATTGGCAGCAACGGCCACGGACGGATAGCTCACCAGTTGTTCGATATCGGCGACAACATCTTCCCAGACCTCGTCGACATACTCGGTAACACTCTGCTCCACCTGATTCATGGACGACCTCCTTACCAATGAGCGACGGGTACGCCCGTCCCTCACATCACATACTTATATAGCGAAAAGTTTAGCAAGCTCGGCCACCGAGTGCACCACTGCATCGGCACCCGCCGCCTCGTGCTCGCCCGGCGCCGCCGCGCCTGAATAGATACCAATGCACGGCACGCGCATCGCGTGCGCGCCCTCGACGTCGTTAAAGCGATCGCCGATCATCACGGCATCGCCCGCCGTCGCACCGAGCTCTGCCAAGGCATCGCGGACCGAATCGGCCTTGGTCTCGCGCCCCTGCGGCGGATTCATGCCAACCACCGCCTCAAACTGAGAAAGCCCCAGCTCGCCCACCATGTCGATGCACTTCGCCTCCATGCGCGACGTCGCCACGGCCATACGCTTGCCCTGAGCGGCCAACCCATCCAGCAGCGCGGGGATTCCATCGAACACGGGATACTCTTCCGGTCCCAGCTCATCAAAAAAAGCACGGTACTCGTCGGCCACCACGAGCGACTCCTCGCGGGAAAAGCCATAAAAGTCGTGAAAGCTCTTCCACAGGGGCGGCCCGATCATGCGGCGCAGGTCACCCATCTGCGCCTCCGAAAACCCGCGCGCAGTCAGCGCCTTGCGCGTCGAGGTCATCACCGCCCGACCCGTATCGGCCACCGTGCCGTCAAAATCGAACAGCACAACCGGCCGCTTGCATATCTCCAGCGCCGCCATCGGCACCCCTCTTCCCCAGTTGATGATTTCCACACCGACACTTCAAACTGTTGACTATTCAACAATTGAACCTAGCAATGTAGAGCAACTCCACTATACTTGTCGCACTTTGCTCTCAGAAGGCGGCGCGTAGGCGCCCCAATGAAAGGTGCAATTATGTCTTTTGCCATCATAACCGACTCCACGTCGGACATCTCCCCCGCCCGTGCTCAAGAGCTCGGCATTTACGTGATTCCGCTACATGTGATTATCGAAGGCGAGGACCTGCTCGACCAGGTACAAATCACCGCCGAGGAGTACGTCGCCCGCATGGCCGGCTCCGAGCAGCTGCCGCACACCTCGCAGCCGAGTGCCGGCGAGTTCAAGGCGCTGTTTGACCGCGTGCGCGCCGATGGCCACGACAGCGCGATCTTTATCTCGCTGTGCAGCGAGTGGTCCGCCTGCTATGCCAACGCAAGTCTGACGGCTGAAACGCACGAACTCGATGTGCGCTGCATCGACTCGCGCACTGGCTCGGGCGCCGAGGGCCTGCTGGTGGAGTACGCACTGGCCATGCGCGAGGACGGTCGCAGCCTGGACGAAACCGAGGCGCAGATCCGCGCGACACTGCCCGACGCCCACCTGCTGCTGATTCCCCGCACGCTCGAGAATCTGGTCAAAAACGGCCGCGCGCCCAAGCTCGCCGGCCAGCTCACGCAGATGCTCAATATTCGCCTGGCCGTTTCGCCGGAGTGGCAGTCGGGCGAGATCAAGGCCATCAAGAAGGGCCGCGGCGCCAAGCGTATCGTCGCCAACACCATGGCAGACTGCCTCGCGTTTTTGGCCGAGCATCCGGGCTCCAGCGTGCGCGTGCTCACGACCGGTGCCGCCGAGGAGCAGGAGCTTGTCGACGAGGCACTCGCAGGCCAGGACTACGTAGACGCCGGCACCGGCCCCATCGGCTGCACCATCGCCACCCATGTAGGCGTCGATGCTATCGCCATCAGCTACTGCCCCCGCTACCAGCCAACTCGCTAGGGACGCCCACTTCAGTTGCGGTGAAATAGGGACCGTTTTTGGCTTATTAGCTGTCAATCAATCCCTATTCCACCGCAACTTAGAAGCAGTTCATTTGGGACGGGGCTAAAAAGACTGACATATAACGTTACGCACCGGTCTTTTTAGCCCCGTTCCATTTTTGCTACCCTACATCAGCCCGCTCAGGGCAATGTCAACGGCCTCGTTGAGGTCGTCGGTGATGTGTACCAGATCCGGATCGAGCGGGCTGATCATACCGGCGCTCATCACCGGGCCGTTGAGCCAGTCGAACAGGCCCTGCCAGTACTCGCTGCCCACCAGCACGAGCGGCATGCGCTTGACCTTGTGCGTCTGCACCAGCGTGAGAACCTCGAACATCTCGTCGAGCGTGCCAAAGCCGCCGGGAAATACGATGGCGCCTGAGCTGTACTTAACGAACATGGTTTTGCGCACAAAGAAGTAGCGGAAGTCCATGCCGAGGTTCACGTATTTGTTGAGCCCCTGCTCGTGCGGCAATTCAATGCCTAGGCCAACTGACTTGCCGTTGACGCTCGCCGCTCCCTTGTTGGCCGCTTCCATAATGCCGGGGCCGCCACCGGTGATAACCGCCACGCCGCGCTGGGCAATCTTACGGCCGACGGTGCGCGCCGCCTTGTAGAGCGGATCGGTCTTGGGCGTGCGGGCGCTGCCGAAGATGGTCACTGCGGGGCCAAGCTCGGCAAGCGCGCCGAAGCCATCGACAAACTCGGCCTGAATGCGCAGCACGCGCCAGGGATCGGCATGCAGCCAGTCGGTCGAATCTTCGGGCGCCAGCAGGTTGGCGTAGGTGTTGTCCTTGGGAATCATGGGGCCGCGCATGACCACGGGGCCGCGGCGGTACGTCTCGTCGTAGGCAGGCTCGCCCTCGACGTTCTCATTCTTAATCATGGGTGCTCCTATCGAGAAAAAGAAAAACGGGCGAGGTCGACGCCATGCGCCAAACACCCGCCCGAACATCAACTATTCGGTATGGTACCCATGATGTATCAAGTGCTTGCAAGCTATCGGTCAGCGGTCGTGCACACGGTGTTAGCGAATGCGACGACCGGCTGGCGCTCGACCATTGCCGTTGCCCACGCTCTGCAAGCGTGTCTGTCGCCCTTAGTAATCCACCGCGGCAGGGCTGTTCATCCAGTCGCTCACAAACGCGCCGTAACGGCCCTCGATAATGGCCTGGCGAGCACGCTGCATAAGGTTGAGCAGGTAGTAGATGTTGTGCATCGACAGCAGAATGCCGCCGAGCATCTCCTTCTGCGTGACCATGTGGCGAATGAGTGCGCGGCTGTAGCCGCCCGTGCACACCGGGCAGGTGCAGGTGGGATCGATGGGGCCATCGTCGTGCGCAAAGCGGGCGTTGCGGAAGTTGAGGCGACCCTCGCTGGAGAACGCCGTACCCATGCGGCCCGTGCGCGTCGGCAGCACGCAGTCGAACATGTCGATGCCCACGCCCACACCGCGCACGAGGGTGGTGGGGTTGCCGACGCCCATCAGGTAGCGCGGCTTGTGCTTGGGCATGTACTCGCTTACGAGTGGTGCCAGGGTCTCGAACATGGTCTCGTGGTCCTCGCCCACCGAGTAGCCGCCAATGCCGTAACCGGGGAAGTCGCCGCACTCCTCCAGATGGCGCAGCGAGCGCAGGCGCAGATCTAGGTGCATGCCGCCCTGAACAATGCCAAAGAGCGCCTGGTCGTCGCGGGTATGCGCCTTATAGCAGCGCTCAGCCCACATGCTCGACAGCTCAACGGCGCGCTCAACGTAGGCGCGCGTGGCGGGATAGCCCGGGCACTGGTCGAGCTGCATGCAGATGTCGGAACCGAGCTTCATGGCGATTTCCATGTTGTCCTCGGGCGTCCAGAACACATGGCGGCCGTCATAGTCGTTGACGATAAAGCGCACGCCCTCGTCGGTGAGCTTGACGGCATCGTTGTGGCTGAAGACCTGGAAACCGCCCGAGTCGGTGAGGATGGGGCCGTGCCAGTTCATAAACTTGTGCAGGCCGCCTAGCTCGGCGATGGTGTCCTCGCCGGGACGCATGGACAGGTGATAGGTATTGGCAAGCACGATCTGGGCGCCGAGCTGTTTGACGGTCTCGGTAGGAATGCCCTTGACGTTTGCCTTGGTGCCCACGGGCATAAAGATCGGCGTCTCGATGTCGCCGTGCGGGGTGTGCAGCACGCCGGCACGCGCATGCGTCGTCGGATCCTCGGCGATCAGATCGAATTTAAAAAGGCTCTGGTCCATAAACTGGAACTCCTTGGTTGCGGTTCATACGCAACCCATTATACGGGCAACCCGCAAAGAGCACCGACTCGACAGAAACTGGCGCAAAGGAAACCTGCCCCTTGCGACAACGGATCATTTCCGACAGCCACAACAACGCCGATGTTATGACACCGACAGACACTATGACCCAATCCGAGGGCACTAAAAAGACAGGAGCCCCCGCTCGTGACCGCGGGTCGGGGCTGCGACAATGATGTCGAAGTGCCATAGGCGCAGCCGCGCCGCAACGA
>CABUWV010000015.1 GCA_902495355.1 uncultured Collinsella sp.
ATGTCCGAGCGGGCCCCTTCATAGATTTTGAAATAAAAGGGCGCCGCGGATGGAGCTCCGCGGCGCCCAAGCCACACGCTAACAGCTTTAAGGAGTCAAAGCTGGTTTAGCCAAAGAAGCGCTTGATCTCAATCTCGGCGTTCTCCAAACAGTCGGAGCCGTGGATCACGTTGGCGTTGACATCGACGGCAAAGTCGCCGCGGATGGTACCAGGAGCAGCGTCAAGCGGGTTGGTAGCGCCCATGAGGGTGCGCATCTTAGCAACAGCGGAGAGACCGGAAACGACCATCTTGACGACCGGACCGCTCGTCATAAAGTCGCAGAGACCGCCAAAGAAGGGCTTGTCGGCCAGATGGGCGTAGTGCTCCTCGACGGTAGCGCGCTCGAGCGTGGTCATCTCCATGCGCTCGATGACAAGACCGCTGCGCTCAATGCGAGCAACAATCTCGCCGATTTTGCGATCGCGCACGGCGTCGGGCTTAATCATGATGAAGGTCTTCTCGATAGCCATAAAAGTAGCCTTTCAAGTAGGTTCGCGCGTGCCCAAGTCCCATTCCGGCACCCGCCTGGACTGCATCGTAACAGAGTTTTAGCTGCAGTTAAACAAAAAGCTGTTTATTGAAACGTTGCAATTTATTAAAGCGCTCCATATGTGTCACTTCTGTTTCGAAGCCCGATTAGAGTACCATCCGACCGCCCATCAACCGCATCGAACAGAGCAGGCGGTCGGTTGCCGCCCGCGAACGTAACCCCTTCACAACCTGCCCAAAGGTCCTACAGAAGTTCTCGACAAGCCCCTCCCCCATAGCAACAAAATACGGGCGCCCACATCAGCAGGCGCCCGTAAAGTGAAAACGATTTATCAATACATGGCCAAAACGGCTTCAGCCAAATCCCTACTTTACCCCGTGGCCCATCTCGACGACCTTAGTCAGTGACCCAAACACACCCTCGTCAGCCACGAGCTGTGCCTCGGCGCGATCAAGCTGCACGGCAACGGCGGCAGGGGCGGTGCCGCCCTCGGTCGTGCGCGCGGCGACAATCGACGGGATGTCGAGCGCCTCGGTAATATCGCGTTCAAAGAGCGGGCTTGCCTCCTGGAACACCTCAAACGGCAGGTCCTCAAGATTGCAGCCACGCTTCTCACACATCAGGACCAGATGGCCCACCACGGCATGTGCCTCGCGGAACGGCAGACCACGCTTAGCCAGGTAATCGGCAACATCGGTGGCGGCAAGGTGCCCCACGCCGCACTCGCGCGCCATGGCATCCTCGTTGACGGTCCAAGTCGAAATCATACCGGCCATAACCGACAGACACTGCATGAGCGTATGGGCGGTATCGAGCGCGCTCTCCTTGTCCTCCTGCAAGTCCTTGTTATAAGCAAGCGGCAAGCCCTTCATGGTTACCAGCAGCTGCACCAGGTTGCCGTACACGCGACCGCTCTTGCCGCGGATAAGCTCGGCAAAGTCGGGGTTCTTCTTCTGCGGCATGATAGACGAGCCGGTGGAGTAGGAGTCTGAAAGCGTGATAAAGCCAAATTCGGAGCTCGACCACAGCACGATCTCCTCGGAAAGACGCGACAGGTGCATCGCCATGACGGATCCGGCGTAATGCAGATCGAGCAGGAAATCACGGTCGGAAACCGCATCGAGCGAGTTGGGAATCACGCCCGCAAAGCCAAGTTCGGCAGCCGTCATCTGACGATCGAGCGGATAGCTCGTACCGGCAAGCGCGGCAGCACCCAGCGGGCAGCTGTCGGCGGCATCAAAGGCGGCCTTCAGGCGCGTAAAGTCGCGCGCGAACATCCAGGAATACGCCAGCAGATGATGCGACAGAAGCACGGGCTGAGCGTGCTGCATATGCGTGTAGCCCGGCAAAATCACCTTGTCGTACTTCTTAGCCGCATCCACCAGCACATGGCGCAGCTCTAGATTGGCCTCCATGAGCTCCTTGGCCAGCGCCTTGACGCCCAGGCGCGTGTCGGTCGCCACCTGGTCGTTGCGCGAACGTCCGGTATGCAAGCGCTTGCCAGCCTCGCCGATGCGACGCGTCAGCTCGCTCTCGATGGACATATGAATGTCCTCATCGTTGATATCGAAGGTGAAGTTGCCGGCATCGATATCCTGTTCGATTCCGGTCAGGCCATTGGCAATCGCCTGCTCGTCCTCGGCGCTGATGATGCCCTTGGCCGCCAGCATTTTGGCATGCGCCTTAGAGCCGGCGATATCCTGTTTATAGAGATGTTTGTCGACCGGCAGCGACGCGCCAAACTCCTGCGTGACCTCGGCCACGCCTGCCTCAAAACGACCACCCCAAAGAGCCATGGAACCGTCCCCTTTCTCCAAATACCAATACAAGCGCCCAAAGCAATACGCCATATCGCTAACGCGATTTTTCAACCGCTAGTTTTACACATTCCCCACCGTGTGCGGAGCCATGTAGCTAATTTGCAAAGAAGTGACGCGCCATGCACTTGGCGCCCAACGTCTCCCTCCGGATGTTGCCCTGCGAACCATCGATCCAGGCCTTCAGGCTCATAGGAACGTCCTCGACCTTTGCAGCATCGAACTCGGGCGCGAGGGCAAGTAGAGCATGCGCGATAGCATTGAACATAATGGATACTCCTCATATATATAGGCGCAGAGCCGCCAAATTGATAGAAGGAGCCCCGCCGGACAACCCCGGCGGGGCTCGGACTCAGCCGCAGACGCGGCATCATATATGCGGGCGGAACGTAGGGGCCACCGATGTTAAGAAGTGTCAGCAAGCATAACGAAAGGTAGGGACCCCGTGCGCCCGTTATGTATCACGCGGATGGGCCGCGCGGATACCAAGGGAAGGAGGCGCTAGGCCTGGGCGGCAGCAGAGCTGGGGCCCTGGACCTTTGCCCACGTCTTGAGCGACAGCGTATCGATCTCGATAAAGCCGGCGCTGGCCTTCTCGTCAAACGTGGTGTCGCGGTCGTAGGTAGCCAGACCGTAGTCGTAGAGGCTGAAGGGGCTCTTGCGGCCGACGACATGGCAGTTGCCCTTAAAGAACTTCAGACGGACAGTGCCGGTCACGAACTTCTGGGTATCGGCCATAAAGGCATCGAGCGCGTTTTTGAGCGGGCTGTACCACTGGCCGTTGTACACGGCGGTGGCCCAATCCTGCTCGAGCTTGATCTTGGTCTTGAGCAGGTCGCCCTCGACGCAGATGTCCTCGAGCGCCTTGTGAGCGGTGATGAGCGTCAGGGCGCCGGGAACCTCGTAGCACTCGCGGCTCTTAAGGCCCACCAGGCGATCCTCGACCAGATCGAGACGGCCAAAGCCATTGTCGCCGGAGATCTTGTTGAGGGCGATAACGATCTCGGAGAGCTTCATCTTCTTGCCGTCGACGGCGACGGGCTTGCCGGCCTCAAACTCAATCTCGGTGTAGGTCGGGGTGTCCGGCGTGTCCTCGGGGTTCTTGGTCATAACCCAAGCGTCGTCGAGCGGCTCGTTCCAGGGATCCTCCAGGTGACCGCACTCAATGGCACGACCCCACAGGTTGTCGTCGATGGAGTAGGGGTTGTCGTTGGCACCCTCGGGAACCGGCACGTTGTGGGCGTGGGCATAGGCGACCTCGTCGGGACGGCACTTCAGGTCCCACTCGCGAACCGGGGCGATAACCTTGAGCTCGGGGTCGAGGGCCTTGACGGCGGCCTCAAAACGGACCTGGTCGTTACCTTTGCCAGTGCAGCCGTGGGCGACGTAGGTCGCGCCAAACTCGTGGGCGACCTCAACAAGCTTCTTGGCAAGCAGCGGGCGAGACAGGGCGGAGAGCAGCGGATACTTATTCTCGTACATGGAGTTTGCGGCGATGGCTTTGGTCAGGAACTCATCGGAGAACTCGTCGCGCAGGTCGAGCACCTGGCAATCGAGAACGCCCAGGTCGAGCGCCTTCTGCTTCTTGGCATCCAGTCCGGTCTCTTCCTGGCCCACGTTGCCGCAGACGCAAACGACATCGAGATTCTTCTCGTCCTGGAGCCACTTGACACATACGGATGTATCAAGACCACCGGAATATGCGAGAACGACTTTTTCCTTGCTCATGGCTGTTTCCTTTCGCCCTTGGTAGCTAGTTAGAACATCGGTCAGTTGCAAGTCATTTCAAGGTCATATACCGTGCAATATCAGGTTAAATAGCAAAAATCAGCACATACATGCCCTAGAAACATGCAGCAATGTCGTGCTAAAACCCAACGACCTCAAAATGACTCTGTTGAGGCAATTCGCCCCATGCGGACAGAGACGATTGTTATCGTCGTCGGGAAATTGCGCGCTGGCGTCGGATGGCATTGTCTGCAGTGGTGATGATCTTTACGAACTGCATCTGCCTCTCCTTTCACGTATCGCCGGGCGCAATTCAAATATCGTAAACGGTACCTTTTACTCGGTAAGCGGTTGTTTTTCCGTCTCCGTTTTCGATGGTCGCTATATTACGCTAAAGTGCCCGCAGCACAAGCGACAAATTCAAATTTCTGAAAAGTTTTTTCATTACTTTGTGAAGCGTGGTGCAAATACGCACCATTCCTGCGAAAATACGCTCGACTACTAGTTGATGGTTATAACGTCTGAAACAATCTCGAAACGAAAGGCGCATTTTTATGCAAACTTACGAATCGGACGCCAACATCGGCAACATTAAGATTCTCGCCGTCGATATGGACAAGACGCTGCTGACCGACGAGCGTGTGCTGCCCCAGGGTCTTGATGAGCGCCTGGACAAGCTCGCCGACGCCGGCATCGTATTCTGCCCCGCCAGCGGACGTCCCGCCCCCAAGCTCGAGGAGACGTTCGAGGGCATCAAAAACCGCCTTGCTTTTTGTCCCGACAACGGAGCGTGCGTGATCTATCGCGGCAGCTATATCTATAAGAGCAATATTGACGTGGAGCTGTATCAGCAGGTCTTGAGCCGTGCCTCGGAGGATCCTCGCGCTGTCCCCGTCCTGTGCTGCTTCGACGAGTTCTACGTGCTTGCCCGCGACCATCAATACCACGACGAGATCAGCGTCTACTACAACACAATCAACTACGTCGACAGCTTTGAGGGCATTGATTTCGAGTCCAACAAGATTTCGGTCTTCTTCCCCGGCTACGACGCCGAGCCCGCTTTCCGCGAGACCTATAGCCCCGAGTTCTCGGACAAGCTCTACGTCACCAACGCCGGGCGCGAGTGGATCGACTTTATGAACCTGGGCGTCGACAAGGGCGCCGGCGTCGCGCACCTGTGCGAACACCTGGGCATCGATATCGCCGACGCCGCCGCCGTGGGCGACACCTACAACGACATCCCCATGCTGGAGCGCGTCGGTCACAGCTTTATCGTGGACAATGCCGAGGAGCACATGAACGCGCACGCCAAGTGGCGCATTCCGAGCAACAACGACGGGGGCGTACTGACGCTCATCGACGCCATCCTGGCGGCTCGGTAACGTGGCTCGTCGGGCCTGGCCGGGCGGCGCGGATTAGTTTTTCGTTCGGTCAGGTCCTGGGCTCGCTCGGAAAGCACATTAAGTGCTTTCCGGCTCGTGCGGAATCTACGAAAAACTAATTCGCGCCGCCCGACCAGGTCCTAGGTTTACTTGCTTGCCGCCTAGATGGTGTCTTGAGTGTCTAGATACTTGGCTGATTTTTTGGAATGAAGGGGGCTCCTTGTTGGCAAGGAGCCCCCTTCTGGTTTGGTTACTTTGGAACTGTGGGCGCTTCCCTATTTGGCGTCGGCCCAGGTTATGCCGGTGCTGGCTTCGGCGATCAACGGTACTCGGAGGTCTACTACGTGCTCCATGACGTCGCGGACCATGGTGGTTAGGCGCTCGACTTCGTCGATGGGGCACTCAAAGTCCAGTTCGTCGTGCACTTGCAGGATCATGTGGGCGGCAAAGCCCTCTTCTTCCAGGCGGCGGCTTACGCGGGCCATGGCGATCTTGATGATGTCGGCGGCGGTGCCCTGCATGGGATGGTTCATGGCCGTGCGCTCGCCAAAGCCGCGGAGTTGCGGATTTTTGGCCTTGAGCTCCGGAATATGACGACGGCGGCCGTACATGGTCTCGGCGTAGCCCGTCTGCTTGGCGCGCGCCACCACGTTGTCGAGGAACGTGCGCACGCCCGGGTAGGCCTCGTAGTAGCGGTCGATCATGTCGCGCGCCTCGGCCATCGAGATATGCAGCGACTGCGACAGGCCGTAGGCCTGCTGACCATACACGATGCCAAAGTTCACGGCCTTGGCGCGACTGCGCAGGTCGGGCGTTACCTCGGACACCGGCACGCCGAACACGCGCGCCGCCGTCTCGGCATGGAAGTCCTCGCCCTCGTTAAAGGCGCGCACCAAGTGCTCGTCACCCGAGAGATGCGCCAGCAGACGCAGCTCGATCTGCGAGTAGTCCACCGCCAAAAAGACGCTTCCCTCGCCTGCCGAAAACGCCGTCTTAACGGTACGACCCAGCTCCGAGCGCGTCGGGATGTTCTGCAGGTTCGGGTCGCTCGAGGACAGACGCCCCGTTGCCGTGATGGTCTGGTTGTACGTAGTGTGTACGCGACCGTCACCACGGCGTAGCGGGCCCAGGGTGTCCAGATAGGTGGACTTGATTTTGGACTTTTCACGCCAATCCAAGATCAGACGCACGATTTCGTGGTCGCGGGCAAGGTCGCTCAACACCTTGGCGTTGGTCGAATAGTAGCCGCGCTTAGTCTTCTTGAGGCCCTTGGTCGGAAGCCCCATCACATCAAAGAGCACATGCGACAGCTGCATGGGACTGCCAATATTAAAGGTCTCATCACCGGCAAGGTCGCGAATGCTTCGCTCGACCTCGGTGATCTGGGTCGCCAGGCCCTCGGACAGACTGCGCAGGCGATCGGGGTCCACGAGCATGCCCGCGCGCTCCATCTTGGCAAGCACCGGCACGAGCGGCATCTCGATGCCATCGAACACGTTGGCGGCGTTCTCGCGGGCCATGCGGTCGCGCAGCGGTGCGACCAGCGCCAGCGTCAAGGCCGCCGTGCGAGCGGCGGGCGCCGGAGCGTCCTCACCGGCACCCCCTGCACCGCGCGCCGCAGGCAGCGCCATCTGCAGATACGTATCGGCCAGATATGCCTCATCGAACTCGGAGCGATCGGAATCCAGCAGATAGGCAGCGACAACGGTATCGAAGATACGCGTGGAATCGGCAGCGAGCGGATCCATGAGCTCGGGCTCAGAAGAATCGATGGGCGAAAGCTCGTGCAGCAGCGCCTTCGTATCCGGGCTCGCCACGCGGCCCTCCATAAACAGACGCGCGAGCACGCCGGCAATCACGCCGTGGACGAAGTTGAAGCCCTCAACCTCAGCCGCCGCACAGCTGTCGCCCTCCTCGAGCGCGAACAGGCCCTTGGACGTCGCCAGCCACAGCGTGCGCGTCAGTCCAAAGAGCGCGCCCTCTTCCTTGTCGTCGTCCACCACGGCGGCGACCCACTCGCCGGCATCAATCGCGCGGGAGACCTCAGCCGCAACGGCACCAAGCGCGTCAGCATCGCCGGCGGCTGAGCGAACCATAGCAGGTATCTCAAACACACTGGAGGCAGCAGCCCCGCCCTCGCCGCCGATCAGCGCCAAGAAACGGTTCTGCATGGCGGTGATACCAAGCGTACCCAGCGCCGCGGAAACCTCGTCGGCAGAAAACGCCGGGAAGGACGTCGCCTCAAAGTCGAGCTCGACGGGCGCATCGGTGCGAATTGTCGCAACCTTGCGGCTCAGTAGTGCGTCATCGATGTGTGCACGCAGGTTCTCGCCCATCTTGCCCTTGACCTCGTCGGCATGCGCGATGACTTCGTCCAGGCTACCGTACTTCGCAATGAGCGCACTCGCCTTTTTGGGACCGATGCCCGGTACACCGGGGATGTTGTCGGACGTATCGCCCTTTAGACCGTAAAAATCGGGCACGAGCGCCGGCGTAATGCCGTGATACAGGTCGTCCACGCTCTCGGGCGTCATGATCGCCACGTCAGACAGGCCCTTGCGGGTCGAGACCACGTTGACGTGCTCGGTCACGAGTTGATACATGTCGCGGTCGCCGGTCACCAGTAGCATGTCGCAGCCGGCCTGCTCGCCCAGGCGCGCCATGGTTCCCAGGATATCGTCGCCTTCCCAGCCCTCGGACTGCAGAATCGGCACGTTGAGCGCGGTGAGCAGCTCCTTAATCATAGGGAACTGCGCATGCAGATCGGGGTCCATGGGCGGGCGTTGCGCCTTATACTGCGGCAGCATCTCCATGCGCACGCGCGGCTTACCCTTGTCAAACGCCACGACCACACCGTCGGGGTTAAAGGCATCAATCATCTTAAGAAACATGTTCAGAAAGCCAAAGATCGCGTTGGTGGGGCGACCGTCCGGCGCGTTCATGGTCGGCGGCACGGCGTGAAAGGCGCGGTGCATGAGCGAGTTGCCGTCGATAACGGCAAAAGTGCGGCGCTTGTCAGACATATTAAATACCTCGCTTTGGGCTGGGCACGGTTTGCTCACTCCAGTTTACACGCTCCCCGCCCCGCGGCCACCTCACATCAAGCTCCCCCGCCACCGTGAGCCCGCGCGTGATACGATGGCTCACGGTACATCAACCAGCACGATCGATCCGAAAGGAGCCTGCGTCATGGAGCGTCCCTGCGCATGGAAAAAGTACACGCCACAGCAAGTCGAGGAGCTCGAGGAGCTTTGCCGCGGCTATAAGCAGTTTTTGAGCGAGAACAAGACCGAGCGCCTGTGCGTCAAGACCGGCATCAAGATGGCCGAGGAGGCGGGATACGTCGACCTGGAGACCGTGATCGCCGAAGGCCGCGAGCTCAAGGCAGGCGACAAGGTGTACGCCGCCAATCACGGCAAGGACCTCATGCTCGTCAACCTGGGCAACGCCCCGCTCGAGCAGGGCTTTAACATCCTGGGCGCCCACGTGGACTCGCCGCGCCTAGACCTTAAGCAGAACCCCGCCTTCGAGGCCGGCGACATGGCCTACCTCGACACGCACTACTACGGTGGCGTCAAGAGCTACCACTGGGTGGCCTCCCCGCTCGCACTCGTGGGCGTCATCTGCAAAAAGGACGGTACCACCGTCGACATCAATATCGGCGACAAGGCGGACGACCCGGTCTTTACCATCTCCGACCTGCTGATCCACCTCTCGAGCGAGCAGATGTCCAAGCCTGCCAAGGACGCCGTCGATGCCGAGATTCTCGACGTGATCGTGGGCGGCCGCCCCGTCAAGTTTGACGAGGACGACAAGGACGCCCCCAAGGAGCCCGTCAAGCAGATGTTCCTGGATATCCTCAAGGAGCAGTACGACGTCGAGGAGGAGGACTTCCTCTCCGCCGAGATCGAGGTCGTGCCCGCCGGCCCCGCCCGCGACATGGGCCTCGACCGCTCCATGATTCTGGGCTATGGCCATGACGACCGCGTCTGTGCCTACCCCTCCATGCTCGCCCAGATCAACGTCACCAACGTGGAGCGCACGAGCATCACGCTCATCGTCGACAAGGAGGAGATCGGTTCCGTGGGTGCCACCGGCATGACGAGTCGCTTCTTCGAGAACACCGTCGCCGAGATCATGATGCTCGCCGGCGAGGACAGCCCGCTGGCTCTGCGCCGCGCGCTCGCCCGCAGCCGTATGCTCTCCTCCGACGTGTCCGCCGGCTTCGACCCGGGCTATGCCGGCAAGTTCGAGACCAAGAACGCCGCCTTCATGGGTCGCGGCCTGTGCTTTAACAAGTACACGGGCAGCCGCGGCAAGGGCGGCTCTAACGACGCCGACGCCGAGTATGTGGCCCTCGTCCGCGACATCATGGACGAGGCCGGCGTGGACTTCCAGACCTGCGAGCTCGGCCGCGTCAACGCTGGTGGCGGCGGCACCATCGCCTACATCATGGCCAAGTACGGCATGAACGTCATCGACTCCGGCGTTGCCGTCCTGTCCATGCACGCCCTGTGGGAGGTCGCCAACAAGGCCGACATCTACGAGGCATATCGCGGTTACAAGGCCTTCATCGAGCGAGCCTAACCAACCCTTCATCAGTTGCGGTGAAATACGGACTAAACTGGCCCATAAACGGCCAAAACAGACCGTATTCCACCGCAACTTTTTTGGCAGAGGAGAGTCCATGCTGCAGGTCATCATTTCGCCCGCCAAGCAGATGCGCGCGGCCCAAGATGCTTTTGAAGTCCTGGGCATCCCACCCTTTGTGCGCGAGACGGCTCGCCTCCACCGCGCACTGCTAGATATCGAGCGGAATGAAGGCAGCGGCGGCCTGCAGGCGCTGTGGAACGTGAGCGACAAACTGCTGGGACCTTGCCTCAACACACTGCATGAGTTCGGGCCCATCCTGAAAAGCGGCGATCTCGACAATCCCGCACTCGCCCGTCACCTCTCCCCTGCCGTCATGTCCTATCACGGCATTCAATACCAGAGCATGGCACCCGAGGTGATGGATTCCGCACAGCTCGCATGGCTGCAAGACCATCTGTGGATCCTCTCCGGCCTCTACGGGTGCGTTCGTCCCTTTCATGCCGTCGAACCGTATCGGCTGGAGATGGGCGCGAAGCTTGTCGTCGACGGTGCCCGAGACCTCTACGCGTTTTGGGGCGACAAGCTCGCACGGGCCATCGCTCCGGCGGGCTCCAACGCTACGATCGTCAACCTCGCCAGCGCGGAATACGCCAAAGCCGTTCTGCCCTGCCTCGCCACCGATGCCACGGTCGTCACATGCCTCTTTGGCGAAGGCGTCCGCAACAGGAAGCCCATCCAACGGTCGACCGCCAGCAAAAAGGCGCGCGGCTCCATGGTTCGCTGGATGGCAGAAAACAAGCTCGAGGATGCAAGCGAACTCACCGCATTCAATATCGGCTATCGGCACATCCCCGAGCTTTCAGACAAAAACACCCTGGTTTTCATGAACGCGCAGGCACAATAGGCCCGCCGTTTCCAAACACCCCATTACTCCGCCAAGCCATCGGCCTTTGCAATCTCGCTCGTCGAGCCATCTTGGTAGGTAATCTTAACGTGCTCTACGTCGGATACCGTAACGCCCGACGGAGGTTCCAAACGCCACTCCGTCAGAGCGATATCCATGGTCGTGGGCACATCGCCCTGATCTTTGAGCTTCACCATGAGTGTTTTGATTGCTGCATCAAACGTCACGCGTTCGATTTCTTCACCCGGAATAGACCCGCCGCTCAACTGCAGCTGTACAAACTCGTCGCGCGGATACCAATAGTCGCCCGGCGCGGCCACCGTGTTACCGCCAGCGATCTTCACCGTCATGATCGGCAGGGCATCGTCGGCCTCAAACTCCCAGGCAGCGCCGCCGCGACCGCCAAACGTCCAAATACAAAAGGCAATCACCAGCACGGCAAGCACCGCAAAACCAATCGCGACCAACCCATGGTGCGCACGGCTTTCCTCGGCCGATACATCCCATTGCATCTCTCGATATAGATGCTTGTCTTCCATGTACGCCTCCCCACAGGCACGCTCGTTAGGCCAATCGTACCCATTCGAGCTATACTTGAGCCCATTACATAAACGGGGAGCTTGCAGGACAAGACGGCAGGCTGAGATTGGGCGCGCCCGCCCTGACCCGCAAACCTGATATGGGTAATGCCAACGAAGGGAGCCGTGCCAATGAGCACACAGACCGAGCCCAAGCTCGTCACGCAAATCGACTTCGCCCGTGCCGGGCAGATCACGCCGCAGATGAAGGAAGTCGCCGAGCGCGAGCATCGCGACCCCGAGTACATCCGCGAGCGCGTGGCCGACGGCCGCATCGCCATTCCCGCCAATATTGTGCACATCAAAAAGGGCATGCGCGCCTTTGGCGTCGGTGAGGGCCTGTCCACCAAGGTCAACGTGAACTTGGGCATCTCGGGCGACAAGGCCGATGCCGCCGAGGAATGGAAGAAGGTCAAGATCGCCGAGGACTTTGGCGCCGACGCCATCATGGACCTCTCCAACTCGGGCAAGACGCGCCAGTTCCGCCAGCAGCTCATCGACGAAACGCCGCTCATGGTAGGCACCGTCCCCATGTACGACGCCATCGGCTACATGGAAAAGCCGCTGGTCAAGCTCACCAAGGACGACCTGTTCGAAGTCGTGCGCGCACACGCCGAGGACGGCGTCGACTTTATGACCATCCACTGCGGCATCAACAAGTCGGTCACCAAGACCTTTAAGGAGACCGGTCGCCTGATGAACATCGTCAGCCGCGGCGGCTCGCTGCTGTTTGGCTGGATGGAGGTCACCGGCAACGAGAACCCGTTCTATGAGTTCTACGACGAATTGCTCGAGATTTGCCACGAGTACGACGTGACGATTTCGCTCGGCGACTCCTGCCGCCCGGGCTGCCTCTACGACTCCAACGACGCCACCGAGACCGCTGAGATGATCGAGCTGGGCAAGCTGTGCAAGCGCGCTTGGGCCGCCGGCGTCCAGGTCATGGTCGAGGGCCCGGGTCACATGGCGCTCGACGAGATCGCCGCCAACATGAAACTGCAGAAGCGCCTGTGCCACAATGCTCCGTTCTATGTGCTCGGGCCGCTGGTAACCGATATCGGCGTGGGTTACGACCACATCACCGCTGCCATCGGCGGCGCCATCTCCGCCAGCTCCGGTGCCGACTTCCTGTGCTACGTGACACCGGCAGAGCACCTATGCCTGCCCAACGCCCAGGATGTGCTCGACGGCCTCATGGCCACCAAGATCGCCGCACACGCCGCCGACATCGCCAAAAAGGTGCCCCACGCCCGCGACATGGACGACAAGATGGGGCAGGCACGCCGCAAGCTCGACTGGGACGCCATGTGGAAGTGCGCGCTCGACCCGGTTACGGGCAAGAAGCGCTACGAGGAGTCCCCCGCCGCCACCGAGGGCACTTGCACTATGTGTGGCAAGATGTGCGCCGTCCGCACCGTCAACAAGATCTTCGAGGGCACCACGATCGACCTCGGCATGGAGGACTAGCCCTGTCGCCGCGGCCGCTTCTGGCGGCGAGCTGGTGCCTGTCAATTGTTGACATGTGAACATTTGCTTGCATTTGCGTAAAGATTGCATCGCCCGCCCGGGTTCGACATAGAGTCAGCCCGGGCATCTTTATAATGCTGGCTTATAGACCCATTTGATTCCGACCGAACAAGGGAGCGAACATGGATCGCAGTAAGGTACCTGCCGTTCTATCCATCGCAGGATCCGATTCCAGCGGTGGCGCCGGCATTCAGGCCGACATCAAGACCATCACGGCGCACCGCCTGTATGCCGAGACGGCCATCACCGCCATCACCGCACAGAACACCCTGGGCGTCACCGCCGTGCAGAACATCTCCCCGGATATTGTCGCGGCGCAGATCGATGCCGTTTTTGACGATATCCGCCCCAACGCCGTCAAGATTGGCATGGTTTCCTCTGCCGAGATTATCGATGTTATCGCCGACCGCCTGAGCGCTTGGAACGCGACAAACGTGGTAGTCGACCCCGTCATGGTAGCCACCTCGGGCGCTCGCCTGATCGCAGAGGACGCCGCCGAAGCGCTTACACACCGCCTGTTCCCGCTGGCGACCGTCATCACGCCCAATATTCCCGAGGCCATGGCCCTGCTCGACTACGAGGTCGACTCCGAGCGCACGCAGCAAAATGCTGCCATGCTCCTCACCCGCCGCTTTGGTTGCGCATCCCTCGTTAAGGGTGGGCATCTTGTCAACGAGGCCAACGATGTACTGGCCGAACCCGCGCCACTCGATGACGAGGGCAACCATCTGGGAGATCCACTCACCACGTGGTTCCGCCACAAGCGCATCGAGACCGACAACACGCACGGCACCGGCTGCACGCTCTCGTCCGCCATCGCCTGCGCGCTGGCTCAGGGCATGGATCTTGCCGATGCCGTCAACGCCGGCAAGGCATACTTAACCGGCGCTCTCGCCGCCGGCTTTGACATGGGCAAAGGCTCCGGCCCCGTCAATCACATGTGGCAGTATTAAGATTCACAGCCCCAAACCACCGCAAAGGGGACAGGCACCTTTGCGGTGGTTTGGGGCCGTGCTACTCACCGAGCATCTCTTGGAGCTTGGCCGCCACGGCGTGACCCAGGCTCTCGTGGCTTTCGGGCATCATATGCAGATAGTCGATATCGCCCGGCTCGGCAAAGTCGGCGGCATTCAAAAAGTCGCAGCCAAACTGCTCAGCCACATGTGCGTAGTACTCACCAAAATGCTCCGAGGCCTCGACGGAACGCTCGTCAAAATCGGTCATATATACATCGGCGATTTGCGGCTTGATCTTGATAGGTGCCATCAGCAGAATACGCGGGCAGGGTGCGGCATTGGTCCAGGGAAATGCGCGCACCGCGCGAATCAGTGCCATGGTGCCACGGGCAATATCGGAGGCCGTCACACCAAAGACCGTCTTGCAATCGTTAGTTCCCAGCATAATAACGATCGCATCCAGCGGCTTATGGGCCTCGAGCAGCATCGGCAGCGCGCGGATGCCGTTAAGATTGGTATCCAGATGGCACATGTCGTCGCGTACCGTCGTGCGGCCGTTGAGGCCTTCTTCAATTACATGCCAGCCCTCGCCTAAGTCACGTTGGGCCACGCCGCACCAGCGCACATCGTGCGCATAGCGCACCGCGGTGCCGTCGCGCATGCCCGCCGGATCGTAACCATAGGTGTTGCTGTCGCCAAAGCATAGAACGTTTTTCATCGTAAGCCCCTCGCTCAGTAAAAAGCCGACGGAAGCAGCCTCTCCCGTCGGCTCGGCCTATCTGTCAGCACGTACCGATTACAGATACTTGCGCCAATCGTCCTCGTCCTCATCATCCTCGGTAGCAGCCTGGGCCTGCTCGGCGGCACGAGCTGCCGCAGCGCGAGCGGCAACCTGGGCATAGGACTCCTCGTTGCGCTCGGGGAAGTTTGCCAGCACGTGCTCGAACTTGGCAAAAGCCTCATCCCAACGCGTAGAAGGCACGGCAAAGAAGACTTGCTTGACCTTAAAGTCGCCCGACGCAAGCTCCTTGCGGAAGAGCTCGGCCACGGCCTCTGCGTCAAAGCCGTTGTTGTCGCAGCCCCAAGCGCCCAGCACGAGCTTCTCGCGATCTAGCTCGTCGCAGATGGCAAGCACAAAGCGAATGCGGTCGCGCAGGGCATCCAGCAGAGCATCGTCGCTCACGCGATACTCCTGGCGAGCGCGCTTAACGTTGGGCGCGGCGGCAACGATTACGTCGGCATACGCATGCACGTGGTTGCGGTCGAAGCGTACCGCAGGCACCACCAGCGCACGGTTTCGGTAAAGCTCGCAGTTGATGTTGCGGCGACGGTTCTCGCCGTACCATTTGCGCTGCTTATCGAGAACGTTGTACAGATACGAATCGGCGCACAGCGTGGCCTCCTGGCCCAGATAACCCTGAATATAGCCACCGCCCGGGTTGGTGAACGAGGCAAAGGCGAGCACGGCCATGTCGCAGAACTGCGCATAGCCACGACCGTTGTCCAGGATGGCCTGCGTGGCAGAGGCATCGAGCACGGTGACCTCAGGCAGAACCGGAGCGGGCTCCTCAGCAGGCGCGGACTCAGCTTCAGCGATTTCCTCGACGGGCTCAGGCGCTGCCTCGGTCTCGGCAGCCTCCGCGCCCTCGACGTCCTCGGCAACCTGTTCTTCGGCGGCCACAGCAGTCTGAACCTTGGCCTTCATCGCCGCGACAAAGCCGGCAGGCATACCGTCAAACTCGCGAACACCGGCAAGCGAACGCTCGATATCCTTGGCGCACGCTTCGGACGCATTTGCCACGTGACGCTCGGCGGCCTTGGCACGCGCCTCGCGCTTGGGATTGGGCTGACCCGCTCGGTTGGACCTGCGGTTACGGTTCCTGTTGTCGACGTCTGCCATAAGTGGTCACCTTTCTCGGTCTCTGCCGCTATCGGCTTTTCCCATCCATGATACCCCGCCGCGTACAAAAAAGACGGCCCCGAAGGACCGCCATTCGCATCGATTTACACGTACGGCAAGCACCGCCGCAATTCGCCACTAGTCGCGACGGCCAAGGATGTTCAGGATGCGCAGGAACACGTTGATAATGTCCACAAACAGATTGGACGCCATGAGCACGGCGTTGGGCAGCGTAGGCGGCACTGTCGTGGCAACATAGGTGTCGTAGCCAATAAAGCCGGCGAACACCACGATCACGATCAGGTCGGTGATGGTCTGCGAGACGCCCATGAACATCAGCACGATCTCAACCAGAATAGTGGCGAGCAGAATGCCAAAACCGATGCCATATACGCGCTGGAAAAACTTGGGGAACGTCACGCCCAAGGCGCCAAAGACGAAGGTGATGGCGGCCGTGGCGATAAAGGCAGTGTTGATGGTGGGCAGGTCGTAGTTGGCAAGGCCAAACGACGCGGTCAGGCCAAAGGTGCTCGCAAAGATTACGTAGCCCGCAAGGGACAGGCCAACGGACTGCTTGCTGGCGGCGGCCGACATCATGACCATGCCGACGATGGTCAAAATAAACGAGCCAAAGACCAGCGGCAAGGCGGCGCCGCTCATCATCATGCGCGCAAACGACATGGTGCTCGTAAAGTAGGCGCCGGCGCCCATGGCGCAAAAGCCCAAGAAGATCAGGGCAGACATGGTGAGATTGTACGCGCGCGGCGACATCTCCTTGGCGCGGCTTGCGCCGCTCTCGACGGGGCCGTTCTGATAGCCCTGGATATCGTTCATAGGTTCGTCCTTTCAAAAAGCGCCACAAATAACGGCGCAGTAGCTGACAAGATTCCTGTCATTGTACCCGAACGCCGTGCGTCCTTACCTACGGCGCTCGCCCTCAAGCGTACGATCAAACGCCCAGACCCACCAACGCATCACGTGGGCCTGCGAGCCGTCCGGCCGTCCGCACGCCTGGTCCTCCAGATACAACTCGGTCGCATGCCCGCCAAAACGAACCTTATACGTTGCCGTACGAACACCGTGAACCGTTAAGCCAAAGCCCGTGGACGAGACAATCTCGTCAATTGTAAAGCAGCGACCGTCGACCCAGCAGACGGTAACCGGCACGACTTGTCCGCCCGCGAGGATGCGAGCCACGACGTCCACATACTGCTTGTGCACGCGCCGAGTTTTGCCATCAGTCTGTCGATATTCCATGTCTCCTATTATCGAACGCATGTTTGCATGTTGTAAAGCGAACAGACTGTGGTTTTGGAGTGTCGGAGCGAACGCGCGTGTCCGCATGGCGTGATAGCAAAAAGAACACCCACGGTCAACAGGGCTAATATTCAATTTTAGTGCCAAAAAATTACTTCTCCCATCAGAACTCGGCAAAGAAACCCGCAGGAGGTGATACGATTTATCATGTTTTTGTAACGTGTCTGCAAACTTCGAGAAAGCCCATATATGGACGTAACGTTCTCAACCTTCCTCGGCCAAATTGTGTCGAACCCAGTCCTTGCCGTCACCGTGATCCTCGCGCTCGGCGCCATCTTCGTCAACGGATGGACCGACGCGCCCAACGCCATCGCGACCTGCGTCACTACGCGTTGCATGCCCGCCCGCGCCGCCATTCTCATGAGCGCCGCATTCAACTTCCTCGGCGTGCTCATCATGACGCACTTTAACGCGAGCGTCGCTAACACCATCTCACATATCGTCGACTTTGGCGGAAACAGCACCATGGCGCTCGCCTGCCTGTGCGCGGCGCTGTTCTCCATCGTCGTCTACGGCGCCACAGCATCGCGTTTTGGCATCCCCACCTCGCAAAGCCACAGCCTTATCGCCGGCCTGACCGGTGCCGCTATCGCCCTCGGCGGCGCGAGCAGCGTCAACGTCCACGAGTGGATGAAGGTCATCTACGGCCTGGCGCTCTCCATCGGCCTGGGCTTTGTCATGGGCTGGGTCCTGTGCAAACTCGTCTCGATTCTTTTCGCCGCCGCCAACAGGCGACGTGCCAATGTCTTCTTTAAATACGCTCAGATCGCGAGCGCTGCGGCCATGAGCTTTATGCACGGCGCGCAGGATGGACAGAAGTTCATCGGCGTGCTCTTTTTAGGCGTGGCCTTCGCAAACGGCCAGACGAGCGTCGGCGATGCCGGCATCCCCATCTGGATTATGCTGCTGTGCTCGGCCACCATGGGTATCGGCACCAGCGTGGGCGGCGAGCGCATCATCAAGTCCGTCGGCCAGAGCATGGTTAAGCTCGAGAAGTATCAGGGCTTCTCCGCCGACCTCGCGGGCGCCGCGAACCTGCTGCTTGCCACCCTTACCGGCATCCCCGTGTCCTCCACACACATCAAGACCTGCGCCATCATGGGCGTCGGTGCCGTCAAGCGCCTCTCAGCCATCAACTTCGGCGTCGTCAAGGACATGATGTTCACCTGGTTCTTCACCTTCCCCGCCTGCGGACTCATCAGCTTTGTCATGGCCAAGCTGTTCATGATGTTCCTCTAGTCAAACCGAACGTCCATCCGGACCGCAACACTTCGCCCACCCGTCTTCGCCTCGAAAGGACCCACCCATGGCTAAGAAACCTGATTCGTTCTACTTTGACAACTACGTCGCCTGCGCCGACATGGCCGTCCAGGCCGCCGAGTTGCTTACCAAGATTTTTGAGAACTTCGATCCCGCGAAGATTCACGATATGCTCGACAAGATGCACGCGATCGAGCATGCGGCAGACAAGAAGCACCATGAGCTCGAAGACGCCCTGCTCACCGCCTTTATCACCCCGCTTGAGCGCGAGGATCTGGACCTGATGAGCTGCTCGCTCGACACCGTGCTCGACCGCATCGAGGGCGTTGTGCAGCGCGTCTACTTCACCAACATCCAGAGCATCCACCCCGATGCCATCGTCATCGCTCACAAGGTGACCGACGCCTGCCGCGCCATGAAGGACCTGATGGTCGAGCTTCCCAACTACCGCAAGTCCAAAACGCTGCGCGAGCTGGTCATCCAGATCAACACCATCGAGTCCGAGGCCGACGAGCTCTATATCAACGCCATGCGCAACCTGCACGTCAACGGCAAGGATCCGCTCGAGGTCATCGCCTGGCGTGACGTCTACGCCTTCCTGGAGTACTGCGCCGACTGCTGCGAGAACGTGGCCGATGTCGTGGATTCGATTGTCATGAAGAACAGTTAATTGGGGGTACGTGTCCCGGCGGCGAAGGGCCGGCACCTGTTTGCTTTCTCACTCCGGCTGCATGGCAGAGTCGTTCGAAAGTAAACAGGTGCCGGCCCTTCGCCTTACGTACCACCATTGGGAACTTTGGCTGATACTTTGAAAGCGATGGGGCTTTTGTTGGCGGGGCCTTTGGACCCGATTGGGAACTTTGGGACCGCCTTAAACGTTTGGGTGGATGGGGCTTTGGGTACCCTTTGTTTTACTTTGGATTGATTCGTTGAATTTGGAGGTCTTGGTTGTGAGTTATTTGGATCTGGCTCGTGGTCGGTATTCTTGTCGTTCGTTTGAGGACCGTTCTGTTGAGCAGGCTGTGGTGGATGCCATTGTTGAGGCTGGGCGTATTGCTCCTTCTGCTTGTAATAATCATCCAACCCGTGTGATGGTGTTGGATACGCCTGAGCTTCTGGAGAAGGCTGCTGCTTGTCAGCCTCGGTTTGCTCGTGATGGATCTATCTTTGGCGCTCCGCTCATCTTCCTTATTTGTAGCGTTACCGAAGACGCTTGGGTGCGCCCGTATGACCAGATGAATTCCAGTGAAATCGATACGTCCATCGTGTGTGATCAGATGATGATGGAGGCCACCGAGCAGGGCCTAGGAACGTGCTGGGTATGCCATTTTAAGCCTGAGGTGGCACAGGAGCAGTTCAACCTGCCCGAGGGCGTCTATCCCTATCACATGCTCGTCTGTGGCTATCCCGCCGACCACATCGCCGACCCCGAGCACCGCGAGGCACGTACCATTCCCCTCTCCGACTTCCTCCTCAAGTAGTTTTTGGCACATGCCCTAAAACCTACCTTTTACCGCTCACCCATTCGCCGAGTTCTGCGCCACTATGTGCAGGGCTCGGTTTTTTATGTTACGCACCCCGGCACAGTCATAAAAAAGGACCCGCAAGCTGCGGGTCCTTTCTAGGGACTAAATTGTAGGCCGAATGTTAGTCCAAGTCGTCGGCGGCAAAGTTGTCGATCGGGGCGAAGGGGTCGGCCACGGGGACAACCGGGTCAGCGACGGGCAGCGGCTCGGCGGGAACAGTCACCGCAGGAGAAGCGGCAGAACCGACCGGCGTGGAGGCCATGAGGTCGGCCGGGAAGGAGTTTTGGGCATCGTCCATGAAGTGCTGGATGAGCTTGAGATACTCTGCCTTGAACTCCTCACGGGAAGCCTTGAGACGATCGATCTCCTCGAGCTCGGCCTGCTTCTCGGTCAGAGCCTGGCGGATAACCTCGCGGGCCTTGGCGTCAGCCTCGTTGCGGATACGCTCAGCGTTCTCGTTGGCATCGTTGACGATGGTCTCAGCGGTCTGCTGGGCAGCGATCAGGGCAGCGGAAATCTGGCGCTCCTGAGCGGAGAAGTCAGGGGCGGGAGCAGCCACGGGGGCGGCAGGAACGGCCTGGGCGGTGGCATCCTGAGCTTGGGCAAGCTGAGCCTGCGCATCGGCAAGCTGCTGCTCGGTAGCAGTCAGGCGACCCTTAAGGTCGACGATCTTAGCGAGCATAGCGTCAACCTCGGAGGACAGCGTCTCCAAGAAGACGTCGACCTCAGCAGGATCGTAGCCACGCTTGGCCTCAGAGAAAGTCTGAGCCTGGATGTCTGCAGGGGTAATAGCCATAACAAGTCTCCTTTTTCATCGCCTCGGCGCTACACGCCCGACGTAAGTTACTAAGTCAGTTCTACACGAGTATACCTATAAGAAGCTGCAGAACCAGCCTCTGCACCAACTGCAACGCAATAATCGCAACGACCGGCGAAAAATCGATACCGCCCATCGGCGGGATGAAACGACGGAACAGGTTGAGCCACGGACCGCACACGCTATCAAGCACCGCGGCAATATCCTGAAGCAAACCACCCTGCTTCATGGGAATCCACGTCATAAAGCAGTAGACGACAATGAGCGTGGAATAGAAGTTGAACAGCGTGTTGACCAGCTGGACGATAGTGTAGATGTTGATGGGAATCTCCTCGTCTTGTCTTTACTTAAGGTAGCCGTCCGCACGAAGCTTCTTGAGATCGGAATCTTTGACCTCGCAACCGGCGGGCAGCACCATGAACACGCGGTCGCCCACCTCCTTGACCGTGGCACCCAGACCGCAGGCAAAGCCGTAAGAGAAGTCCAAGACGCGCTTGGCAACTTCGGTGCGTACGCCCACAAAAATCAGTGCGACAGGCTGCTTGGTGCGAACGCGGCGCACCACGGTCTCCACGTCGTCATAGCTCTCGGGGCGCAGGACATAGGCCGGCAGCTGCGGTGTGGCGTTGATGATATTGCTCGCATAGGCCGAGGCATCGCTCGGTGCAGGCGCGGGCGCAGCGGCGGCACGGGCGCGGGTGTTCTCGGCGTAGCTCGACGGCGTGTCATAGGCACCAGGACGATAACCGCTCGCAACACTGTCCTGCGAGCGCGAAGGCGGATTATACGTCGTGGCATGGCGGGAGTCATCGCCGACCAGCTGACCGGAGCGCGTATACACGGCAACCGACTCAGCTTCACCGCGGCGCGTCTGACCAAGCAGGCCGTTGCTCGGCTCGTCTTGGGTGTAGAAGCCCTCGCCCGAAGCACCGCTGTAGCCGTTGCCCTGATAACTATCGTCATAGCCGTCATCGTAGCCGTAGTCGTCGTCCTGGCCATAACCCTGGTCGTAACCCTGCTGGCCGCCCAGGTGCATTTTATTTTTAATCTCGTCAAGGAAGCCCATGGTTGTGTCCTCTCGCGGTTTAGTGCAGGCGCCCCGATAATCAGTGCGCACTTCAGAGCCTTATTTTACTGCAAACTCCGGGCTAAATACTACCCTGCCCAGGCGAACGAGCGTAGAGCCCTCCTCAAGGGCAGACTCAAAGTCCTCGCTCATGCCGCAGGAAAGCTCAGGCAGGTTCAAATCGGGATGCGCCGCCTCCAGCTCATCCCTCAGCTCACGAAGCCCCGCAAAGGTGCGGCGTGCCACATCCTTATTCCCCCGGGGCGCCATAGTCATAAGCCCCTGCACGCAAATTCCCTCAAGTTCCGCAAGCTCACCCGCGGCGGCGCGAATCTCATCGGGCGAAAAGCCTCCCTTCGACTCCTCACCACTCACATTGACCTCGATGAGCACACGCTGGGGGCCGGCGAGCTCGCCTGCCTCAATCTTGCGGACAGCACGGCTCGAGATCGCCTGCGCCAGATGCAGCGAACCCACCGAGTGAATCAGCTCGGCTGAGCCCAGCACCGCATTGATCTTATTGGTCTGCAGGTTGCCGATCATATCGAAGCGCACCTCGGGCAGCTCCGGATGCTCCGCCAGACCCGTGAGCTTGCGAACCAGCTCCTGCGGGCGGTTCTCGGCAAAATGGCGATACCCCGCCTGGATGGCGGCAACGGTCTCATCGACACCAACGGTCTTGGACACGGCAATGAGGCGCGCGGCGTCGTGGGGACGGCCTGCGCGATCGAGCGCCGCATAAAAACGTTCCAGAATCTGCTCGCGGCGAGCGCGCATCAAGTCCAAATAGTTATCCATTGCTAATCGCCTCCGCTGACAGCCAAACAAGTAGTCCCATGCTAACGCAAGAGCGCGGCCCCGCATGTGCAAGGCCGCGCTCACTTAGGTATTTACAATCTTTCGACGAACGGGGTTACTTACTCCTCGTCGTCCTCGCCATCGTCCTCATCCTCAAGATGATCGAGCAGGTAGCGAAGACCCTCGCTGACCTCGTTAGCGGGCACCTTGGCAACGTAGCGAGCGTCGACGGCGGGCCTCATGATAACACCCTCGCCCGAAGGCACGCGCATGCTCTCGAGCTCATCCTCATCAGTGCGGGCGATATCGCCGGCATTCATGCGCTGACCAGTCAACAGGAAGGTCAGACGGCAGGCGGCATCGATGGAAATCGAGGCGATGCGATCGAGGTAGCGCGAAACCATGATGGCGCGGCGCAGGTCGTCATAGTTGCTGTCGTCGTCCATAAAATCGCCCGTGTCCATGCGGTTAAAGGTGCGGAAGAACTTCTCGTACGCCGCATGCACCGGCTCGTCCTCGACGGCCAGGCTGCAGATGATGGACATGTCGTTAGTGACGAGCGCAGAAAGCGAAGAGCCCAGCACCTGGTAGACGGCCTCAGCCTCGGCCTCGACCGTACCGACGAGCTCCTGGGGCAGCGAGATGTCGGCCTTGATCATATGACGCGTGGCGCGGCAGATCTGGCGAACCTTATCGGTCATGCGCTGCAGGTTAAAGTCGACGTAGATAATCGTCTGCAGCAAGCGGAAGTCGGAGGCGACCGGTGACTGCGTGGCGATCAGGTTGTAGCACACGGCCTCCAGGTTAGCGCAGCGCGCGTCAATCGAAAGCGTGCGCTTCTTGGTCTTGGTGGCGAGCTTGCGGTCGTCGGTCACATAGGCCTTAACGGCATCGTGGAGGGCCAGATCGACGGCCTCATAGATGCTCAGCATCTCGTGACGGGCCTCGACGAGCTGACGGGAAAACAGTTTGCGCATGGTTCACTCCAATCAGTTGGGTGCGGTCATGCCGCCCGCACAGTGAATATACACCGGACCAGGTCCGATCAGCTTGGGACTAGTCGCACCGATCAGCCAAAGCGGCCGGTGATATAGTCTTCCGTCCGCGAGTCCACCGGACTGGTGAAGATCGCGTCGGTTTGACCATACTCGATGAGCGTGGCGGGCTCGCCGGCAACTTCCTGCAAGAAGAATGCGGTGTAGTCGCTAATACGAGCTGCCTGCTGCATTGAATGCGTGACGATGATGATCGTCATCTCGGGCGCCAGCTCGGCCATCAGATCCTCGACCTTAGAGACGGACGTGGGGTCGATGGCGGAGCAGGGCTCGTCCATCAGGAGGACATCGGGTTGCACCGCGAGCACGCGCGCGATGCACAGACGCTGCTGCTGACCGCCCGAGAGTGCCAAACCATCCTTGTTGAGCTGATTGGATACCTCTTTCCAGAGGTTGGCGCGCTTGAGCGATTCTTCCACGATGTCATCGAGGTCACTTTTGCTAGTCACGCCCTGCAGACGAGGGCCAAAGGCGACATTCTCGTAGATGGATTTAGGAAACGGGTTGGGCTGCTGAAAGATCATGCCCACGCGACGACGGAGATCGACCGGGTCGACACCCTCGGCATAGATATCGTTGCCGTCGAGCGTCATGGTGCCCTCGATGCGCGTGCCCTCGATCAGGTCGTTCATGCGGTTGATGCAGCGCAAAAACGTCGATTTGCCGCAGCCCGAAGGGCCAATAAACGAGGTGATGGCGTTTTTGGCGATGTTGAGGTCGAGCCCCGTCAGCGCATGAAAGTCACCGTACCAAAAGTTGAAATCCTTGGCCGTAATGGCCGCTTGCTCCAGCGTGGGAGCGGACTGATAAACGGACATGGGACTCCTTAACTAGCGACGCTTGCGCGACAGGAAGCGCGCAAACAGGTTGAAGGCCAAAATGATCACCATCAGCAAGAGCGCGGTGCCGTAGGCTGCGTTCATGTTGATGCCGTCGTTGGCAAGCAGGTACAGGTGAACCGTCATGGGGCGGCCGGAATCGAGCGGCGAAATAGGTAGATTGATGGCCTGCCCCATGGTGTAGAGCACCACCGCGGTCTCGCCAATGGCACGGCCGATGGCGAGGACGATGCCCGTGGCAATACGGCCAAAGGCAGAAGGAAGCACGATCTTGGAGACAACCTGCCACTTGGTGGCGCCCAGGCCGTACGCGCCCCAACGGATATAGCGCGGAACGGCGCGAATGGCCTCTTCGGTGGTGCGCATGACGATGGGAAGCATCAAGAGCGCGAGTGCCAGGGCGGCAGAGACCATCGAAAGGCCCAAGCCCATGGCCTCGACAAACAAGGCGTAGCCAAACAGACCCATAACGATGGAGGGCACCGAGGCCAAAGCGTCAGCAGCGTAGCGAATGAGCTCGACGACCTTGCCCTGCTTGGCGTACTCGGCCAGATAGACGGCTGCCAGCACAGCGATCGGCGTGCAGATAAGCATGGCGAGCGCCGTCACATAGACGGTCGAGACGATCGTGGGCCAAATACCGCCCTCGGCGTTGACGCCCTGGGGCCAACCGAAGATAAAGTCGAGCGAGATGTGTGGCAGGCCGTTGATGACCACGTAGGCGATGATAGCGACCAGCACCAGCGTGGTGATGTAGGCAGCGGCACGGAACACGCCAAGCATGATCTTGTTGGACAGGTCCTTGTTGATGCGGCCCTTCTTGCCGTGGGAAAGGGCACGCTTGATGCGCTCGCGCGACGAGGTCGTATCGACCGTCGTGTCAACGGAATCGGACATAGCCTACCCCCTCTTCTTCTTGGAAATCAGACGGACTATGCCCACCAGCGTGGCGGAGATGATAAACAGGACCACACCCATGCCGAACAGCGCCGAGCGGTGCAGACCCGAGGAATAGCTCATGTCGAGCGCAATCTGGCTCGTGAGCGTCGAGATGGGGCTCGCAATGCTGTCGGGAATAACCGGGGCGTTACCTACGACCATGAGCACGGCCATGGTCTCGCCGATGGCACGGCCCATACCCAGCACGATGGCATCAACGATACCCAGCTTCGCGGCAGGTAGCACGACCTTATAGATGGTCTGCCACTTGGTGGCGCCCATGGCATACGATGCCTCGCGAATGCCCATGGGAATGGAATTGAGAGCATCGATGGTGAGCGTGGTGATGGTAGGGACGATCATGATGGCGAGCACAAACCACGCCGTCAGCGCACCAAAACCAAGGCCGCCGGTCAGTTGTGCGATAAACGGGCGGATGATGATCATGCCAAAGAAGCCGTAGATGATGGAGGGTATGCCCGCCAGCAGGTCAACGGCGGGGCTGATGAGCTTGCGCACGCGCTTGCTGGCAATCTCGACCAGGTAAACGGCCGTACCCACGCCCAGCGGCACGCCCATGGCGAGCGCACCGACGGTCACCAGACCCGAGCCGGCAAGCAGCGACAAGATACCGTAGTGGCCCTCGGAAGGCGCCCACGTAAAGCTAAAGAAGTCCGCCAGACCGATGTCGGTAAAGACGGGCAGCGCCGAGTACGTGGTAAAGACAAAAATCAGGATGACGGTAACGACCGCCAAGAACGCGCAGGCAAAGAAGATCCACTGCAGCGCCTTCTCCTTGATATAGGTACTGTGCGATACGAGCGCCAGCTCGCGCTTCTTGGGCGTCTGAACATTCTGCTCAGTCTGGGAGTTTTCCTGTGCTTCCATGCTACTCACTCCCCTTCTCGTCGTTGGTGACGGGAATAAAGCCCGCCTCGCGAATCTGCTTGTCCATCTTTTCGGACGTCACATAGTCGATGTAATCCTGCGCCTGCTGCGAAGGCGCACCCTTCACAAAGAAGTAAAGGTCGCGTGAGATGGGATAGCCGCCGCTCGCGACCGTCTTCTCGGACGCCTCAACATGATTGACCGAGACGGCCTTGACCGAGGTCTTGGCGTTGAGGCTATCGACGAAGCCCAGCGAAATGTAGCCAATGGCACCGCGCGAACGAGATACCACGTCGCGCACCTGGCCCGTGCCCGAAAGAACGGCCGAGCGGCGATCGAACGGGGTGCCGTCCATCACGATGGTGCGGAAGGCCTCACGCGTGCCGGACGCCTCATCTCGATTGATGACCTGGATCCTCAGGTCCTCGCCACCGACTTCTTTCCAGTTGGTGATCTTGCCGGCGTAAATATCGCGGAGCTGCTCGGTCGAGAGGTTATCGACCGGGTTATCGTCGTTCACGATGACCGCGATACCGTCGTGGGCAATGACGATGGGAGTCAGGCCCAGATCCTGTTCGTCGGCATTGAGTCCACGGGAGGAGCTGGCGATATCGGCTGTGCCGGCGCTGACGGCCTCGATGCCAGCGGAAGAACCCAAACCGGAAACGAGCACGTCGATGCCGGTCTCCTCCTTAAAGCCCTCGGCCGCAATCTCGGCGATAGGAAGGCAGGTCGTGGAGCCGGCGACGGTAATGGAAGAGGTAGAAGATCCCGAAGAACAGGCGCACAGCGTAAGCGTAAGCACAGCGGCGCTCAGGACCGATACGATCTTTCTCATAGCATCACGCCGATCGCAGCATGGCGCCCACAGGTGCCGTCCTCGTTACGGTAGGAATAAAAGCGGTCGTTCTGACGCACAGTCGAAAGCTGGGTATCCACGATATTATCCGCGTCGACACCGACATCTACCAGCGCCTCGCGAATGGCAGCGGAAAGATCGAGCATGCGAGAGGCACTCGCATCGATGCAAGAGAACTCGGCGGCAAAGCGATCCATGAGTTCCTGGGATACCTCATATTCGTCACCCAAGATATGGGGGCCGATATAGGCGGAAACGTTGCTCGCATCGCAGCCGGCAGCATCGCAAAGCGCCTGGCACGCCTTGGCAGAAATACGTGCAATCGTGCCCTTCCAACCGGAGTGCACCACGGCAAATCCGCCAGGGGCCACCAGCACCACGGGAACGCAGTCGGCAAAGCAGAGCAGCACGGGCACGTTATGCGCCGTGCAGACGATGGCATCACAGCCCTCGGCAATCTGCTCGCGAACGTCCTCAAGGTCATCGGCGCCGTTCGAGGTCACCGCAACGATATGATCACCATGGACCTGATTGGGAACGAGCAGGTTGTGCTCGCACTCGGCGGCACCCATAGCTTCGAGCGCACGACGACGATTTTCTTGAACAGCAAAGGGGTCATCGCCAACATGCGAGCCCAAGTTGAGTGAGGAGTACGCATCTTCGGAAACGCCACCGGCGCGCTCGGTGAAGGCAAAGCGAACATCGGATGTCGCGCCCTCCACCAACGTAACTCCATCATGGTCGACACGCGAAACGTTGTCCGCACGTGCTGCCATACTAAAGCCTCCTAATAACACAAGTACCGCGGCATCGCCGCTACAGCCCGCGTTTATACGGCTGTCATACTTCTCTAAAAGGATACCTGCTGCGCTGGAGGCAATCGTAAAGGGAACGTAAAGAGATTGGAGGTTCTAGTTTACAAAGTCGAAATAAAAAGGGCGCGTCCATACGGACACGCCCCTGTGCACAACAATGCAAAGAACGACTTAGAAGCTACCGCGCTTCAGGAAGTCGGGAAGCTCGAACTGATCGTTGCCGAAGTTAGGAAGCTCGGTGCCACCAACGTTGCGGGTCGGAGCGGCCTGAGCCGGACTGGTGGCCGGAGCGGTGCGTTGCGGCTCAGCGGAGGCAGCGGCCTTGCTCTGAGACTGCTGAGCAGCAAAGAGCTCGTCCTGGCGGTTGACGTTGGAGTCGGAGAAGCCCGTAGCGATGACGGTGATACGCACCTGGTCGCCCAGGGACTCGTCGACAACGGTACCGAAGATGATGTTGGCCTCGGGATCGACGGCATTGGCGACAACGTCGGCGGCGTCGCTGATCTCTTGGATGCCCAGGTCCTTGGAACCGGCGATGGAGAGCAGCACGCGCGTGGCACCATCGATGGAGCTCTCGAGCAGCGGGCTGGAGATGGCCTGCTGGGCAGCATCGACGGCACGGGTATCCCCAGAAGAGGTACCGATACCCATCATGGCGGTACCGGCCTGCTTCATGATGGTCTTAACATCGGCGAAGTCCAGGTTGATGATACCGGGGACGGTGATGAGGTCGGTGATGCCCTGGGTGCCCTGGGAAAGGACACCATCGGCAATCGCGAAGGCCTCGAGCATGGTGGTCTTCTTCTCGGCGATGTCGAGCAGCTTATCGTTAGGAATGACGATCATGGTGTCGACGCAATCGGAGAGGGTCTTAATGCCCTCCTCGGCGCTCTTCTTGCGCTTGCGGCCCTCGAAGGTGAAGGGCTTGGTCACGACGGCGACGGTCAGCGCACCGACCTCGTTCATCGCGATATCGGCAACGATGGGAGCAGCGCCGGTACCGGTGCCACCGCCCTCGCCGCAGGTGATGAACACCATGTCGGCGCCAGCGAGCGCCTCGGCAATGTCGTCGCGGGACTCATCGGCAGCCTTGCGGCCAACCTCGGGGTTGGCGCCGGCGCCCAGGCCGCGGGTAAGGTCGGTGCCGATGTGCACCTTGATATCGGCATCAGAGATCGCGAGTGCCTGAGCATCGGTGTTGATGGCAACAAACTCGACGCCGCGGATGCCCTCTTCGATCATTCGATTGACCGCGTTGGTACCGCCGCCGCCGACGCCGACCACCTTAATGACGGCAAGGTAGTTGTTGATCTCTGTCTCGTGCATGTCGGTCCTCCGAACAAAGGTTATAGCCATAGCATGGGTCGACCCCTGCGCACATTAACCTTCAGGTTGAAAGTAAATGCAAAGGTAAACCGTATTATGTTTGCACATTATGAACGTATCAGTCAAATAATTGACCGTGAAAACCAAACAAACCAGATAAACGGCGTGGTATGGCCCCTCAACAAAGCATCAACCAGCGCTACGAGGTCGGAGCGTTCCTAAATGTATAGTTACCCGGAGAACGCACATTGATATACGTTACGCCCTCTACCTGCGAAAGCAGCTTGGTGACTACGCGCTCCTTCTTGACGATATCGTTCGAATCGCCCAGCGACACCTCAATGCCGTTATTGAGGTTTGCCGAGATGGCTTCGACCGAAGGCGTGGAAATATCCTTGACTTGTCCCAAGAACTCGCTCGAAAAACCACGCACATAATCCAAGCCAGCCTTAACGGCCTTGGAGCTCACCGCCTGGCCGGAAACCGGAGCGACATCCGCCGAGACATCAGTCAACAACACCGCGCCATAGTGCTTAGCGAGCGCCAGCGCGGCATCAATGCCGGTCAGGGTATTTGAGCCCTGCCCCGTCGTGATGACGTTGCCCTGGTCATCCACTTCGACCGACGTCGACAGCGGGGCGATCCAGGTGTCATCATCCCCGATGGCCCAGGCAAGGTCATCGGAGCTGATATAGGCAATTGCGATGACCTTGCGCTCCATCGGCGTAATGATGAGCGTATGCGGGAACTGACGCTGGACATCCACGCCCGACACCCACGGGTTCTGCTTGAGGTCCTCGGTAATCTGGTCAGGATCGACGTTAAAAAGCGACGTTCCCTCGGGCAAATCGATCAGCTGGATAGCATCGTGCTTCGTCACATGCTCGCTGCCTTGAATCTGAATATCAGTGGCGGTAAACAATCCAGAGTTGATCACCACGACGGCAACGACGACGAGCACGGCCAAGACGGCCAGAACGCCGCCCACGATTTTGCCTTTGCCTGTAACGAGAGAAGCGGCGTCTGACGTTTTATTTGCCATCGCCCCAAGTGAAGACAACGGGTTGACGCCTTTTTTACCCGAAGGCTTCTTGGCGGTAGCCGGCACCGATGTCAGCGAGCGCGGTTTCGATGCGCCCAGCGTGCGACCCGGACGCGGCGCTTTAGTTCCCGTCGAGGGCTTAGGAGTTGCCATGGGACGGGCAGGTTTGGCGCCCATAACAGGCTTTGACGTCACCGAGGGACGCGAGGACTTTTTTGCGGCCGGACGATTGCCGAGCTGCGAGCCGACAACCGGACGACTGGTCTGTCGAGCATGCCCGACAGACTTAGAGTGCGCGACGGTATTGCGTTGAGGTTTGGCAGGCGCGCCGGAACGCCCTCCGGCGCGGCGGAAGGTGGGTTTCGATGCTCTAGAAGCCGAGGAATTTAACTTCCGGTCTGAGCTCGATGCCATACGCCTCCCTCACCTTTCCGTGCACATGTCTGATAACCGCGGCAACGTCATCGGCCGAGGCAGTTCCGTTATTAACGATAAAATTAGCGTGAACGGGCGAAACTTCCGCGCCGCCAATCGAAAAACCCTTTAATCCACAATCCTCGATAAGCTTGCCCACACTCGCATCGGGCGGGTTGCGAAAGACCGACCCGCAGGATGCGCGACCCATGGGCTGCGTACGCTTGCGCCTCGTCAGGTACCGCTCCATGCGCTCGCGAATGTCGGCCTTGGGCGCCGGTTTAAGCTTGAGCACGCACTCGAGGATAATCTCATTGCGGGGAAGGCTACATTCGCGGTAGCCCCAAGTGATCTCGGACCCCGCATAATGCTTGATACCGGATGCCGGGTCAAACGTTACGACATCCTCAACCAGCGAGCCAATCCACTCGGTCCGTGTGCCGGCATTCATAGATATCGCACCGCCAACCGAGCCAGGGATGCCAACGGCAAACTCAAGGCCCGAGAGGCTACGCGACAGGGCATCGTTGACCAGGCGCGCAAACATCACGCCCGCACCGACCGTCAGCGTACAACCGTCATCGGCAACAACCGTGCGCTGAAACTCACGTCCGAGCGAAATGACGGCGCCGCGATAACCGCCATCGGCAACCAGCAGATTGGAGCCCTTGCCGATGATGACCCACGGCACCTGCTCGCGATCGAGCACCGCCACGGCGCGGCGGAGGGCATGATAGCTATGGCACGTCACAAAGAGGTCGGCCTTGCCGCCGATACGATAGCTCGTATGACGCGCAAGGCGCTCGTCCTCGATCACATCCGTGTCGATCATGCCCGAGAGCGCCATGACGGCGTTAAACAGACCCATTAGACTTAAGCGTCTTTCTTGGCAGTCAAATACTCGATAAACTCGGGGCCGACGGTCGTAACGTCACCGGCACCCATAGTGAGCAGCAAGTCGCCCTCGCCCACCATCTGCTCGAGCTCCTGATTGAGCTCAAGACGGCTGGAGCAGTACACGACCTCCTTGCCAGGATGCTTGGCGCGCACGGTATCGGCGAGCATCTTAGAGGTAACACCCGGAATGGGCATCTCGCCAGCCGAGAACACATCAATCAGCAGCAGTTTATCGGCATTGGCAAATGCATCGGCAAAGTCGTCGCACAGGGCCTGCAGGCGCGAATAGCGGTGCGGCTGGAACACGACGTCGACGTGCTTGTAGCCCAGCGACGAAGCGGCAGCAAGCGTCGCCTTGATCTCGGTGGGGTGATGGCCGTAATCATCGACCACGGTGATGCCATCGATATCGCCCACGTGGGTAAAGCGACGACGGACGCCCTCAAAGCTCGAAAGCGCCTTGGCGGCGGCGTCGATGTCAAGGCCCAGGACATGGGCGACGGTGAGCACCGCCGTGGCGTTGAGCATGTTGTGGCGACCGGGATTACTCTTGATCTCCACAGCGTGCTCAGTGCCGTCCTCAAAGCGAACGATAAAGTCGCTCTGGATGCCCTTGACATCCGGGTGCATGCAGACGATGTCGTTGCTCTCGGCAAAGCCGTAGGAAAGCACGTGACGGCCCGTCGACTTGGCGAGCTCGACCAGATGCGGGTCCTCACCGCAGACGATGACGGTGCCGTCCTCGCCCACCAGGCTCATGAATTTGGCGAAAGTCGCCTCGATCTCCTCGATACCCGAGTAGTGATCGAGGTGGTCGGCCTCGACGTTGGTCACAATGACCACGTTGGGGTTCAGGAACAGGAAGGAACTGTCGGACTCGTCGGCCTCGGCGACAAAGTAGTCGCCCGAGCCGTTCTTGCCGTTCGTGTCATAGCCCTCGACGATGCCACCGATCAGGAAGCTCGGATCCAGACCCATGCGGTCGAGCATGGTGGCGCACATCGAAGACGTGGTGGTCTTGCCATGCGTGCCGGCAACAGCGACGGTGGTGTAGCCGTGGCCCAAAGCAGAGAGCATCTTGGCACGGGGCCACACGGGAATACCAAGCTCGCGAGCGCGCACGAGTTCAGGGTTGGACTCCGGAATAGCGGTGGAGACAACAACCACGTCGGGCTTGACCTCGTCGATCGTGGCGGCCTCATGGCCCACATGCATCTTCACACCAGCGCGGGTAAGCTGGCGGATATAACGTGACGTCTTAAGGTCGGAGCCGGTAACGGCATAACCGCGCTCGTGCAGAACGAGGGCGATGCCGCTCATGCCGGCGCCGCCGATACCGATAAAGTGGGCGCTCTTAAACTCGGGCGCGGAGGTTGCAGTCTGGGAATCAGCCATGTGCTCGTGTACTCCTTGCGTAAACACTGCCTGTAACCCGTTAACTGTACCGCACCTACCGCATCAGCGCGAGGGCGACCGACGATATCCCGTCTAACTAACGCAAACCCTCTACCGCATCCGCCAGAAGAGCGGCGGCCCTATCCTGAGCCAGACCACGCGCCGCCTGACGCATGGCGTCGCGTGCCGCCGCGTCATCGACCAGGTGCAGCAGCTCATCGGCAAAGGCAGAACCGTCGATATCGGCATCGGCGCAGAGCACGCCGGCCCCGGCGTCGACCAGATAACGAGCATTGGTGGTTTGGTGGTCGGCCGTCGCATGCGGATACGGCACGAGCACCGAGGGCACGGCGAGCGCAGCGATCTCGGCCACGCTCGATGCGCCCGAACGCGAGAGCACCAAATCGGCAGCAGCCAGCATATCGCCCATGTTGTCGATGTAAGGCTGGACGCGGTAACGCTTCGCCTCCTCGGGCGTCAGCGCCAAAGCGCGCTCGGTCTCCTCAAAGCCGTCGGCACCCGTCGAATGCAACACATAGAGGTTCTTGCGCGAAAGCAGCTCGTTTTTGAGCGAAACCACGCGCTCGTTGAGGTGTTGGGCGCCAAGTGAACCGCCAAAGACGAGCAGCAGCGTAGCGTCCTCGGGAACGCCAAGTGCCTTGCGGCCGCGAGCGCGATCGCCCTCGATCACCGAGCGACGTACGGGGTTGCCGGTCATGAGCACGTGGTCAGGGTCACCTTCGCGCTCAAAGACCGAACGCGCTGCCGGCACCGAGATGCACACGCGGGCGGCGTGGGAGTTCATCATCTTGTTGGCCAGGCCCGGAACAGAGTTCTGCTCATGCAGCAGATACGGAACGCCCGCGCCCTTGCACCACCCCAGCAGCGGAACCTCGACATAGGCACCAAAACCAATGGCGGCATCGGGCTTGCCGACCTTTGAGAAATGACTGGCGAGCGCACGCTTGGCTTTGTTGACACGCCACAGCGAGGTCAGCGCCGTCCAAGGACGGGAGCGGTCGAAGCCCGTGACCGTAATGGGCACAAAATCAAACCCAGCCTCGGGGACCAGACGACCCTCGAGCTTGCGCGACTGGCCCACAAACACAACGTGGTGGCCACGGTCACGGAGCTCTTCGGCCAAGGCGAGCGCGGGGTTGATGTGCCCTGCCGTGCCGCCGGCTGCAATAGCAACGGTCATTTTATCGGTCATGGTAGTCCCTTCGTACACGCGGTCCCTGGCCGTCGGTACGCAGACGCGCCGACGGGTCTGAGTTCAAATCGATTCGATTATATCCGCCGCCCGCATTGCGAGGAGTGGGGCGCTGAGGACGACCTTGCGGCGCCGTTCGCTGACGCGGGCGGGCTGCGGGGTCGGTCGCAGAGCCATCCAGGACGGTAAAACCGTTACGCGAAGATCGCTCGCCGCGCACGTGGGGCACGCCGGCGGTACTCTCATCCATAACGGCAAAGCTCTCACGGCGGCGGTCATACTCATCGCGGCGGGCGCTCTCGTACGAAACGCGCAGGATCAACCCGGCAAGCATGAGCGACACAATAATCGACGAACCGCCGTAGCTAATAAACGGCAACGGTTTGCCCGTCATGGGAAACACGTTGAGGATGCCCAGCGCGTTAATCAAAAACTGCACTGCGAGAATGACCGCGGAGCCAGACGCCATGAGCGCGCCCCGACGATCGGTCGCCTGCTCGGCAATGCGAAACGCCGAGTAGATCAGCATCGCAAACACCAAGAAGAACAGCACGGTTCCGACAAAACCGACTTCCTCGCCAATGATGGCCAAGATGTAGTCGTTGTGTGCCTCGGGCAGATACGAGTACTTCATGGTTGAGTTGCCGATGCCACGGCCGAACAGACCGCCCGAGGCAAAGGCCATGATGGCAAGCGTGGCCTGATAGCCGTCACCATACTCGTCGGCCCAAGGGTTCAAGGCAACCTGAATACGCACCATACGGTATGGCTCTGCGACAAGCGCAATCACGATCACGAGAATGCCGAAGATTAGCACGCCGATGATAAATCTGGGGTCGAGACCCGCAAACAACGCCATGCACATGAGGGTCAACAGGATGATCAGGACAGTACCGAAATCGGGCTGGATAAAGATCAGAAAGAGCGAAATGCCCAGGTAGATGCCCATCTTGCGAAGGAATTCGTTGATGTTGCCACCGGGCGAAAAGAAGCGATCAAGCATGATGGCCGAATACGCAATGGCAAATGGCTTTAAAAACTCGGAAGGCTGGAACTGAATACCGGCGATGTTGAGCCAGCGCGTGGCGCCGCGGCTGCCGCTGCCCACCAAGAACACCAGAAGCAGTAGCCCTATCATGCCGATAAGGAAGATCCTGAGCACATCCTCCCCAAACCAGCTGTCCGGCAAAACGCGCACGATGGCAATCAGCGCCAGAACACCGACCACGGCAAACGCGGCCTGTCGACCCAGAAAAAACGTCGCCGAGCCATTCTCGTGCAGCGCCTCGACCGAAGACGCCGAGTACACCATCAGCAGGCCAAAGCATACCAAGGTAAACAAGCAGGCCATGAATATCAAACGGGGGCGCATGATACGGGCGGGAACGCCGGCAATATAGCGTTCGCTAAACGACTGCCCGCCGCGGCTGGAACGCGGTGTGGTGCGACGTGAGGAAGCACGGTCCGAGTCGGGCCTCCTCATACCTTGTCGGGGGCTCTCCTCTCTCACCGCAACCCCTATTCCATTTGTGATTTCGCTGTAGCGGCAAGCTGAGCCACGTAGTCCTTAAACACGCGGCCGCGCTCCTCATAGCCCGAGAACTCATCGAACGAAGAGCAGGCAGGAGAAAGTAAGATCACGTCACCACGGCTCGAAAGCGAACGGGCAACGTCCACGGCGTCGCGCAGGTCATCCGCCTGGGCGATATCCACATCGCCATCGACATCAGCCTCGTCCATAGCGGCGGTGAAGCGCTCGCGCGCATCGCCAAAGCAGACGACCGAGCGCACGTTGTCCATAACGACGCGCGCGAAGTCCGTGAGCGGAGTGCCCTTATCGTGGCCGCCGAGCAGCAAGATCACGTCGTCATCGGGAAATGCCGTCAGTGCCTTCTCGACCGCATCGGTGTTAGTCGCCTTGGAATCGTTGACGTAGCGCACGCCGTCAATCTCGCCACACGGCTCCACGCGGTGCTCGAGCGGCTGGAACGAGGCCAGACCGCGGCAGACACCGTCGACATCGGCACCGACTGCCAAGGCAGCCGTGGCAGCGCACAGGGCATTGATAACATTGTGATGGCCCGAGATCTTGAGCTCGGATGTAGCGATGAGCGGGGTCTCGACGCCCTTCAGGCGCACGATCATCTTGCCATCGCGCACAAAGGCGGCATCCTCGCCCTCAGGCTCGTCAAAGGCAACCTTGCAGATGCGACGACCCGGCGTGTAGATGTACTCATCGAACTCGTGAATGCCGGCGTCTTCGACGTCGACAACCACCAGATCGTCATCGACCATATTGTCAAACAGTTTGATCTTGGCAAGCGCATAGTTCTTATGACTCTTATGCCAGCCCAAGTGGTCGGGAGTGATGTTGAGCAGCACCGCCACGCGGGGGTGGAGCTCGGTTGTCGTAGCAATCTGATAGCTCGAGAGCTCAGCCACAAACCACTCGTTGTGGGCTCGGCCGTCAATCTCGTTGACCGGCGGCTCGCCGATGTTGCCGACAGCAACGCTGGCCTCGCCGGCAGCCTTAAGCAGATAATCAGTCAGCGACGTGGTGGTCGTCTTGCCGTTGGTGCCCGTGATGGCAATCCAGTTATCGGGCGACAGGCGATAGGCAAACTCGGGCTCACCCATAATCTGGGCGGCATGCTCGCGCCCAGCCTTAAAGAAGCCCGAGAACTCCGAGATGCCCGGGCACGTCACGCATACGTCATAGGCGCCCTCGACCTGTTCGGTCCCATAGACAAACGACGCACCAGCAGCCTCGAGCGCACGCGTGGCGTCATTGGGCTCAGAGGTGCCACCGCCATACACGGTAACGGCACTTACGCGCTCGGGATGTGCCAGCGCCCAGCGGGCGACATCGAGACCGGATTTGCCCTGACCCAAAACGAGCAGGCTAAAGACATCAGCAAGAGACATGAAAGACCACTATCCCAACTGGAAGAACAGAGCAAGGCCAACGGCACCAAAGGCAGCAGCGATAATCCAAAAACGGATGACGACCTTGGTCTCGGCCCAGCCCTTCTTTTCGAAATGATGATGGATGGGCGCCATAAGGAAGACGCGCTTGTGCGTAAAGTGGAAGTAGACAACCTGAATCATGACCGACAGGGTCTCAACGATAAACAGGCCGCCGATGATGAGGGAGACGACCTCGGTGTTGGTCATGATGGACGTGCAGGCAAACGCGGCGCCCAGGGCAAGCGAGCCGGTATCGCCCATAAAGATGCTCGCCGGATAGCAGTTGAACCACAGAAAGCCCAAGCAGGCACCGGCACACGCGGTGCAGAAGATGGACAGGTTCACGTCTCCGTGCAAAAACGCCATGGCAGCCATGGCGAGCATGGCAATCATGGAGGTGCCGCCAGCAAGACCGTCAAGGCCATCGGTCAGGTTCACGGCATTAGAAAGACCGGCGATCATCAGCCAGCAAAAGACAATGTAGAGCCACGGGAACGAAAGGCCGCAGATGGTGGTCGAAAGCACGCCAAGGTCAATCGTCAGGCCGCCGGGAAAACGAATCTCGGGGGCGACGCCGCACCAGTTAACGGCAAGTACCGTAAAGGTGACACAGATAATGGTTAGGCCGATCATCTTGGCATGAGGCGTCAGACCGAGCGAGCGCCCATGCGTAACGGAGGTCAGGTCGTCGATCAGGCCCAGCACGCCGGTCGCCAGCGTGGCGAGCAGCACGAGCACGAGCTCGGTGGTGAGCTTGCCCATCAGCAGGCAGGTCAGCGAAATCGCGACGAGAATGACAACGCCACCCATGGTGGGCGTTCCCTGCTTAACCAAATGACGCTTGGGGCCGTCGGCACGAACCTGCTGGCCGATACCCTCGACCTTAAGTAGCTTGATCCACCACGGCATGAGCAGCAGCGCAATGGCAGCGGCGATGCCAAGCCCCAAAAAAGCCTGATACGTTGGATACGAGGGATTGCCGAACATGGGCTAGCACACACCTTCCACAAAGCGGTCGAGCTCAACAAAGCGGGAACCCTTGACCAGTACAACATCATGTTTTTCAAGCGCGCCGCCCATGCGGTCGAGCACCTGCTGATAATCGGAGAACACCTGGATGCGGTCCTCGTCCATGCCCATCATGCGCGCGGCATCAGCCATAAGCTGGGCCAGCTCACCACCCACGCACGCCAGCATGTCGAGCTTCTTGGCGGCGGCATAGGCGCCCACGAGCTCATGCATGCGAGGAGCCTCATCGCCCATCTCGCCCATCTCGCCCAGGATCGCCATGCGAGACCCCGTGCACGAAAGCGAGCACAGCAGATCGAGACCAGCAGCCATGGATTCGGCGCTGGCGTTATAGGAATCGTCGATGACGCGGGCACCGCTCTTGGCGCGCTTGATCTCCTGGCGGTGCCCGGTGATCGTGAGGCCCCTAAAGGCAGCATCGATCTGCTCGGGCGTCACGCCCAGGCGATAGGCAACTGCGGCGGCCTTAACGGCATTTGGGACGGACTGCACGCCGGGGATGGCAAGCATGGTATCGGTCGTCTCACCCTGGCCAAAATCGAGCGTAAAGACCGGACGGCCCTCGTCATCAACACGAATGTCGCGGGCACGGACCTCATCATCGTCCGAGACGCCGGCCAGCATCACATCGATACCAGCAGGCTGGGCGAACGTATCGCGAATGAACGGCGTAAAGTCGTCCTCACCGCCCAAAACCAGCAGCGGCAAGAAGTCGCCGGCGGCGCACATACCCTGGACAATCTCGGCCTTAGCGCGGGCGATGTTCTCGCGGCTGCCCAAAATGCCGATGTGAGAGGTACCAATCTTGCTCACGATGGCAAGGTTGGGATTGGCGGACTGGGACAGGCGCTCAATCTCGTGGAAATGGTTCATGCCCATCTCGAGCACCAGGACCTCGGTATCGGCCGGAGCGGAAAGCACCGTGAGCGGCATGCCGATCAGGTTATTGAAATTGCCCTTGGTGGCCCAGACACGATAGCGCTTGGCGAGCACGGCGGCGAGCACGTCCTTGGTCGTCGTCTTGCCGATGGAACCGGTAATACCAACGACCAGGCAGCCAAGCTCCAGGCGATACGTGTGCGCCAAACGCAGCAGAAACTCCTCGGGATCATCGGTCAGCAGGATGGCGCACCCCTTGTCCTGCGCCAGCGAGACCAGCTCGGCCTCGGGCTCACGCGTCATCACGACGGCGCCGGCACCCGACTGGACGGCACGGGAAGCAAAATCATTGCCGTCGACGTTTTCACCGGGAAAGGCGACGAAAATCGTCCCTTCCTCGACCTGGCGCGAGTCGATAACGCACCCGCGGCATACCCGATCGGCTTCTCCCGTCACGGTTCGGGCCCCTGTTGCGGCCGCGAGGTTGTTGACGGCGATCTCTATCATTGCAGCTCCCCTGTAAACCTAATAATGCTATCGGCGTATTGTATCCCAGCGCCGCACATGCGTGGTGCAGGGCATGTGAACACCCTCATATGGGACAACAAACCACGCCCCAAAGATTGTAACCCCCTACTTCGTGTGCGGGATACCCAGCACGTCGAGCGCGTTGGCCATAATGGACTGGAACGGCACCGCAGCGGCATCTGAGCCGCTCGGCGTTCCGTCGAGCGTGATATAGCACAGCACCTTGGGCGATTGTGCCGGTGCAAAGCCCATAAAGGACGACATGTAGTTCTCCTTGAGGTAGCCGCCGTTCTCGTCGGCACGTTCGGCCGTACCGGTCTTACCCGCCACGTCATAGCCGTCAACCGCGCCGCCAACGCCCGTTCCCTCGGACACGACCGTCTGCATGCACGATGTCACCTGGGATGCGGCGTCCTCCGAAATCGCGCGCTCGCCTTCGCCCCAGTCCTTCTCGTCGCCCTTGCTGGACTTATAGAAGTGCGGTGTCATCATCACGCCGCCGTTGGCGATGCCGCCCACGGCACGTGCGATCTCAATCGGCGAGACAGACAGTGCCTGTCCAAAGCTCATCGAGCCCAGCGTGGCGCCGTCATACTGGTCACGCTCCTTGACGATACCCAGGCTCTCTCCCGGAAAATCGACACCCGAGCTGTGACCGATGCCCCACTTGTCCACATAGGCGGCAAAGTCGTCGGCACCGATCTTGCGCCCCACTAGGACAAAGCCCACGTTGGACGAACGGCGCATCATCTCGCGCACATCCATGGTCATGGCATAGTCGCGCTTGTCGGCATCGGTGACGGTATCGTCGCCCACCTTGATGCTCGCCGGCACCTCAAACGACGTACTCGATCGCACGACGCCCAAGTCGAAGCCGGCGCCCGCCACGAGCGTCTTAAAGACCGAGCCGGGCTCGTAGGCGTCGGTGACCAGGCGCAGATTCATATCCTCGGTCTTGGCATTCTCCAGATCGGTCTGGTCGTAGGTCGGGTACGAGCAGGCTGCCAAAATCTCGCCTGTCGTAGGATCGGTGACCAGCGCCGAGCCGTTCTTGGCCTTAGTCTTCTCAACTGCCTCTGCCAGGGCATCCTCGGCCGCACGCTGGATATTGACGTCGAGCGTCGTCACGATATCAACGCCGTCGACCGCAGCCACCTTTTTATAGGCACCGCCCGCGATATAGCTGCCGTCCCTCGCGCGCTCGCGTACGAGAGAACCGTTCGTGCCGGTCAGAAGCTTGTTGTATTGCTTTTCGAGACCCGTCAAGCCGTCGTTGTCTACATTCACTACACCCAGCACCTGCGATGCCAGATTGCCGTATGGATATACGCGCTTCATGGCCTGCTCAAAAAGCACGCCGGGCAGGTTCTTCTTCTCCAGCGCCGCAACATCGTCTTCGTCCACCTGGCGCTTGATATACACCCAGGTTCCATCGGACTCAACGAGCTTGCGGCAGGTCTTTTTATCGATTCCAGTTGCCTTGACCAGCGCCGACACCGTCTTGTCAACATCCTCGACAAGCTGCGGGTTCACGGCGATGTTGCGACATTCGACCGACGACGCCAGCACGTTGCCGTTGCGGTCGTAGATGGTGCCGCGTTTGGCATAGAGGGTCTGCGCAAGCAGGCGGCGCGCATCGGCACGCTCGCGCAGTTTATCGGCTTCGACAATTTGATAGTCGGCAAGGCGAAAGACGCCCAAGCCCAAGCCAAGCCCGATGAAGCCCATGACGGCTTTGCGGCGAGGCAGAGGCGCGCCTGTGAGCCATTCGGTCGACGAACTCTTGCGCGACCTGGTGTTATGCACTTGAGGGCCGCCCGAGCCGCGAAGTCGCGACGCCGGGTCGTTGCCACGGGACCGCCCGGCGTTGTAAGATTGCCGACCCGTTCCTTGATAACCAGAACGTCCCCGCGACGAGGGACGTCCAGAACCGCGGCCCCCATCGGAACCGCGGCGATAGTCATTTGTCATACTCAGCTACCGTCTTGCTACTGAGCGGTCGCGGTCGCGTTGGCGCCCGCGGCTGCATCCTGCGAAAAGTCAAGTGTAACGCTCTCGCTGGGCTCCACCATGCCATAAGCGCCCGCAAGGTCGCGAATGCGCGTGTCGGCGCCATAGACCGAATGCATGACCTCCAGGTCGGAGCTCTCATCGGTCGCCTTTTCGAGCGTGCTGGTAAGCTCGGCGTTGCTGTTGAGCACCTGGGCCGTAACGCCGGCGAGCGCCACGCGGGCGACGCCGATCGTCATGAAGATAGCCGCAATGATGCAAAACGTTTTAAGAACGCTCATGAAAACCGGGCTTACCGCCTGGTTTGCCTGACGGCCCGCGCCCGTGTAGACATCAAAGCGCGGCGCGCGCTGCTCACGGGGAGCAACGGGGGCCTGCGGCGTCTCACGATAGGCGGGCATGGCGTTCATATCATAGGCGAGTGCTGCGCTTGAAGTGTTGTAGCCCATGATATGCCGCCTCCCATCCCGAGTACGTTGGTAGTGTGTTTAAGCTTCGTTTATGGTGCGAGCGGGAGGTCCAATATCGCGCGGTCGCGCCTACAGACGCTGCGCCACGCGGATTTTGGCTGATCTCGCCCGAGGGTTGCGCTCAACCTCATCAGGCTGGGCAACCAAGGGTTTGCGGGTGATGACCTTGAGTATCGGCACGTTGCCGCACACGCACACCGGAATCTCCGGCGGACACGTGCACCCCTGGCTCATCTCCTTAAAGTGGTTCTTTACGATACGGTCCTCGAGCGAGTGATACGAGATGACGCAGATACGTCCGCCCGGGTTGAGCCACCTGGTGGCGGCATCAAGCCCTCGTTCGAGCACATCGAGCTCGTGATTGACCTCGATGCGAATGGCCTGGTAACTTTTCTTGGCCGGGTGTCCGCCATGCCGACGAGCGGCAGCCGGGATACCCGCCTTGATGATCTCGACAAATTGGCCGGTGGTTTCGATCGGTTCTTGCTCGCGGCGGCGCACGATCTCGCGCGCAATCTGCGAGGCGAACTTCTCTTCTCCGTAGACGCGTAGAATCCGGGCGAGGTCGTGTTCGTTATAGGTGTTGATGACCTCAGCTGCGTTTAAGGTGTTATTACCCGGATCCATCCGCATGTCCAATGGGGCGTCCTCGTTATACGAAAAGCCCCTGCCAGGGATATCGAGTTGCGGTGACGAAACGCCCAAATCGAACAGGAAGCCATCGACCCCGGGCACCTCGGCCGAGCAAAGCAGCTCGTCCAAGTCGCCGAAGTTGCCCTTCAGCAGCTGGTGCGGAACGCCGGGAACCTCGCGGTCCAGACGGGCACCAGCGGCCTCGAGGGCCATGTCGTCCTGATCGACGCCGAGCAAAAGGCCCGTCTCCCCCACCTGCGCGGCCATCTTTACCGAATGGCCGGCACCGCCAAGGGTGCAATCGCAGACAACGGAGCCGCTCTTTAGCCGCAGCGACTCAAGCACTTCGCCGAGCATGACAGGTTCATGCCGATATTCTTGTGTCAAGATCCCACGCTCCATCCGTTACCCGTGCCTTGCCCTTACGAGAAGAAGAGGTCCAGCAGGGCCTCATCGTCATCGTCCTCATCGGCCGCGGCGCGATCCCAAACCTCAAGGTGGTCGTAGTTGCCCACAACCGTGACCTCGCGGTCGAGGTTCGCCTGCTTGCGGAGAGACTCGGAAAGACCGATACGACCGGCGCTGTCCACGTCCATCGACGTGGTGCGCTTGTTGATCGCCCTCATGAGCTTCTGGTCGTTGATGTCACGCGGGTTAAAACCCTCGTGGCCCTCACGACCCGCGAAGAGTCCTTCGACCCACTTATCGAAGGCCTCGGCAGAGAACACGTACAGAGCATCGACATCCAGGGCTTTGAACACGCGAACGTGCTCTCCAAGCTCCTCGCGAAGGGGTGCAGGCAGGGACAGACGACCTTTTGCATCGAGATTGCGCTCGTATGCACCCGTCATTCCCATGTGCGCCCTCCCCTCGGTTACTCAGATGGCACGTACGCGGGGAACCACCCCGCCTGTCGACGTCATCAATAATATGGGGAACCGCCCCATTTTTCAACACCTTTCCCCACCCCTTCCCCCACCCCGCCCCACCACTCCACCCTCAATATGTTGTAAAACACCCCCGAGCATATGTTCGAGAGCACAATATGTTGTGTTTGCAGCAAAGGCGTGATGCCACCTGTAGAACCACGCCCGCGAACCTCAACCTTCAAGTTGACCTTGAGGCGATTTTTACGTCCCTTTACACGCCGTTCACATCGCCCCCAAACTCCCCCACCCACGACACACACGGCCCACCACCGCGTCGGTGTCTGGCGAAAAATGGGACGGGCCCCAGATTGCCCATGCGCGCAAAAGTGCGTCTCGGCAATCTGGGGCCCGTCCCCTTTAATATTTATAAATATGCAGGTCAGCGAGGTGCTAGCGATGTGCCAGCGGATGCGCCGCCAGATAGACCTCGGTCAGTTGCGTACGATCGACATGCGTGTAGACCTGCGTGGTCGATATATCGGCATGTCCCAAGATCTCCTGTAGCACACGGAGGTCTGCGCCGCCCGCAAGCATATGGGTGGCAAAGGAGTGACGCAGCGTATGGGGATGGAGCCCCACCAGTCCCACCTGGCGCCCGTAGCGCTCACAGATGGCATGGATGCCCTGGCGCGACAGACGGCGGCCGTTCTTATTTAAAAAGACCGCCGAGGTCTCGGTTCCGCGGGCATGGGCCGCCAAGCGAGAACGCCCCTCAGTTACATAAAGCGTCAGAGCTCGCGCCGCGCTTCCTACCAGCGGGGACAGGCGTTCCTTCGAGCCCTTACCACGAACGAGCACAAAGCCATCGTCGATATGGATATCGCCCACATCGAGCCCCACCAACTCGCTCACACGCAAACCGCATCCGTAGAGCACTTCCAAGATGGCATGGTCGCGCAAGCCCATCTCGCCCTCGGGGAAGTCTTGATCGAGCAGCGCCGAGACATCCTCCACCGATAGATACTCCGGCAAACGCTCAGCCTTTTTAGGCAGGCGCAACGCCGCCGTTGGATTTTGGGCCACAGCCCCATCGCGCACCAAAAAGGCATGCAGGCCCTTCACGGCCGCAAGCGCACGCTCCACCGAGGCATCCGAATAGCCCCCATCGCGACGGTCGGCGACAAAGCCCTCCACGACCTGACGGGTCACCTCTTCAAAAGACACAATACCCGCCCGCTCCAGATAGGCGCAGTACGTCGTCAGGTCACGACGATAGGCCGCAATCGTGTTGCGCGCCAAACCCCGCTCGACCGCGAGGTAATCGAGATACTCCCCCGCCGCCACGGCGAGCGACGAGGGAGTAGCTTCGGTATGTTCCTTATTCGCCGGCACCCTTAGTCCGTAGCGAGGTTCATGGGCGTCACCTGCAGACGGTCGACACCCTCGTGCTGGCCGATCGAAGCGCGCACGAACTCGCGGAACAGCGGCTGCGGGTTGGTCGGGCGGCTCTTGAACTCGGGATGAGCCTGGGTTGCCACATACCACGGATGCACGTCGCGCGGCAGCTCGACCATCTCGACCAGGCGCTCGTCGGGCGACAGACCCGAGATAACCAAGCCGGCGTCCTCGAGCTGGTCACGGAAGGCGTTGTTGAACTCAAAGCGATGACGGTGACGCTCGTAGACGAGCTCCTCGCCATATGCCTCGCGAGCAAGGGTATCGGCGGCGAGCTTACACGGATAGGCGCCCAGGCGCATGGTGCCGCCCTTCTCGGTCACGTCCTCCTGCGAGCTCATCAGATCGATGACGCTAAACGGGCCGTCCGGATCGAACTCGGAGGAGCTGGCGCCGGCAAGGCCGACGACGTTGCGGGCGAACTCGCACACGGCCACCTGCATACCCAGGCAAATGCCCAGATACGGAATCTTGTGCTCACGGGCAAACTCGGCCGCGAGGATCTTGCCCTCCAGGGCGCGCTTGCCAAAGCCGCCGGGGACCAGGATGCCCGAGGCGTCGCCCAGAACCTCGGAGACATTCTGCTCGTCGAGGCTCTCGCCGTCGACCAGCTGGACGTCCACATGGCGATCGTAGAAGACGCCCGCATGGTGCAGGGCCTCGATAACCGACAGGTACGCATCGGGCAGCTGCGTGTACTTGCCCACGACAGCGATCTTCACCTTGTCGGCGTGATGGTTGGCGTGATTCTGTTTGCGCAGGAACTCGTTCCACTCGCTCATGTCGCGCTCACGCGGGTCCAGACCCAGGCGCTCGCAAATGCGCAGGTCAAAGTCCTGCTCGGCAAGCAGCTGCGGAACATCGTAAATGCTCGCGCAGTCCTCGTTGGTAAAGACACAATCGGTGTCGACGTCGCAGAAGCTTGCGATCTTTCCGCGGATAGCGTCATCGATATGGTGGTCGGAGCGCAGCACGATGATATCGGGCTGGATGCCAAAGCTGCGGAGCTCCTTGACGGAATGCTGCGTGGGCTTGGTCTTGACCTCGTGGGCGGCGGCGATATAGGGAACGAGCGACACGTGGATGTAGCAGACGTTCTCGGGGCCGGCCTCCTTGCGGTACTGACGGATGGCCTCGACAAACGGTTGGGACTCGATGTCGCCGATCGTGCCGCCCAGCTCGGTGATGACTACATCTGAGCCGGTCTGCTCCTCGATGCGGCGGAACTTGTCCTTAATGGCATTGGTGACGTGAGGAATCACCTGCACGGTACCGCCCAAAAAGTCGCCGCGACGCTCGCGGGCGATCAAGCTCTTATAGATGGCGCCGGTCGTAAAGTTGGAATCGCGGGTCAGGTTCTCATCAATAAAGCGCTCGTAATGACCCAGGTCCAGGTCGGACTCGTAACCATCCTCGGTAACGAAGACCTCACCATGCTGGAAGGGGCTCATGGTACCGGGGTCGACGTTCAGATACGGATCAGCCTTCTGCATCGTTACTTTGTAGCCACGCGACTTGAGCAGACGGCCCAGCGAGGCCGCGGTGATACCCTTGCCCAGAGACGAAACCACGCCACCGGTTACGAACACATGCTTGGTCATATTGAGTTACCTGCGCTTCCCGTAGAAGTTGTTTATCCACATCTTACGGGTCTTCATTGTAATACTCGCGCCGCGGACCGTTCGCAATTTTTCTCGCGTGAGATTGCATTTCTCAATCTTGAAACAAAACGCCGCCCGGTTTCCCAGGCGGCGTCGCTATGGCAAGGGTTACATGCTGCTATCGGTCAGAAACCTCGTCCTCAAGCATTTCTTGAACGAGCATGCCGGTACGGACGCCCTCAAGATACCACTCGCCACGTTCGGTGAGGCAAATGCCATTTGCAAGCTGACCGCCGTCGTCGCTATAACGCGAGACGACATCAATCATGCCTTCGGAATCCAAGCGATCGATTGCGGCGCGGGCACGATACGGCGAAACCCCCACGCGCTCGGCAAGCGTTTTGCGCGAGAAACCATACGGCCCGCCATTGTCTTCGGTTTGCTGGTCGATCTCCATCAACACCAGCACCTCGACACGCTTCATATCGTTGACACTCGCACGACCCTTGCCCGCCATAGCAGCCTCCTCAAACCGAGCACGAGCATCTAACGCGCCGTGCGCGACCGACACACCTCACGATGGCAGGTAATATCCATCATGCGGCATCCCGCTAAGGATGAAACAGTTACGGTTATTGTATACCGCTCAAATTGTTTCTAGGCAGGTAAACGGCTATTTTTCGCCGAAATAGGCGCTTTATTGATCAAAAAGCCGTACCGGGCGCTAACCCGATACGGCCAAAATGCAATGCAATTACCGCGGTGCTTCAAACTTAGCGATGGAAGAAACCGCGGCGCTCAAACTTGGGCTCGCAGCACACATTGATGCCCAACTTGCGCAGCACCGTCTCATCCGTCGGCGAGATGATCACGCTAAAGAAGGCATCGCAACCGCGCAGCTGCTCCAGGCCCGAAAGGACGCGAGCGGCCGTCTCACTCGTGGCCGAGGTGATCGACAGCGCCATAAGCGTCTCGTCGGTGTGGAGGCGCGGGTTTTTGCTGCCCAGGAAATGCGTCTTGAGCTTGCTGATGGGCTCGATCGCCTCATCGCTAATGACCTCGAGCTCAAGGTCGACGCCCGAGACATGCTTGAGGGCGTTCATAATGAGCGAACTTGCGGCGCCCAGGCGCGTGGAGGTCTTTCCGGTCACCACGGAGCCATCGGGCATGACCATGGCACCCACGGGACCACCCGTCAGCTGCTCCCTGGTGAGGGCCGCCGAGCGCGCCGGTGAGTAGTTCTTATCGATGCCGGCTTTCTTCATAATAATCTTGAGACGGTCGACTTGCTCATCGCCCACGCCGGTACGGCGCACATTTTCGACCGCGGTAAAGTAGCGGCGGACGATCTCCATCTTGGAAGCGTCGCGGCAGGCATCGTCATCGGTGATGGCAAAGCCGACCATATTGACACCCATGTCCGTGGGGCTCTGGTAGGGGCTCTTGCCCAGGATCTTTTCCATCAGGGCACGGACCACCGGGAAGGCCTCGACGTCGCGGTTGTAGTTGACCGTGGTCTTGTTGTAGGCCTCAAGGTGGAACGAATCGATGATATTGGCATCGTCGAGGTCTGCCGTGGCGGCCTCATAGGCAATATTGACCGGATGCGTCAGAGGAAGATTCCAGACCGGGAAGGTCTCAAACTTGGCATAGCCGGCGGCGGTACCGTGCTTATGCTCGTGATACAGCTGCGAGAGGCAAGTGGCAAGCTTGCCCGAGCCAGGGCCGGGTGCCGTCACGACAACGAGCGGACGCGTGGTCTCGACAAACTCGTTCTTGCCGTAGCCATCGTCGGACACGATCAGATCGACATCGTGCGGATACCCCTCGATGGGATAGTGCAGCTTGGCGGGAATACCGAGCGCGTTCAGGCGGTTGCGGAAGACATCGGCAGCGGGCTGGCCGGCGTACTGGGTGATGACCACGGCCGCGACGGCAAAGCCGTTGCCGCGGAACAGGTCAACCAGGCGCAGCACATCCTCGTCATAGGTAATGCCAAGGTCACCACGAGCCTTGTTTTTCTCGATGTGGTTCGCGTTGATCGCGATGATAACCTCGACATCGTCGGCGATGCTCTTGAGCATGCGGAACTTGCTGTCCGGCTCAAAACCCGGTAGCACGCGGCTGGCATGATAGTCATCGAACAGCTTGCCGCCAAACTCCAAATACAGCTTGCCGCCAAACTGTGAGATGCGCTCCTTAATGTGAGCAGCCTGCAGCTCGATATACTTCGCATTGTCGAAACCCTGGCGCATGTATGGCTCCCGTCCCGTTTCCAATTAATGTTCTAGGCGATTATAACGGAGCCCGCCCTCCCCGATACCCAGACCATCAACAGGCACCAACCAAACACGCCATCGATAAGTTGCGGTGAAATAGTTCCCGTTTAACCCCTCAAGACGGCCAAACAGGAACTATTCCACCGCAACTTCCCCTTTTTGGCGCAAACTAACCTGACCCCTTTGCATCAATAATGGCAGCGCCGCAGGTTGAGCATAAGTCAGCGAGCGACGTCCAGGACGTACAAGTTGGCATGAAAAAGGCAAGGCATAGACCTTTTGGTCATGCCTTGCCTTTTGAATGACAAATTGTCGTCCTGGGCGGCGCGCAGCGTCGACTGGTTGCGCGGTTCGTAGAACCGCGCAACATGAGAGCGCCCCCTCCCGCGCACGGAACGGGAGGGGGCTAAAGGTAGGAGTCTACCGGTGGGTTGACCCCACCGGACAGACGATGACCAGGTGATCCTTTACAGGATCGTCAAGGTTTCCGTGGGGTACCCGTTGGGTACTTAGATCAGCACGCAGGCGACGGTCAGGATGACGGCGCAGACGACGGAGAGAGCGACAATGAGCTTAAGGGCAAACTTGAGCCAGGTCGTCCACTCGATCTTGGCCAGGGCGAGACCGCCCATGATGGCGCCGGAGGTCGGGGTGAACAGGTTCACGACACCGATGGCGGCAGAGAAGATCATGACCATGACCTCGGGCGAGAAGCCGAGCTTAACAGCCAGCGGTCCCATGATGGGCATGGAGACGGTAGCCATACCGGAGGTCGAAGGGATCAGGAAGGACAGGCCGAAGTAGACCAGGAAGCTCATGGGAGCGAAGATCACGCCGGACAGGCCAGCCAGGGCATTGGCGGCAGCGTCGAGGACGAAGACGTCGAGGCCGGTGTTAGCCATGAGGACGGAGATGCCACGGGCGAGGGCGATGACGAGAACAACGGACATCATGTCGGCAGCGCCGGTGATGAAGGTGTTAACGATCTGCTTCTCGGACAGGCCACCAATGATACCGATCAGGACAGCCATGAGGAAGAACCAGGTGGAAGCCTCGTCGAAGTACCACTGGCCAATGGGCAGGCCGGTGATCAGGGCAGACCAGCCCTGGACGACGGCGTTACCGTCGGCGTCGTAGACAGCGCCAGCGTCGAAGAAGTTGGCGACGCCCTCGTTGAGGTCGGCCAGCGGGATGAAGCCGACGATCATGACGACGAAGGTGAAGGCGAAGGCGATCAGAACACCCTTCTGACGACCGGTGAGCTTAACCTCCTTGTGGACCTCGGAAGCAGCCTTGCCGTGAGCCTCTTCGGCGTCCTTGAGCTCCTGCATCGACAGGATGGTGGAACCCTTGTCAGCCTTGACCTTCTTGGCGTAGCTCATCACGAAGAAGATGGACATAGCGGTAGTGACAATCCACAGGACGGCACCGAGGCCGATGATGATGGACTGGTTGACCTCAATGCCAACGCCGGTCAGAGCGTCGACGGCAGCGCCGACGGCGAACGGGTTAACCGTGGAGCCCAGGCAGCCGCAGCCAGCGCCGAGCAGGACGGTAGCGGCACCGACCATGGGGTCGAAGCCAGCGGCCATCATGGTAGCGGCGAGCAGGGCGTAGAAGGGAACGGTCTCCTCGCACATACCATAGGTGGTACCACCGAGGGAGAAGATGAGCATCAGCACGGGAATGAGCATAATCTCGTTGCCCTTAAGCTTCTGCACCAGAACGGCGATGCCGTTGTCCAGAGCGCCGGTCTCGGTCATCATGCCGAGGAAGCCGCCCAGGATCATAACGAAGAGGCAGACGGGCAGAGCGTCAGCGAAGCCCTTAATCGGGGCGGTGCAGAAATCGCTCAGACGGGCGGCAGTAACCGCGCCGCCGGACGTGCCGGAGACGATAACGGTAATCACTGCAACAATTGCCAGCAGAGCAAGAAGAATGGTGAACGATGAAGGCATACCGCGCTTTTTCTTAGCGGTCTCAGTCATAGTTCTCATCCCCCCTTCATAAATCATTTACTGATCTCGCCAGAAGCGGCTCTTCCGTGCCGTGCCTGCCGCTTGATGCGAGATTATTACCAGATAAAACCGCTCGGGGCGTGCAGCAATACACCCCGAGCGAGATGCTAGATGCTCTTACTTGAGCGTGGCGTACATGACAGCCTTGATGGTGTGCATGCGGTTCTCGGCCTCGTCGAAGACCTTGGAAGCGGGGCTCTCGAAGACCTCGTCGGTGACCTCCTGCTCGGTGATGCCGAACTGCTCGCACTTCTCGGCGCCAATGGTGGTGTTGGTGTCGTGGAAGCTGGGCAGGCAGTGCAGGAAGATAGCACCCGGGTTGGCCATAGCCATGACCTCGGAGGTAACACGATACGGGGTGAGCTGAGCGATGCGCTCGGCCCAGACCTCGTCGGGCTCGCCCATGGAGACCCACACGTCGGTGTAGATAACGTCGGCACCGGTGACGCCGTCCTTGACGTCGGTGGTCAGCTTGATGGTGCAGCCGTTGGCCTCGGCGATGGGCTTGCAGGCCTCGATGACGTCGTCAGCGGGCATGCACTCCTCGGGGCCGCAGGCCACGAAGTTCATGCCGAGCTTGGAGCAGACGACCATGAGGGAGCGAGCAACGTTGTTCTTGCAGTCGCCCATGAAGACGAGGGTCTTGCCCTTGATGTCGTAGTTGAAGTTCTCCTGGACGGTCAGGATGTCGGCGAGCATCTGGGTGGGATGCCACTCAGTGGTCAGGCCGTTCCACACGGGCACGCCGGACTTAGCAGCGAGCTCCTCGACGTCGTCCTGGGCAAAGCCACGGAACTCGATGCCGTCATACATGCGGCCGAGAACGCGGGCGGTGTCCTCGATGGACTCCTTCTTGCCCATCTGCGACGAACCCGGATCGAGGTAGGTGACGCCCATGCCCAGATCCATGCCGCCGACCTCAAAGGCGCAGCGGGTACGAGTGGAGGTCTTCTGGAAGAGCAGAACGATGTTCTTGCCCTCGAGATAGCGGTGCGGAACGCCAGCGCGCTTCATGTCCTTGAAGTTCTTGGAGAGCTTGAGCAGGTACTCGATCTCCTCGGTGGTGAGGTCGAGGAGCTTGAGGAAGCTACGGCCGGAGAGGTTAACACCCATGGTTTGATTCCTTTCGAAGAAATGAATTACGTAAGTATTAGTGGTGCCCGTTTAACGGGCGAAGCCGGTGCGGTTGTAGGGGGACCGCACCGGAAACGGAAAGACTTAGAGGTCCTCGCGCCAGAAGGGCATGCTCATGCAGCGCGGGCCGCCGCGGCCGCGGGAGAGCTCGGCGGAGGGCACGACGAGAAGGTCCAGGCCCTCCTTGTACAGCACGTCGTTG
>CABUWV010000016.1 GCA_902495355.1 uncultured Collinsella sp.
GAGTGGGGCGACAGGGCCGTGTGGGAGGACCTCCACCACAGGGACCCGTACCCGTTCTGGCTGGATTAATGGATGGAAACGGATGTTCTATCGGGACACACATTTTGTCCTATAAGCCCATATCACTTTATAAAGCCGCAGGTAAATGCCTTGTTGCAAAACGACCTAGTCGCCAAAGTGACAAAAGTCTACTCACTTAGATTCGCAGCCGTCCACGATCGAGCCATTTTGTGTCTAACGGGCATCTTTCCGTCGATTACTCCCAATTTTGTCCAGTCAATGAATAGTTCAGACCGGAGTAATATCTCAGCCCTTTGCTCATCCGAGCTTTTATCACGATATTCAGCATCGAGCATCCTGCATATGGCCTTAACGATCGCGCGGAATCTATCCTCATCCGATATCTGTCTGTGTGTCAGGAGAAGCACATCGTAGCCCATGGCCTGAAGGGCCGTCATGCGGTCAGCGTCACGCAAGCCATCCCCTGCGCGTCCGTGCGAGGCCTTTCCCTGACATTCAATGGCCACCTGTCGCCTACCGTCCGGTGAAGAAAGAAGTAGGTCGATATATATACGGGACTTTCCCACAATCGCTCGAGCACTTGTGCCTAGCATCACTTCAACATTAAGCTCTATGTCGCAAAAACCTTCGCCTCCCAGGGATCGCGGCAGTGCAAGTAGCAAATACGCCTCGACCTCAAAAGGCGACGCGGCACCCAATGGAACGAGTTGCGATACCGCCATAAATCTATTGCCGTAACGCATCCCGCAAACATCTGAACAAAAACGGTCAAGGTCTCCGCCCAAAACCAAAGCGTCTCGACGCCATAAATTTGAGGCGGTGCCGTCCTCGGACGGGCAGCGCACCCAACCGAACGTTGTCGAAATCGCGCCCGAATCAATTGCACGCGAAAGCTCCGCCTCAAGTGCCGCCGGCAGAGCGCACACCGCAAACAAGCCACACATCTCCGCCAATACCAAAAGAAGCTGGAGATCCGTCAGGTGCCGCGACATGATGAATGCCGTCAGTAGAGGAGACGTAATCAAAAACCCATGCTCCGTTTCCAGCACGGATTCCCTGGGAAGCTCACCAAGAAACAGCCGCTGCCTAATGCTGGCTGGACAAGTCCGTTTGTTTCTCGTCCGAACCAATGTATACAACGGAAAACCGAGCGCGACCGCAGCCGTCGGGTTGCGGGCGAGATCATATCGCTGCCGGTCTTCTTCCGGTCGTGGAAGCGGCGGACACAAAGCGCGGACTTGAGGAGGCAAACGCCAGTACCTAAAAGCCGATATGTCACAAAGTAAATCCTTCATAGGCACAGGAAAACACGAATTTCAACCCAGTCAGTCACGCATTGGCGCGAACGCACCAAAAATGGCGCCGAACGGACTGCCAAGTTTTCAACAGCACTCCCCAACTGGCCAAAAGCTTGCCGAGAGCTGGACGAAGCCCTGTTGAAAACCCCATTTTTTTTCTCATGCAGGAGCTTTGCGCGGCAAGTGAGTAGACTTTTTTGAACATCCCGAGCAGGCCGGTCATCCTGCTTTTCAAAACCGCAGGTAAATAGCTTGCTACAAAACTGCCTGGTCGACAAAGTGCTAAAAGTCTACTCACTTAGGTTGCAGAGTGCCCCCCATTAGCTGCAATTCCAAGGTTGTTAGTACTTTTGGACTCAGATCGTCATACTGAACAAGAATTTGAGTTGTGTTTTCAGGGACAGATGCGCCATCGGCACACCAAAAACAGTCACCGATATCGATAAAAGGGATGCTCGAGCGCGTGAGGGCCCATGCAAAAGTGCTTCCGCCCGTTCCACGCTCCGCAACCACGATACAGTAAAGGCCCGCGTCTGCATGCTCGATCGAGACCTCTCCTGCCGGAAATACCTTCCGCACAAGCGCCATCAGGCCATCACGCGCCTCGCGAGCACGAACGCGCACGCGGTTCACATGTCGCTCGTAATCACCCGATTCCAGCAAACGCGCCAAAGCGACCTGGTCAACAGAGCTCACCGACGAGGCGTAGAAACCAAGGTTGCGCCTAAACCGCTCCATTAACTCATCGGGCAACACCATGTACGCCAAACGCAACGCCGATGAAAGGCTCTTCGAAAACGTGTTGGTGTAGATAACCGACTGGGCGGCATCGATCGACGCGAGCGCGGGAATCGGCTTGCCAGCAAGGCGAAACTCACAATCAAAGTCATCTTCGATGAGATACCGACCTGGTCGCTCGGCGGCCCAGCTCAGAAGCGCATAGCGACGCGCAATGCTCGTCACAAGGCCGGTCGGATACTGATGGGACGGCATCAGGTGAAGGACATCGGTCCCGCTTTTCTGCAGAGTGCTCAAGTCCACGCCCTCATCATCCAACGGGATATGTCGAACTTGGCAGCCCATAGCCTGATAGATACGCGTCAGACGCAAATAGCCCGGATCCTCAACCGCATACACCTTGTCCGCGCCAAGCAACTGAACCAACATGGTATCGAGCAGCTGGGCGCCCGCACCGATAACGATGTTGTTGGGGTCGACATTCATACCCCTTGTCCCGTGCAGATGGTGAGCAATTGCGCGTCGCAGCCGAGCAGTGCCCTGCGCCGGTGCGGGCGAAAAGATTTCGCGCTCGTCTTCGGATGCCAGCGTCGCCCGTAGCGCGCTTTGCCAAAGCCGCGCCGCCTCCAAAGCAGAAGGAGAAAGCGCATCGAATCGCTCGACCTGTCCGTTGACATCATGCACGCTGGGGCCCACAGAGACGACATCTCGGTCGATGCCCTCCGCAGCCGAAGCCAAAACCGGTGCATCCGGAAGCTCGCAAGCGTAGTAGCCACGACGCGGCATTGAGCAAATATAGCCCTCAGCGAGTAACTGGCTATATGCATTCTCGATGGTAATGACACTGATTCCCAGATGACGGGCAAAGGCGCGCTTAGACGGAAGATGCTCCCCCGCCACAATACGTCCAGCAACAATATCATCTCGGATTTGCTGGTAAACATACTCATAAAGCGATGCCTCGCCACGTTTTTCCAAATTGTAGTCAAGCATGAGTTTGCCACCTGACCTTATCGAGCTGTTCAATCTGGTATTAAGCTGACCTTATTATTATCTCGAAAACTGAGTATTTCGCCATACCCAGCTCCCCGATAGGATGTTCCGTCAAGCAATGCACATGCCAACCAAGGGAGCAACCATGGCAGAACAGACCAGCAAGGCCGATCGCGTCAAACTCAATCGCGAACTCGCGCAGATGCTCAAGGGCGGCGTCATCATGGACGTCACCACACCCGAGCAGGCGCGCATCGCCGAGGAGGCGGGCGCCTGCGCCGTCATGGCACTCGAGCGCATTCCGGCCGACATCCGCGCCGCAGGCGGCGTCTCGCGCATGAGCGACCCCAAGATGATCAAGGGCATCCAAGAGGCCGTCTCCATCCCTGTTATGGCCAAGTGCCGCATCGGTCACATCGTCGAGGCGCAGGTCCTTCAGGCCATCGAGATCGACTACATCGATGAGTCCGAGGTTCTCTCCCCTGCCGATGACGTCTATCACATCGACAAGACCCAGTTTGACGTGCCGTTTGTCTGCGGCGCCCGCGATCTGGGCGAGGCGCTGCGCCGTGTTGCCGAGGGCGCCACGATGATTCGCACCAAGGGTGAGCCGGGTACGGGCGACGTCGTTCAGGCCGTGCGTCACATGCGCAAAATCCAAAAGCAGATCCGCGACGTTGTTGCCCTGCGCGACGACGAGCTCTTTGAGGCAGCCAAGCAACTGCAGGTTCCGGTCGAGCTGGTGCGCGAGGTCCATGCCACGGGTAAGCTTCCCGTCGTGAACTTTGCCGCCGGCGGCGTAGCGACCCCCGCCGACGCCGCGCTGATGATGCAGCTGGGCGCCGAAGGCGTCTTTGTCGGCTCGGGCATCTTTAAGAGCGGCGACCCCGCCAAGCGCGCAGCCGCCATCGTCAAGGCCGTGGCAAACTTCACCGATGCCAAACTCATTGCCGAGCTTTCGGAGGACCTGGGCGAGGCCATGGTGGGCATCAACGCCGACGAGATCGAGATTATCATGGAAGAGCGCGGGCGCTAGTCCAGCAGAAAGGATCGCACATGAGCGATTATGCAGACCAAACGGTCGCCGTGCTGGCGGTCCAAGGCGCTTTTGCCGAGCACGAGACAAGACTAGCCGAGCTTGGCGCACACTGTATTGAGCTGAGGCAGGCGCCTGATTTAAAGCAGGACTTTGACCGTCTGGTACTTCCCGGCGGCGAGTCTACCGTTCAAGGGAAGCTGCTTGATGAGTTGGGCATGCTCGAGGAGCTTCGTGCCCGCATCTCTGAAGGCATACCCGTCCTGGGCACCTGTGCCGGCCTAATTCTGCTGGCTCACGACCTTGCCGCCCATGACGATAAGGGCACGCCGCGTTTGGCAACCATGGATGTACTTGTCGAGCGCAATGCCTACGGCAGGCAGCTCGGCAGCTTTCGAACCAAGGGGCAGCTAGCCGGCATCGACGGTGAAGTGCCACTGACGTTTATCCGCGCGCCCCGCATCGTCGAGGTCCACGGCGACGCCAAGGCCTTAGCGAAAGTCGACGGCCGTATCGTCGCCGCCCGTCAGGGCAGCCAGCTCGGCGTAACCTTCCACCCCGAACTCGACGAAGACACCCGCCTCCACGAACTGTTCCTACAAATGTAGACAGAGTAGAAACGAGTGTGGATTTTCGGGCACATAACAAATGAGAGTGGATAATCTCCCACTTTGAACTTGAATGCAGGCTCAAACCGGGAGATTATCCACTCTCATGCTATGTAGTCGTTGGGTGTTCTTAAACGACTAGTCAAACAAGAACGTCCCCAACGACTATCTTTTAGCAGGTCTGGATCATGGCAATGTCGATGTTTTGGCACCGACAGCGAGCGCCCACCAGAGCGAACAAATTGGCATGAAAAGAGGACGGCATAGACCTTCTGGTCATGCCGTCCTCTTTGAATGACAAGTTGTCGCTCTGGTGGGCGCGCAGCGTCAACTAGTTACGCGGTTTGGTAAAACCGCGTAACCCAACTAGAAGCGGTTGCCGCGGAAGCCGCCGCCGTTGCGGCCGCCACGATCGCCACCGCGACCGCCGCGGTCGTTACCGCGGTTGCCGCCGAAGCCGCCACGGTTGCCACCGCGATCGCCATAGCCACCACGGTTGCCACCAAAGCCGCCGCGACCGCCACGGTCGCCGCCACGGTCACCAAAGCCGCCGCGACCACCGCGATCGCCACCGCGACCGCCACGGTCGCCGCCACGGCCACCGCGATCACCAAAGCCGCCGCGACCGCCACGGTCGCCGCCACGGCCGCCACGATCGTCACGACCGCCGCGAGGACCGCGGTCCTCGTCCAGGCCCATGGCGACGAGCGGAGCGATGACCTTATCGAGAGCGACCATCAGCTCGGTGGCCTCCTCGTAAGAAAGCTCAGGCAGGAGCTTCTCCTTCTTGTTGGCAAGATCGACCAGGCCCTCAGCGGCATCCTCGGCAGCGAAGACAACGATCTTGCGCATATCGCCCTCGGCGTCGTCGATGCGGCCAACCAGATCGGCAGCCTCGGCCTCGGCCATCAGGCCATCGAGCTCACGAAGGCGCATGCCCAGCAGGTCGGACATTTCCTTCTGCTCCATCTTGGGCTTGAGGTCAAGGAGCTTGATAGCGCGCTCGATGTTCGCCATGCGCTCGGCCTTGGCCTCCTCCTCCTTGGAAATAGCAAAGCGACGGCTACGCAGCAGACGAGCGGCCTTCTGCATCTTGTCCATCAGCTCTTCGTCATCGTAATCAACGGCGGCCTCGACAACCTCGGCCTCCTCCTCGGCGGAAACCTCGTCAGCAGCCTCAACCTCGGCAGCTTCGGTCTCCACGGTCTCGACTGCCTCAACCTCGGCAGCCATGGTCTCGTTCTCGGTCTCGTTCATGATCTCTTCGTTCTCGGACATGAGACTCCTTCTTGGCCCTCTCGGGCATCATCGCCCCATTCGCGGGGCCCGTCGCGCACTCTTTGCGCTTTAAACATTCATGCCTCTCGGCAAAACGTCCATTAGTTTATGGTGTCGCCATCCAATCTAGCTGCAGAATCTATGTGCACACATTAATGCGACATGTGCGACTCGCGACGAGCGTACACCAGCGACACCACGAACCCGACCACGGCAATTACAGCCGCCACACGCACGGCAGCTGAAAATCCAATCGCCTGGGCAACGTCGGTCGCAACGCCAGCGGCACCGGCAGTCGCCGCAGAACTCGAGAGCAGACCGATAAACAGCGACGGGCCAAACGATGCGGCAATCATGTTCCACGTGTTAAGCAATGCCGTTCCGTGAGGATGTTCAGCGGCAGGCAGCGTCTCCAAGCCGGCCGTTTGCGAGGGGCTCAACACCAAACCGACTCCGGCATACACCACAACGGTCAGCGCCACGACGACGCCGATGTTCATGCTTGCCGCCGTCATCGAGATGGCAGTCTGTCCCACGGCAATCAGGGCAAAGCCGACCGGCAGCAGCGGCCATGCGCCACGGGCGTCCATCACGCGTCCGCCCACAATCGAGGTCACAGCGTTGCAGGCAATTGCCGGCAAAATGAGCAGGCCCGCAACAAGCGCGGTCATGCCGTATGCGCCCTCAAAATAGAGCGGCAACAAAACGCTCATCGAGAACGTCGTCATCATCGACACCACCACAAGCAAGCACGCAGGCCAAAAACGAACGCTCGCCATGGGACGCACGTTAAGCACCGGATGCTCGAGCTTAAGCTGGCGGGCCGCAAACAGGCCGAGCAGCACAACGGCGGCAAAAAGCGTCACGATGCCGGCAATCAGATTGGTCGAGAACTCGCCTACGGAATACACAAATGCCGTAATGCCGGCAGCGAGCAAAACAACCGACAGAATATCAAGCGTGGCGTTCGAGCGCTCTCCGACATTCTGAACAAGCTTTACGCCCGCCGCAGCGACCACAATGCCGCCCACCAGCGGCACTACGAACACCGCCCTCCAGCCAAACAACGTGCACATAAGACCGCTGATCACAGGTCCAAACGCCGGCCCCAGTGTAATGCAGGCACCGCCCAGGCTCAGATACAGACCGAGCTTCTCGCGCGGCGCGCAAGACAACACCACGTTCATCATGAGCGGGAACAAGATGCCCGATCCCGCAGCCTGCAAAATACGACTTGGCAGCAAAACGCTAAACGACGGAGCGACCAGGCACAGGACTTCGCCGGCGACCATGCATCCGCATGCGAAAAACAGCAGTTTGCGCGTCGAGAAACGGCCGGACAGGAAGGCCATGATGGCCGTAAAAATCGACGTCACGATCATGTAGCCCGAGACGAGCCACTGTGCCGTGGTGGCACTCACCGAAAAGGCTGCCATAATGTCGTGCAGCGCCACGTTAATGATGTTCTCGTTAAACGCGGCAACAAAGGCTGCAACATACATTACGACGAGAATCGCCGAGGCTGTCGACGGTGATTGAGTTTGCTTTTGGGATTTGGTCCCCATGAAATTCCTTCCTCTTAGAACGACAATCGCATCGCCCCAGAGGAACAGTCCAGGGCGAAAATGAGCCCTAGACTTACACCAGACGCCGTACACGACGAATCTGGCAACATGGTCCAACGTCGAAAGATTGTAACGCGGACGCGCAGCTTTCCTTCCGCGCTATTATTAAAAGTCCACGAAAGCATAAGACATGAGGAGCCCGCCATGATTAAGCCCATCATGAAATCCGAGTTCTTTTTGCGCCTACCTTCCGAAGACGCAGAACCCGACGATGTCGCGACCGGGCAGGACCTCCTGGATACGCTCCGCGAGCATGAGCGCGAGTGCGTGGGGCTCGCCGCCAACATGATCGGCGTGCGCAAACGCATCATCTGCGTAAAGGACGGCAACAGGACACTCCTGATGTACAACCCTCAAATTCTTGAGCAGGTCAATGCCTATCAGACGAGCGAAGGATGTCTCTCACTGATCGGCGAGCGTCCCTGTACCCGCTATCGCCGCATTAAAGTTGAGTATTTGGACGAGAACTTCGTCCACCGCATCAAAAACTTCTCGGGCTACACCGCTGAGATCATCCAACACGAAATCGACCACTGTAACGGCGTCGTGATCTAGTTCCGCCGTTCTACCGAACGGCGGACCACTTGACGCTGCGCGAGCCGCATTCACGCCAATCTGACGTTCAATTTCGAGGGCGCGACCAGAAGGTCAGCGCCCTCTCATTTCACGTCACCTTGGCGCAAATGCGGCTCGCTCGCTGTCGTATGTCTATCCTGCGACGCCTCGATTCTTGCGGCGGCAGATACCTAATCCCCTACGCTTGGCGGTAATGATCGAAGAAGTCGGCGAGGTCTTCGAGCGACTCTTTAAGCACTTCCATGCGCGGCAGGTACACGATGCGGAAGTGATCAGGCTCGGCCCAGTTAAAGCCGCCGCCGCGCGTGATCAGGATCTTCTTCTCGTGCAGCAGGTCGAGAGCGAACTGCTCGTCATCGGTGATGTTGAACTTCTTAACATCCATCTTGGGGAAGATGTAGAACGCCGCGCGCGGCTTGACCACCGAGATGCCGTCGATCTTGTTGAGCGCCTCATACACAAAGTTGCGCTGCTCGTAGACACGACCGCCGGGACGGATATAGTCGTTGACCGACTGATGGCCGCCGAGCGCCGTCTGGACGATTGACTGGGCCGGCACGTTGGAGCACAGGCGCATGTTGGAGAGCATGTTGATGCCCATGATGAAGTCGCTCATGCAGCGCTGGTTGCCCGAAAGCACCATCCAGCCAATGCGATAGCCCGCGATCATGTGCGACTTGGAAAGGCCGCTAAAGGTGACACAGGGCAGATCGGGAGCGAGCGAGGCAATCGAGACGTGCTCATAGCCGTCCATGCACAGGCGGTCGTAGATCTCGTCTGCAAAAATCATGAGCTGGTGCCTGCGCGCAACCTCAACGATGCCCTCGAGCACCTCACGCGGGTAAACGGAGCCCGTGGGGTTGTTGGGGTTGATGATGACGAGGGCCTTGGTCGCGCTCGTGATCTTGGACTCCATATCCTGCAGATCGGGATACCAATCGGCCTGCTCGTCGCACAGGTAGTGCACAGGATGGCCGCCGGCAAGGGTCGCGCACGCCGTCCAGAGCGGGTAGTCGGGGCTGGGGATCAGGATCTCATCGCCGTTGTCGAGCAGCGCGTTCATCGAAAGTTGAATGAGCTCGGACACGCCGTTGCCCGTGTAGATGTGCTCCATCTGAACGTTGGGCAGGCCTTTGATCTGCGAGTACTGCATGATTGCCTTGCGCGCGGAGAACAGGCCACGCGAGTTGGAATAGCCTTCGCAGTCGGGCAGCTGCTGGCGCATGTCCTTGATGACCTCGTCGGGCGTGCGGAAACCGAAGGGCGCCGGGTTGCCGATATTGAGCTTGAGGATGCGCTCGCCCTCGTCCTCCATACGGGCAGCCTCGTCGACGACGGGACCGCGCACGTCATACAGGACATTATCGAGCTTGGTGGATTTAGAAAAAATACGCATGGTGGTGCTCCTTGGAATTTGAGCTGAGGAATGGGGTTCGGGCTTGGAATCGTTGCGGGGTGATGATGCCTCGCCTTGATCGGCGTCGCCGGCAAGCAGCCAGGTAACATCGACCTCCAAAATACGGGCGAGCAGCTCAGCCACGTCGCGCCGCGGGATCGTCTTGCCGCTCACATATTGGCTCATCTGACTCTTGCCGAGTTTTTTGCCGAGCATCTCCGATGCGCGGATTACGTCCGACTGGCGAACGTCGCGATCGGACATAGTCTGTCGCAGGCGATCGCTAAACGTCTCTTGGGCCACTAGAACCTCCTTGCTGGCAAAGTTCAATTTATAGAACACGAATTGAACCAGAGTTCAATTTAGGCAGCAGTATAACGCGGCACCTCATTCGAAAGTTCAATTTCATAAGAAAATGTACCGAACCCCGAGGATTGTCCCAAAGTGGACAACAGGTACGCGCCTTTAGAGATATTCAAGGAGACGAGCCGCCGCAAGCGAAACGTCAGCCGTGCGATATATCGCATTGATCTGCCGATGAGGATGTCCCTCGAGTGGGCGCACGGCAACATCGAACTGACAGCGACGCAAGATAAGCGCAGGAAGAATGCTCACACCCAGGCCGTCCTCGACCATAGCCATAATCGCATAGTCATCCCAGGTCGACAGTTTTGAGCGCACCGCCAGCCCCGCCCGACGGAAGAGCGGCGTAATCTCGTCATCGGTGCCGCGTTCCAGCAGAATAAACTGCTCGTTGGCCAAATCGGCAAGAGAGACGACCTCCGCCGCGGCAAGCGAGGAGTCCGCTGGCACCACGGCCATCAGCTCGTCTTGCACCAACGGCCGCGACACCATGCCGGCGCCGCGTGGTTCGCGCGGAATAAAGCCCAGGTCGCAGCGGCCTTCCGCCACCCATTGTTCAATCTCTGAGTAATCGCCCATCAGCAACTCATAATCGACGTCCGGGTGATCGGCGCGAAAGCGCGCGATCACCGGCGGCAGCACGTGGGTCGCCACACTCGAAAACGTACCGATGCAGATTTTGCCGCGCATGAGCCCACGCATCTCATCCACCCGTCGCTGCAAACGAACAAATTCCTCGCACAACGCCTCGACCGCCGGCATAACTTGCCGCCCATCGGCAGAAAGCACTACGCCCTCGCGGCTTCTATCGAGCACTTTAAAGCCCCAGTCGGCCTCAAGATCGGCCACCATACGGCTCACGCCCGACTGCGAATAGCTCAGCCGCTCGGCGGCGCGCGTAAAACTTCCGGCGCGCACGGTCTCGAGCAGCACCTGCATCTTTTGAATATTCGTTTCCACGGCACCCCTCCACCTTTGCATGAGTTTTTCTCATGCTATCCATGCATTATATTCGCTTTTCTTCTAAAGCCAGTTCACCCATAGTGAACATGCTCGGATATAGAGGGGATGTCAGCGTATGAACAACGGACTGTTTACGTACTTAGCAGCATTGCTGTTGTTTGGCTCCAACGGCATCATCGCCGCCGCCATCGCGCTCCCGAGCTCCGATATCGTGCTCCTGCGCACGTTTTTGGGCGCACTCTCGCTTGTCACCATCCTTGCCATCACCCAACGCCATAAGTTGCAGGCGCCATCTCGCCCCCGCGAAGCCGTAGCCCTCCTCCTCTCGGGAGCCGCGCTGGGCGCCAGCTGGATTTTTCTGTTCCGCGCCTACCAGACGATCGGCGTCGGCGTATCCTCGCTGCTGTACTACTGCGGCCCCATCATTGTCATGGCGCTCTCCCCGCTCATCTTTGGCGAAAAGCTGACCGGCGGCAAAATCGCCGGCTTTATCGCCGTCGCTTGCGGTGCTTTTCTCATTGCAGCGCAAGGTCTAGGCGGCAATATGCCCATTGCTGGTATCGCCTGCGGAATCGCCTCGGCATTTTGCTATGCGCTGATGGTCATCGCCAGCAAGGGTGCGCCACACATCGAAGGCCTTGAGAACTCCGCGCTCCAGGTGAGCGCAGCCTTTGTGACCGCGCTGGTCCTCACGCTCATCACGCAGGGCGCCCCCTCATTCCTGTCCGCCGGCGTCGCCGCCAATATTGATTGGCGCGCCGTCGTCATGCTCGGCGTCGTCAACACCGGCATCGGTTGCCTGCTCTACTTTAGCGCTGTCGCCAAGCTGCCCGTCCAGACCGTCGCGGTCGTCGGCTACCTCGAGCCGCTTTCGGCGGTCGTGTTCTCGGCCGTCCTTTTGGGCGAAGCCATAACACCGGTCCGTCTGATGGGCGCCGCGCTTATCATCGGCGGCGCGATCTTTTGCGAACTCGCCGGCAAACGCGCAAACGCCAAAGCCGGTATCGCTCAAGCAGCACGTGCTTAATAGCCCCCGCTTTGAAATGCTGCCTGCGTATATGAATAATCCCCATCTGGGGATTATTGTCTAAAGCTAACCAATGTGCCAAACTGCTCTTGTATGTATAAAGACGGCATAAAGGTTATCTGTCCTAGATAGATAACCGGATGTCCAAGGGAGTCCACGTGGCACAAAACGAACTGGAGGCAAGCCCCCAAGACCAGCGTGGTCAAGGCGGGCACGGAGCCATTCCCCTCTCCGCTGGCATGTTGCTCGTAACGCTCGGCGTCGTCTATGGCGACATCGGCACGAGCCCCATGTACACCATGAAATCAATCGTCGCCAACAACGGCGGCATCGGCACCGTCAGCGAGGACATGATCTTGGGCGCGCTTTCGCTCGTCATCTGGACCATGACGCTCGTGACCACGGTCAAGTACGTGGTTATCGCCATGAAGGCCGACAACCACAACGAAGGCGGCATCTTTGCCCTGTTTAGCCTGGTGCGCAAGGTGGCACCGTGGCTGATTCTCCCCGCCATGATCGGCGGCGCGGCGCTGCTCGCCGACGGCATCCTCACCCCTGCGGTCACGGTTACCACGGCCATCGAGGGCTTGCGCACTATCGAGTGGGGCCATGCGCTTTTGGGTGACGGCCAGACCAACGTCATCATCATCACCATCATCATTATCTGCGGCCTGTTTGCCATGCAGCGCGCCGGCACCTCGTCGATCGGCAAGTTGTTCGGCCCGCTTATGACGCTATGGTTCCTATTCCTGGCTGGCGCCGGCCTGTTCAACATGCTCGGCAACCTGTCCATCCTGCGCGCGCTCAACCCCATTCGCGGCATCATGTTCCTATTCTCGCCCATCAACCACTCGGGCATCATGGTGCTCGGCTTCGTCTTTCTGTCGACGACCGGCGCCGAGGCGCTCTACTCGGACATGGGCCACGTGGGCAAGGCAAACATCTATGCATCCTGGCCGTTTGTTAAGGCGGCCCTTATCCTCAACTATCTGGGTCAGGGAGCTTGGCTGCTCGCCAATAACTCCAACCCCCAGATGCTCGCGATGGATATCGTCAACCCGTTCTACATGATGCTTCCCGAGCCCCTGCGCCCCTTTGCCATCGTGCTTTCGGCCGTAGCGGCCATCATCGCCTCGCAGGCGCTCATCACCGGCTCGTTCTCGCTGGTATCCGAGGCAACGCGCCTCAACCTTATGCCGCACCTGCGCATCCACTACCCCAGCGACACCAAGGGCCAGCTCTATATTCCGCTCGTCAACAACATCATGTGGGTCGGCTGTATCTTCATCGTGCTGCTGTTCCAGAACTCCGAGCGCATGGAGAGCGCCTACGGCCTCGCCATCACCGTGACCATGCTCATGACCACGACGCTTTTGACGAGCTACATCGCCGGCATCCTCAAGCACAAACTGGGTGCCTGCGTCTTCGCACTGCTCTTTGGCGCCATTGAGCTGTGCTTCTTTGCCTCGTGCCTCACCATGTTCTTTGACGGCGGCTATGTCATGATCTTCTTGGCCGCGCTGCTGTTTGGCCTTATGTACGTGTGGCGCCGCGGCACCGCCATCGAGCGCACGCAGACCATCCTGCTGCCCGTCTCCAAGTACATTGACCAGCTCGACCGCCTGCGCAACGACGAGACCTATCCCGTGCTTGCCGACAACCTGGTGTTCCTCACCAACAGCCCCGACCCGCTCACGCTCGACCGCGATGTGCTCTATTCCATCTTGGATAAGCATCCCAAGCGCGCCAAGGCATACTGGTTCATCAACGTGTACGTTACCGATGAGCCCTATACGCACGAGTATTCCGTCGAGACCTTTGGCACGGACTTCCTGTTCCGCGTGCGCCTGGACCTGGGCTTTAAGGTCAACCAGCGCATCAATGCCTACCTGCGCCAGATCGTTGGCGACCTGATGGCATCGGGTGAGCTGCCGCCGCAGCATCACACCTACTCCATCTACGAGACACGCGGCAACGTGGGCGACTTCCGTTTTTGCATGCTGCGCAAGATGCTCGCCCCCGAAACGGACATCAACCGCAACGACCACCGCGTGATGGCCATCAAGTACGCCGTCCGCCGCGCCTGCGGAAGCCCGGCACGCTGGTACGGTCTAGAGAACTCGGCCATCATCATCGAGTACGTGCCCCTCTTTGCCCGCATGCGTCCGGCAGTCAAACTCGTACGCACCCAAGTGCCGCTCGAAGTTCAGATCGAGGAAGCCGAGGAAATGGAAGTCGATATCTTCTCGGACGACTTGGTCAACGGCAACGAGGCCGGTAGGGACATGAACGTCGATCCCACCGAGCTGCTCGAGAGCGTCGCCGATACGCCCGAACAGCAACAGCTCGACGGCCTCGAGAGCGAACAACTCAACGACGTCAACTTCTAGCGACGTCACAAATCAACGACAGCGGCCCTGCACCTCGCGAGAGATGCAGGGCCGCTTTGCATTGCAGTAAAGCTATCGGCTACGAACGACGCGGCTCGGGAACCACGAGCCTATCGGGACTCGCGCCCTCGGCATCTGTCAGGCTCACGTAGCGAATCGACGGATCCTCATACATCGCGTAGTAATAATTGCCCGTGCGCGCGCTAAAGCATCCGGTGTAGATAGTCTTCTCGAACTTGCCATCGCCCATCCTGGACGCCCCCTCAATCATTACCACGCCTTCGAGCGAGCGGAACATACGGACGACGTTTTCGGTCTCGCTCTCCTTTTGCGGGTAATTGGCATTGAGGTACGCCGCCTTTACAAAACGGCTCGGTGAATAGCAGTCACCCGGAATACCGCGCATGCCGGCACCCGCGCCATAGGGCTTGAGCTCGGCGCCACGCCATGTCGCCGTCTGCGGAAAATCGCTTGTGGCAGTGATATAGGTGCGCAGGTTTTCCATGTGCCACGGGAAGGTCGGCTGGTTGGCAAGGGTGTCGACCGGATCGTCGTATACATGCAGGCCGTCAGCCATCATCTCGACCACGATGCTGCGCTGGCTGTCGCCGATAATCCAATGGAGCAGCGACACGCCCAGCCCCTCTCCGGCAGATTTGGCGACAATCACCGTGTCGCGCAGCGCGGCCTCGACCTCATCGACCGTCGAGAACGTCGCTGCCACCCACAGGGGAAACTCATAGGCCGCGATATTGGTCTTTCCATCAACCGGCCCCTCGGCATACTCGGCATAACCCGGGAAATTGAGACCCGCCACGGCGAGGCCCGCATCGTTGCCGCAATCGAAGAACATAGGGTAGTTCTTGTAATCGATGCACATACCGATCACCGCGTGTACCGCCGTCGCGTCGTCGATAAACGAATACGGGATGTGAAACCCGCGCGGCATCACGCGAACCTGTTGGCCGTAGTCAAAGCTCCAGTCGAGGTTGCGGCCCAGATACATGTGACCAGAATTATCGGTAAATCGGATACTCGTACACATGGCGCCTCCTAGCTTTACGTTCTTGCTAAGTTCATTGTCTCCAAACAAAAAGGCGCTAAACACAAAAGCCCGGACATGACAACAATGTCATGCCCGGGCCAAAAGAGACGAAGTGCGGTGCTGTAGTCACCCTAGACAAGTTTACCTTGGCAGTGGTCGATCATATGCTGGATCATCTGTGCCTCAAAGCCCGCGTAGTCACGGCGGCACTCCTTCATCTTGCCGTCGACAATCTGGTCAAAGGCAACCTTGCACTTGATATAGCGCGTGGACTTGGTGACCTCCTCGTGCGTCAGGCAGCTCTCCTCCATCTTGCTGGCGCCCAGGCCAAACACCAAACGGGGGTTGTAGAGCACGTGGGGCTCGCCGGCGTCGTCCAGATAGACGCAAACCTTCTTGGTAACGCCAATCTGGTTAGCGGCAAGGCAGCCGGCATCGTCGAGCGACTTGATGGTATCGATCAGGTCCTGTGCGACCGACTCGTCCTCGACGGTCGCAACCTCGCAACGCTGGGACAGAATAGCCTCGTCGTGGCAGAGCTCTTTAATCATACGTTCCTCCATAGGGGTCGTTGTAACTGCTTAAGTATATGGTACCCACACATTTTCATGCGAAAAATACCGTCCGTCTGCTACAAAGCGCCGAACATCAACATGCGAGGAACATCAACCTTTCAAAGGCGATATAGTAGTTGAGTTCGTGTCAATCGGCCTAAACTCGGGGCCGAACAAGGAAAGGGTATGCATGGACGAACATTTTCACGTCAGTGAGCGCAAGTCCACAATCGGGACCGAACTTCGCGCTGGACTGACAACATTCCTGGCGATGGCCTACATCATCGCCGTCAACCCTGCGGTGCTCTCGGGCGCCGGCATCGATGCGGGAGCGCTCGCCTGCGCCACCTGTCTGGGCGCCGGCATCATGACCATCTGCATGGGCATCTTCGCCAACCGCCCGCTCGCCTGCGCGTCGGGCTTAGGCGTCAACGCGATGATCGCTGGAATCACCACCACCGTCTGCGGTGGTGACTGGCACGTGGCCATGAGCGTCATCTTCCTTGAGGGCGTCGTCATCTTGCTGCTCGTGCTTTGTGGCCTGCGTGAGGCCATCATGGACGCCATCCCGGTTGTCCTGCGTCACGCCATCTCGGTGGGTCTGGGCCTGTTCATCGCCATGATTGGCCTGTGCGATGCCGGCATTATCACCGCTGGCGCCGGTACACTCGTCGGTCTGGGCGACATCACCTCCCCCACCTTCATCGTCGGCATCATCTCCATCCTGGTGACAGTCGCCCTCGCCTGCCGCAACGTCCCCGGCTCGCTGCTCATCGGCATCGTCGTCGCCGTCATCGCCGGTATCCCCCTAGGTGTGACCCAGGCTCCGACCGGTATCATCGCCCCGCTCGACTTCTCGAGCATCGGTGGCCCCATCGCCGACGCCGGCGGCGTGCCCGCCATCGTCAAGGTCCTTACCGACCCCGCGCTCCTCGTCATCTCGTTCTCGCTGCTCATGAGTGACTTCTTCGACACCATGGGCACCGCGATGGCCGTGGCCAAGCAGGGCGAGTTCCTCACCGACGACGGCAACGTCGAGAATATCAAGGAGATCCTGATCGTCGACTCCGCCGCCGCTGCTGTGGGCGGTTTCATGGGTGTCTCCTCCATCACCACCTTCGTCGAGTCCACTTCCGGCGCCGCCGACGGTGGCCGCACGGGCCTTACCTCCGTCACCACCGGCGTGCTGTTCATTCTCGCCGCGTTCTTCTCCCCCATCGTCACCATCGTTTCCAGCGCCGCCACCTGCGGTGCTCTGGTCTACGTCGGCTACCTCATGATGAGCGAGGCCTCCGAGATCGACTGGTCCGACGTGTCGCAGGGTTTCCCGGCGTTCATGATTGTCGCCGGCGTGCCCTTCACCTACTCCATCTCTGCCGGCATTGGCCTAGGCTTTATCGCCTACGTGATCGTCGCGCTCTTTAAGGGCGAGGCCTCCAAGATCAAGCCGCTCATGTGGATCGCAGCTCTCGCCTTCCTCGTCTACTTCTTCGTAGCGTAACGGCATAGTCTGCTAAAACAGAACACCAAAGCGCGGAGTCGCATCGAGCGGCTCCGCGCTTTTCTTTTAAAGCCAGGCAACGCACAGACGTGCGATGTTTTGCTTCCCAAGTTTTGGACATTTTGCCCTCCAAACGGCACTACCGCCGGCTACATCCTGCAGATATGCTGGGCTTAATCGCATAGGCCCTATGAGGATGGGAGTAACCATGGCCGCCTTGTTCACGACCCCCAAGCGCAATGACAAAACCTCTGGAGCCCATTTTGTCGAGCCCGACGTGTGCCGTCGCACGCTGCTCGCACACGGCAGCTGGCGCCGCGTGACGCGCCGCATCGTCTGCGGCCTGGCCTGCGCGCTCACGGTGAGCTCGCTGCTCATGCCGAGCGTCTCGCTCGCGGCCGAGTGGGTGGACGTCGGCGGCGTCCGCCACGAAGCGGCCGCGGGGCCCGCGGGAGACGCCGCCGGCACCTGGAGCTGGGACGGCGCCGATGACATGAAGCTCAACGGCTATAACGGCGGCGCGATCGAGGCAGCGGGCAAGCTCAACGTGAGCTACGAGGGCGACAACATCGTCACTAACGGCGACGGCCGCGGCATCAAGGTTAAGGATGGCGCGAACGAGAACGCCGAGCTTAATATTCAGGGCGACGCGTCCAGCACGCTCAACGTGACATCTTCTCGTGACGCCATCACTTCCGTCGGCAGCATCAACATCGACGGCACTGGCACTGTCAACGCCACGAGCACCGAGCACGATGCCATCGATGCCGGGGGCGATGTCACCATCAAGGGCTCGGGAAACGTTAACGCCACGGGCGATTCGGATGGCATCAGGGCCGACGGCAACATCACGATCGACAACAGCGGAACCGTCACCGCCAAGGCCACCGAGGATCAGGGTATCGATGCTAACGAGAACCTCATCATAAAGGGCGGCGGCAAGGTAGAGGCAAGCTCTATCAAAGACAATGCGATTTGGGCCGACGGCAACATCGAGATCTCGGGTGGCAGCCAGGTCAAGGCAAGCTCCGAGGAAGACGCCACCATCGACGGTAAAAACAGCCTCACGGTCACGAACGCTTCCCTCAACGCAAGTGGCGTTGGGTATGGCATCTATGTCTACAAGGGCATCACGTTCGATGGCGCAACCGTAACGGTCCGTGCAAGTGCAGGGAACGATGAAGCCAGCGCCCTCTTCACCGACGAGGACGACATCGTCATCAAGAACGGCTCGATCGTGGATGCGTTCGCAGAAGGCCAGTTCTCGACCGCAATCTTCACCAGAAACTACTACCCCAACGAAGCGGGTGGTCACATCTACATTAGTGACTCCGTTGTCAAGGCTATAGCCCGCTATGTCGAGTCCGGTAGCGACGGCCCCGATCACTACAGCAACGACCAAAGTGGCGCGGTCATTCCCGAGCATAGGGGCATGAACATCGGCATCTTTGCCCGGACCAAGGAGGGCATCACGCCCGCGACCATCTCGATTGTCCGCAGTAAGGTCACAGCTGAGGGAGACACGGCGGCAATCTTCGCCCTTGCCGTGAGCGCGGACGGCGAGACAATCGGCACCATCGAGATCGAAGGCGCTCCCATACAGACGCCCACAGGCGGCAAGATCATTGGCTATCGCAACAAGGAAGAACTCGATGACGGCATCTTCTACGTGGTGGGTCAAACCATCGGCACGGGCGACGCTGTGATCGACTCCCCCTATAACGAAGCTGTCGCCAAGAGCACGGTCATCGCGCCTCCCGAGGAGATCAAACCCGAGGAGAAGCCAGGCGAGACCAAGCCCGAGGGTTCCAAGTCCGAGGGCACGAAGACGACCAAGACCGTTGCAGTTGCAGCCACGGGAGCCAAGATCGCCGGCAAACTCGCAGCAACCGGCGACGCCTCGAGCGCAGCCATCGTGGCAGCCGCCCTTGCGGGAACAGCCGCCATCGCCGCGGGCGCCGTGGTGAGCCGCAAGCGCTCGTAAACACTTTTTCGCACGGGACGGGTGGATCGCGGCCCTTGCCTTCCTCGTCTACCTCTTCGTAGCGTAAGGGCAAGGCTGCAAAAGCTGAACAATAAAGCGCGGAGTCGCCATGCGGCCCCGCGCTTTTCTTTTAGCGCCGGTCCCTGCGCCGGCGTGCGGCCTATTTCTCCCCCATTTTGGCCATTTTGCCCTCCAAACGGCACTACCGCCGGCAACATCCAGCAGATACGCTGAATCTAGTCGTATAGGCCCTATGAGAACGGGAGCAACCATGGCAGCCTTGTTCACGACCCCCAAACGCAATGACACTACCGCCGGAACCCATGTTGCCGAACCCGACGTTCGCCGTCGCATAGGACTCGCGCACGGCAGCTGGCGCCGCGTGACGCGCCGCATCGTCTGCGGCCTGGCCTGCGCGCTCACGGTGAGCTCGCTGCTCATGCCGAGCGTCTCGCTCGCAGCGGAATGGGTCAAGGTCGGCGGCAACAAGTACAACACCGCGGCGAGCGACGAGGCCGGTACCTGGTCGTGGGACGGCGCCGACGACTTGAAGCTCAACAACTATAACGGCGGCGAGATCCAGGCCGCAGGCAAGCTCAACGTGAATTACTCGGGAACCAACATCGTCACTGCCGAATGGATCGAAAGCATCAACGTTTCTCATGGCACTAACGAGAATGCCGAGCTCAATATCCAAGGCGACGAGGGCGGCACGCTCAGCGTGACATCTACTGAGGACGCTATCCTCACCACGGGTAATATCAACATCGACGGAGCCGGATCCGTCAACGCCACGAGCACTGGGTTTGATGCCATCAATGCCGGAGGTGATCTCGCTATCAAAGGTTCGGGCAACGTCAACGCCACGGGTGCATCGGATGGCATCAGGGCAAACGGCAATATCACGATTGACGACAGCGGAGCCGTCACCGCCAGGGCTACCAAGGACAAGGGTATTGGAGCCGACAAGAACCTCACCATCAAGGGTGGCGGGACGGTCGAGGCAAGCTCAGCCGATGGTGAGGCCCTTTGGAGCGGCGACAATATCAACATCTCGGACGGCAGCCAGGTCAAGGCAAGCTCCGAGGAAGACGCTGCCGTCGAGGCCAAGGGCAGCCTCGCAGCCACAAACGCCTCCCTCAACGTAAACGGTGTTGAATATGGCGTCTATGCCCACAAGGGCATCACCCTCGATCATGCAAACGTGACGGTCCGTGCAAGTAAAGGCAGATACGGTGGCGCCAACGCCCTCTTCACCTACCAGGACGACATCGTCGTCAAGAACGGCTCCACCGTGGACGCGTTTGCGGAAGGCGAGGTTTCGGCTGCATTCTCCACCAGAAACGATCGACCCAACGAGAAGGGCGGCCACATCTACATCAGCGACTCCGTTGTCAAGGCCATAGCCCGCTATGTCGAGAACGGCGACGGCCCCATCCCCTACAGCGAAAACCAAGATGGCGAGACGAGGCGCGAACCCCAAGGCGAGAACATCGGCATCATCGCCCAGACCAGCGAGGGCGTCACACCCGCAGTCATCTCGATCATCCGCAGCAAGGTAACGGCCGAAGGAGATACAGCGGCAATCTTTGCCCGTGCCATGAGCGCTGACGGCAAGACAATCGGCACCATCAAGATTGAGAACGCCGCCATCCAGACGCCCGAAGGCGGCAAGGTCATTGACTATCGCAAGCTCCGTGACGGCATCTACGAGGCAGGCCAAGCCATCGGCACGGGCGACGCCACGGTCGACTCCCTCTATATCAAAGCAGTCGCCAAAAGTACGACCATCGCACCTCCCGAGGTAGCCAAGCCGGAAGACCCCAAGCCCGACGAGACCAAGCCCGCAGAAAGCAAGCCCGCGGAGTCCAAGCAGAACCCCAAGCCTGAGGGCTCAAAGCCGACCAAGGCCGTTGCGGCTTCAACCACGAAAGCCAAGACTACCGGCGTGCTCGCGGCAACCGGCGACACCTCGGGTGCGGCCATCGTGGCAACCGTCCTTGCGGGAACAGCCGCTATCGCCGCAGGCACCATGGCGAGCCGTAAGCGTTCTTAGACGCCTCTGCGCACATGGCAGCTCCCGCGAAGGCCCCGAGCCCCAGCACCGTTTAACAACGCCACCGCCGAGCTCCCCTCCAGCGGTGGCGTTTTCCATATGCGTCCGCAGGGGATGCACGAGATTGTCTTTGGTCTAGCCCAACCGGCATACGCTGGCGTGCGACAATTGGGGCTGCCGATATCACAACACTGAGAGAAGCCCGTCATGGAAGCGCATCAAAAGCAGATAACCGTTTATTCGAATCATACGGAAAGCGCGCCTGTCATCTACCTTCCTGTGGTCGCGGGCGACGGCAGCGAGGTTTATAAGTGTTGCCGAGAGCTCGACTGTCCGCCATTCGCCCTCGTCACCATTGGCGGGCTCGATTGGAATCGCGAGCTGAGCCCCTGGGCATGCGACGGGACCGTACGCGATGCCGAGCCTTTCGGCGGCCAAGCTGCCGATTTTCTTGATGAGCTGCTGAATCAGATAATCCCCCAGGTCGAGTCGTCGCTTCCTCAGCCGCCCACCTGGCGCGGCATTGCCGGCTACTCGCTCGCGGGCCTCTTCGCACTCTGGTCCCTCTGGCAAACCGACGCCTTTGACCGCGCCGCGAGCGCATCGGGGTCGCTATGGTTTCCCGACTTTGTCGACCGTGCCAGCACGGCCCCTTTTGCCGGCAGCCCGCAAGCCGTCTACCTGTCACTCGGCAAAAAGGAAACCAAGACGCCCAACCGCATGATGCGGCATGTACTCGACGACACACGCGCGATGGAAGCGTTGCTCGTCGAGCGCGGCATTCCAACAACGCTGGAGCTCAACCCCGGCAATCACTTTGCCCAAACCGACTTACGCATGGCCCGCGGCATCCACTGGATACTGACGCATTAAAAATGGTGCCCACACGCATATACGCATGGGCACCATATCTTGTTTTAGCTGAACGCAGCTGCTACTCAGCAGCCTCCTCAAGCTCGGAGACATCAAACTCAAAGTCGTTACCCGGCAGGATGGCGTTGAGCACGATGCCCACCAGTGAGCCCACGGCAATGCCGGACAGCGAAATGGTCACGCCGCCCAGCTCCAACACGATGGCGCCGGCGGTGCTGTACGCGATGCCGAGCGAAAGCACGAGCACCAGCGCGGCAACCAGCACGTTGCGGTTGTTCTGGAAATCGACCTGGTTCTCGATGAGGTTGCGGACGCCCACAGCGCTGATCATGCCGTAGAGCACGAGCGACACACCGCCGATAACGCATGCCGGCATGGCGGCGATGACCGCGGCGAACTTGGGGCAGAACGAAAGCACGATGGCGCAACACGCGGCAATTCGAATTACGCGCGGGTCGAACACGCGCGTCAGGGCGAGCACGCCGGTGTTCTCGCCATACGTAGTGTTGGCCGGAGCGCCAAAGAGCGAAGCCAGAATCGTGGCAAGGCCGTCGCCGAGCAGCGTGCGATGCAGACCGGGATCGGCAATGTAGTTGCGCTCGCAAGTCGAACCGATAGCAGAGATATCGCCGATATGCTCGATCATGGTCGCGAAGGCCAGCGGCATGATGGTGATGATGGCCGTCGTGGCAAGACCGTTATCGAACTGCGGCCCAAAGAGTGCAAACACGGTGTTGTCCCACACGATGGGCAGACCGACCCACGGAGCGGCGGCAACGCCCGAGAAATCAACCTCGCCGAGCGCAGCCGCAACGGCATAGCTCACCACAACGCCCAGCAAAATCGGCACGATCTTGACCATGCCACGGCCCCAGATGTTGCAGATGACGATAACGGCAACGCCAATGACAGCCACAAGCCAGTTGGTCTGGCAGTTAGCAATAGCGGAGCTCGCCAGGATCAGACCGATCGAAATGACGATGGGGCCAGTCACCACCGGCGGGAAGAAACGCATGACACGCTTGGCGCCAAAGGCGCGGAAGAGCGCCGCAAGCACCGGATAAAGCAGGCCGGCGCAAGCAACGCCCAGACAAGCGTAGGGCAAAAGCTCGGTCTCGCCGTTGGGCGCGATTGCGGCATAACCGGCAATAAAGGCAAACGATGAGCCCAAAAATGCCGGCACCTTACCGCGCGACAGGAAGTGGAACAGCAGCGTGCCCAAACCGGCAAACAAAAGCGTTGCCGAAACCGAGAGACCGGTGAGCACGGGCACCAGCACGGTGGCGCCAAACATGGCAAACAGGTGCTGCAGACCGAGCAAAAACATGCGCGGGCGGCCGAGCGACGATGCGTCGTAGATGGCATCGCTGGCGGCGGGCGTCGAGGACTGGGACATGAGAGTCCTTTCAAAATGGAAGGGCGCTCGAGCATAGCGGATTACCTGCCCGAACGATACGATCCGAACCATTGTACGCGATGCGCCATGTCTCGCACGCGCCGTCACCTGCGAACGTTACCGCTATTTCCAAACGCGCTCGGCAATACGCTTGACCAGCGCGATCTTTGCCCATTGCTCGTCCTCGGTCAGCTTGTTGCCAATCTCGCAGCTGGCAAAGCCGCACTGCGGAGACAGATACAGGTTCTCGAGCGGAACATACTTTGCAGCCTCGTGAATACGCTCGACGATGGCATCCTCGTCCTCAAGCTCAGCGGCCTTGGTGGTCACCAGGCCCAACACGACCTTCTTGCCAGGGGCAACGTACCTCAACGGCTCAAAACCGCCGGCGCGCGGCGTATCGAACTCCAGGTAAAATGCGTCAACATCCTCGTTTGCGAACAGGTATGGCGCGATGGGGTCATAGCCACCCTCGAAGGCATAGGTAGAGTGGTAGTTACCGCGGCACACATGCGTGTTAATGACCAGGTCGTCGGGCTTGCCCTCGATAGCGGCGTTGTTGAGCGCCACGCCCAGCTCGGACACCTTTTGCAGGTCAACCGGGCTCATGCCGGTCTTGGACACAAAGTCGGTATCGCAATAGATGCCCCAGGTGCAGTCATCAAACTGGATGTTGCGGCAGCCTGCAGCGTACAGGTCGGCGATCACCGTACGATAAGCGGCTGCGATGGCGTCGGCAAGTTCCTCATCGGTCTTATAGACAGCGCGCAGGCTCTCCTGCTGGCCATCGCAGCGGTCGAGCGTGACCTCAGAGAACGTCTGGATCGGCGCCGGGATGGTCTGCCGTGCAACGTGGTCCTCGCCCTCAAGTGCCTTGACAAATTTGAAGTGCTCGACGAACGGATGGTTCTCGCCGCTAATGGGACCGGTTACCGCGGCGGTGTCGGCGGTAGTCTCCTCATCGTGAAACATGTAGCCCGTGCGCGAGGCGCGGCGCTCAATGCCGTTGAGTCCCCACATAAAATCGAGGTGCCAGTAGCTGCGGCGGAACTCGCCATCGGTAATCACCTGCAGGCCGGCAGCCTTCTGCTTGGCCACTAAGTCGCGGATGGCCTCGTCCTCGACGGCCTTAAGGCCGGAAGCGTCGAGTTTACCCGCGACATAGGCGGCACGGGCATCCTTTACAGCCTGCGGACGAAGAAAACTGCCGACGATATCGGCGCGAAACGGCGCGTTCGGTTGAATCGAAGTGCTCATAGGTATCTCCCTTTGCATTGGTTGCTTTACTGGGACAGAGTATGAGCGCTCATATGGTCATCGTAAAATATACGTTTATAACAGTTTGATATAGATGCTTCCTATATCAGTCTGGACTGTCATAAAGAGACTTGAACCGTGCGGAGCACAGCAGCCTAGATATGCTGACGAATCGCGTCGATATAGGCCCGACCGTAGCGCGTGAGCGTCGTGTTCTTGCGCGTGATGATGCCAATCTCCATGTACTCGTCCACGTCGAGCGGAATCGAGATAATGCCGGGGCCGTTGAGCTCGTGGCTGATCACGCCCGAGCATACCGTGTAGCCGTTGAGGCCCATGGCCAAATTGAACAACGTCGCACGGTCGCGCACGCGGATATTTTTGCGACGCTCGAACGTCGAGGTCAGCTCCTCGGAATAGTAAAACGAGTTGTAGCTGCCCTGCTCGTAGGACAGGAACGGGTAGTCTTCCAGATCCTCGAGCGTCACGCTGGAGCGGCCCGCCAGCGGATGGTCGGCGCAGACGAAGACATGCGGCGTGGCGCAGAAGAGCCCTTCGAACACGAGCTCGTTGGCGGCAAGCATGCGCTCGATGACCTCGCGATTGTGCTCCGACAGATACAGGATGCCGAGTTCGCTTTTCATATGCGCGACATCCTCGATAATTTCGTGGGTCTGCTCCTCGCGCAGGGTAAAGTCGTAGCGCGCGGCATCGAACTCACGGATCACATCGACAAACGCGTTGACGGCAAAGGAATAATGCTGACAGCTCACACTAAAGTGCGGCACCTGCTCGGATGCGCCCTTGTACTTACCTTCGAGCAGATCGGCCTGGTCAAGCACCTGTCGCGCGTAGCCCAAGAAGGTCTCGCCTTCCTCGGATACAACGACACCCTTGTTAGTGCGCTCAAAGATGCGCACACCCATCTCGTTTTCGAGATCGCGGATCGATGCGGTAATCGAAGGCTGCGACACAAAGAGCCGGCGCGAGGCCTCGGTGATGCTGCCGCATTCGGCAACTTTGACGACATACCTGAGCTGCTGAAGCTTCATGGCTTTCTCCCTAGACGTTCGTGACGTCGAAACCCGTCGCATCCATCTGGCGCATAAACGGCGGCATCTCCCCCGTCGCGGCGCAGGCGGCAATCTGATGCAGAGCCCCGGCGACCGCATCGTCTGCCGCAGCGCCGATATGCCAGCGCGCGGCAGCCGTGACGGCCTCGTTGGCATTGGCGACTGCAACGGAGTTGGGAACGGCATCGATCATGGGCAGGTCGTTATCGGAATCACCGAATACGGCCACCTCGTCGGGCGTCAGGTCCAAAGCGCGCGCCAGCTCCAGCGCAGCGCAGCCCTTGTCCCAACCAGCCGGAAGGATGTCGAACAGGCGCACTCGGTTGTTGGGAAACACAAGCGAGAGTTCCGGCACCTCGGCGGCAACGCGCTCACGCAGCTCGGCAAGCTCTTCGCGCGAGCGGGCGCTCCAGATATTCGCCTTGAACACCGGCGCGTCATCGACAACAGGACGGCACGGGGCCTCTTCGCCTTTGAGCCATGCGTTGCCGCCCGACTCCATGGCGCGACGAACGCGCTCGGGATCACTCGTCACGCAATAGGCATCGTTGCCCCAAAAGTCATCGCCCAGGCTATAGACCTTCAGATAGGTATCGTCGGTCTCTTGCTCAAGATAGTCGGCAAGGCGCATGAGGGCACCGTTGTCGCTCGCACGGGAGGCAACAACCTCGCCGTCGACAAACATCACCTGGCCGTTACAGAACGCACCGGTCGAGAAGCACTCGGAACGATTTTTGAACATCCAGCCCATCGCGGACGGCTGGCGACCCGAAACCGGGCCAAAGTGCAGACCCGCCGCCTGCATGGCATGAATGCCCTCGATGGCGTAGTCGCTGGCGCCGTCATGCCCGGCTGGAATCAGCGTATCGTCCATATCGGTCAGCACAAGTTTAATCATAAGGCCCCCATTCGTATCGGTCCTACCTATTGTAACGACCTGCCAAAATAAACCTGTCCCTTTTTGGCAGGTGCGTTAGTATAGGGAACAACAGATTCGATGCGGGAGTGCCGGCGGTGCAAACCACAAGGCTGAGAGGGCATGGGGCCCAATCCTTTGAACCTGTCAGTTAATGCTGGCGTAGGGAGCATGCCGCCTTTACAGGGGCGCTGTCTATGCACAGCGCCCCTTTTCTATGCCAAGGAGGCATGTGCAGTGATTGATTCGGAACAGCTTAAGCAACATATGGTCAAGGCCGTGGAGGAGATTCGCGCTACCAATCCGATGGCCGGCTCCATCACCAACACGGTGACGATCGACTTTGTCGCCAATGCGCAGCTCGCCGTGGGCGGTTCGGCCGCCATGGTCTATCTGCCCGACGAGGGCGAGGCGCTCGTTGCCGGCGGCGGCGCCATCTATCTCAACATGGGCACGCTCTTCCCCATCTACGAGCAGACGATTCCCCGCGCGGCCAAGGCGGCACATGACGCCGGCAAGCCCTGGGTACTCGATCCGGTGGGTCTGGGCATCGGTAGCCTGCGCACCCAGCTGGTAAACGAGCTCAAGCAGTACAAGCCCGCCATCGTACGCGGCAACGCCTCCGAGATCATCGCACTCGCCGGCCTGTGGGGTCTTGAGGGCGAGGCCGCCGACCTGAGCCGTGTACGCGGCGTCGACACCACCGATACGGTCGACGCCGCCCGCGATGCTGCCGTGGCGCTCGCCCGCTACACCGGCGGCGCCGTGGTCGTCTCGGGCGAAGTCGACCTGATCACCGACGGCACGACCGTGGCCAAGTCCCACGGCGGCAGCCCGCTCATGTCCAAGATCACCGGCTGCGGCTGCTCGCAGGGCGGCGTGCTGGCCGTGTACGCCTGCGCCGCCGACCCGTTTACGGCAGCCGTCTGCGGCACCGCCGTCTACAACGTGGCCGGCACGCGTGCCGCCGCTGTCGCCGACGCCCCGGCAAGCTTTAAGGTCGCCTTTATCGACGAGCTCTACCGCGCAACCGCCCAGGACATTGCCGATAACCAACTCGAGCTCGAGGAGGCATAGGCCATGTCCGATCCCGCAACCAATACCGGCATGAACACACTCGTCGCTGTGGCCATCGCCCCGTGTGGCACCGGCGATGAGCTGTCCGCCGAGGTCGCCGAGGTCGTGCGTGTTATTCGCGAGAGCGGCCTTCCCAACCGCACCACCTCGATGTTCACCGAGATCGAGGGCGACTGGGACGAGGTCATGCAGGTCGTGCGCGACGCAACCTTTGTGTTGGCGAGCAAGGGCATCCGAACCGAAGTCGTGCTCAAAGCCGATATTCGACCCGGATTTACCGACACCATGACCGGCAAGCTCGAGCGCATGGAAGCGCAGATCAAAAAGCAGGAGGAAGCACGATGAGCATCCGCGACAACCTTGATATCTCGGCCTATCTGGTACTCGGCCCCGAAAACACCCTCGGGCGCCCCGTGGGCGATGTGGTGGCCCAGGCACTCGACGCCGGCTTTACCTGCATTCAGGTGCGCTCCAAGGTGGCAAGCGCCCGCGAGATCATCGCGCTGACCGGCGACGCCGCTCAGGCTATCGCACAGGCCGGCAAGACCGGTCAGGTCGCCTTGCTGATCGATGACCGCCTGGACTGCGTACTCGCCGCGCGCGAGCAGGGCATCGCCGTCGATGGCGTACACGTGGGCCAAAGCGATATTCCCGTCGAGGTCTGCCGCAAGCTGTTGGGCCCCAACGCCATCGTGGGCCTTTCGGCCCGCTGTGAGGAGATGCTCGAGTACGTCAAGACCGCCGACATGAGCCTGGTCGACTACCTGGGCATCGGCCCGCTCCACGAGACCGAGACCAAGCGCGACTGCGGACGCGCAGCCGATGGCTCCATCATCACCAAGAGCTTTGAGGACCTGGCCGCACTCCACGCGGCAAGCCCCGTGCCCATCGTGGTGGGCGGTGGCGTCAAGACGGCCGACCTGCCGCAGCTCAAGGCCACCGGCGTCGACGGCTTCTTTGTGGTGAGCGCTGTCTGCAGCGCCGATGACCCCCACGCCGCGGCCAAGGAGCTTGTCGACACCTGGCAGCAGGCATAAGCCTAGGCCAAGCAGCTGATTCGCAGCCTCATATCTTCAGCAACGGAAAGCGCATCCCAGTTTGGACCTCCATTCCGGGATGCGCTTTCCGCATGCGACCCTTACCCCGCCAGATACGCTTCCAACGCCGGCAAAGTCGCCTCCGCATCGCGGCGGCCGATCTGATAGATGCGCTCGAGCTCATCGGGCTCGCGGCACAGCGACGGCACTTTCACCGATTCGCTCGGACGCACCACAAAGATTTCGCCGGCAGCCTCGCGACGTGCCAGGTCATCGAGCGTGGCATTGTAAACCTCATGCCGATGCTCAAGCGCTGCGACAAACTCCGGGTAGTGACGGAACACGCGACGCAGCATGGGCATCACGCTGTTGGGCTGCTTCACAAAGCCCGCCGGCTGCGTGAGTACCACGATATTGCGGTCATACCCCTGCGCAAACAGCCATGCACTGGGAATAGAATCAGCCACGCCACCATCCAGATACTTATGCCCGTCAATAGCAACGGGACGCGTCGCCACAGGAATCGCCGACGATGCCCGGATCCACTCGATATCGCGCTCGTCGCCATAGGGCAGGTCGTGGTAGACGGCCTTGCCCGTCTCGATATCGGTGCACACGCACGTAAACCGCATGGGACAGGCGCGATACGCCTCCAAGTCGATGGGATCGCGCTCGATGGGCACCTCGTGATAGGCAAAATCGGCATTGAACATATCGCCGGTCCGCAGCCAGCTTGCTACACCCGCATAGCGCTTATCGGCACAATAGGCCTTGTTATAGCGAATGGCGCGGCCGATCTGGCGCGATTTAAAGTTGTAGCCAAACGCCGCGCCCGCCGAGACACCCACCATATGGTCGCAGGTCAAACCGTGCTCCATCCAAACGTCGAGCACGCCCGCCGTATACATACCGCGGTAGCCGCCTCCCTCGAGTGCAAGCCCCACCGTGCGCGTCATATTTGGCTGTGTCATGCGACCATCTCCGTTCCTGCGTTTAAAACCGGGACAAGTATACCCGTCAACATATACCGCCCCGGTCGCATTTTTCATGCGCACCCAGGCGTTGCGGTTTGGCGAATAATAGCCGCCCGTAGCATGTACACCCATATATAATTCTGCACTGTTGTTTATACTACTCAGCAGTTATCAACAGCGAACATTAGCCGGTAAATTAACCCAACAACGCAGCAAGGCGGGGGCCTGGATACACGCAAAGCGCCGAACAACAACGCGTGTGCACAACGAGCTCGCCCGACGCAATTCGCCCGACCTCAGAAAGCCGCTTACGACATGGATACTGTCAGCAATTACACCGAAACGCTCGAAAAGACCGTCCGCGACCTTCTCAAGCGTCAGGAGGATCTGATCAGGACCGCCTTTACCGACCAGCTTACCGGGCTTGGCAACCGTGGCGGCTTTGCCCGCTCCCTCGAGGAGCTCTGGGAGCAGGACACCCCCGTTACCATGGCGTACGTCGATATCGACAACCTCAAGCACTGCAACGACGTCTTTGGGCATGACGAGGGCAACCGCTACATCTTGCAGGTAAGTCTCTATCTCAAGCTGTATATGAAAGTGGACGAGGCGGCGTTTCGCATAGGCGGCGACGAGTTTGCCATCCTATCTACGATTGCAACCGAGGACGACCTCGCCGAACGTCTGGAACGCTGCCGAACGGTCCTGCTCAAAAACAACGATTCCGAGATGCCCCGCTCGTTTAGCTATGGAGTGTCGTATGCCGACCCCGCCCTGGGCGAAGCCCCCAATCGCATGACGCTCGATGCCGACCATCGCATGTACGACTACAAGCTACGTCATGCCATGCACCTTGATCGACGCAATATCACGCAAGTCCACGCCGACGACTTCGAAATAAGCGATCGCATTTTCGACGCCTTTTCGATGCTCAACGAAGGCCGCTATTTCTTTATCGAGAACTTGGACAAACATCGCACCCTTTGGTCACAAGGCGCCTTGCGCGATCTTGGCCTTCCCTCGGAGCACATAGACAACTGTCGCGATTACTGGAAAACGCGCGTGCATCCCGATGACCTTGAGGCCTACATCAACGACATCGACCAAGTCTATAACGGCACCAAGCACCGTCGCGTCATGCAGTATCGTGTGCGCAATGCCGTCGGCGACTACGTCCTCTGCCGTGCTCGCGGGTTTCGCATCGACGGCGACGAAAATGTCCCCTCGCTCTATGTCGGCGAGCTCGTCAACCACTCACTTGCCGAAACCGTCGACGCCGCGACAGGCCTCGGCACCCAGCGCATGTTGGTCAATGCCATCGACGCCTGTCGTTGCGACCGTTGCGAGACGGGCCTTATAGCGGTGCGCGTTCGTGGCACGACAAAGCTCAACGAGCTTTACGGGGCCGAGGCTGTCGACAACATGCTCGCCGAATACGCAGGCCGCATGCTGTCGATCACCCGCGGCAGGAGCAGGGTCTACCGTTCACGTAGCGTCCAGTTCGTCGTGCTCAGCAACGACCTGGACCACGAGGCATTCGAGCAACTGACCCGCCACCTTAAAGAAGCCGTTTTCGCTCCTGTGCAAATCGCAGGCGACACCATTGCTCCCGTCTGTCTTGTCGTCCCGACCTTTTACGAACGCCTGGACTCCCAAGCATCGACTGTTTTGGGCGAACTCGATCGTCGCCTTCGCACGGCCGGCGGACTTGTTCCCAACGACAGTCTGCCCATACCCGAGATGGAACGCAAAGGCGCCGTCGCCGAGCACCTCGACATGCTCACCGGTCTCTACCGACCCAGCGAGTTTATGCGCCGTGCCAATGCCTTCATCAAGGCAAGGCGCGACGGCGCCTGGTGCATCGCCACGGTCGACATGGGCCACATGCGCCTGTTTAACGAATGGTATGGACAGGCCGAAGGCGACCGCCTGCTTGCCGATGTGGGCACGGTCCTCAAGGACATCGAGAATGCCGGCATGGGCGTCGCAGGGTACTGGGGCCAAGATGACTTTTGCGTACTCATCCCCTTTAAGCACATCACCGTCCATCAAATCTACAACCGCGTTCGCGAGGCAGTAGCCAGGCATGATGGCGGCGTAGGTTTTTGGCCGTCCATGGGCGTTTACCCCATCGATTCCAATGAGGAGATCACCATCGATGCGCAGGCAAAGGCCATGTTTACCAATCGGCGCGCAAAAAACGACTTTAAGGAGCGCATTGCCATTTTTTGCCCCGAGGAGTACAAGCGCGAAATCGTGTTCAACCGCACGCTGACCGAATTCCAGTACGCGCTGTCAAATGGTCGCATCACGTACTATCTTCAGCCCCAGGTCGATATGGAAACCGGCGAGATTATTGGCGCCGAAGCACTCACCCGCTGGATTGACAAGGACGGCTCTCTCATTTCGCCCGCAACGTTTATCCCCGCACTCGAGGAAAGCGGCTTTGTAGTGACGCTCGACAAATATGTTTGGCAGGGCGTCGCCATGTGGCTCCGCGAGCGCCTCAATCGAGGACTTCGCGTGGTTCCGATTTCCCTCAATGTGTCGCGCGTAGACATTCTTGCCTGCGATGTCGCCGAGCATATGGGGTCGCTCGCCGCCCAGTACAACCTGCCGCCCGAACTCATGCACATCGAGATCACCGAGACCGCCTATACCGGAGAGTCCGAGGCCGTGGATAAGCTGACCGCGGATCTGCACACCCGTGGCTTCTCGACCTACATGGACGATTTTGGCACCGGCCAGTCCACGCTCGCGATGCTCAAGAACGTCAACGTCGACGTCATCAAGCTCGACCGCACCTTTGTGCCCACCGACCGCGATCAAGGCCGCAGCGCGCAGATCGTGTCATCGATGCTCGAGATGGCGCAGTCGCTCCATCTGCCCGTCGTGGTTGAAGGCGTCGAGACAAATGAGCAGGCAAACATGCTACGACAAATGGGCGCCCGCTACGCTCAGGACTTCCTCTACTACCGCCCCATGCCGGCGAAGGATTTTGAGGCATTGCTCGATGGCGGCAATAACAACTGATTCGCTCGCGCGCAAAACGCCATCACCGAAGGGGGAATTTGCCTCCATTAGCTAACTTATATCCCCAATTCAAACCGAATTGGGGATATGATACAAACCGTTGTTCCGCCCAAGGAGGTTATCCATCATGAACGAGTCCTATCGCCTGGGCGAGCAATCGATTATTGCCTATCTTCAGCGACTTGCGAATGGCGTCTCGACCGCCGAACTCGATGTTGCCGCGCTGCCCGCTGGGCTACGCGCCGTTGGTGAGCAGCTGCAAAAGACGCATGCCATCCTGCAACAAGAGCGCCGGCTGCTTGAGAGCAACGCCTATATCGACCCGCTCACCAACTTGGGCAACCGCAACGGATTCGACCGTCACGTCGAGCAACTCTGGCACAAAGGCGACCCCTTCACCTGCGCCTATATTGACATCGACCATCTCAAACATTGCAATGATAGGTTTGGCCACGCCGAAGGCAATCGCTATATTCTGAGCATCTGCCGCACGCTCTCCGAAACCATGAAGCACGATGAGATGCTGTTCCGCATCGGTGGAGACGAGTTTGTGCTCATCTCGCTCTCCGCAAACGAGACTGAACTCGAGCAGCGCTTGGAGCAGGTACGTGCCGGGCTGATCGAGGCGAGCTCAGGCGGCAAGGCGCCCATGATCGGCAGCTTTAGCTTTGGCTGCTCGCGCGTCGATCCACTTGCCGGCGACACACGTCGCCAGATGACGATGGATGCCGATCGCAAGATGTATCGCTATAAGCTTATGCATCGTGTGCAGCAACCGAAAGACAATGATGCGCCGCAACGCCCAATCGTCGATCAGCTTCCCTGCAACGACCGAGTGTTCCAAGCGATCTCCATGAGCTCCGAGACGCGCTATCCGTTCATCCTTAACCTCGATACGGGAGAATCGCAATGGTCGGTTAACGCCGTGCGCGATTTTGACCTGCCCTCCCAGCACCCTTTTAACTCACTCGACATGTGGCTCGCCCGCGTTCATCCCGAGGACCGCGACAACGTACGCGCCGAGCTCGACATGGTGATAAACGGCACGTGGCACTTCCACTACATGCAGTATCGCGTAATGGATGCCACCGGAAAATACGTGCTTTGCGACTGCACGGGCTACCGTTTGGACGGCACCGACACCGAGCCCAGCATGTATGTGGGCATTATCATCAACCGAAGCTTGGCAGATACGACCGACTCGGTAACGAGCCTGGGCGATGTCCACGCGCTGGTCAACGCTATTGGAGAGATGCGCCGCGTGGCGCGCGGGGCAGGCTTTATTGCCATTAAGGTCGACGATATCGCCGAAGTCAATGCCCGCTTTGGATTCGATGCAGGCGACCGCGTGCTCGCCGAAAGCGCCGCCTGCCTCATGGAATGCTCGCGCGGCAAGGGTCGCCTGTTCCGCTCGACGGGACCGACGTTCGCGGCGCTTTTCGACGACTTTGATCCCGAAGAGACCGACGCGATCGCAGAAGAAATCGAGCGGTTCCTGGGTTCTCCCGTGCTCATCGGCTCGCTTGAATATCAGCCACCCATTCGTGTGGCGACACTTCATCTGGACGCTGTCGATCGACAGCCCGTTTCCATTTTGAACGAGCTCAAAGCGCGGCTTATAGAGGCACCGCAAGTACCGGGCACCAAGCTGGACTAGCGTTGTGGGGCGCGATGTGAAACACAAGCCGTTTCACATCGCGCCCCACGCCATCTGCCCTCTCGTGCGATAATCCTCCGCAGAAGTCACCAACAGCAGAGGGAGTTTGTGATGAAGGTTCTTTTGGTCAATGGCAGTCCCAAGGCAAACGGCAACACCGCCCGCGCACTCGCCGAGGTCGCCGAGCAGCTCAATACCGAAGGCATTGATACCGAGGTGTTTCAGCTGGGCGCCAAGCCCATTCGCGACTGCATCGGCTGCGGTCAGTGCGGCAAACTTGGCGGTCGCTGTACCTTTGACGACGACGTGGTGAACGAGCTCATCGCTGCCGCCGAGCAGGCCGACGGTTTTGTCTTTGGCTCGCCCGTCTACTACGCGCACCCCAGCGGCCGCATCCTTTCGGCCCTCGATCGCGCCTTCTATGCAGGCGGGCATGCCTTTGAGCACAAACCCGGCGCCGCAGTCGCCGTCGCCCGTCGCGGCGGCACGTCGACCACCTTCGATGTGCTCAACAAGTACTTCACCATTAAGCAAATGCCCGTGGTTGCCTCCACCTACTGGAACAACGTGTTTGGCCGCGTGCCCGGCGACGCCGATGGGGATGCCGAGGGCCTTGCCACCATGCGAAACATCGGCAAAAACATGGCCTGGCTCCTGCGCTGCATCGAGGCAGGACAGGCCGCCGGTATCAACGCACCCGAGGCAGATCGCGCAACGACCAACTTCATCAGGTAGAACGGCGGAGCATGAATATCCAGATTTTTGGCACCAAAAAGTCCTTCGATACCAAGAAGGCCCAGCGTTATTTTAAGGAGCGCCGCATTAAGGTGCAGTTTATCGACCTTAAGGAAAAGGAGATGAGCAAAGGCGAGCTCACGAGCGTGATGCAGGCGGTCGGCGGCATCGACAAGCTGCTCAACCCCAAAGCCAAGGACGAGGAGACGCTCGCGCTCATTCAGCACCTCACCCCCAGTCAGCGCTTCGACAAGCTGCTCGAGAACCAGCAGGTCTTGGCCGAGCCCATCGTGCGTAACGGCAAAAAGGCCACCGTCGGCTATTGCCCCGACGTGTGGGGAGCCTGGGAGTAGCCTGTGTTATTTGCCGGCGCGTGGGTATAAGAGCAGGCGTTTGGCATAAGATTCAACTGTAAGCCAAGTCTAACAAAGGAGGGCACATGCCCAACAAACCCGTGAAGATCATCATGCTTACCGGATACCTCGGTGCCGGCAAGACCACGCTGCTCAACCACATCCTCGCTAACGACGGCGGCATCCGCGCCGCCGTGATCGTCAACGATATCGGCGAGATCAACGTCGACGCCAGCCTTATCGCCGACGGCGGCCTTTCCGAGACCGACGACCTCATCCCGCTCACCAACGGCTGCATCTGCTGCACGCTTTCGGACGACCTTGCCAACCAGCTGCAGGGCATCGCCGATTCGGGCGACTTCGATTACATCATCATCGAGGCCTCGGGCATTTGCGAGCCTATCCCCATCGCCTACACCATCTCGAGCTTCTGCGACGAGGCCAAGGTGGGCGGCGAGCCCAAGCTCGCGCTCGACAACATCGTGGCCGTGGTCGACTGCGCCCGCATGTACGACGAGTTCAACGGCGGTCGCGACCTGCTGGCTGAGGATATCGACGAGGACGACATCGAGAGCCTGCTCATCCAGCAGATCGAGTTTTGCTCCACGCTGATCCTCAACAAGACCGATACCGTGAGCCCTGAGCAAATCGCCGAGCTCAAGGCCATCGTGCGCAGCCTGCAGAAAGACGCCGTAATTGTCGAGGCCCAAAACGGCGAGGTCCCCATGGAGGAGCTGCTCGATACCGACCGCTTCGACTTTATGCGCGCCTACAACTCCGCCGCCTGGATCGAGGCCATGGAGCACCCCGAGGAGCACGACGACCCCGAGGTGCTCGAGTACGACATCGAGACCTTTGTGTACTCGCGCCGCAAGCCGTTTGACCTGCAGAAGTTCACCGATTTTGTTGAGCAGGAATGGCCCGACGAGGTCATTCGCGTCAAGGGTCCGCTGTGGCAGACCGGCGATCCGGACATGTGCTACATGTTTGAGCAGGCCGGCCACCAGATGCGCCTGATGGAGAACGGCCTGTTTGTCGACTCCGCGCCCGAGGGCGAGAAGCAGAAGATCATCGACGAGAACCCCGAGATCATGCAGATTTGGGACGACGAGACGGGCGACCGCATGACGAGCCTGTGCATCATCGGCCGTCACATGGACAAGGATGCGCTCATCGCCTCCCTTGATGCCTGCCTGACCGACTGGCACCGCGCCTAGGTTTATCCATGCGGGCATTGCTCCGCCTACGTAACCGCCAAACCACCACGAAGGTGCCCTTCGTGGTGGTTTTTCGTTCTAAGCCAAGGAGATTCATGTTCAACATTGTGCTGTATGCGCCCGAGATTCCGGCCAATACGGGCAATATCGGCCGTACCTGCGTGGTCACCGGCGCCCATCTGCATCTGGTGGAGCCGCTGGGCTTTTCGCTCGATGACAAGACGGTGCGTCGCGCCGGTCTGGGCTACTGGCAAAACTTGGACGTGACGACCTATGCCGGCTGGGAGGATTTCCTTGCGCGCAACGGCCTCTCCCCCGCCGACGAGCGCCTGCATCTGCTAACCAAAAAGGCACGCCGCACCTATGTGCAGAGTACCTACCGCGATGGAGACTACTTGGTCTTTGGCAGCGAGAGCTCGGGCATTCCCGAGCCACTGCTTGCCGCGGCGTCCGAGCGCTGCGAGCGCATCCCGATGCTGCGCGATTGTGACTCACTCGATAACGCCGAGGCCTGGGAAGCCCACGAGGAATCGCTGGGGCATACCCAGGACAGTCACGAGGCCATCCTTCGGCAGGATATCTGCGGCAACTTCGTCGACCCGGACGACTACCGCATCAGCGCTCTCAACCTCTCCAACAGCGCCGCCATCGTCCTCTACGAGGCCCTGCGCCAAATAGGCTTTCCGGGAATGTGACAAAGAGGCTGTCCCTTTGTCACATTCGGTTATAGGTAGCGACCGGTAATGCTCTTGGAGCAGGCTGCGATGTCGCCCGGCGTGCCGGCGCAGACGATTTGCCCGCCGGCATCGCCACCGCCCGGGCCCATGTCGATCACATAATCGGCGTTACGGATAAGGTCGAGGTCGTGCTCGATCACGACAACTGTGGCGCCCTTGGCAACGAGGCCGTCGAACACACTCAGCAACACCTGAACATCGAGCGGATGCAGGCCGATCGTGGGCTCGTCAAACACAAACGCGGCATCATCCTGCACGCGGCCCATCTCGCTCGCAAGCTTAAGACGCTGTGCCTCGCCGCCCGAGAGCGCCGGCGTGGGCTCACCGAGCGTGAGATAGCCCAAGCCCAGGTCGTGCAAGGTCTGCAAGCGCGCCTGAACCTTCTTGAGTCCCACCGTGGCGTCGAGGGCCTCGTCCACACTCATGTCCATGAGCTGCGGCAACGTAAGCAAGCTCCCGTCCTTGCCCTCGCGATGGATATGCGAAGCCGCATCCGCATAACGCGAGCCGCGACATGCCGGGCAGACGATCTCGACATCGGGCAAAAACTGCACGTCGAGCGATATCGAACCCGTGCCATCGCACGTAGGGCAACGCAAGGCGCCAGTGTTGTAGCTAAAGGCGCCCGCCTTGTAGCCGGCCGCCTTGGCCTCGGGCGTACGGGCGAAGGCGCGGCGCAGCTCATCATGGATGTCGGCATAAGTCGCCACCGTCGAGCGCACGTTGGCGCCGATGGGCGTAGCGTCAATCAGATTTGCGCGGGCAATGCCCTCGGCATCGACCCAACGCACGTGCCCCGGCAGGCGCTCGCCGGCTGCCTGCGCCTTGAGTGCCGGAATGAGCGTCTCGAGCACCAACGTCGTCTTACCCGAGCCCGAAACGCCCGTCACCGCAACCAAGCGACCGCGCGGGATATCGACTTCGAGTGGCTTGACGGTATGGATGGCATCGGTTGCCATGCGGATATGGCCCTGGTCGAACATCTCGTCGTCAGTCACCTGCGGACGCAAGCGCTTGGGCTCTGCGCGCAAAAACGGAGCGATGCGGCTGCCCCGCGATTGCTCGACCTCGTCTACCGTACCAGTGGCAATCACATTACCGCCGTCTGCTCCGGCAACGGGGCCCATCTCGACGAGATAGTCGGCTTCCGCCAGTACGCGCGTATCGTGGTCGACAACAACCACGGTGTTGCCGTCATCCACCAGATCGTGCATCACGCCTACCAGGCCGTCGACATTGGCAGGATGCAGGCCGATCGAAGGCTCGTCCAACACATAAAGCACGCCTGTCGATCGGTTGCGCACCACGCGAGCAAGCTGCACGCGTTGGCGCTCACCCGTGGAGAGCGTGGCACCGGCGCGATCGAGTGAAAGGTAATCGAGGCCCAGGTCGACCAGACGACGGGCCGCGCTCAAAAACGAATCGCATATATCCGTCGCCATGGGCCGCATCTCGGGCGGCAAGGATGCGGGCACCCCGCGCACCCACTCATTCGCCTCGCCCAGCGTCATGGCCGCGGCCTGCGCCAGATTGATACCGCGCACTTGGGGCTGGCGCGCAGCCTCGGAAAGACGCGTGCCGCCACAATCACGACATGGGCCCTCACGCAAAAAGCGAGCCACGCGCTTAAGCCCCTTGTCGTCCTTAACCTTGGCGAGCGCATTCTCAACGGTATAGACGGCGTTGTAATAGGTAAAGTCGAGCGGCGTGGCGCCCTCGCCGTTTTTGGGAACGTAGAGAATGTGCTTTTTAACCGCCGAACCATGGAACACGATGTCGCGCTCTTGAGGCGTGAGCTGGTTAAACGGCACGTCGGTACGCACGCCCATCTCGCCTGCCACCTGCTTCATCAGATCCCACATGAGCGTACCCCAGGGAAGCACCGCGCCCTCGTTGATAGTCTTTGACTCGTCGGGCACCAGGCTTGCCTCGTCCACCTCGCGCATGACACCGGTGCCGCCGCAGGTAGGGCACGCACCACCGCTATTGAAAGCCAAATCCTCGGCACTCGGCGCGTAGAACTCGCGGCCGCACGCAGGGCACGTGAGCGACAGGCCCGCAGCCACGTTAAGGCTCGGCTCCACGCGCGCCCCGCAGTGCGGACACACGTGATGGGCGCAACGGCTAAAGAGCAGACGCAGGCTGTTGTTGAGCTCGGTCATGGTGCCAAAGGTCGAGCGCACGCCCGGCACGCTGGGGCGCTGATGCAATGCGAGCGCCGCTGGCACATGCAGCACCTCGTCCACCTGGGCGTGCTCGGCCTGCGTCAGACGACGGCGGGTATAGGTGCTGAGCGCCTCCAGGTAACGGCGCGAGCCCTCGGCATAAAGAACTCCCAGCGCCAGCGAACTCTTGCCCGAGCCCGACACGCCGGCAATACCCACGAGCTTTCCCAGCGGGATATCGATATCGATGTTTTTGAGATTGTGGACGCGTGCACCACGCACCTCGATAGCACTTGGTTGTTGCGACACCGCCATCGCTCCCCTTCCAGTTGATCGAATATGACAAGAGGGCTGTCCCTTTGTCACATTACTCGTACCGTGCCTGCCTGTGCCAGTCTTCGCAGGTCAAATATGTAAAGCACTCGGTACGTACATCGCCCATAAGCTCGCAGGGCACGTCGCGCTCAACGTGATGTGGCGCGAACCCACATTTTTGCTGGACGCGTAACGACTTGTTATTGCCCTCGTAGTATCCGCACCAAAGCGCCTTGCAGCCAAGCGTTTCGAACGCATAGCGCTGCATGGCTCGCACGGCTTCGGGAGCAAAGCCTAGACCCCAGAATGGCTTGGCGATCCAATACCCCACCTCGAACTCGAGTCCGCCTCTTTGGCTGTTCGACTCACAGCGAGGCGGCATGAGCCCGATGCTGCCCACGGGCTCATCTGTCGCAGCCAGGCAAACGGCAAAGGTATGGGGTGCCGCAAAGACTGTCCGAATGATCTCCCTGCTTTCCTCAATGCTTCGATGGGGCGGCCAGCCCGCAGCCGGCCCCACATCCGGGTCGCTCGCATATGTAAACAGGCTCGCCGCATCCACCTCGCGCCACGGACGAAGCGTCAAACGCTCAGTATGAATCACCATAATTTAGCCTCTCAACTATCGATGTGATAAAGGGGCCGTCCCTTTGTCACATCACTCGTGCCATAAAACTCGATCGCGAATGTACGCGCCCAGCATGGGCACGGTAAACCGGACGAGGCCGTATCCGGCAGCCTCGATGACGCGCTCGCGAATCAGGCTTGCGCGATATTTACTCGCCCAGCTCTGAGTGCGATCGCAGCGCTCAATGATGTCCGCCATTCGCGTCGGTTTACCCTCGTCAACCGCCATGACCTCGATAAAAAGGCGCTGTGGACTGCGCAGCCCGTAATACAGGGGCGCGTCAACCGCTTCGTAGAACTCGGAGACAGCATCCGCATGGCCATCCTCGACATCGCGCCTTTCGATGACCTGCGAGCCACGCCGGACAGCAGACCGCCACATGTAATAGCCCACCAGCTGAACCATATAGGGATACCCCATGCTTTTGCGCGCCGCATGGTCCGCCGTCTCCGCGTCAACGTAAAGACCAGCGTCTTTGACCGTCTGGATATACGAATCGCGCACCTTGGGCAAAGATATCGCCCCCAGCGTACGCTGCTGGGCACGCCGCAAAAACGTCACGCTCGGCTCTTCGAGCAGATCGTCAACCATACTGGGTAAGCCGGCAAAAACAAGCGCAAGGCCGCGCTGGTCGCTATCGGACAAGCCCGTGGCATCCTGGTCTCCGAGCACCTGCTGATAGAGAACGGCAAGAGCCGCCAGCTCCTCGATAGACGCAGATTGAGCCTCGTCAATCGCAAACAGTATGCCCTTGCCTGGACCGAGCTTCTTGAGGCGCTCGTTGACCAGCCCTCGCAACGTCTCGCCCTTTGCTCGCGCCGCCTCGACCGACATCCGGCCAAATGACGGCCCGAACTCCATTGACGTCACAACGGGTTTATTCGAGCGAAGCGCGTCGGCCAGGCGGTCGCACAAGCCAAGCGAAGCGGAATCGGAGACAACCGCCCATCCGCGCTCGCTGGCTAGACGTTGCAGCTCCCGCAGGAGAACCGTCTTGCCGCAGCCGCGGTTTCCCGTAATGAGCATGAGCCTGCCCGGCGCTCCGGCGCCGTTGTCGAGTCCTTCCTCAAAATCTTCGATGACCGACTCTCGACCGATGAGTATCGGAGGCCGCTTGCCAGCCGTGGGCTTAAAGGGATTTGGATTCATGTCGGCCTCCTCGGATTGGCAAACGCTGCCTATAGTTATACCAACTTATACCGAGTTATACCAACAGCAGGTGACAAAGGAACTGTCCCTCTGTCACCTATGGCCGAAGAACTCTGCGTCTGCCGCTCGCCAGGGGCGAAAGGTAGCGGGATCGATCTTTACGTGCGCCGCGGCGGGTACGTCGTACCATTTGACCGTGTAACCGGCGCCGTGAGAGCAAAAGACCGAATCGGGCGTGTTGGGCAGATCGGCCTCGGGCTCATAGGCGGCCGTCTCGATTACGCGCTCGGCATCATGGCATGCCGCATAGCCGGCGAACTCCAGGTACAGATGCCCACGACCACTCGTGTAGGCAGCCAACTCCAGCGCGTAATCCTGCACCTCTGATGCCGGTACACGACCCACAAGCTTCGCCCGGTCGCCTGTCATCGTCGGCGGCTCGTACTCAGCACCCATGCGCGTGGCATCCGAGAGCGCCCGACCCACGCACTCCCCCGGCACCTCGAGCTCAAAGCGATACCACGGCTCCAACAGCACCGCCGCGCCGGCCTCGCGCGCCTGCATCAAACCCTGGCGAATCGCGCGGTACGTGGCCTGGCGAAAATCGCCGCCCTCGGTATGTTTGGCATGCGCACGGCCGCCCGTGAGCGTAATGCGCACATCGGTGATGGGCGAGCCGGTCAGCACGCCCAGGTGATCGCGCTCCATGGCGTTGGTGAGTGCCAAACGCTGCCAGTTAAGATCGAGCTCGTCGGTCGAGGTCACGGTACCAAACTGCACGCCCGAACCCGCTGGCAACGGCTCCAGGCGTAGATGCACCTCGGCATAGTGGCGCAGCGGCTCAAAGTGGCCCACGCCCTCGACCGGCTGCGAAATAGTCTCCTTATAGAGAATGCCGCCAGACTCAAACGCAACCGAAAGGCCAAAGCGATCTGCCAACACCCGCTGTACGACCTCGAGTTGCACGGCGCCCATCAACTGCAAATGAATCTGCTCAAGATGCGTATTCCAGCTTACGCCGAGCGTGGGATCCTCGTCCGCCAACTCAGTCAGTGCCTTGAACACCGTATGGACATCGTGCTCGTTCGGCAGCACCGTATAGGTGAGGACCGGCGCAATGACGGACGCATCGCCCGCGGGCTCCGCGCCCAGGGCGTCCCCTGGGCGAACGTGCGCAAGACCCGTCACGGCGCAGATGCCGCCAGCGGCAACTTCCTGGGCAAGCTCGTATTTCTCGCCGTTATAGATGCGCACCTGGTCGATCTTTTGCTCCCATGCCTCGGCACCGGAACGTCCGCCAATCATCTGCTTGGCATGCAGCGTGCCGCCGGTCACTTTAACCCAAGCCAAGCGCTCACCGCGATCCCCACGGCTCACGCGGTAGACGCGGGCGGCAAGCTCCGGGTGCCATGCCTGTTCGCGCATCAGCGCGCATATGCCATCCAGCAGCTCGTCCACGCCTTGGTCCTTGAGCGCCGAGCCGGCAAAGCAGGGAAAGAGCTTGCGCTCAGCAACCATGCGCGACAGCGTCGCGACGGAAAGCTCACCCGCCTCAAGAAACTCCTCGAGCGCCGCCTCGTCCAACGCAGCAGCGTCCTCCTGAACGGCGCCGCTCGCCAGCAGTTCGTTGGCATCCAGGCAACCCTCGGAAAGACACTGCCCAAGTTGTGCCAGCAAAACATCACGGCCGGGATTCTCCAAATCGATTTTGTTGATATAGATGAACGTCGGAATATCATAGCGCGCAAGCAGGCGCCACAGGGTTTCGGTATGCCCCAGCACGCCGTCGTTGGCACCCACAACCAAAATCGCGTAGTCGAGTGCGCGCAATGTACGCTCCGCCTCGGCAGAAAAATCGACATGCCCTGGTGCATCCACGAGCATGACGTGGGTATCACCGTGGTCGAACACGGCCTGCGACGAGAAAATTGTGATGCCACGCTCGCGCTCGATCGCGTTAGTGTCCAGATGCGAATCGCCATCGTCCACGCGGCCGCGCTTGCGAATGCGACCCGCGTTGAACAGCATGGCCTCGGCCAGCGTGGTCTTGCCGGCATCGACATGCGCCAAGATTCCAACGACTGCCTGCTTCGACATGGCTCTCCTCTTATTACAAGCCCATCGCACGCGGCAACGGGCGCTCACGCTCCACACTGGATGATACAATTTACGGGCCGGCGGGCGAAGCGGGCCCTATCCCCCGACCGAGCTCATCGCCCCGCGTTGCCGCGCGGCGATTTTCGTAGGTTCGCGCCTTGCGAAAGCCGGCTTTCAAAACAGCGCAGTAATCGAAAATGGCCCCGCCCGGGGCCATTTTCGTTCACGCGCATTACTGACACGAGCTCTCGCTCTTATGCCTCGCGCAGCCAGTCAAACGCAACACGCGGCGTGCCGTCTGACACATACACGACGCCGGCACGCTCGAACCCCGCCTTAATACTCGCACCCTGCATGGGCAGGTTGTCCTGATGCGTGTCGATACGCAGGTGATCGACACGCTCTTTGGCAAAGGCAAACATCGCGGCCGCGATACCGTGCGCGGTGCCGTCGGACGCCACACGGTGCAGCACGGCGTACGGAGTGTCGCTGCGCCATTGCCCGTCCTCAATTACGTCATAGCACTCGTCCGGACCCGGTAAAAAGGCAAACGTCGCCACCACGCGACCGTCGACTTCGCACACATAGCTGCCACCAGCGGCAATATCGGCAGCCAGCTGCTCGGCCGAAGGCGTGCCCTCGGGCCACTGCGTGGCGTTGCCATGCGCGCGCATAAAGGCGCGGGCCGCGTCATAGATAGCCATGACAGCGGGAATGTCGGTATCGAGGGTTTTTCTGATCATCACGCGGCGACCTCACGTTTATTGGTATCACTTTGATTGAGCAATGATACCAACGTTTGGAGAAGGGCGCGAAGCAGATGGGAAGCAAAAAGCGAGCCGCCTGGTCAAAGGCCAAAAGCGAGTTTTTGGGCGCTGCCACGGGCGGCGATATGAGCGACCTGTTTGCGCGCGAGGACGAGCGACGCGACGCCCTGGACGCCGAGCGCGACGAGGCCTGGCGCTACAAGTCGTGCGAACGCAAAAACCGTTACGACACGCGCGCCGAGGCCGAGGCAGTTATGGCCGACTGCGAAAACCGCGGGCGGCGTGGTTTGGCCTGCTACAAATGCGAATACTGCGGCGGCTGGCACCTGACGTCGCACCCTTGGAAATAGACCCCACATCGGCACGGCACTGACGGAGCGCCAACCATCGTACGCAAGCTACGGACGCGGCGGCACCAAAACATCGTAACGAACGGCCTTGCCCGCAAGCTGATAGCTCGGCTTAACGCCGGCAAGCAGTGGCCCCTTCACCGGTCGTTTGATAACGACCTTGCGCGGGTGCACGGCAAGCGCAGCTTCGACCAGCGTCTCCTCATCGGCGCACGGCTGTTCCAGATGATGCAAGAGTTGGAACTTCTTTTTAACCGCCGCGCTCTTGGTGCGCCCGGGAAACATGGGGTCCAGATACACCACGTCGGGAGCCGCGAGCTCGTCCTGCTCGATCAGCCCAGCTGTATGGCGAAGGCCGGCAATGCTGTCCTCGCCCGCATGAAGGCGCATGCGAGCCACGGCAGCCGCAAGCACCTGATCATCCGCCGCGCGATCCAAGGCATCCTTGAGGAGCGCCGCGATCACGCAATCCTGCTCATACAGATCGACGGTAAAGCCCGCGGCCGCCAACAGCAGCGAATCCTCGCCAAAGCCTGCCGTGGCATCAATCGCCCATGGGCTCTCGATGCCTTTTGTGCGCGCAGCCTTTACCAGCAGCTCTTGCTGCAGACGGCCTTGCTTGAGTCGTGGCAGCATGCGGGCAAAATCGGCTCGCAGCTCCATCGAGCCGTCGGTGAGCGTGAGGCCCTCGGGCTTCCCGGTCAGCTCAAGCCCCGCGGCCCGAGCAACAGAAAAGGGATCGACGACGCCCATGGACACTCCTTAATAAACAAACGAATACGCGGGACGCCGTTTATGCCAGCACCCAACCGTCCGCTATTGTCCCACATGCGACATGGCCCACAGCATCCCAATGCAAAGCACCGCCATCAACCCCGTGCACACGGCAGCGATCACAGAATCGCTCATGCGCCTTCCCAGCGACCGCGGCTCTCGTACTTGCTCTGCTCCGTACATCATGACTCCTCCTTGAGACCAGCTCCTTGTTACGGCCTCATCATCGCAGCGCCGCACATGAGCTGCCATCGATTTGGCTTACGTCCAGCTTTCCTTTTTGAAAGGTTGGATCGTACAGGCAAGAGACGCTTTCAAACGCATGCATCGTCCCGTTGAACTACAATGTGCTTCACGATATGTGCCGTAACCTGGGCGCGACAGATTCTCCGCGCCCGCATCGAAAGGACCAGCTATGAGCGCTGCTCGCAAGACACTCAAAATCCTTGCCCTGATTTATTTTGTTCTGGGCATCGCCAGCCTCGTCATCGGAATTGCCGGCATTGTTACCGGCAATTTTGGATCCGCTTACGGATCGAACGCCACACTCGCCGCTGTTGTGGTGATTGTTAAGGGCCTCGTCGACCTTGCCGCAGGCGTCGCCGGTATCAAGGGCGCCAACAAGCCTTCGCAGGTAGACGGCGCATTTAAGCTCGGTATCGTTGCCGCGGCAGCCACGCTCCTCCAAGCCGTGCTCACGCTTCCCGCACTCGGCGGCAGCTCCGTCAATATCGTCGCCTTTGTCATCGTGGTCTACGACCTGTTCTTTGTTCAGCAGGCACACGCCGTTAAGGCCGAGAACAAGGACCGCCTGTAAGCGCCCGCTTCTCATAACCTCTGTTGCAACCAAGCAACTAAAAAGGGCCGATCGCGCATCTCCGCGGTGGCTTATAGGACAAAATGTGTGTCCCGATAGAACATCCGTTTCCATCCATTAATCCAGCCAGAACGGGTACGGGTCCCTGTGGTGGAGGTCCTCCCACACGGCCCTGTCGCCCCACTCC
>CABUWV010000017.1 GCA_902495355.1 uncultured Collinsella sp.
CATGAATGCGGCGTGGCCGCCACGGTTGGATTAGACACTCACCATTGTCGGCCTAATCCGCGGTCTTTCATGCAGCAGGGGCTCTCAATGTTTTTATGTCCTGCTCATATCGTCTCTGCCGGCAGGTGGGGACACTCCTTTGTTAGAAGATCCGGCGCAGGTCTCCGCGGTTGAGTGCTTCGTCGAAGAGGTGCTTGAACACCACGCTGCCGTGCAGACCGTCGTGCTCGAACTCGTTGGTCACCCAGGCATGCGAGTTGCCCACGCGGCTGAGCGTATCAAGCTGCAGGCCCGAATCCACGTACATGTCGTCGAAATACACCGCGGCCTGCAGGGGCACCTCGTTGCACGCCAGTCGCTGCGGGTCGTAAATCTTGTCCCAGCTGGTGTCTTCCATCAGCAGGTCCATGGCGGGCTTGAAGGGCTTGAGCTCGGGCATCTGCTCGAACATCCACGGGAACATGGCCTCGCCGGTAAACATGAGCGGGCGCGCGAGGGTGTCGAACTCGGCGCGGTGAGCCTTCTCTTCAGCCGCGGCCCAGCCAATGGGCATAGTGTTACCGTCGGCGTATATGAACTCCTGCAGCGTCCAGTACAGCGGATTCGTGCGCGTGTTGGTGCGCTCGAAGGCGCGCATCAAAAAACTGTCAGATACCGAGGCGTCGCAGGTCAGCGTGCCGTCGCCATCAACAAAAGCGTGATCGATAATCCAATGCATGCGTTCAAAGCTCGGCTTCATGCCAAAGTCGCTGCCCATGAGCTGTAGGCGCTCGACCGTCATCGGCGAGCCGTCGGGCAGCACGGGCTTCTGTGCCTCGAGCGCATCGGCCAGGGCTGCCACGCGATCGACGTCGGCGGGGTAGCGGTCGTAATACTGCTGCGTCTTGGCGGCCATGCGCGGGAAGGTGTGCACGTAGACCTCGCTGGCGCTCGCCGGCACGTGGGGGATGCCGCCGCAGGTAAAGCTCGCCGCCACGCCCTCGGGGAAGAGCGACAGATAGCTCAGCGTCAAAAAGCCGCCGTAGCTCTGGCCGAGCGTGACCCACGGCTTGCCGCCAAAGCCCACCAGTCGCAGGTATTCAAAATCGCGCACGATGGAGCTGGCGAGGTGGCGCTTGAGGAAGTCCGCCTGCGAGCGTGCTGTATCGGCGCCGGCGGCCGTTGCGCGATCACCCAGTGCCTTGATCGTGCGTCCGTCCACGCAGCTACTGCGTCCGGTGCCGCGCTGGTCGGGAAGGACCACGCGGAAGTGCTTGACGGCCTCCTCGATCCAGCCGTCGCTTGTGGGCGACAGCGGACGCGGGCTCTCGCCGCCGGGGCCGCCCTGCAAAAACAGGAGCAGCGGCAGATCGTCGTTGATGCGGTCGGGCGCGCAAACCACGCGGTAGAAGAGCTTGATGCTCTCGGGCGCGCCGGCGATGGGTGCCGGCATAGCGCCGCGGCGTATGGTGCTGCCGACGGCCAGGAGCATCGGCTCCAGGCCGCGCCAGTCAAGGGGGACGTCGATGCTGTGGTCCTCGACGTAAAGGCCGGGGACGTGGTACGAAGTGATGAGGGCCATGTGAGTCTTCCGTTCGTTGCGGTGTTTCGGGTTGACCAATTCTACCGCCGCGGGCGAGGCCATGCGCAAATCGGCTACCATGGTTGCAAACTTCTAGGAGAAAGGGCCGCCCATGTCGGTCGATATAGCCACGTATGTCCACGATCTTGCCATTGCCGCCAAGGCAGCGTCGGCCTCGCTTGCCACGGCGAGCGATGAGCGGCGCCAGGAGGCCGTGCGCGCCATGGCCGCAGCACTGCGCAACGGTGTCGACTCCATCGTCGCCGCCAACGAGCTCGATATGTCCGCTGCGCGCGATGCGGGCACCTCAGCGGGGCTCCTCGATCGCCTGCTGCTGACGCCCGAGCGCGTCGAGGGCATGGCCGCCGGCCTGGAAAAGCTCGCCGAGCTGCCCGATCCCGTCGGCCGCGTGCTCGACCACCGCGTGCTTGCAAGCGGCGTGGACCTGACCCGTGTGAGCGTGCCGCTGGGCCTGGTCGCTATGGTCTACGAGGCGCGCCCCAACGTGACGGCCGACGCCGCGGGCATCTGCATCCGCACCGGCAACGCCTGCATTCTGCGCGGCGGCTCGCTGGCTTATCACTCGTGTGCCATGATCGCCGAGCTGCTGGCCGATGCGCTCGAGACCAAGGGTTTCCCGCGCGAGGCCGTGTCGATGATCGAGTCCACCGACCGCGAGGCCACTGGCGAGCTCATGAAGCTCCGCGGCGTTGTCGACGTACTCATTCCGCGCGGCGGTGCAGGCCTGATCCAGCGCTGCGTGCGCGAGTCGCTTGTGCCGGTGATCGAGACGGGCACGGGCAACTGCCACATCTACGTGCATGAATCCGCCGACTTTGATAAGGCGCTCAACATTATCGTTAATGCCAAGACCCAGCGTGTAGGCGTGTGCAATGCCGCCGAGTCGCTGCTGGTCGACCGTGCTGTGGCCGATGCGTTTTTGCCTGCGGTCGTTGCCGTGCTGCACGACCACGGCGTGCTCATTCACGGCGACGAAGCCACGTGCGCCGCGTGCGCCGACGCCAGCTTTGTGGAAGGCGATGACTACGTCGCCGCGACTGAGGAGGACTGGGGTCGCGAGTACCTAGCGCTCGAGATGAGCGTGAAGGTCGTGGCAAACGAGGACGAGGCCATCGCACACATCAACCGCTACGGCACGATGCACTCCGAGGCCATCGTTGCCGAGGACACGGATGCTTGCGAGCGCTTCCTGGATGCGGTCGATGCCTCGGCCGTGTACGCCAACGCCAGCACGCGTTTCACCGACGGCGGCGAGTTTGGCCTGGGCGCCGAGATCGGTATCTCGACCCAAAAGCTCCATGCCCGCGGCCCCTTCGCCGCCGAGGCCCTCACCACTTACAAATACAAGCTCCGAGGCACCGGTCAGGTCCGCCCCTAACGACCGCGCAAGAAAAACCGCCACAAAGGTGCCTGTCCCCTTTGTGGCGGTTTAAGGTGGCGTGGGCGGTTAGGCCTGGAAGGTATCGCGGTCGGGGGCGAAGGACTGCATGGCCGCGATGGTGCGGTCAAAGAGCTCGGGGAGCTCCCAGCCCAACATCTCGGCGCCCTGCGAAATCACGTCGCGCGAGCAGCCGGCGGCAAAGCGCTTGTCCTTGAACTTCTTCTTGAGCGACTTGGTCGTAAAGTCCATAACGCTCTTGCTCGGGCGCATGATGACTGCAGCGCCGATCAGGCCGGTGAGCTCATCGCAGGCAAACAGGATCTTTTCCATCTGCAGCTCGGGCTTGGGCAGCGAGGTGTTGAAGTCGGACGTGTGCGTCTGGATGGCGCGAATGAGCTCTGGAGACGCACCTTCGCCCTTAAGAATCTCGGCAGCATAGATGGTGTGGTTCATGGGGTCGTCCTCATGCTCCTCCCAATCCAGGTCGTGCAGCAGACCGACGATGCCCCAAAACTCCTCGTTCTCGGGGTCGAACTCGCGCGCAAAGTAGCGCATAGTGCCCTCGACCGTCTCGCCATGGGTGATATGGAACGGGTCCTTGTTGTGCTCGTTGAGCAGTTCGAACGCGCGGTCGCGGGTGATTCCGGCGGTAAGCGGCTCTGCCATAGGAGACTCCTTGTGCTCGTGGGTATCGATAAGAATGAATACTACTAGAACAAGAAAACCACCACAAAGGTGCCTGTCCCCTTTGTGGTGGTTTTAGCGCGGTTGGGTTAGTTGAGGGCGGCTTGGGCTAGGCGGGCTTCAGCGTCCTCCTCGGTGACGCCCAAGGCCACAGCGAACTCCTCGATGGAGCGGCGCTTGGCTTCCTTGAGTACGCGCATGTAGTAGGAGCTGGGCTTTTTATCAGCTTCCTCGGCCTGGCGAATGCGGTGCATCATGGTCTTTGCCACGCGGACCGTCTCGGGCGCGCCCAGCTTGAGCTGCTGCTTAAAGTGCGTCTCCTCAAGTGAGCTGTTGCGCTCGGTAAAGGTGTCGCACTCCAGCTCGTCATAGTGGCTCAGCAGGTGCTCGGCATCTTGCTGAGAGATGGCGGCGTGCAAACGATCGGCCTGCGCCACGGGGTACATGAGGATCGTCTGCGCATGTCCCTGCTTGGTCTCGAGCAGCAGCATAGGCTGCGGTGTATCGTCCCTAAAACCGACGACGGTGCAGACTCCCTGGCCCGGATGAATGACGTGTTGACCGATTGAGAACATGCTACCTCCAACTTATACGAATTTACGTATTTCTAGAATAACACGCTGACGTGCGCAAATCCTCACTTTATGCAGGAAAAGCACACAACTCTGATAGGTAAGAGTATTCGATAACAGACGCAGCTCATTCATACCTTTATGCATTTTCAACGCGTGCATAATTTGCAGGCAGACTGGCATCTTTGAGTGACTCCATACAAGCTGTAGTCAATTTTGTGCATATGCAATATCTATTAGCTTTACCCTGCGACAGTAGCTACTGCTTGTGATAGAGTGCTACAAACTCTGGCTTTTGCCCTACGAGTGACCAAGAGCTCGGGGGCTTTAACACAAGGAGGACCTATGCCCGAGAAGATTGAAGAGCTGGTACGCGCTGCGCTTGCTGCGGCCCAGGAGGCCGGCGACCTTTCCGCATTTGAACTTGACGATTGCGCCATCGAGCGACCGGCTGACACTTCTCATGGCGAGTGGACCTCTACCATGGCCCTGAAGTCCGCCAAGCTGGCCCATTGCGCCCCGCGCAAGATCGCCGAGGCCATCGTTGCCCATATGCCCGAGGACCCCGCGATCGAGAAGGTCGAGATCGCAGGCCCCGGCTTCATCAACTTCTACCTCTCCGTTGCCGTCAAGAATGCCATCTTTGGCGAGGCTCGCGAGAAGGGCATGGACTTCGCTAAGTCCAACGTCGGTGGTGGCCTGAAGACCCAGGTCGAGTTCGTTTCCGCTAACCCCGTCGGCCCCATGCACATCGGCCACGGCCGCTGGGCCGCGCTGGGCGACTCGCTCTGCCGTGTCATGGACCACGCCGGTTACGACATCCAGCGTGAGTTCTACATCAACGACCACGGCTCTCAGATGAACACCTTCGGCAACTCCATCAGCACGCGCTATATGCAGCTTGCCGACATCATCGCCAAGCAGGGCGTTGATATCGACGAGGCTCACAAGCTGCTGATCGCCGACCGCGACGCCTTTGTTGCCGACGAGAACGACGAGCACCCCGAGACCCATCCGTATCAGGATAACTTTGCCGAGACTCTGGGCAAGGACTCCTACGGCGGCGACTACATCATCGACGAGGCTGCCGAGTTCTGGCGCACCGACGGCGATAAGTGGGTCGACGCCGATCCTCAGGAGCGCATGGAGAGCTTCCGCGAGCGCGGCTACGTAAAGATGGTCGACAACATGCGCGACCTCTGCCACGCCGTCAATTGCGACTTCGATCGTTGGTACTCCGAGCGTTCGCTGTACGTGAAGGACACCGAGGGTGAGACCGCCGGCACCTCCGCCGTTGACCGCGCTTTTGAGAAGCTCGACAAGATGGGCTACCTCTATACCAAGGACGGTGCCCTGTGGTTCCGCTCCACCGACCTGGGCGATGACAAGGACCGCGTCCTGATCAAGTCCGACGGCGAGTACACCTACTTCGCCTCCGACGTTGCCTATCACTGGGATAAGTTCCAGCGCGTTGACCACGTCATCGACATTTGGGGCGCCGACCACCACGGTTACATCGAGCGCGTCCGCTGCGTCTGCGACGCTCTGGGTTACCCCGGCAAGTTTGAGGTTCTGCTGGGCCAGCTCGTCAACCTGCTGCGCAACGGCAAACCCGTCCGTATGTCCAAGCGTAAGGGCACCATGGTGACCCTGCAGGAGCTCGTCGACGAGGTCGGCTCCGACGCTGCCCGTTACACGCTCATCTCCAAGAGCTCCAACCAGATGGTCGACTTCGATATCGAGGCCGTCAAGAAGCGCGACAACTCCAACCCGGTGTACTACGTGCAGTACGCTCACGCCCGCGTGTGCTCCATTCTGCGCCGTGCCGCCGACGTTACGCCCGAGCAGGCTGACGAGATGGGCATGAAGGCCGTCGCCGCCAAGGCCATCGGTGAGAACGTCGATTACTCGCTGCTGACCGACCCGACCGAGCTCGCCCTTTCGCGTAAGCTCAACGAGCTCACCGACCTCATCGCCAGCTGCGCTCGCGACCGCGCTCCGTTCCGTCTGACGCACTTTGCCGAGGAGCTCGCCGGCGACTTCCACAGCTTCTATGCTGCCTGCCAGGTGCTGCCGAGCGAGGGCCGTCCCGTCGACCCCGAGCTTTCGCGTGCCCGTCTGGCCGCTTGCGATGCCGTTCGCGTGACGCTCGCCCTGGTGCTCACCCTCGTTGGCGTTTCCGCGCCCGAGCAGATGTAATCATCGAGTCATTTGACCGCGCAGGTTTGGTTTAACTGAGCCTTGAAAGCCCGATCTCCCACGGAGGTCGGGCTTTTTGCATAAACGCCGGCGTGTTGACGAATTTGGAACTGCTGGAAATACGAAACTATGCCGGTTTACTACGATGAATTGAGATATTCCAACCACGCCGGCTTTTCGCTAAAAAGTGCAAGGCATCTACCTGCGGTTTTAGTTCAACAAGTTTCGGAGTGGTCGCGGTTGAGCGATTCATCGTAGTAAACCGCCATAGTTTTGGCGGAGGCAGTCAGATTTGTGGGTGTTAAACCAAAGAGTGCCCCTTTTGACTAGTCGTTTAAGAACGTCCCCAATGACTAAGTTGCAGGTGGCGGCGGTTGTGTTACACTAACGCTGCGTATATGACGCAAATATCTCGATACAGATCAATGATGTCCGTCGGTTTTTGACGGAGCTAGACTGTTTAGCCGCCCTGAAGGTTTATGCAGGGAGCATGTGATCACAGGGCTTGAAAAGAAAGTTGAGCAAACACTGTGTCTGATCAACAGCAAGAAAACGAAATAACGACGACGCAAGCCGCTCCCGCTGCACCGGTTGCGTCGGACCAGGTCGCGGCGCCCGCGCAAGCCTCGGCTCCTGAGACGCCTAAGGCTGCTTCGACGCCTACGCCTGTAGCGGCTGAGAAGGCCGTGCCTGCAACTGGTGAGGAGGCTGCTCCGGCAAAGCCCAAGCGTACGCGCCGCGCGGCCAAGCCTGCCGATGACGGCGAGGAGGTCACCAAGCCCAAGCGCCGTACCACGCGCACGACGCGCGCCAAGCGTACCGTTGCAGCTGACTCCTCGGCGCCGATTTCCGATGAGGTCGCGCAGGCACGTGCGTTGGCGCAGATTAGCGAGGCTCAGGTGGTGCGCGCCCGCCGTCGTGCTGCCGAGCGCGAGGCCGCGGCTCTGACCGAGCTTGCAGCTCCGTCTGTGCCCGAGACCCCTGCCGCCACCGAGACCCCTGCCTCCGACCTGCCGACCGAGAAGCCGGCACCGCGCACACGCCGTCGCACGGCTGCTAAGGCCGAGCAGGTTGCTGAACAGGTAACCCCCGAGCTCACTGAGGCTTCGGTCCGTTCCGCGGCAGGGGAGGGCGCATCGCCAGCTGAGCCCGCTGCGCTTGTCGAGGCCAGCGAAGTTCCCGTTGTCGATCCGGCTTTGCGCCCGCACCGTCGCGGTCGCAAGCCCAAGGCCTTCGTCGAGGCAGAGAAGGCCGCAGCCGCAGCCGCCGCCGCTCGGGATGCTGCGGCGACCGCCGAGTCTGCAACCGCTGCCGATGCACCCGTTCAGGATGCTACGACTTCCGAGGCCGCTCCCGCCGATGCCGAGCCCGCCGACGTCCGTCCTGGTCGCAGCCATCGTACTGCTGCTAAGCGCACGTCCAAGGCCAAGGCTGCCAAGAAGGGTGCGTCCGAGGATTCCGACGAGACGACCGCCGATGCATCGACTGATGCCGCCGAGCCCCAAGACGTCGAACAGTCTGCGTACGAGAAGCCCAAGCGCGGTCGTAAGAAGTCCGCTAAGGCCAAGGCGTCCGAGCAGCAGGCTGATGCCGAAGCGCAGATTGATTCCGGCGCCGAGGCCAATGCCAACGCCGCCGCAACCGATGGCGCCGCGCCCGCCGAGGCCGAAGACGGCGCTCGCCCCAACCGTCGCCAGCACAAGCGCAATGACGACCGCAGCGACCGCAAGGACGAGCGCAACAACGATCGCCGCAACCGTCAGCGCGACCGCAAGCAGCGCAATAAGGAGCGCAATGCCGCTCCGACTGAGCCCACGCTTTCGCGCGAGGAGCTCGCGGCCATGAAGGTCGCCGAGCTGCGCGAGAAGGCCAAGGAGTTCGAGATTGAGACGACCGGCAAGAAGAAGGCCGAACTCGTCGAAGAGATCTACACCACCGCCGCGAAGGCCGAGGGCTTCCGCGACATCAAGGGCATTCTGCAGATTCGCCCGGACAGCTCCGGCATCATCCACGCCCATGGCTACATGAAGTCCAACGACGACGCCTTCGTGCCCGCCTACCTCATCCGCTCCGCGCGCCTGCGCACGGGCGACGTTATCGAGGGCTCGCTGCGTCCTTCGCGCGGCGGCGACAAGCGCGCCGGCCTCGCCAAAATCACGACCGTCAACGGTCTGGACCCCGAGCAGATTCGCAACCGTCCCAAGTTCGGCGACCTCACCCCGGTCTATCCCAATGAGCCGCTGCGCATGGAGCACGGCAAGGACTCCATTACCGGTCGCGCCATCGACATCGTGTCGCCGATCGGCAAGGGTCAGCGTGGCCTGATCGTGTCCCCGCCCAAGGCCGGCAAGACCACGATCCTCAAGAAGATCTGCCAGTCTATCTCGATTAACAACCCCGAGGTGCACCTCATCTGCCTGCTCGTCGACGAGCGCCCCGAAGAGGTCACCGATATGCAGCGTTCCATCAAGGGCGAGGTTGTGGCGTCGACCTTCGATATGCCCGCCGACAACCACACTCGTGTGGCAGAGCTCGTCATCGAGCGCGCCAAGCGCATCGTGGAGCTGGGTGGCGACGTCGTGGTGGTGCTCGACTCCATCACGCGTCTTGCCCGCGCCTACAACTTGGCGGCGCCCGCCTCGGGCCGCATCCTTTCGGGCGGCGTCGATTCGGCGGCACTGTATCCGCCCAAGCGCTTCCTGGGCGCAGCCCGCAATATCGAGAACGGTGGCTCGCTCACCATCCTGGCCTCTGCCCTCATCGACACCGGCTCCAAGATGGACGAAGTCATCTTTGAGGAGTTCAAGGGCACCGGCAACATGGAGCTTAAGCTCGACCGCGACCTGGCCGATCGCCGCATCTTCCCGGCTATCGACCCCGTTGCCTCCGGTACGCGTAACGAGGACCTGTTGGTTGACGAGCAGATGCGTCCGTTTGTCTTTGGCCTGCGTCGCATTCTTGCCGGCATGAACAACACCGAGCGCGCAGCCGCATCGTTTATCAAGGGTCTTAAGGGCACCAACACCAACCAGGAGTTCCTGGTGCGTTCGGCCAAAAAGCACAGCGACTACGAGCAGACGTTCTAGGTTGTCATCCACACGCAGCGATAGCCATCAATGCGATAAAGGGTCGGGGCTTTGAGCCTCGGCCCTTTTCCATATCGCCGCTCCGCGCTTATTTTTGACCATAAGACTGGCAAGCAGCAGGTTTCCCGTTTCAATCCGACATCGTCGCTTGCAATCGACAGGGCGGTTTCGCATAATAGCTTTTAAGCTTCGCGACGGAAAACGCAGATGAAACGAACCATATACCGTTGCTTTGGGGCATAGCCCCGCTTCATCTTCTCTCGCGCAGCCAACTGAATGATGCGATTTGGGTGCTGGAAGATGGGGAGAGCTCATGGCTTCTTCTGATGCAACACAACGAGCAGTCCTTGCCGGACTTTCGTGCGGGATCGGTCTTGCCGCTCCCGTGGTTATGTATGCCGCGACGCTGCCGTTTTCGTCTGTGAACGAGACGGTCGTGGCGGGTGCGGTTCCCTTCGCCGTGGGCGCGGTGGCGGGCGTGGGTATCTATGCCGCCTCGCTGGGTATCTCCGAGTATCGTGCGCAGCGTGAAGAGCGTCTGTTCCAGCCCGATGCCATGGGCGGTGCCGCCAATCTCAATCAGCATCAAAGCGAGTTCAAGACCGCCTCGATTCCAGCTCAGCAGCAGGATGCGACTCCTTACGCTGCGGCTTTTGCTTCTCAGGCTCAGGCGGAGCAGTCTACCTCGGCATTCCTTTCCGGCCTGACTGGTGCGTTCCAGCGCCGTCATGCCGATGATGGTGTCCCTACCATCGCTCGAGCCGCAGATGCTATGGACGAGGACGAGGCTTGGTCCATGATCGACAGTATGCTCGACGACGATTCGCCGGTGAGCTGCGACCCTGCACACTCGCGCGACGTCTATCAAGTCGCCATCGACGAGCTCACCAACGGCGGGCAGACCGGCTCCTTCAATCGCGACGACATCGCCGCCGCGGCACGCGCCGTGTCTGGCTCACAGGCCGCCCCTGCGGGCAGCACGGCGGCTTTCGTGGCACTCGTTGCCAACGCGGCAGCCAATAACGCCTACAGCGCTACCTCGGCGGACGCGAACGCTTCTGCCGACAATTCGTACGTTGATGAAGCCATGACTGCGGACGAGGAGGCCGTTGCCGCTCGCCGTGCCGCCGAAAGCTCGTTGTGGGGCGCTCCTGCCCAGCAGCAGGCGGCTGAGGCTGCGCCGTACAATGCAAACCTCGCCAGCATGCCTATCATCTCCGGTGCCGCGGACATCGATCTCGATGACCTCGATGAGCCTGCAGCCATCACCGCATCGATTGATGCCCAAGATCGCATCGACACCGGCGACCTTCCGGACGCCTCGCTCGAGGTTGATGTTCCCATGGCCGATTACTCGGGCCACGAGGACATGTGGGCCGCCGCCACCGCGATTCTGGATGAGATTGACGAGCCTGCTCCTGTTGCAGCCCCCGCTCCCGTCGCTGCCCCTCAGCCTGCTGCCCCCGCCTATGTCGGCCGTCACAGCGCTGTGTTCCCCGAGGATACCGCCCGTATCTCGCGTGAGAGCATTGAGCGAGCCGAGGCTATTGCCGCCGGCATTATGGAAAATCGTCGTCACGAGCGCGTCAATCAGATCCTCGAGGAAGAGATCGAGCGCCTGCAGTCCTCTACCGCCAAGCGTACGGGTCGTGCCTATCTGAGCGTAATCGAGGGCGGTACCGCCAGCTTCGCGCCGCTCCGCGCGGAGGCATAACTTCTGCATGGTTAAGATCAATCGAAAATGGGCGGTCGTGACCTGCCTGATGGCGCTCTTGATCTGGGGCAATTCGCTGGTTCCCGGCTCGGGGTCGGGCTCGCTGAGCCTAACGGTCATGGTGGCTATCCGCGGTTTCCTGCACGGCGTGGGACTTCCATATGCATGGGTGACCAACTTTGTTGTTCGCAAGTGCGCGCATTTTACCGAGTATACGGTGCTCGGCATCCTGGCAACGCACGCCTTTGATTTTGAGGGCCGGCGCACCTTTGACGTGCTGCTGCCCACGGCGGTGTTCCTGCTGCTGATTCCTTCGATCGACGAGACGATTCAGCTCTTTGTGCCGGGACGCGCCGGCATGATCACCGATGTGATGATCGACTGCTGTGGAGCGGCAACGGGCGTTGTGCTCCGATATCTACTACGATCGCTCATATGTGCCAAAAAGGCCGCCTAGGACGTATGCTTGGTGCTAGGCGGCTTTTTTTATTAGAGGGCTTATATAGGGCGTGGTGGCGTCGTTCCGTAGGTTGGATTTGCCGGGCGCGCCACGCCCTGTGGGTGCGTCTGTTACTGAAGCGCCTGCGCGCCCAGGGCCAGGCAGCCCATGATGCCCTGCTTGCCCTCAAGGCTGTTGTTGACAATATAGGTATCGATGTCGTTGACCTCGGGCGTGACGATATAACCGTTGAGCATCTCGGCGCACTTCTTGCGCGCGAGCGGCACGATGGGGGTGTGGTCGGCCACGCCGCCACCGATGATGATCTTTTGCGGCGCGTAGCACAGCGTGTAGGTCATGAGCGCCTGTGCCAGATAGCCTGCGAGCAGGTCCATGGCCTCCGGGTCATCGGCCATGTCTCCGGCGCTCTTGCCATCCCAGCGCTTTTTAACGCCGGGGCCGGCGATGAGACCCTCGAGGCAATTGTCGTGGAAGGGGCAGGCGCTGTGCTCGCCAATGGTGTCGCGCGGGTCGCGCGTGACCAGGATGTGGCCGGCCTCGGGATGCATCATGCCGTGTACGAGCTTACCGCCCGAGAGCACGCCGGCGCCCACGCCGGTGCCGATGGTCAGATACACAACGTCAGTGAGGCCCTGGGCGCAACCAAAGGTGACCTCGCCCAGGCAGGCGACGTTGACGTCGGTGTCGTAGCCGCAGGGGATATTGAGCTCGTTTTGGATAGTGCCCAGCAGGTCAAAGTAGCGCCATGCCGTTTTGGGCGTCTCCAGGATCTTGCCGTATTGGGGCGAGGCAGGGTTGACTGCGGTGGGGCCAAAGGCGCCGATGCCCAGCGCGGCGATGCCCTTGTCGGCAAACCATGCATTGACGGCCTCAACGGTCTCCTGCGGGGTCGTGGTCGCGATCTGCTCACGCTCCAGGACCGTACCGTCTGCATAGCCCGTGGCGCAGACCATCTTGGTGCCGCCGGCCTCGAGCGCTCCGATAAGCTGCTGTTCTGCCATAGTATTCCTCTCTCTGGGACGAGTTGCTCCGTGACTAAAGTATAGGGCTCTAAACCATTTAAGAAAGCGCTATAAAAAGAAGCCTCGCAACGTGGCGGGCGGTGCGAGGCTTCTTTGGCTACTTTAGCTGCCGGGCCGTCCTTACCCGCGCGGCTTGATTTTATCACGTAGAGACTTGAGGTTCTCCAGTGCCGCGTTAAGCGTCTCGTCCCGCTTGGCAAAGTGGAAACGAATCAGATGGTTGACGGGCTCGCGGAAGAAGCTCGAGCCGGGCACGGCGCCCACGCCCACCTTGGATGCGAGGTCCTCGCAGAATTCGAGGTCGCTGTCATAGCCAAACTCAGAGATGTCCATCATGACGTAGTAGGCGCCCTGCGGCACGTTATGCTCAAGACCGATGCTATCGAGCCCCTGGCAGAACAAGTCGCGTTTGGCGGTGTAGAGGTCGAGGACCTCATCGTAATAGCTGTCGTCGAAGTTGAGGGCGGTGACAACGGCTTCCTGCAGGGGAGCGGCGGCACCCACGGTGAGAAAGTCGTGGACCTTCTTGATACGCTCGGTGATCTGGGACGGAGCGATGGTGTAGCCCAAGCGCCAACCGGTGATGGAGTACGTCTTAGACAGCGAGCTGCAGCTGATGGTTCGCTCGAACATGCCGGGCAGCGTGGCCATATAGACGTGCTCGTGGGGCGCGTAGACGATGTGCTCGTATACCTCGTCGGTAATGCAGTAGGCGTCGTACTTTTTGCAGAGGTCGGCGATGAAGGTGAGCTCCTCGCGCGTAAAGACCTTGCCGCAAGGGTTAGAAGGGTTGCACAGGACGATGGCCTTGGGGTCGTTGTCGCGGAAGGCTGCCTCGAGCGCCTCGCGGTCAAAGTCGAATGTGGGCGGGTTGAGCGGCACATAGATGGGCTCGGCACCCGAGAGAATGGTGTCAGCGCCGTAGTTCTCGTAGAACGGCGAGAAGATGACGACCTTGTCTCCGGGGTTCGTAACCGTCATCATGGCGGCCATCATGGCCTCGGTGGAGCCGCAGGTGACCACGATGTTCTCGTTGGGGTTTACCGGCATGCCCATAAAGTGCTCCTGTTTGGCGGCGAGCGCCTCGCGCATGGCCTGGGAGCCCCAGGTAATGGAGTACTGGTGATAGAGCGGCTTGGGGTCGCTGGCGATGGCGCTGAGGCTATCGAGCAGCTGCGCCGGGGGATCGAAGTCGGGGAAGCCCTGCGAGAGATTGACAGCGCCGTACTTATTGGAGATGCGTGTCATGCGGCGGATGACCGAATCGGTAAACGTTGCCGTGCGGTTGGAGAGTTCTTTCATGACGGTCCTTTCGAGGATTTGCAGTGGGGCAAGTTTACTCCTATGAAACCGGTGGGATTTGTTCGAAATGGATCCAAAAAACTCTTTTCAAAATTCTTGAAAATTGGGGCTTGCATCGCGTGGCGTTCCTTGCAATAATAGTCGAGCGCGAAGCGCACAGGACACGGTGGGTGTAGCTCAGTTGGCTAGAGCGACGGGTTGTGGTCCCGTAGGTCGAGGGTTCGAGTCCCTTTACCCACCCCAGTTCTTGCTTCGTGTTGATATCGGGTCGTTAGCTCAGTTGGTAGAGCAGGGGACTCTTAATCCCAAGGTCCAGGGTTCGACCCCCTGACGGCCCACCACACGATATCTCCTTTAAAGTCCGCCACAACGGACTTTAGCTTTGGGTCGTTAGCTCAGTTGGTAGAGCAGGGGACTCTTAATCCCAAGGTCCAGGGTTCGACCCCCTGACGGCCCACCAAAGCATGTTAAAGCGACTGGCTTAGGCTGGTCGCTTTTTTTGTTAACCTCGCATGGGGTCGAACCCGTCGGGGCGCGGAGCTGAGGAAATGCGTAAGCATTTACCAGCGTAGCGCGCAAGGCGCAAAGCGCCGTAGCGGCCGCCTGCAAAGCAGGCTGACCCCCTGACGGCCCACCAAAGCAAGTTAAGACGGTCAACTTCGGTTGGCCGTCTTTTTTGTTGACCTTGCATGGGGTCGAACCCGAAAGGGCGCGGAGCTGAGAAATCTGCACCGTGATTCCCTTAGGGAAAACACGGCTAAAGCCCCGTAGGCGTGTTCTCCTTAGAGGAATCATGCTCACAGGGCTCGATGCATGTTGAAAAGTTGTGATCAAACTCAAAGTGAGAATCGATTTAGTCTGCTCGATAGTGCGATCCGAGACTTTCGGTTCGCTTGCGCATGGCTTTGACCATTTCCTGTGCTAGTTGAATTTGCGATTGCAGACGGGCAAGGGCTGCGATCTCACTGTCCTGCGCTTTCTGTGTGCTCAAGGTCGTTGCCTCCGTCTTCAAGCCCTCAAGCTCGTGTAGTGCCTCGGATAGGTCCGTCTCGGTGCGGTTGATCATGCAATAGGTGCTCATCGTGTGCTTAAGGCTGTGTGTCAGGCGTTCGGCATCTGCTGTAGCTGTGCCATGCTGGGGGAGGGCGATATCCGCCTTCAGGGCTGTCTCAGGCTCTTTCTGCGCTGCAAGGGCTGCCGATGCGCCCGCGATGCGTCCGAACACGATGCCGTTGGCGCTTGACAAGCCACCAATGCGGTCGGCGCCGTGCATGCCGCCTGTTGCCTCGCCACAGGCGTAGAGGCCCTCAACGCCCGTGTACGCGGTCTTGTCGATCCTGATGCCGCCGTTGGCGGCGTGGGCATACATCGCCACGCGCATCTCGTCGGTCGGCGCAATGCCGTGCTCGTCTTGTAGCCAGGTGGCAAAAGTCTGCACAAACTCTGGGACATCCTCGCGAGGGAAGTCGTAGTGGAGCGCTAGGCCTTCGGCACCCGCTTGATCGATGGCAAGATCGATGGCGCGGGAAGCCAGGCGCGATGTGAAGGGACCATATCCAGAGCGCTGCTCGAGCAGGTCGTCCAGCTTGTCGTCGGTAATATCTACCGGCTGGTCTACATGTACGTAGCGCCAGGTTTTCTCGTTGAAGACCAGGTTGCGCTTGGGCTCGATGAAGCCGGGCATCATCTGCATGAACTCTATATTAGTAAGCGATGCGCCGTGCGCCAGTGCGATGGCCTGTGATGAGCTGAGCACGTCGGCCGAAGTAAGGCTTCGCTCGAACAGGCCACCCGTGCCACCGGCTGCGATGATCGTGGCTTTGGTAGCAAAGGGCACGATTCGATCTTCGGTGAGGTTGTAGAGCACGGTTCCGGTGATTCTGCCGTTCGTGTCCTCAACAAGGTCGATAAGCTCATGGCGGGGGAGCAGGCGAATGCCGAGCGACTCGATCCGGGTCGTCAGAGCGTCCTCAAGGGGCTTGCGGGTGAGGCCGCGCCACATGCGCGTTTTGTGGTCAAAGCAGGGGATAAACTGCTTTTGCTGAGCGCTCTCAGCGTTTTGCGGACGCTTGAGCTCAACGCCCAGGTCTTGCTCGAGCCATTCAATTGCCTGGGGAATGCCGTGGACAAACGTCTGGACAAGCTCGGGGTCGGCGACACCGCCGCCGACGGTCTGGATGGTGTCGATGAGGTCTTGTTCGTCGTCTTCGTTAACGGGTCCGATAAGCCCTAGGCCCCAGGTTCCGGGGAAGAAGCTCGATCCACTCATGGTCTTGCCGGCGCTTGCCACAGTGACGGTTGCACCCGTGCGTGCCGCTTCGATGGCGGCACAAAGGCCTGCAATGCCAGATCCAATTACCAGTACATCAGTCGATTCCATCGGATTCCTTTCTCGTCCGGCGCATTGTCGCACGGGTGATCGGCAATGGGGCCGCAAAGACCCGGCAAATCGGTAAAGGGCAAATATGGCAGGTGGGCGTCATGGACGCTCTGACGCTCCATCTCATCACATCTTGTATTTCGCCCCAACTGATATATCGGCATTAGCTACCCTGCGACAGCGCAAACAAAAAGAGCCGCTACCCGGGTGGGTAGCGGCTCCAAAGCTCAACTATATGAGCATCGCGCGGGCGCGATTAGGCCTTGAGGGCCTCCTCGACGGCGACAGCGCAGGCGACGGTGGCACCGACCATGGGGTTGTTGCCCATGCCGATGAGACCCATCATGTCAACGTGCGCAGGCACGGAGGAAGAACCGGCGAACTGGGCGTCGGAGTGCATGCGGCCCATGGTGTCGGTCATGCCGTAAGAGGCAGGGCCGGCGCCCATGTTGTCCGGGTGCAGGGTACGGCCAGTGCCGCCACCAGAAGCGACGGAGAAGTACTTCTTGCCAGCCTCGAGGCGCTCCTTCTTGTAGGTGCCAGCGACGGGGTGCTGGAAGCGCGTGGGGTTGGTGGAGTTACCGGTGATCGAGATGTCGACGTTCTCGTGCCACATGATGGCAACGCCCTCGCGGACGTCGTCGGCGCCGTAGCAGTTGACGGCGGCGCGGGGACCATCGGAGTAGGGGATGGTCTCGACGACCTTGAGCTCGCCCGTGAAGTAGTCGAACTGGGTCTTCACGTAGGTGAAGCCGTTGATGCGGGCGATGATCTGAGCAGCGTCCTTGCCCAGACCGTTGAGGATGACGCGCAGCGGCTTCTTGCGAGCCTTGTTGGCGTTCAGAGCCAGGCCGATAGCACCCTCAGCGGCAGCGAAGGACTCGTGACCGGCCAGGAAGGCGAAGCACTCGGTGTCGTCGGAGAGCAGCATAGCGCCCAGGTTGCCGTGGCCCAGACCGACCTTGCGGTCCTCGGCGACGGAGCCGGGAACGGTGAAGGCCTGGATGCCCTCGCCGATGATGGCGGCAGCCTCAGAAGCGGACTTGGCGCCACGCTTGACAGCGAGAGCGCAACCGAGGGTGTAGGCCCACTCGGCGTTCTGGAAGGCGATGGACTGGGTGTTGTTGACGATCTCACGCGGGTTGAAGCCCTTGTCGGTGCAGATCTGCAGAGCTTCCTCGAGGGAGGCGATGCCGTTGTCGGCGAGGCACTTGTTGATCTTGTCAGCGCGGCGCTCGTAACCTTCGAACGTAACAGTCATAGTTATTTCCCTCCCTTTCTACTCGTGAACCGGGAACACGCTGGCGACGGAGTGAGTCTCCTCGTCGGTGCGCGGGTCGATGTACTTGGCAGCGTTCTCCCACTGACCATAGTGGCCCATAGCGCCAGCGATGGCCTCCTCGGGGGTCTTGCCGGCCTTGACGGCGTCGGTGAACTTGCCGAGGTTCAGGAACTCGAATGCGATGATCTCGTTCTTGTCGTTGAGAGCCATGCGGGTGACGTAGCCCTGAGCGAGCTCGAGGTAACGGGCGCCCTTGGCCTTGGTGCCGAACATGGTGCCGACCTGAGAGCGAAGGCCCTTGCCGAGGTCGTCGAGGGAGGCGCCCACGGGCAGGCCGCCCTCGGAGAACGCGGTCTGGCTGCGGCCGTAAACGATCTGCAGGAAGATCTCGCGCATAGCAACGTTGATGGCGTCGCAGACGAGGTCGGTGTTGAGGGCCTCGAGGATGGTCTTACCGGGAAGGATCTCGGAAGCCATGGCGGCAGAGTGGGTCATACCCGAGCAGCCGATGGTCTCAACGAGGGCCTCCTCGATGATGCCGTCCTTGACGTTCAGCGTGAGCTTGCAGGCGCCCTGCTGAGGTGCGCACCAACCCACACCGTGCGTAAGACCGGAGATGTCGGAAATCTCCTTAGCCTGGACCCACTTGCCCTCCTCGGGGATGGGTGCGGGGCCGTGGTATGCACCCTTGGCAACGGGGCACATGTTCTCCACTTCCTGTGAGTACTGCATGCCTCTCCTCTCTATCGTGTTGGCGTCCCGTCTGGGGGCCGTGGCTGGCGATTGCCGGGCGACCCTTTGAAAGGGACATGACATGCAGCCCCTATAATACCGCGAAATGCACGGAATATTCGGCGAACGGCTCAGTTTTCGTAGCGAGAAGTCCGGAAGTTTTAATTGAAACGGTTTAACTCTATGTTCTGTGGTCGCGAACTTCCGTAGAGGGGGTCCGTCTTGGGCAAGCTTTTGGGCAGCTCTTGTATGCGTTGCAGGGGTTGACCTGTTGCAACGGTGCCGCTCGCCGCCTGTTTACTGCCTTTGGCCGCGTGAGCGAATTGTTTTGCGTGAATGTTTTGATGGCACGCTTCAATCGTGCTGTATTGGATGGCAAGCAGATCCCGGCGAAGGGAGCGCCATGCAGCGCGTTTGGAGAACGGTTACCGGCTTTTACCATGTCTGTGCCCGCGGTACGGGCAAGCAGCTCATCTTTGAGGGCGATGAAGACCGGTGGGAGTTCTTGGAGCTGATGCGTGAGTGCTGCCGCAAGGCGGGCGTGACGGTTATCGCCTGGTGCCTTATGGGCAATCACGTGCGTCTGGTGCTTGCAGATTACGAGGACGCGATGAGCGCGGCGATGCACCGGCTGCTTTTGACGTACGCGCGGCGGTTCAATAAACGCACGGGGCGCACAGGGCATCTGTTCCAGAACCGTTTTGACCGGCGCTCGCTCGATACCGACTGGCAGGTGATGGAGGCTATTCGCTCCGTTCACGCCGATCCGCAGGAGGCGGGCATCAGTCTCATTGAGCGTTATCCCTGGAGCAGCTTTCCGGAGCATTTGTGCGCTTACGACGGTGACGCGGCCGATGTCGCGAGGGGATTTTCTGATCCTTCTTGCGTGCTTGAGCTTTTTGGTTCTGCCGAGGGCTTTATTGCCTATTCGCTTTCGACACCCGACGGTAGCGAGCCGGCGCTGTGCGATATGAAAGAGACGGAGTGGGAACGCCACGCCTTTGCCAACAAGTTGGCGAAGCGCCTCGGGGTTCCGCTCAATGGGGTTAAAACTGCACCGCCGGCGCAGCGCGATACCGTTATTGTTGGATTGAACAATGCCGGCTTTACGGTGCGCCAGATTGAGCGGTATACCGGGATTGGCAAAAGTACCGTCTCTCGTATCGTGCGCGCTTATGCTCAGGTGGACGCGCAGGTCGAGGGATCGAAATAAAGGCAGAAAAGAAAATGGCCGAACCGCTCTTAGTCAAGCGATTCGGCCAACGAAATTCTTAAGATTTGAGATAAATACTACTGATTATTTTGCCCCTCGAGCATGCCGTCGAGGGTGCGCCAGGCGAGCTCGGCGCACTTGACGCGGGCGGGCATGTGCGAGATGTCCTGGAGCTGGGCGGCTTCGTCCAAGTCTTCCAGGTCCTCTTCGGAGAGCTGCTCGCCACGGATCATGGCGAGGAAGAGCTCTGCCAGGCGGTGAGCTTCCTCGACGGTCTCGCCGGTGATGAGGTCGGCCATGATGTCGGCACTGGCCTGACTGATGGCGCAGCCGTGGCCGGTAAAGGAGGCCTCCTCGATCACGCCGTTCTCGACGCGCAGCTGCAAGGTGAGCTCGTCGCCGCAGCTGGGGTTGATGCCGTCGTGCTCGTGCGTGGGGGCATCCATCTCGTACTTGTAGTCGGGGTGCGAGTTGTGCTCCATAAACGTGGTGGAGGTGTACAGATTACCCATTGAACGTGCTCCAAACGTGATGCAGGCCGGCGATGAACTTATCGATGTCGGCCTTGTCGTTGTAGAAGGCCACGCTGGCGCGGCAGCAGGCGAGGTTCTCGACGCCCAGCCAGGTAAGCAGCGGCTGCGCGCAGTGGTGACCGGCGCGGATGCACACGCCGTCCATGTCCATGATGCTCGCGACGTCGTGCGGGTGGATACCCTTGACGTTAAAGCTGACGACGCCGTGATGGTTGTCCCAGTAGATGGAGCCGATGATCTGGACAAAGTCGAGCTGCATGAGTTCGCCCATCAGGTAGTGGACGAGTGCCTGCTCGCGGGCCTGGATGTTCTCGTAACCCACGGTGTTGACCAGGTAGTCGAGTGCCGCACCCGTGGCGAAGATGCCGGCGGCGTCCTGCGTGCCGGCCTCGAACTTCTCGGGGACGGGCGCCCAGACGGCGTCCTGCTCGGTGACCGAATCGATCATTTCGCCGCCGGTGAGCATGGGCGGCATGGCGTTGAGCAGGTCCATCTTTCCCCACAGCACGCCGATGCCCATGGGGCCCATGGCCTTGTGCGCGCTAAAGGCAAAGAAGTCGGCGCCCAGGTCGGCCACATCGACCGGCATGTGCGGCAGCGACTGCGCACCGTCGACGACCAGGTAGCCGCCGTACTTGTGCACGAGCTTGCCGAGGTTCTTGACCGGGTTCTCGACGCCCAGCACGTTAGAGACCTGACCCACGGCCAGAATCTTGGTTTTGGGACCAACCTTGGCAAGAACCTCCTCGGTCGTGAGCTGGCCGGTCTTGGTGGGGTAGAGGTAGACGAGCTTGGCGCCGGTCTCGCGGCAGACCTGCTGCCACGGGATTAGGTTGGAGTGGTGCTCCATGATGGTAATGACGACCTCGTCACCGGGCTCGAGCACCGTGGGCGCAAAGCTCTTGGCGACCAGGTTGAGCGACTCGCTGGTGTTGCGGGTGAAGACGACTTCGTTGGCCTGGGAGCCGCCGATGAGGTCGGCGATCTGCTGGCGGACCTTGGCGATGGCATCGGTGGCCTCGACGGACAACGAGTACAAGCCGCGCAGCGGGTTGGCGTTCATGCGCTGGTAGAAGTCGCGCTCGGCGTCGAGCACGCAAGCGGGGCGCTGCGCGGTGGCGGCGCTATCGAGGAAGGCGATCTCGGGGTGCTGCTGGAACAGCGGGAACTGCGCCTTGTAGGGATTGGTCTCGATGTCGACGGTAGGCCAGCCGCGCGAAGCCTCGTCGCTGGCGTCGAGCTCCATGGGCTCGGGGGCAGTACAGGTGTCGCATTTAACGTGCTCGGTGTCGATCATGCGAGCTCCTCTTCAAAGTTGTCGATCAGGTTGTTGCCCAGGCGGACGACGGCGGCGCGGGTGCGCTCGTCGGTGGCGGAAAGCGCGGCGTCCTCCAGCTTGGCGCGGATGAACAGGTCCTCGGCGGCGTTTTGGTCAAGGCCGCGGCAGGCGAGGTAGAACAGCTGCTCGTCGCGGACGTGACCGATGGTGGCGCCGTGGTTGCCGGCGACGTCGTCCTCGTCGCAGAGAATGACGGGAATGGTCTTGTTGACGACGCCCTTGTTGGCCAAAAGCACCGTCTCGCGCTCGGTGCCGGTTGCACCATTGCAGCCGTGCACGAGGTCGATGGTGCCACGGTAGACCTTCTTGGACGTGCCGGTCAGCACGCCGTTGGCGTCGATCTCGCACTCGGTCTTGCGACCGCGGTGGCGCAGCTCGTAGTTAAAGTCGCGCACCTGCTCGCGGGCGCCAAGGTAGTCAGTATCGATGGTGACCTTGGCGGTATCGCCCAGCAGGTCGCCGGCAAGGCCGGTGGCGCTGGCGCCGGCACCCAGGACGGTGTGTTGCACGTTGACGCGCGCGCCCTCGTCCAGGAACAGGCCGGTGTCGTCGAGTGCGATCCAGCTATCGTCGAGCGTCTGCGTGCAGGCCACGTTGACGGTGGCGTACTCGTGGGCGCACACGCGCAGCACGGATCCCACGACGCCCTCGCCGGCAACGGGGGAGTCCAGGGCGATCTGCAGGTCGAGCGTCGACTGGGGACGGACGACGACGTCGATGGCGGCGATGGCCGCGGCAGCATCGACACCGCTCACACGCACGGTAACCGTGGCGTGCTTGTATGCGGGCACATCGATGACGACGCGCTTGGTGGCGTGGTCGGCCAGGTAGGTGTAGGCAGCCTCACCCATGCCAGTCTCGAAGGCCTCAGCGGGGGAGAGCTCCTCCTCCAGCTTAATGGCACCGGCCTGGTAGACGGAGGTGGCGGGCACGTCGAGCTCGGTCTCGGGCGTGATGCGGGCGCGGTCGGCGGCATCGCCGGGCGCGGAGGCGCGGCGCTCGGGGAAGCGCTCGGCCATGGCGTCCATGGCGGCGTCGAACGCGTCTGCCACGCCAGCAAACTGCTCGTCCAAGCCCTCAACCTTAACGGCCTCGGCGGGAGCGGCAGCAAGCTCGTCAGAGAGCTCGAGCTTGGTCTGATTCATCTTCAGCCAGCCCCATGTGGCAGCCGGCATCGCATTGACCTGCTCAAGGGTGGTGGCAGCGGTGTTCGTGGTCTGATTCATTATCCGATCGCTCCTTCCATCTCGAGCTTGATCAGGTTGTTCATCTCAACGGCGTACTCAAGCGGCAGCTCCTTGGAGACCGGGTTGGCAAAGCCGTTGACGATCATGGTGCGGGCCTCTTCCTCCGAGATGCCGCGGCTCATCAGGTAGAACACCTTGTCGTCGCCGATACGACCGATGGTGGCCTCGTGGCCGATGTCGACGTTCTTGGCGCGGATGTCCATGGCCGGAATAGTGTCGGAGCGGCTCTGGTCGTCGAGCATCAGCGACTGGCAGCTCACGGTTGCCTTGGAGCCCTCGGCCTTGGGCGTGGCCACGATAGAGCTGCGGAAGGTCTGGATGCCGCCGCTCTTGGAGATGCCCTTGGTCTCGACGGTCGCCGAGGTCTCGGGCGCGTTGAGTACGACCTTGCAGCCGGTATCGAGGTTCTGGCCGGCGCCGGCAAAGGTGATGCCGGTAAAGCTCGAACGAGCGCGGCGGCCGTTGAGCACGCTCATGGGATAGAGGTAGCCCACGTGGCTGCCGAAGGAGCCACTGATCCACTCGATGTCGCCGTCCTCGTCCACGCGCGCACGCTTGGTGTTGAGGTTGTACATGTTCTTGGACCAGTTCTCGATGGTCGAGTAGCGCAGGTGCGCACGCTTGCCCACAAAGAGCTCGACGGCGCCGGCGTGGAGGTTGGCCACGTTGTACTTGGGCGCGGAGCAGCCCTCGATAAAGTGCAGGTCAGCGTCGTCCTCGACAATGATGAGCGTGTGCTCAAACTGGCCGGCGCCCTTGGCGTTAAGGCGGAAGTAGCTCTGCAGCGGGAAATCGAGCTTGGTGCCCTTGGGCACGTAGACAAACGAGCCGCCCGACCACACGGCGCCGTGCAGGGCCGCAAACTTGTGGTCGGTGGGCGGGATGAGCGTCATAAACTTCTCGTGGATGAGCGGCTCCCACTGCGGATCGTGCAGGGCCTCCTCGATGCCGGAGTAGACGATGCCCATCTTGGACGCCGTGTCCTGCATGTTGTGGTAGACCAGCTCGGAGTCGTACTGCGCGCCGACACCCGCTAGGTAGCTGCGCTCGGCCTCGGGGATGCCCAGGCGCTCAAAGGTGTTCTTGATGTCGTCGGGCACCGACTCCCAGTCGTGTTTTTGGTCGGTGTTGGGCTTGACGTAGGTGACGATGTTGTCCATGTCCAAGCCCTCGATGGAGGGGCCCCACGTCGGATCCGGGAAGCGGTTGAAAATCTCGAGGGACTTGAGGCGCAGGTCGAGCATCCACTGCGGCTCGTCCTTCTTGGCGCTGATCTCGCGCACGATGTCGGGCGTGATGCCGGCGTCGAGGCGCTCGAATCCCTCCTCGCCATAGGTGAAGTCGTAGAGGCTGCGGTCGATGTCCGCGACCTCGGTGCGGTTCTTGGTCATTGCGTCGCCCCTTTACGCCTGCTGCTCGGCAGCAGCGGACTCGGCCTGGGCGCGCTGCTCGGCGGCCTCGCGCTCGAAGGTCTCAAAACCGTTCTTGTCGATCCAGGGAATGAGCGAGGCGTCGTCCTCGCGTACGATGTGGCCCTTGACCATAACGTGGACGCGGTCGACATCCAGGTGCTCCAGGATGCGCGTGTTGTGCGTGATGATGAGCATGGAGCCGTCGCAGCTCTTGCGGTAGGCGTCCATGCCGTGGCTGACGGTGGAAAGCGCGTCGACGTCCAGACCAGAGTCGGTCTCGTCCAGGATGGCGAGCTTGGGCTGCAGCAGCAGAAGCTGGAGCATCTCGACCTTCTTTTTCTCGCCGCCCGAGAAGCCCACGCCCAGCTCGCGGTTGAGGTAGGCGGTATCCATGTTGAGCTCGGCCGCGAGCTCCTTGACGCGACGGCGGAACTCCTTGCCTTTCATCTCCAGGCCGGGGCGGCCGGCGATGCTGGCGCGCAAAAAGCTCGACAGCGGCACGCCCGGAATCTCGACCGGGGCCTGGAAGCTCAGGAACAGGCCGGCGCGCGAGCGCTTGTCGGTGGTGAGCTCGGTGATGTCCTGGCCGTCAAAGACGATACGGCCGTCGTTGACCGTGTAGACGGGGTCGCCCATGACCAGGTGGCCGAGGGTGGACTTGCCGGCGCCGTTGGGTCCCATCAGCACGTGGGTCTCGCCGGCGGCGACGTTGAGGTTGACGTTGTGGAGGATAGTCTTCTCGTCCACGGAGGCGGTCAGACCTTCGATGGAAAGCAGCGGATTTGCGCTCATGCTGTCCCTCTCTGTATATGGTGTACTCATAGGTGTACTAAACCCTAGGAATCTTCTCGGAATAAAGTTACTATGGGTTCGGCGTTAGTCAAGGGAAAACCCGACTAATCCACTCGACTTTTCAAATTCTGGGACAAAATAACCTGTTGTGTTTGTCCCATTTACTTAAGATTTGGGACAAACAAAGCTGGTTATGTTGTCCCAGATGCGATGGGAGGGTAGGTATGCTCATTTCTTCTAAGGGCCGCTATGCCCTCCGGCTGATGATCTATATCGCAGCGCTTGGTGACGCCGAGGGCAAGATTGCCCTGCGCGAGGTCGCCGACCGCGAGCATATCTCGCAAAAGTATCTGGAGCAGCTGGTCCGTCCGCTCATGAAGGCGGGCCTGCTTAAAAGCGTGCGCGGCAAGGGCGGTGGCTACATGATGGCCAAGGACCCCGCCGAGGTGCGTGCCGGCGACATCCTGCGTGCCGTCGAGGGCAGCACGGCTCCGGTGGCGTGCGATGGCATCGACAACAGCTGCGCCCGCAGCGACCTGTGTTCCACCGTCAAGTTCTGGCGCGGCTTGGACGAGGTCATCGAGAACTATGTTGACGGCGTGACGTTGGCCGACCTGGCCGCCGTCCCCGAGATCAACTTTGACATTAAGCTGTAGGGCTGCAAATGGCATCTCTCGACAAGGTGTGCAAACAAATCGAAGTTTTTGCTCGGGAATGTGACGCCGAGAAGGTTGTGCTGTTTGGTTCTCGTGCTCGAGGCGACAACTTACCCAAGAGCGATATTGACATCGCCGTAGCAGGTTGTCGGGATTTCGGCCGTTTCTCATATTTGATCGAGGAGCGTCTTGATACTCTTTTAGATGTAGATGTCGTCAATCTCGACGAGTCCTTGTCGCAGCAATTGCTCGATGAAATTGCCAGGGATGGTGTGATTCTGTATGAAAAAATATGAGAACTTTGCCAGTGCCTTGGCGAATCTTGAGGATGCGCCCAATCAGGATCTCAACAATGATTTTGTTCAGAGTGGATTGATTAATAAGTTCAATCTTCAATTTGAACTGAGCTGGAAGCTCCTTAAGCGTCTGCTCGAGTATGAGGGTGCCACGCTTGCCGCGTCGGGGTCTCCTCGTGCCATCTTGAAGGAGTCGTACCGATTCTATGACTTTATTGATGAGGCGGCCTGGCTAGATATGCTCAGAGACCGCAATACGAACGTCCATATCTATGACAACAAGCTCGCTCAAGATTTGATTCAGCGCATCTTGAACGTCTATATTCCCGCTTTCTGTCAGTTGAGGGACGGGCTGATGGAGCGATACGGCGAGCTTCTGATGGCGCCCGACGACCAGTTTGTTTAATTCCTTAAGATTTCGCGGAGGGTTGTTGCCGTTTACCGAGGGGTTGTTGTGCAACAACGGGCGAGCTGCAATACTTATTTTTATCTTTGCTAACTGAACTTTAACTACACCAATGCAGGGAGGATCTTATGCAGCCCAAGCATTCTGCGATTGTCGCGGGCCTGACGCTGGCGCTTTCGTTTGGCGCCGTTTCCGCGCCGGCACCCGCCGCTGCCGAGGAGCCCACGCCAGGCGTTGCCTCGGATGCCACCGATATCGATAAGGGTCTCTACACCCAGCAGTCTTTCTCGGGCGTGCTGAGGTCGGTCCAGGGTGTCTCGTTTGTCAACGTGACTCCCGAGATGAAGTACTTCACCAAATATGAGAGCCATGGCAACTATAACCAGGGCTTTTCGTATGGCGACGGTTATAACGCGCTGGGCTATTACCAGTTCGACCGCCGTTGGTCGCTCATCCCGTTTATGAAGCAGGCCTACAACTACAACCCTGAAAAATACAGCATGCTCAAGGATGCGATTGATCGCGGCAGCGAGATTTCCAACACGAGCAATGCCATGTACGAGAACGGCCAGCTCACCGAGTTGGGCCGTATCGCTCAGGATGCCTTCCAAGGTGCGTACAACACCGATCCTGTTGAGTTCTCAGCACTTCAAGATGCCTATGCGTACAACTCGTACTATGCGGTGACCGAGGCGTGGCTCAAGAGCGGCCTTGGTATTGATATTTCGGGCCGTGCCGATTGCGTCAAGGGCATGGTGTGGAGCATTACCAACATGTGCGGCACCGGTGGCTGCAGGGACTTCTTCCGCTGGGCGAATCTTTCTAATGATATGACTGACCGTGAGTTTGTGACGGCGCTCTCCAATAGCGTGGTCAACAATGTCGCCACCAAGTATTCGAGCCAGCCCCAGTATCATGAGGGCTGGAAGAACCGTTATAAGAATGAGCTGAAGGACTGCTTGGCTTATATCGCCGAGGACGAGGCCGCTGCCGCTGCGACGCCCGTGCAGCCCGAGCCTACACCGGCGCCCTCGCCGACACCTGATTCGAATGACGACTCGAGTGACGATGCCAACGATGACAGGATGGATGCGCCCTCGACCGATGCTGACGGTAATGGCTCTGCTGGTGGCACTACCAACGACGGCTCTACCTCGAACGGCTCCAATTCGAACGGCTCTGCTGCGGGCGATTCGTCTTCAAGCTCTGCCGGCAATACGGACAGCGACGCTTCTGGTTCGACCGACGCTGGTTCCTCTGATTCTTCCACTGGTTCGAGCGATTCGTCCGTTGGCACCGGCTCTAACAACGGCTTCGGCTCTGACGCAACCCCTGATTCCGATGCTTCCAAGGACGACTCGAATAAGGCGCCGGACGCTCCCGTTGCTTCGCCGGACAAGAAGCCTTCTTTCTCCGTGCAGCTTGGTTCTACGTTGGGCTCTTCGCTGATGGCTGGCGTCAATAATGGCTCGACTCAGAACAAGGACAACTCTGATCAGGTTTCCACGGAAAAGACCGAGGCCGCAAAGGGCGACTCCAAGGACAAGGCTTCCGAGAAGACCGAATCCGATAAGGGTTCTAGCTCTGGGGAGAAGGACGACAAGTCCGCTCAGAAGAAGGACGAGAGCAAGACCGAGGGCGAAAAGAAACAGTCCGAAGACGACGACAAGAGCGGTGCTGACAATCAAGTCCAGGAGCAAAATGACTCCAAAACGGTTACCACTACAACCACCACGACCACCACAACCAAGTCATCTGGCGGCAACATGCCCAAGACGGGCGACTTGATCGTGATGGCGAGCCTTGCCAGCGCGAGCTTGGCCACACTGGGTGCTACGTCTATCGTAAGTGGTAAGCATAAGCTCGATCAGCAGAAGAAGGCTTCTGGGGAGGGCAGCTCGGAGGAGTAGCCTCTCGGTTGCCAGATAACTAAAGAGTCGGGACGGGGTCCGGTGCGAATGCGTCGGGCCCCGTTTTGTTGTGCAACGATTAGTTATGCCCCCTCGGGGCCTTTGTTCCTACCGTTGCCCGATGCCTTTGCGCGGATGCAGCGTTGTGCTTGAACTGCTCGCTACAATGGGCCTCGTGCTACGTTTTAGGGAGAAGTTACAGTGTCTGAACAGGAGTATTGCAACAGTGCCGATACTTTTGGCGTACAGCTTGTCAACCATGTCGATGATGCGGTTATGCCGGTCGGTGTACATGATTTTGCCGATGCCATTGGTCGTTGCATGCTGATCGATAAGACCATGTTTATTGCCGATATGTTGGACTGCGACGCGTCCGTTGTGGTGTGCTGTCGACCCGAGGGTTTTGGCAAGAGCATGAACTTGTCGATGCTCAGGGCTTTTCTGGAGCGTCCTGCGGTCGGTCGCGCCGGTCGGAGCTCGTTTGCCGATGCTCAGATTTGGGATGCGGACGGCGGGCGTTATCGGGATGAGTACGCTTGCTATCCGGTGATATCGCTGGACTTTTCTGGCGCTGCGAGGCGTGGCGTCGCTGTTGCCGGCGTCGTGCGCGATGCCCTTTCGGGCGAGTGCGCTCGATTGTTGGCGCTCTTGGAGGCTCCGGATTTAGCTCGAGACAAGGTGCGCCACATCGAACGCGTTGCGCGTGGCGCGGCGAGCGAGGATGAGGTCGCCTCGGTGCTTGGCGTGCTCATTGGGCTGCTGGAGATGGCCTGCGATGAGCAGGTTGTATTGCTCGTTGATGGGTACGACGCGGCGTGGTTGGGCCGTGCGAGCGCTAGGGGCGCTTCCGGCGCCGATCCGGCAGGGCTATTCGATCGTGTGCTGTTCGACGCCATTGCCACTGCGCGCGATTCGTTGCGGCTGACGTGTCTGATGGGGGAGCGTCCCAGTCCTGCCGAAGCGGCGCTTTCGTCGCGCAGTTGCTCGTATTGTCTGTCGACGCCGCTTTCGACGTGGTGTGACCGTTGGTTCGGCTTTTCGGATGCCGAGGTCCAGGCTCTGTTGAATCGTGCTGGGCGCGAGGAAAACCTTGATGATGCGCGTGAATGGCTCGAGGGATATCGGTTTGGCAGGGTCTATTGCTCGAGTCCGGCGCGCGTGATCGGTTTTCTGGACCGAGGCTGCACGGCGCCTGTGCGCGCCGATCTGTATGGGTATGCGGATTGCCTGAGTAGGGTAGTTGCCGGGTGGAATCTCGACCGCCTTTCGGTCTTGTTTGATTTGCTCGAGGCCCATGGGTGCGCTGAGGTCCCGCTTTGTTTGGGCACTGCAGAGCCAGATGTCTCGCCTGACGATGGCATGTGGACAGCGCTGTATCTGTCCGGTTTTCTCACGACGGATATGACTGAGGAGCCAGAACATGGCGATCGCCTCCGTGCTTTGCGATTGCCAAATAACGAGCTTCGCCAGGCCTTGCGTCTAGTGATTATTGAGTGGTTTGAGTGTGCTGCCGAAGACATTCGAGACGTCGATGCGTTTCGCGACGGGTTGTGCCGTGGGGACGAGGATACGGTGAGGCGGGCGCTAAGCCGCATCCTGGGAGATGCGGGAATCGGTGCGACCGACCCAGATGCGCCGCTGCCATATCATCTGCTCTTGCAGGGGCTCTGCTTTGGCTTGCCGGGCTATGCCAATCCTGCCTCGAGGCGAAAGTGTGGCGCGGGTCGCTGGGACATCCAGGTTTTCCCTACGGGTGCTGTGTTCGACGTAGCAGATACGATTGGCATGCTGGACGAGCGACCGCTGATAACGATTAACTTGATGTATGACCCCGATGTGGATGCGCTGGGCCTGGAATTGCTGGCCGTGCAGTCGCTACTCGACATAGAGCGCGACGGCATCGACGAAATCCGTGTGCCGCGACCCGGCGTTGGCCGCATGCGCTGGGGGTTTGGGTTTGATGGACAGCATGTGGCTACGGTGCACCAGCGGCTTTAAGCGCTGAGGTGTTTCCGGCTTCTGTTACTCCGTGTCCTTCATGGGCGGCATGGGCTTCCAGTTGGGATCCTTAACGATCTTGCGGGCGTCCTTCATGCCGCGTCGCAGCGCCGGAATACCGGTCTTAAAGCACTTGTCAACGGCGGCCAGGCGAATGAATTCCTTGCAGAAGGTCGCGGCATTGCCCAGGCGGAACAACATGGGGTGGTAGTCACCGTAGATCTGCATATAGCGAGCGAGGAAGCCTCGGTTGCGCATGATGTAGTAGCGGTTGGTGTCGCTCGTAGAGTTGAGCTGGCGTTTGCCGGCGATATCCCAGTTAGAGACGGCACGGGCGCGCTTGAGCACCACGTCGGCGACCACGGCGGCGGGGAAGTGCTGGCTGGCTACGTAGCCGTAGCAGGCATCGTCGCCGTAGATAAAGAAGCGCGCGTCGGGCAGGCCAATCTTGTCGACCACGCGGCGCGAGAACATGCCGCCCTCAAAGCACAGCTGGTTCATGGCGCGGTAGCCCTCGGGACCCAGATCCCACTTGGCGATGGGGTTAGGGATGCCGAGCGAAAGGATGAGCTGGTACTGCCAAAAGAAAGCGCCGCCGTCAAAGTCCAGGCGCGAACCCTGGATGACATCGTAGCGGTCGGTCCACTTGGCAAGACGCTCGATGCCTTCGGGGATGACGAGCACGTCGTCGTCCATCACCCAGAACCACTGGGCGCCCAGGTCGTAGGCGCATTTGGTGCCGGCGGAGAAGCCGCCCGCACCGCCGCCGTTTTCGAGCTGCGGGGCGTAGATGACACGGTCGGTGCCGCCCTGCGCGTCGGGCTGCTCGGTGTCGATGCCCCACAGGTTGGCCAGGCGCTCGTTGAATGCGGTGCACATGGCCTTGGTCTCGCGCGAATTCTCGTTATCGACAATCACGATGCGCCAGGGCGTTGCCGTGAGCTCGGTCATAGAGTCGAACAAGTTGGCCAGGAGTTCCTGGCGCTTGTACGTAACGACGACGATGGCGAGCTTATCGATGGGAGCGGGGAGGGTTGAAGGCATGGGGCAATATATCCTTTCACGCGCGGCGCGCATGCGCTGCACGGAAGCAATCGAATACGTCCTTGGGACTGTCCTATTGTAAAGGCTCGGCGCACCTTGGCGGCAAGCTTTGAATAAAACGCAGGAACCTGCCACGGGCCCGCCGCATGACGTGGAGCTGCTTTGCCCGCAAGAGGCTCCATAGATTATATAAACGCCCGCTGGCGCGCTGACCCTTTGATACCATGAAACGACAGGTATTTCCTAAGGAGCACATTTGTCTACTAACGCCTCTGGCAGCCCTGTTCTGTCGCTGCTTATTCCCATTTACAATGTTCAGCGCTACCTGCGCGAATGCCTCGATTCCGCCCTGGCGCAGACGCTTAAGGATATTGAGATCATCTGCATTAACGACGGGTCGACCGACAACTCGCCGGCGATTATCCGCGAGTATATGGAGCGCGATGGGCGCGTCAAGATGATCGACAAGGCCAACAGCGGCTACGGCGACTCGATGAACCACGGCTTGGAGATGGCGCGTGGCAAGTACGTTGGCATCTTGGAGTCCGATGACTTTATGGCGCCCGACGCACTCGAAAAGCTTGTCTCGGCCGCCGATAGCAATAATGCCGACTTTGCGAAGGCGAACTTTGATTTCTACTGGTCTAAGCCCGAGGAGCGCCGTTCGCTGCACGAGATGTTTAAGACCAAGGACTGTGGCAAGCCGGTGCACCCGAGCGATACGACGCAGTTCTTTAAGCAAAAGCCGTCGATTTGGTCGGCCGTGTACCGTCGCGATTTTCTTGAGCGCAACGGCATTACGTTCCTGCCGACTCCGGGGGCATCCTTTCAGGACACGTCATTCGCCTTTAAGGTGATCGCGTGCGCCGATAAGGCTGTTTACCTACATGATGCCGTGCTGTCGTATCGCCAGGACAACGAGAATTCCTCGGTCAATTCTTCGGCTAAGGTTTTTTGCGTCAATACCGAGTATGCTGAGATTGAGCGTTGGATTCGAGAGGATTATGCCCGTGACCACGCAAGTGATGATGTCGCGCGCATGCTCAAGTTCAATCAGCTCATTAAGTACGATTCGTACATGTGGAACTACGTGCGCCTGGCGCCTAAGTTCTATAAGGAGTTCCTGGTTCAGATGGCCAAGGAGTTCCAAGCGGCCTTGGACGCCGGGGACTTTTCGCTTGACGACCTCAAGCCGTGGAAGCGCGCGAATCTCGCTGCCATCCTCAAAGATCCTGAGGGCTGGGTTTATGAGCATCCGAGTTTTGCGACGGATGGTGCCTTGGGCCGTGCTAAGTATTACGCCTCGGTTGGAGGGCCAGGCGTGGTCGCTGCCTTCCTCATCGAATCGCTGAGGGGGTAGGTCGGCATGGGAGAGGCCTCGTGTCCTAAAGCTACCATTGTCGTCCCCGTTTACGACTCTGCGCGCTCCATTCAGCGATGCGTCGATTCGCTGTTGGCCCAGTCCGAGCGCTCGATTCAGGTTGTTTGCGTCAATGACGGTTCGACTGATGATTCGTTGAACGTGTTGCACCGGATCGCGCAGGCCGACGATCGCGTACTGGTGATTGACCAGGAAAACGCAGGCGTCTCGTGCGCTCGAAATGCCGGTATCGATGCCGCCGAGGGCGAGACCGTCTTCTTTGTGGACGCTGACGATTACATTGATGCCCAGACGGTCGAGCGCGTGCTGCATGCCATGGAGTCTGCAGATGCCGAGGCCGCCGTTTTTGGCGGCGTCTGTGAACCTGCCGACGCTGCCCCCAAACGCGTCCAGCAACTCATGAGCCCCAAAGCCGGTACCTTCGGCGCCCGTGATCCCCAACTACTGTTCCATTCGAATGCGCAGCCCTATGCCTGCCGTGCGGCTTTTTCGCGCGAGCTGCTCAATCGCGAAGGCATTCGCTTCGCCCCCGGTTTGGCTTTGGGCGAGGACGTCGTCTTCCAATTTGCGGCTTATGCGCTTGCCCGCAAGACCGTCGTCATGCCGGACAAGTTCTACCACTACGTGATGGAGAGTGAATCGGCGACGCACGAGTTCAACAGTGCCGATGCTCGCGCCAAAAAGCTTGACGCCCACATGAGGATGCTCGAGGAGGTCTTGGAGGACTGGGCGGCCTACGGTCTTTTGGACCTGTGCCCCGGCGAGCTGATAACTTGGTTTTTGGACCTCATTGTGTTCGATCTGGCGCGCTTGGATGCCGATGGTTTCCGTCGCGTGGCCGGTCGCGCCAATATGGATTTCACGACGTTTTTGGGAACGGAGTGGGCGGATATGCCTGCTAAGGGCGCCGTTTGTCGTGTTGCCCATAAGCTCGTTGCGGCGACCTCGGGCGTTTCGATGGCAGATGCCACGCTGTTCTATCTTTCGACTCGCGGTCTCAAAGCCTGCCTGGAGCGCTTTATCTAATTCCAAGCGCTGCCGCCCGCCGCAACTCGGCTGCTAAAATAACCCTGTTACACGCTATTCAACAGGAGGTTCTCTTGCAGAACTCTGATACCCCTAAAGTTTCGCTGCTTGTTCCCATCTGCAATGTTGAGCGCTACCTGCGCGAGTGCCTCGATTCCGCCGTGGCGCAGACGCTCAAGGACATCGAGATCATCTGTATCAACGACGGCTCCACCGATAGCTCGCCGGATATCATCCGCGAGTACATGGGGCGCGACTCCCGTGTAAAGATGATCGATAAAGCCAACAGCGGCTACGGCGACTCGATGAACCGCGGCCTGGAGATGGCGCGCGGTGAGTACGTGGGCATCCTTGAATCCGATGACTTTATGTTTGAGGATTCGCTCCAAAAGCTGGTCGCCAAGGCCGATGCCGAGCATGCCGATGTGGTGAAGGGCGACTTTTACCTGTATTGGTCTACGCCCAGCGAGCGCCGTGAGCTGTTTGGGATTATCGACGAGCATATGACGGGCGCCGCGTATCGCCCCGTCGATCGCCCGGGCATCTTCTACCGCAAACCTTCCATTTGGTCGGCTATCTATCGGCGCGAGTTCCTCAACGACAATCAGATTCGGTTCCTTCCCACGCCGGGCGCCTCGTATCAGGACGCAGGCTTTAACTTTAAGGTTTGGGCTTGCGCCGAGCGTGCTGCGTTTATCGCGGACCCCATTTTGTGCTATCGCCAAGACAACGAGAAGAGCTCCGTTAATTCGCCCAACAAGGTATTTTGCGTGTGCGACGAATACGCCGAGATGCAGCGCTTTTTGGATGAACGCCCCGAGCTTAAGGCTCAGCTTCAGGGTATTTTAATGCGCATGAAGGTCGATACGTACCGTTGGAACGATGAGCGCCTGGTCGATGAACTGCGCGAGCAGTTTTGGAAGAAAGCCTCGTCCGAGCTCAAGGCCGACTGGGATGCCGGTCGCTTTGATCTATCGCTGTTTGATCCGCGTGGCGAGACCGACTTGCGCCTGATGGTCAAGTCGCCCCGCGCCTATATCGATTCGCGCTTTGACTTTAAGAAGCCGGGCAAGCTCAATACGTTTAAGCATTACTTTAAGATTGGCGGCCTGCCGCTGGTCTGGCGTGTGCTGACATATCAGTGCACCTACGGCGACAACCCGCACCCCGATGACGTTCCGGCCGCACAGTAGGAGCGAGTGACTATGGCTACCCCCAAGATTTCCGTTGTCGTTCCCATCTATAAAGTGGAGGAGTGCCTGGCCTGGTGCCTGGACTCCCTGCTTGCGCAGGACATGCCCGATTGGGAAGGCGTGCTGGTCAACGATGGCTCGCCGGACGGCTCGCGCGATATTGCGGCTGCCTATTGCGAAAAGGACGCGCGCTTTACGCTGGTCGATAAGGAGAACGGCGGCCTGTCGAGTGCGCGTAATGCAGGCATCGCCGCGTCCACGGCGCCTATCGTTGCGTTTTTGGATTCCGACGACCGATTTACGCCCGATGCATGCCGCGTGATCGTCGATGCCTTTGAGCGCGAGGACTGCGACGTTTTGACCTTTGGCGCGAATCCGTATCCGCTTGAGGCGGGGTATCCGTGGCTTAACTATGTGCTGAGCCCGCGCGATGTGTCGTTTGAAGGCTATAGCTCCGACCTGCTGTTTAAGGAAGCGTCTCGCCCCTTTGCATGGCGCACCGCTTGCAAGCGTGAGTTTTTGTTGGGCAACGGGATCGTGTTCGACGAAACCGTCAAGTATGGCGAGGACCAGGTCTTCGATTTTGCCGTGTACGGTCGCTCGCGCAAGACCGCGCTTATTTCGAACAGGCTGTACGACTACCGCGTGGCGCGCAAGGGCTCGCTCATGGACACCATGCGCTATGACGACGAGACGCGCCTGCTGGAGCACGTGAAGATTTACTCCGCGGTGCTGGCTGACTGGCAGCGCGATGGTCTCGATGTCCAGCATGCCGATGACCTGGCGTACTTCCTGTGCGATCTGGTGCTGTACGATGCGCTTAGGTTACTGGGTTCGGACTGCGGCAAGGTGTTTGCTGCCGTTGCCACGGCACTTGCCGGTTCTGCCGTGGGCAGCGATGCTGCGCTCGCACAATGCGCTCCTTCTGTTGCTGCTATGGTGCGTGCGGCGCTTACCAGCAAGGCCCCCAATGCCCGTGCATGTAAAAAGCTCATGTTCGATTACGACGTCTTGAGGTTTGGGCGCCTGGGTGCCTACAAACGCATGGCAGCGAACGCCCTGGGAAAGCGAGAAGTGTAGATGAGTATCAAGCGTTTGGCACTTTGCCGCAGTCAGGGCCGTCTATTTGTGCTGCTTCGTTTTGCCGGTCAGGATGTCGCCGCGCTTATTGAGCAAGAAGGTTCTCAGGCCTTTGTCCGCGCGACGACGAGCGGTTCTTGTGTGCCGTCGCTGGTACTCCCGGTTGACCATGGCCGTGTGCTGGCGCTTTGCCCTTCCGTTGCCGATTACGAGCGCGAGCTTGCCGTCTTGGTGCTTCCGTTTTTGGATGGCTCTACGATCGACGCTGCATTTGTGTCCGGTGGCCAAAAGCTTGGCTCCATTCGTCTCGATAGCCGCGTGGCCAAGCTGGAATCCAAGATTAACTACAAAGCAAAGCCTGCGCTGTGCGCGCTTATCCGCGATGCGCGGCGTGGCGAATGCTGCGGTCGCTACGAGATCGATGCCATTCGCTATTTGCCAGCAGACGCCGGCGCGGTGTGGCGCTTTGAGGTCAAGTGGGCGGGAGACCCCCAGTGCGCGCCTGAGCTCCAGATCTTCGATACGCATATGAATGCCATCGATGCTACCGTGCATGTGTTTGAATCGCAGGTCGATGTGCCGCAGCGCAACGGTTGCCACGTCAATAAAACGTATCTGAGCGTTGAGATGCCTCAGGTTATACGAGATTTTGTCGCGATTGCGAGCGATCCCACGGAGCAGATTCAGAGTGGTTTTTGCGCTATGGATGGTCGCCTGTACAACGGCATGGTCGACGACAGCTGGAACCGCATGAAGGATGCGCGTGCAGACGACGCGGCTTATCGACGTTGGTTTGAGCAGCATCGCGCAAAGCCGGGCGATTTAGCGTGCCAGCGTGTCGCTTCGGTGGCTTTTGCCTATAGGCCGCTCGTGAGCATTGTGGTGCCGTGCTACAAGACCGATCGAGTCTACCTGCGCGAGCTACTGGACTCGGTGCTAGCCCAGAGCTATGACAACTGGGAATTGTTGCTTATGGACGCCTTGCCCGAATGGGATGCGGTGGCCAATCTTGCGGCTGCCGCCAATGACGAGCGGGTCCGTCGTATTGAGCTGCCTGGCAACGGCGGCATTGTGCTCAACACCAACGCTGGTATTCAGCAGGCGGCTGGAGACTACATCGCGTTCTTGGACCATGACGACATTCTGGAACCGGACGCGTTATTCCAGTATGTTTCCGCGCTGAATAAGGCGGCCGAGGGCGAGCGCCCCCAGGTCCTGTTCTGCGACGAGGACGTGTTTCAGAAAACGGGGGAGTGGGGTCAGCCGGTCTTTAAGACCAAGCTCAACGCCGATCTGCTCTATAGTCATAACTGTGTGACGCATTTCCTGATGGTGGAGAAGGCGCTCATCGATTACATTGGCACGTCCCCAGAAGATGTTGCGGGTGCCCAGGACTACGACCTTACGCTTCGCTGCCTTGCGGCGGGCGCGCGGTTTGAGCATGTTGCGCACGTGCTGTATCACTGGCGCGTTCATCCGGGATCGACCGCCGATGGTTCTGCCGATAGCAAGCCGTATGCTATTGAAGCCGGGCGCCTTGCGCTTCAGCGCCACTTTAACGCACTGGGCATTTGCGGAACGGTCGAGGAGACCGAGACGCCGTTTGTCTACCGCATGCGCTATGCGCTGCCGGAGCCTGCGCCGCTGGTGAGCATCGTGATTCCCACCAAGGATCACGTTGAGACGCTCGATGCCTGTGTGACGTCGATCGCTCAGAAGGCCACGTATACCAACTACGAGATCGTCTTGGTGGAGAACAACAGCGAAGCCCCGGAGACGTTTGCGTATTACGAAACCCTGCCGGAGCGCGTGGCTGCAGCATCCGAAGGTAAGGGCACCGCGCGCGTTGTGTACTGGCCGGGCGAGTTCAATTACTCTCAGATCGTCAATTTTGGTGTGGAGCACGCCAGGGGCGACTACCTGTTGCTGCTCAACAACGATACCGAGGTCATAAGCTCCGATTTTATCGAAGAGATGATGGGGTATCTGCAGCGTCCCGATGCGGGCGTGGTGGGCGCCAAGCTCTATTTTGCCGACCATCTGGTGCAGCACGCTGGCATTTTGGTCGGTGTGCGCGGCGCACTTGCCCATGCCAACCAAGACTTCTCGGCAAAGCGCGAGGGCTATCTTGCTCGTGCTGTGCGCCCGGGCAACTTTAGCGCCGTGACGGGTGCCTGTCAGATGGTGCGACGCGACGTATTTGAGCAGGTCGGAGGCTACAACGAGGAATTCGCCGTTGGCTTTAACGACGCAGACTTTTGCCTGCGCGTATGGGAGGCGGGCTACCGCACCATCTATACGCCCTATGCCGAGCTGTATCACTACGAGTTCACCTCGCGCGGCAGGGAAGAGGCCAACGAGGAAAAGTTGCGCCGCTGGAAGCGCGAACAGGCACTGTTCATGCAACGCTGGCCTGAGTTCTTCTTGACGGGCGATTCATGGTTGGGGCCGAACTTGTCCTCCGACAGTGAGTACTTCTCGTTTTAGTGCGAAGTAATGCCAAGTTCCGGCAAAGTATCCTCAAGAGCTGCAAGGGCGGTGGGGTTCAAGTACTCCCCGTTCAAGCAGCTCTTGTCATATCGAAAACGTGTGTCAGGATTTTTCAGGTGGCCGTATTAAATTGGTTCGCTTATGTGCTCGGTTTGACTCAGACGCTATTTGGCGTAACGGTTGAGGTGTGGCGACTCATATTTAAATTGCAGTCACAAAGACACCTTTTATCGATTTCCCGTTGAAATACTGAATTGATAGTTTAAAAATAACTTAAGAGAGCCTTAAATCTCGGAGAAAGGATGTCGTATGAAAAACCTTCGAGAAAGATGGCACGGACTAACAGTGCTGGGAGTTGTTGCATTTGCCGCTGCCTGCATGACGGTTGCCCCGGCGCCCTCATTTGCTGATATTGCTGGCGGTGGCGGAGGCGGTGGACCGATTACGGAATGGTGTTCCGACGGTCGTCCGAAGACTGGACTCGTTCGGTGCGAGGACGGCAGCCTTCGCTATTTCGATCCCGAAACTGGCGCCATGGTCACGAACCAGTGGCATAACGAATACGAAGCTGTCTGGTACTATTTTGGCGCTGACGGGACCGCGGTGTCGGGCTGGCAGTCTATCGGTGGGGACAAGTATTACTTCTATCCCGAAAGCCATGATATGGCATACGGCCGAGTTCAGATTGACGGCAAGAACTACTTCCTGAACACCCCTGGTGCCAACGCCGATGGCCGCATGCAGCATAGTGGCTGGTTCTACGACTCCATCTACGGAAAGTGGTCCTATGCGACCTCTGACGGTGAGCTATTGACCGGTTGGCATAATCTCGGCGGGGCTTGGTACTATTTCAACGAATCTGGGGTCATGCTGACTGGCTGGATCAACGATTCGGGTACCTGGTACTACACTAATGCCTCCGGTGCGATGGTCACTGGCTGGCTCAACATCGGCGGTACGTGGTTCTACCTCGACGGCTCGGGCGCCATGGTCGCTAACAGCTGGCGCAGCCTCGGCGGCTCCTGGTACTGGTTCGACGACTCCGGTGCAATGGCCACTGGCTGGTTCTTGGCAGGCGGCTCTTGGTACTATGCGAGCGGTTCGGGCGCCATGGCAACCGGCTGGCTCAGCAATGGCGGCACGTGGTATTGGCTCGGAGGTTCGGGCGCTATGGCCTCTAACTCTTGGGCTAACGTTGGTGGAGTTTGGTACTGGTTCGACGATTCCGGCGCGATGGCCACCGGCTGGCGTCAGGTCGGCGGCGCCTGGTACTACTTTAGCGGTTCCGGCGCTATGGCCCACGACGCCTGGGTCGGCGACTACTACCTCCAGTCTTCCGGTGCCATGGCTACGAATGCCTGGGTTGGCTCCTACTATGTCGGCGAGGACGGCAAGTGGATTCCGGGCTACGGTTTAGTTTGGTACAAGAGCGGTAGCCATGTTTACCATACGCATAAGTGCCGTACCGTTGGCAAGGACGCAAAGGGCTATTCGCAGATCTCTATCCAGGAGGCCCAGAGGCGTGGCGCTTCACGAGAGTGCAAAAACTGCCAGCAAATTGGCTAGTACATTACTGAGCTAGTTTTGATTGAGGCCCCGTTGCCCTGAGGTGACGGGGCCACTGCGTGATTGGATACTGTGCTGCTATGAAGAAATGGTCATTCGGGGTGCTGGTCTTTTCGGGCCTTGTTTCTTTGGGGCTCCTTTTGGGTTCGCCCTCGATGTTATACGCCCTTGATTTGAATAACACTGACGAAGGTCCCGCATCTAACGTTGCTATTGCTTCTGTCGAGTCAGGCGTTGATGTTCAGCGCGAATCGACCTTCGCTGTCGAGCAGAACTCTCAGATGGATAATGAGATCCCTTCTGAGGTTTCGAATCAAATTGTTTGGCATCAGGGGTGGATATCACCCGAAGAAGGGGCTGGTTTTTGGCGTTGGGGCTTGTCCGACGGAACGATCGCTGTTTCTTCTTGGAGACATATAAACGGTAGCTGGTACTGGTTCGACGACGAAGGTCGAATGGCTCAGGATGGATTGGTCCAAGTCGGGGGTGCGACTTATGGATTCTCCTCTTCGGGTGCAATGCGTGTCGGCTGGTACCTAGATTCTACGGGCTCCACTTTTGCTTGGCGTTATTTCTCCAGTTCTGGCGCCATGGTAAAAGGCTGGCTTTCAGACGGCAACAACTGGTATTGGCTGGATGATGAAGGCAAGATGGTCCACGACTCGATGCTGCAGATCGGGGGAGCTACGTATGGATTCTCCTCTTCTGGCGCAATGCTTATCGGATGGCATCTTGATGCTTCCGTCTGGCATTATTTTTCCGGCTCTGGCGCCCTGGTAAAGGGCTGGCTCTCGGATGGGGGCCGTTGGTATTGGCTTGATCCTGCGGACGGTTCTATGGCCACCGGGTTGAATGCATGCAATGGAACCCCTTATATCTTTAACGGATCGGGGGCCATGCTCTCCTCCCAGTGGGCGCTTATTGACAACAACTGGTATTACGCTAACTCCAACGGCTTGCTGCATGGAGGCTGGTTACTTCTAGGGAATTCTTGGTATTACCTGGATCCAGGAAGCCATATTATGCTCACGGGCTTTGTGCAAGTGGGTACATCCTCCTATTTCCTTACGAGTTCAGGTGCCATGGCAACAGGCTGGGCACTTGCTGATAATACTTGGTACTACGCCGCATCAAGCGGAGCAATTCAACGAGGGCGATGGATAAAGTCCGGAAGCGCCTGGTATTACCTTGATGAGGTGTCCGGCGCAATGCGTACTGGTGAATATACGGTAGGCGACACGCGCTATTATTCTTATGATTCTGGTGCGATGGCATCTTCGTGCTGGATCAACTTGAGCGACGGTATGTCATGGGCGAATTCGTCTGGAGCACTGAGCGAGCCGTTGCCTACTTCATCTGATGGATCTCCTGTAGTCGCTGATCGTACTGACTCGTCTCCATTGCCAGGTGTGATTCATATTGGAGATGCGGTTTTCTATGCGGATGCGAATGGTGTCGTTAACGTGGCGTCTGGTTGGATTATGTCGAAAGACGCTTCTGACGAAAGTGGCAATACTTGGTATTACGCATCTTCCAATGGTGTCCTTAAGTCTGGTTGGCAATATGTCAACGGTGCGTGGTATTGGATGGACCCTTCCACATTCAAGATGAAAACTGGATGGCTTAATGACGGCGGTACGTGGTACTGGCTCCAGCCTTCGGGTGCCATGTTTGCTAACGGGTGGCTGAAAATCGATGGCGTTGACTATTACTTCAATGCAAGTGGTGCATGGTTGAATACGTCTGGTTCTGTTTTGGGGGTCAATAGGTCCAGCTTGGTCAATTGGCTTATGAGCCACGAAAACGACGGCTATTACCGTGGAACACGCTACGACACGCATCTCAGCCAGGAAACGTGCATGTACCCAAAGGGTGATCCGCGTTGGGACGGTTATACGGGCATGAATTGTGGTGGATTTGTATCGCATGCATATATGAAGGCGGGCGGGAATTTAGCTCCCATTGCCGCCGAGCAGAGCCATTCCCCTTGGAGTGGAGGTCCCGGAAGGGGCGGCTGCGTAAACGCTTATCGTTGGTACGGCTACGCTATCGATACGTGCGCGAACGTGACTTATTTCAACTCTATTGATGAGTTGTTACGCAGTGGTTTGGCTCGTAAGGGGGACATTGTGTTCTTCAATCCTTACAACCCATATGCGGACGATAGCCACATTGGCTTTTTCTGGGGCAATTCGCCGAGCGAAAATTTGTTCTGGCATAGTGATGGTTATGGAAATCGCATCTCCGGTTTGACTGCTTTGGGCGCATCGAAAGTAATCTTGATTCGTTAGAATTCCGCGTTGTAGGGGACTCTCTGGGTCCCCTACCTTTTTGACATCTGGTTTGAAAGCTAACTGATGTCGGCATTCTTTGGGGCTAAGAGTAGGGACTAGGAGTCCTTGGTTTCACCCTGCTGGGAAGTTCTTGTTTACATTATGGTATTATGTGCAGTTATTTGTCGTCCTAGATGGCATCTTGTCCAGTTGGATGTTCGGAAATCTTTCACAGCCATGCTGTAAGCTAAACGCAAACAAGAACGAATGACGAGGTTTACATGAGCAAACATCTTAAGTTATTTTCGGCATTGTTGGTGCTGATGGTCCTTGCGCCCATTTCTGTGTTTGTTTTCCCCTCGAACGCGGAAGCTGCGCGGTCCCTAGTTGAGAATTCCTGGCGTTATGAGGATGGGCAATTGGTCGCAGAGGATGCTTCTTCCGAAGAAGATGGAATAGCCTTATTGTCCATGGACATTCTTCCCGATGGGGCTACGGCGCGGGGCATCGATGTCAGCGAGCATCAAGGACGTATTGACTGGAATGCTGTTAAGGCTTCTGGTATCGATTTCGCTATTCTGCGTGTTGGATTTGGCGCTCCATCTTGGGGCGGTCGAGTTGACTATCAATTTAATCGAAATATTTCTGAGTGCGAGCGACTCGGAATTCCCTACGGCGTCTATATCTATTCATATGCTTTTGATAATCAGCAGGCAGCTGATGAGGCATCAATGGTGATCAATTGCCTTTCTGGGCATAATCCAAGATTGCCGGTGTATTACGATCTTGAGGATAACTCGATAATTGCAAATGGACGTCAAACCGGAATTGCATCGAGGGCGCAGGTTTTTTGTAATAGGATTTCTGCCGCAGGATATGAGCCTGGTATTTATGCAAATTTAAATTGGTTTAACAACATTTTGACTGACTCTGTATTTAAGAGTAGCTCTTGGGATCATTGGATTGCTCAATATAACTCGCAATGTGACTATACCGGCAATTACAGTTTTTGGCAGTATAAGAGCAACGGAAAAGTCCCTGGAATCAACGGCAACGTTGATATGAACTACGCGTATGTTGATGTCTCCCTTTATCATTGGCAACTAATTGACAGCACCTGGTATTATGCAGCCTCCAACGGCAAGGCGTATACCGGATGGTTGTTTCAGAGTGGCACGTGGTACTGGCTCGAGCCCGACGTGGGCGGTGCCATGGCTACCGGCCTTCACGAGTGCAACGGCTCCCTGTACTGGTTTAATTCGTCCGGCGCGATGTCGACCGGGTGGGTCCTCGACGGCGGGACCTGGTACTACGCGACTGGCTCCG
>CABUWV010000018.1 GCA_902495355.1 uncultured Collinsella sp.
GAGGCCTACCTCGTGTACTATCGTGAGGAGCGGATCAAGAAGTCCCTCGGGTGGCTGAGCCCGATGGAGTACCGCAGGAAGCTTGGATACGCCTAGGCGCGGTCCAAGAAATCGTCCGCACCCCCGCATCCGGAAGATCGACCAGAAACGAGGACCCGCCATGATGGCAGACCATAAATCGGTGACCCGTATGCTCAAGACAGCGCGCGGCCAGATCGACGGCATCCTGCGGATGGTCGATGAGGACCGCTACTGCGTCGATATTTCCACGCAGCTCATGGCCACGCAGGCGCTCATCGCGCGCATCAACGCCGATGTGTTGAAGGCGCACATCGAGGGCTGCGTCGCCTCGGCCATCGAATCGGGCGACGAGGAGCTCAAAGCCGCCAAGCTCGCCGAGATAGAGCGCGTCGTCGACAAGCTCGCCAAGTAATTGGTGCATTGGGGACAGGTACGTTTGCACCACCTTGGTGCAGATTAACCTGTCCCCAATGCACCAAAAGGGGTATAAAGGCGTGCAGCATATCGAATGAAAGGCAATTCGCATGAATGACTTTATGAAGGGTCGCAACGGCGCCGATGAGCTCACCATCGTGCTGGGCTTCATAGGAATTATTTTCGCGATGGTCGGATCGATGGCCCACCACCAGTGGCTCAGCTGGATCGCCATCGCCGTAATCGTACTCGGCGTGCTGCGTGGCCTGTCCAAAAACATCGACGCCCGCCGCAAGGAAAATGATGACTTCGTTGCCGCGACTGCCAACGTTCCCTGTCTGGGCAAGTTCGTCGCCAGCCTGGGCGGCGGGACCGCGGCTGCCAACGCCTCGCGTGCGGCCGGCACCAGCAAGGAAGACTTTGAGCGCGCCAAGCGAACGGCCAAGAAGATGTGGAAGGGTCGCAAGACCACGGCGTACCTCAAGTGCCCCAACTGCGGTCAGATGCTGTCCGTCCCCAAGGGCAAGGGCAAGATCCGCGTCACCTGCCCCAAGTGCCACGCCAAGATGGAAACCCGCTCCTAGCGCCCGCACATGGGACAAATGCATCAGAAGTGTTTGTCCTGCATCTTACATATTTGTCGATAAAAAAGCCGAGGCCTCATGTTGAGACCTCGGCTTTTTGCATGGGGCGACAGCATGCGACGGTGAAGCTGTCGTTTCCGTCACACCAGCGCTTACGCTACGCCATCGCTGGCAAGCTCCTCGGCCAGCGCCTCAGCGGGCATGGCCATAATCGCATCGAGCTCGGCATCCACCTCGGGAATGCGCTTCACCTTGAGCTTGCGTACCAGATCGCCACGGCACATTACGTGTACCGGCTCACGCAGGGCACACAGATCATCCAGAGGATTCTTACGCGTCACCAGGATATCGGCTGCCTTGCCACACTCGATTGTGCCGGTCTCACCACCCAGGCCCAGTAACTCGGCATTGACCTGCGTAGCCGTATGCAGTGCGAAGGCGTTGCTCACGCCCACGTACTTGGCAAAGTAAGCCACCTCGCGCCACATGTCGTACTGCGTCACGAACGGGCAGCTCGAGTCCGTGCCCAGGCCCACCTTAACGCCGGCTTCCAGCGCCGCGCGAGCGCTCTCGATAATGCCCGAGCACACGATGTCACCGTTCTTCTTTTGCGTGTCGGTCGAATGGGTCTTTTCCGGATCGAGCAGTACAAACGGCAGTGCGGGGCTGATTGTGCAGGTCACGCTCGGCGCGCGTCCCTCGAGCTGTGTTCCCGCGGCGCCGCGGTACAGCTCCAGGATCTCGGGGGTCATCGGAGCGCCGTGCTCGATTGTGTCGACGCCGGCCTGAAGCGCGGCCTTCACACCTTCGGTGCTCTCGACATGGGCCATGACCGGAAGGCCCATATCGTGCGCCGCCTTGCACGCCGCCGCGGCAACCTCCACCGGCATACGCAGCACGCCCGGCTCGCCCACCTCGGTCGCATCGAACACACCGCCCGTTACGAACAGCTTAATGACGTCGGCACCGCGCGCATACAGGTCGCGCACCTGTTCGGCTGCCTCGGCGGGACTGTTTGCCACCTGGGCGAACAAGCCCGCACCATGGCCGCCCGGCACCGTGACGCCCGTTCCCGGCGCCACCAGGCGAGGACCTTGATACTTGCCGGCGTCGATGGCATTACGAACGGCGATGTCGGCAAACAGTGGGTCGCCCGCGCCGCGCACCGTGGTCACGCCGCTTGCCAGTTGTTGTTGGGCGCTGCCCTTAAGAATATGGCGCACGATGGCGCGCCCCACGGGATTATCGAGCTTCTTCATCAGCGCGCCTGCATCGCCCGCCGAAACCGGCTTGCCCGAACCGCACAGATGCACATGCATATTGATGAGGCCTGGCATGAGATACGCACCTGCCAGGTCGATGACCTCGGCACCTGCAGGCGCCTGCGCCACAGCACTCGGCCCCATCCACGTGATGACACCGCGCTCAACGGCCACGGCCATGTCGGGCTGCGGCTCCATATGTTCCGAACCATCTAGGATGGTCGCATTGATAAACAACGTGGAACGATCGGCAGACGCCATATCGAGCTCCTCCCTCACGATTAACTTGAACATTTGTCCATTATCACCTAGTCCCGTTGGATTACTGCAGACGCATCGGTTAACGGAGGGAAGAGGGGATGTGGGGGACGGAATACGTTGCAGTCCCACCCTAGCGACAACAGGGAAATGTCTCGATCTGTAACAGGTACAGGGTTATTGAGCCCCTTGATGTTACAGATCGAGACATTCGGTCGACGTTTCACCGGCTTGTCTCGATCTGTAACAATTACGAGCTCAAATAACCTCTAAACGTTACAGATTGAGACAAAACCCCTCAGCGCCCATACCACTGGCGTCTCCATTCCTCAGCCAAATCGGCCCGTCGCGGAATACCCGCCAGCCTCATCTTCTCAACCAGCTTCCCCGGATTCTTGAGCTCATCAAACGTAAACCGAAGCACCTTGTGTCCGAGCATTGTCAGATGGGACTCCCGCTGACGTTCTGCCACGAACGGGTCGATCCACTCCCGATCCTCGTCGTTCTGTAAGGTATACTTCCCCTTTCCGTCCAGCTCGCCAATCACGCACGTCCCGTCCTCGAGCCTCCAAAAATAATCAACGCGAAACACTTGGCTCGGATCGAGCGGATCGCGAAACTCCACCTGCAACCCCGGCACCGGAAACCCATACGCGATAAAGAACGCCCGAAAGCGAGACTCGCCGCCGTTTTCGGACAGCCCGTCCGCATACGACGCGATCACCTGCGCCCTGCGATACCCGCGCTTGCCTTCACAATCCATACGAAGCCGCTCACAAAAGTCATCGCGCGATTCGCCCTTTGCTCGCAACGCAGAATCGGCAATCGCCAGGCCATACGAAAACGGTGCGCGCAGCAGGCAATCCTCTACTGTGCGCCAAAACGGCGTCACCCGCACGCCGTCGACTTGTTCAAGCGCACCCGCCGCCTGCGGACGCAACAGCCGGCATCCCGCACTCAGCGGCACCGAGCAACCTGTCTTAACAAGAAATCGCGGCCCAAGCAGATCATTCGGCACCTCCAGACCCCACAAAAGCGCCGCGTCATAGCCCCAAAATGCCCAATCGGGATGAAACTCCGCAAAGCCCTTAATAGTCCGCAGCGCTCGATCCACCGGCGTCAATGCATCCCAATCATGTTGCAAGCAGAACAGATACGGCTCGGGCTCCGCAATGTCATCGGTTCCCACATGACGCCGCAGCCACATGAGCTCGGCATTGTCGTGCGTCACAAGCAGCACGCCTTGTTCAGCTGCCTCCGTGAGCCTGGCAAGCATCCTATTCCTCGCCAAGGTGTTACGTGTTGCATGTTTGCGTTTAAGAACGGTATTAGACACTTCCATCACCACCACATCGGACAAATGGACCTTCGCCGCTGTTGCCGCCGCCGACAAACGTCTTGATCTGTAACAGGAAGACAGTCTTTGAGCCTCTAGTTGTTACAGATCGAGATTTTCGGTCGTGCGTCCAACCTTTGTCTCAATCTGTAACAATTAGACCGATTTTTGGCCCCTTCCCGTTACAGATTGAGATCTTTCGGCAGGCGCCAACCTTCCGTCTCGATCTGTAACAGGTAGGTCGAGTTTTGGTCTGTAGATGTTACAGATTGAGACATTCCCCCCAGCCAGGTGCCAAACGTCTTGATCTGTAACAGTTAGACGTTCTCCAGGCCCCTAAACGTTACAGATTTAGACAAACCAGCGGCGCCCAAGTATTCGTCTCGATCTGTAACAGGTAGACCGGTTTTTTGTCCCTAAACGTTACAGATCGAGACAAATAGACAGGCGGCGGCGCTGCGACAGCCCACCCCCTACTCCCACTCCTGCCCGTAGATGTTAAGCGACTTTACGTACCGCCCCTGGGCGCCCATGATGTCGCGGACCAGGCGCAAAAAGAAGCTGATGCGCGAGGTGTCAAAGCCGTCCTGCAGGTCCTCCGGATGCACCGCGCCAGGCCCATCGACCGCCGTGTCACTCAGGCGCGCGATGTCATACAGGTAGAGCTGTCCCGCCGTCAGCCAAACATCGTCGATGCAGGCGAGGCGCACCGCAATCGCGCCGTCGCTCCAATGCTCCTTTTGCACGATATGCGGGTCGTAGACATCAAAGCGACGATCGGTGCGCGTATCCTTCAGCGCAACCATGCCGTTCGCAGGATCCTTGTCCAAAATACCAAAGCGCGAGAAATACTGCGTGTCGCGTACCTGCTCGAGCCGCTTGAGCGAGGCGGGCGAAAGCGATGCCGGCGGCTCTTCAACATACAGCTCGAGCAGCGTCTTGCCATGGCGATAGGAGCGCTCGAAGAGCAGCCAATCGGTAAACGCCATGTTGTAGGCCATGATTTCGTTTTGCGAAGGCTCAGTGCAATAGCTGAGCCATGGGTCGACAATGATCTCGAACTGTTCGCGCGCCGGCTCCAAAAACTGGAACTTCCGCAGCATCCAAAAATGGGCCATGTCAGCAATATCGTTGCCGACGGCTTCGGCTAGCTGCGCTCGGTCTAAAGCGTGGTCAGTCATGGCATCCTCCTCAAACTGATGGACCTCAATTTGAGCTTACGGGGAGGGTGGGCAGCCACGACCAGCGCGGGCAAAATAGGCCTCCGGCTGCAAACCAGATGCTGACCAAACACTTGACGAAAAGCTTGACCGAAAATGCGCACCGCAACAAAACCGCAGGTAAACATAGACGGCAAACCCGTCCTTTTGAGCCAAGCGCCCCCGGCCATCACAGAAACAGCGGAGCGCCACAGCTCAAGAAGACGCCGAATGGACACTCGCGCGTCGACAAACGGGCAAATCGCTCGCAAAGAGTGTCCCCAACGACTAGACAAAAAATGACTAGTCATTGGGGACGTTCTTAAATGACTACTTTACAGCTCCAGCGCATCGGCGACTTCGCCTGCGCAGGCCAGGGCATCGGCCATGGCGTTCACCACGAGCGAGCTGCCGTTGCGAGCATCACCCGCCACATACACCGGCGCGGCATCCGCGGCGACGCCGTCGACACGGGCCGCAAGGTACGAGTCCTCGGCAGCCATCACCGGCAGCGGACGACCAGCGGTGGCAACAGGCACGCCAACGGCGTCGAACACGCCATGCTCGGGACCCGTAAAGCCGCAGGCGATGAGCACCAGCTGGGCCGGCACCTCGTGCTCGGAGCCCGCGATGCGCTCGGGCTTGCCAGCCGACCAATCCAGATCGACCACGCGCAGGCCCGCGGCCGCGCCCTTCTTGTCCAACAGTACCTCGAGCGTATCCACACCCCAGGCGCACATCTCGCCGCCCATGGCAGCAATGGCCTCCTGCTGGCCGCAGTCGGTCTTCTTAACGTTGGGCCACTGCGGCCAGGGGTTGCTCGCCGCGCGCGCATCAGGCGCCGCCGGCAAGAACTCAAACTGGCGCACGCTGCGCGCACCCTGGCGCACCGCGGTGCCCACGCAGTCGTTGCCGGTATCACCGCCGCCAATGACCACGACGTCCAGACCGCGCGCGTTCACCGCGGGCTCGCCGCCATCGAGCACCGAGACGGTCGAAGCCGTCAGGTAGTCCACGGCATACACCACGCCCGGGGCATCAATGTTCGCAGCCGAAAGCCCACGCGGAGCACGGGCGCCGGCAGCCACCACGACGGCGTCAAAGTCGTCGAGCTTGGCGGTAACCTTGGGATCGCTCACGTCGGCACTCAGCTCGAACACAATGCCCAGCTCGCACATGAGCGCCACGCGACGCTCGACCACGGACTTCTCGAGCTTCATGTTGGGAATGCCGTACATGAGCAGGCCGCCCGGGCGGTCGTCACGCTCAAACACCGTCACGCGGGCACCGCGACGCGCAAGCTCCCATGCTGCCACCAGACCAGCAGGACCGGAGCCCACCACGGCAACCGTGGGTGCGCCCTCCCCTGCCGGCTCAAAGCGGCGCGGACCGCCGTTGGCCCACTCATGGTCGCTGATCGCGCGCTCATTGTCGTGAATCGTCGTGGGCTGGCCATCGACCGAGCCCAGGTTGCATGCGGCCTCGCACAGCGCCGGGCACACGCGACTCGTGAACTCGGGCATGGGCGAGGTGAGTGACAGGCGCTCGGCAGCCTCGTCCCAACGGCCGCGGTACACCAGCTCGTTCCACTCGGGAATCAGGTTGTGCAGCGGACAGCCGCTCGGACGTGCCTTGCCAAAGCTCGCGCCCATCTGACAAAACGCCACACCGCACATCATGCAGCGACTCGCCTGGGCACGGCGCGCGTCGTCGTCGAGCTCCACGTACAGCGGATCGAAATCGCGGCTGCGCTCCTCCACGGGGCGCAGCTCATGGGTCACGCGATCGATATCAAGAAAAGCACCGGGCTTGCCCATGGCACTTACGCCTCCTTCTTGGTCGAAGCAACAGAGCTGGCAGCCACGGACGCAGCACCGCCCGCGACATCAAAGCGAGCGACATCCGCGGCGCTCGCGCGACCGGTCACAATGTCAAACGCCAGCTCCTCAGCCTGCGCATGCGTCTTGCCCACGGCCTCGGCCGCAGCGACAATCGCCAGCACGCGTTCGTACTCAGTCGGAATGACCTTCACAAAGTGCTTGCTCATCGTCTCAAAGCTGTAGAGCAGCTTAATGCCGCGCGGGCTCTGCGTCGCGTCCACGTGCTCCTGGATGAGCTCGCGAATCTGCGCCAGCTCGCCGGCCGTCGGGGCCTTGAGCTCAACGCTCTCGTGGTTCACACGGGCATCGAGCGTGCCGTACTGGTCAAAGACATAGGCCACGCCACCCGTCATGCCGGCGGCGAAGTTCTGCCCGACCTCGCCCAGGATGAGTGCCAGACCGCCCGTCATGTACTCGCAGCCATGGTTGCCGCAGCCCTCGACCACCACGGTGGCACCGGAGTTGCGCACACCAAAGCGCTGGCCGGCAAGACCGTTAATGAAGCCGCGGCCGCTCGTAGCACCAAAGAATGCAACGTTGCCCACGATGATATTCTCGTCGAACTTGTAGGTCGCATGCGGGTTGGGGCGCACCGACACCTCGCCGCCCGAAAGACCCTTGCCAAAGTAGTCGTTGGCGTCGCCGCACACGTTGAGCGTAATGCCGCGCGGCAGGAAGGCGCCAAAGCTCTGACCGGCCGAACCGTCGCAATCGATGGTAATGGAGCCGGCGGGCAGGCCCTCGGGATGCGCCTTGGTCACCGCGTTGCCCAGGATAGTGCCCACGCAGCGGTTGACGTTGGCGATATCGGCGCGGAAGCGAATCGGACGCAGGTGCGCACGGGCATCGGCCGTATAGGGCACAAACAACGTGGAATCGAGCGTCTTGTCGAGCTCGCTGTCCGCGGCCATCTGCGGCAGGAAGTGGCGACCGTCGGCACCCGGGATATGGGCACCAAACTCGCAGGTCGCGCTCGCCAGCACGGGCGACAGATCGAGCAGGTTGGCCTTGCGGTTGCCCGGGACCTCGACCTGGCGCAAGCACTCGGGATGGCCGACCATCTCGTCGACGGTGCGGAAGCCCAGGCTCGCCATGACCTCGCGCAGCTGCTCGGCAACAAAGAGCATAAAGTGCTCAACATGCTCGGGCTTGCCGCGGAAGCCGCGACGCAGGCGGCAGTTTTGCGTGGCGATGCCGGCCGGGCAGGTATCCTGCTGGCAGTCGCGCTGCATGAGGCAGCCCATGGAGATGAGCGGCATGGTCGCAAAGCCAAACTCCTCGGCACCCAGCAGGCAGGCGACGGCAACATCGGTGCCGTCCATGAGCTTGCCGTCGGCCTCGAGCACCACGCGTGAGCGCAGGCCGTTTTGCAGCAGCGTCTGTTGGGCCTCGGCAAGGCCAAGTTCCAGCGGCAGGCCGGCGTGCCAAATGGAATCACGTGCAGCGGCACCCGAGCCGCCGTTATGACCGCTGATCAAGATCTTGTCGGCAGCGCCCTTGGCCACACCGGTGGCGATGGTGCCGACGCCGGCCTCGCTGACCAGCTTGACCGACACGCGCGCGCCGGGGTTGGCGTTCTTAAGGTCAAAGATCAGCTCTGCCAGGTCCTCGATGGAGTAGATGTCGTGGTGCGGCGGAGGCGAGATCAGGCCGATGCCGGGCGTGGACTGACGGACCTCGGCGATCCAGGGGTAGACCTTCTTGCCGGGCAGGTGGCCACCCTCGCCGGGCTTGGCGCCCTGGGCCATCTTGATCTGAATCTCAAAGGCGCTGCAAAGATAGCGGCTCGTCACGCCAAAGCGCGCACTTGCCACCTGCTTGATGGCGGAGTTCTTGGAGTCACCGTTGGCCAGCGGGGTCTCGCGACGCGGGTCCTCGCCGCCCTCGCCCGAGTTGGAACGGCCATGCAGGCGGTTCATGGCGATGGCCATGCACTCGTGTGCCTCTTTGCTGATGGAACCGTACGACATGGCGCCGGTGTTAAAGCGGCGGACGATGTTGAGCGCGGGCTCCACCTCGTCGAGCGAAACCGGCGTGCGGCCGCTGGCATCAAAGTCCAGCAGGTCGCGCAGGCGCACGGCATGGCCGGTGCGGTGCAGGCGGGCGCTGTACTCCTTAAAGGTGTCGTAGCTGTCCTCACGGCAGGCGGTCTGCAGCAGGTAGACGGTCTGAGGGTCGATCAGGTGATCCTCGCCGCCGAGCGGGCGCCACTTGGTCAGGCCCAGTGTGGGCAGCTGATCGGGAGCCGGACTCTTAAGGATGGCGAGCGCGGCGTCATAGCGCTCATTCTGCTCGCGCTCGACGTCCTCGACACCCATACCGCCCACACGGCTCACCGTGCCGGCGAAATACGCGTTGACGAACTCCGGCGTAAAGCCCACGGCCTCGAAGATCTGCGCCGAATGGTAGCTCTGCACCGTGGAGATGCCCATCTTGGACATGATGGAGACGATGCCCGCCGTCGCGGCCTTGTTGTAGTTGGCGATGCCCTGCTCGGCCGTCACATCCAAGTCGCCGCGTGCCGCCAAGTCGCGAATGCACACATGCGCGTTGTACGGATAGATGCCGCTCGCGGAGTAGCCCACCAGCGCCGCAAAGTCGTGCGGAGACACGGCATCGCCGCACTCCACCACGATATCGGCAAAGGTGCGCACGCCGGCGCGGATCAGGTGATTGTGCACGCAGCCCACGGCGAGCAGCGACGGCACGGGCACCTCGCCCGCAGCGGCACGATCGCTCAACACCACGATGTTCACGCCGTCGCGGACCGCAGCCTCAACGTCCTCGGCAAGCTGCTTGAGCGTAGCCTGCAGCGCGCCCTCGCCGGCATCGCGGCGGTAGACGGCACGGAAGCGACGGGTCTTAAAGCCCACGCGGTCGATGGCGCAGATGCGGTCGAACTCCTCCTCGCTCAGCAGCGGGCGCTCCAAGCGCACCAGCTGGCAGGCCGTGCGGGAGTCCTCGAGCAGGTTGCCGTGGTTGCCCAGGTAGAGCGTGGTCGAGGTGACCATGTGCTCGCGCAGGGCATCGATCGGCGGATTCGTGACCTGGGCGAACAGCTGATAGAAGTAATCGAAGAACGAACGCGTCTTCTTGGACAGGCAGGCTAGCGGCGCGTCGATGCCCATCGAGGCGAGCGGCGCCTTGCCCTGCTGGGCCATGGGACGCACGACCTCGTCGACGTCATCCCAGTGGTAGCCGAGCTTGGCCATGCGCACGGCGGCGGGCACCTCGGCGTTCTCGGCGGGCATTGTCGCAACGGGCTCATCGAGCGCGTCAACGGTCAGCGTCTCCTCGGCAATCCAATCACGGTAGGGCTTTTCCTTGGCGTAACGGGCGCGCAGCTCGTCGTTGTAGATGACGCGGCCGCGGGCAAAATCGACCTCGAGCATCTGGCCCGGTCCCAGACAGCCGCTCGTCAGGATGTTCTCGGGGCGCACCTCGATGGTACCCACCTCGCTTGCCAGCATAAAGCGACCGTCGCGCGTCACATAGTAGCGGGCGGGACGCAGGCCGTTGCGGTCGAGAGCAGCACCCAGGGTACGGCCGTCGGTAAAGGCGATGGCGGCAGGGCCGTCCCACGGCTCCATGAGCATGGACTGGTAAGCGTCGTAGGCGCGGCGCTCCTCACTCAGGCTGTCGTTATGGTCCCACGGCTCGGGCAGCAACATGGACGCGGCACGCGTAAGCGGGCGACCGTTCATAACCAAAAACTCGAGCACGTTGTCCAGAATCGCGGAGTCGGAACCCTCGCGGTTGATGATGGGCATCACGCGCTCAAGATCATGCTGCAGCACGGGGCTGTACAGGTTGGGCTCGCGGGCGCGGATCCAGTTGACGTTGCCCTTGAGGGTATTGATCTCGCCGTTGTGGATGATAAAGCGGTTGGGGTGCGCGCGCTCCCAGCTGGGCGTGGTGTTGGTGGAGTAGCGCGAGTGGACGAGCGCCACGGCCGTCTTGACGGCGGCGTCGTTGAGGTCGATGAAGAAGCGACGCATCTGCGTGGCGACCAGCATGCCCTTGTACACGATGGTGCGCGAGCTCATAGAGCACACGTAGAAAATCTTGTCGCGCAGGGCAAACTCGGCGTCGGCCTTCTTTTCGATGGTGCGGCGGCACACGTACAGGCGGCGCTCGAAGGCATCGCCGGCGGGCGTGTCGTCCGGACGGCCCAGGAAGGCCTGCAGGATAGTGGGCATGCAGGCGCGGGCCGTCTCGCCCAGGTCGTGCGGGTCGACCGGCACCTCGCGCCAAAAGAGCAGCGGCACGCCGGCCTCGGCGCAGCCCTCCTCAAACACGCGGCGGGCATCCTCTACGCCCTTGTCGTCCTGCGGAAAGAACAGCATGGCCACGCCATAGTCGCCCTCTGCCGGCAGAATCTGGCCGCACTTTTGAGCCTCTTTACGGAAAAAGTGATGCGGAACCTGGAACAGGATGCCAGCGCCGTCGCCAGTGTTCTTCTCGAGTCCCGTGCCGCCGCGGTGCTCCAAGTTGACCAGAATGGGCAGCGCGTCGTCCAGAATCTGGTGATGGCGCTCACCGTTGATATCGGCAAGCGCGCCGATGCCACATGCGTCGTGGTCGAATTCGGGGCGATAAAGGCCCTGCTGCTGAGCGGAATCTGCCTGCATCGCGATCCTCCCCTAGATATTAGACAGTCAGTTGAATAGGCATACTAGGAGCACCGCCGGCCCGTTGTGTTTCCCGCCCGTTTCGAAACAATCGCGTAACGCACACCCTACGAGTGGACACCGCCGACCTCAAGGACGGCAACAAGGGCCCCAAGTTCGACCTGTAAGCTCACCGCTTCAAACATCTCAATCTGTAACAGTAAGACCCAATTTCCATCCCTAGTTGTTACAGATCAAGACATTTCGCAGCCCCCTTTCACCATCCTATTCAAATACAGCAATTTTGTTAGTCTTGATTAACTTTTGAGCCTAAAACGGGTATCCTTTCCGGCGTCAAGCAAACGGCACGCAGGAGCGCACCATGATCAACCATCTCAAACATCATTTTGGCTCCCGACGCACCGGCGGTCACGGAGGACTCGACATCGCACGGCATATCGGCCCCGGATTGCTCGTGACCGTCGGCTTTATCGACCCGGGCAACTGGGCCTCCAATATGGCCGCGGGCTCGCAGTTTGGCTACGCGCTGCTGTGGATCGTCACGCTGTCCACGATTATGCTGATCGTCTTGCAGCACAACGCGGCGCACCTGGGCATCGCCACGGGCGCCTGCCTTGCCGAGGCCACGACCCGCTTTCTCCCCCGCTTCGTTGGGCGCACGGTGCTCGCCAGCGCCTACCTCGCGACCATCGCCACCGCCATGGCCGAAGTCCTGGGCGGTGCGATCGCGCTTCAAATGCTCTTTGGCCTGCCCGTACGCGCCGGCTGCGTCATCGTCGCGGCGGCATCGATTGCCATGCTCATGACAAGCTCCTACAAACGCGCCGAGCGATGGATCATCGCCTTCGTGGGCGTGGTAGGACTTTCGTTTTTGGCCGAGCTTGCACTAGTCAACGTCGACTGGCCGCAAGCCGCCACAAGCTGGATCACACCCCGTATGCCCACCGGCTCGGCCGCGATTATCGTAAGTGTCCTAGGCGCGGTCGTTATGCCCCACAACCTCTTCCTGCACTCCGAGGTCATCCAATCCATGCACTTCGAAGGCCAAGGCGAGCAGGTTATCGAAGAGCGTCTGCGCTATGAGCTCTTCGACACGCTCTTTTCGATGGGCGTGGGCTGGGCGATCAACTCGGCCATGGTCATCCTGGCCGCAACGACCTTCTTTGCGCACGGCATTGTCGTAGACGACCTCGCCGTCGCAGCGGCCACGCTCTCCCCCATCTTGGGCCCGGCGAGCTCGACCATCTTTGCGGTAGCGCTGCTGTTCGCGGGACTATCGAGCAGCGTGACAGCGGGCATGGCGGCGGGAACCATCACCGCGGGCATGTTCGACGAGGAATACGACATCCACGACCGGCACTCATCGATTGGAGTGGCGGTCTGTTTCGTCGGCGCAGTGGCGGCGTGCCTGATCGTCCCGAATCCTTTTGAGGGTCTCATCTGGAGTCAGGCATTGTTGTCGCTTCAGTTGCCGATTACGGTCTTTGTGCTCATACGACTCACCAGTTCGCCCCGCGTTATGGGCAAATACGCCAACTCGCGCCCGCTCAACGCGCTGCTCGTAGGGATCGGCGTCATCGTGACGATTCTCGACATCGTGCTGCTAACGGGGATGTAATTGGGATAGCGTGGCTGTCCAGATATAACGTCTCAATCTGTAACACGTAAGGCCGTTTTAAACCGTCAGATAAATCAAAAGGGTCCCAGCCGGAATATCCAGCCGGGACCCTTGGACAGAGCTCTGTATGGCTAATCGCCGTGTGTCTACGAGTTACTCCTCGACGAGCTCAAACTCATCGGGGCCGACGCCGCACACCGGGCACACGTAATCCTCGGGCAGCTCGGGCGTGTCGACCTCAACCTCGTAACCGCAAACGGTGCACACAAACTTATACGTCTTCTTCTCCTCAGCCATGATGTTCTCCTCTCGAACGTGACTGCTGGTGTACTTACTTATTAGTATATATTCTCAATAGTATAATGCAAGTATTTTTAGAACATTTCTAGCCTTGATACGACGAGGCTTTGGGCGGCGTCTTGCCCTTTAGCACCTTGTGATAGTAGTCGTACGTCAGCGGCGTCTCGTCGCTCAGGCGCTCGGCATCCTCGACCTCGCCAATAAACAGCAGATGCGTTCCCACATCCACAGTGTCGATCAAACGGCAGCTAAACAGGGCCGCCGCGTGCTCGGGCACATAGGGCATGCCCAGAGCCGTCTCGCGGGTCTCGTATTTGGCAAACTTGTCATAATCGCTGCTGGTGCGGAACCCAAAGTTACCGATGTAGAGCATGTCGGCGGTCTGACCGATCACGGTCAGCGCGAACGCTTTGGCCGATGCGATGACGCCCGAGGTGACATTGTCCTTGTTCACGGCAACCGAAATACGCGGCGGCATGGACGTCACCTGCACCGCAGTATTGATGACGCAGCCGGCGCGCAGCCCGTCTGCCGCAGCGCTCACCACGTACAGACCGCTCGGCATGGTAAAGAACGCAGTTTTGTCCATAACGATCACTCCCCTAGCTCGGGTTGGAACCTCATGAATGTATGTACCCACAAAAAAGGCGGCACCCATAACGGACGCCGCCTTTGAGACATATGTGTCAGAACAGTAAGAAAGATGAGACGCCCGCAGTTGCGGTGAAATAGGGACTGAATAGCCCCTCAAACAGGAAAACAGTCCGTATTCCACCGCAACTTATACAGAGTGCCTAGCGGTTGCGTTCCTTAAGGGCGCGGTCGATCTCGCGTTGGACATCACGCTTGGCCATGTCCTCGCGCTTGTCGTAGAGCTTCTTGCCGCGACCCAGACCCAGCAGCAGCTTTACGCGGCCGTCGGTATTAAAGTAGAGCTCCAACGGAACCAGCGCATAACCACGGTTGCGAAGTTTGCCGTCAAGAAAGTCGATCTCCTTGCGGTGCAGCAGCAGACGACGCCGACGGTCAGGATCGCGATTCCACACGCCACCATGGCTATAAGGGTGGATATGCAGGCCGACGAGCCAGCACTCCCCGCCGCGGATCAGCGCGAAGGTATCGGTGATCTGGCAGGCGCGCTCGCGAATCGACTTGACCTCGGTGCCACTCAGCTCAATACCGCACTCAAACGTCTCATCGATAAAGTACTCGTGATGTGCCGAGCGATTCTTGGAAATGAGTTTGCGCTCGCGCTTACTGGGCATCGCCGGCCTCCTTGGCGCCATCGGCGTTTGAGCCCGCAGCCTCGCGCTTTGCCTTGCGCTCGGCATTGAGCTCGGCATCGCTCTCGCGCACCAGTTTGATAATCGCCGCGCAGGCCTCCTCGCCCACCAAGTCGCGAGCACGTACCGTCAGGCGCGTCGCCTCCTGCTTGTCGCCGTCGCTTGCAGCATCGGTCGCGCACATAATCAGGCAGATGGCAATCTCGGCCGAAGGCGAGGTCGGCACGCCTTGCAGGGCCAGTTCACCCATCACGTGGTCGTCGCTCTCATCGGCGGCATCCGGATAGGTGGTATGGATCTTGTTGAGCAGGCGCGTCGTATGCGCATCGTTGGGCGCCAAGCGCAGCGCCAGACGCGCGCAGCCCACGGCAGCCGAAACGTTCTCGGTCTCGGGCTCCAAGAAGTACTGACCTAGATTGGCGTAAGCGCGGGCGGCGCACTTGCCATCGCTTGCACGCTCCAGCACCGAGAACGAGAGCGATGCCCATTCCTGCTTGTCCTCGAGAGCGCGGAACAGCTCGGCCAGATCCAGGCGGTAGTTGCAGTTCATGGGGTCCCAGCGCACGGCCTGCATCAAGGCGTTGCGAGCACTCACATAATCCTGCTGGCGAATGTAGGCAAACGCCATGTCAGAGTACAGGCGGTCAAACGGCACCTCGACCTGCACGAGCTCGCGCGGATCCTTCTCCACGCGGCGATAGGCCAAGCGCTCAAACTTGCTATCGAAGCTAAAGTATTGACGCTTCTCCTCCGTCTTGCACTCAGCGTCGATATACTCCTCGGCGAGCTCCACCAGACGCTCCAGCAGCGGCGTCGCCGTAGCCAGGTCGCCCTGCGCCAGATAGTTCTCGGCATACGTGATGTCTTGCAAGCTGATGGGCAGATCCATGGCTACTCCTCGATCTGAGCGAAACACGGCAGGCGCCGTATATACGGTTAATACACAAAACCCGGGTCTCTTACGAGGCCCGGGCGTTCAATTTTGGTAGCCCGTACCAGATTCGAACTGGTGATCTCCGCCTTGAGAGGGCGGCGTCCTAAACCGCTAGACGAACGGGCCATATGTAGCAAATGCAATGGCTGGGATGGAGGGAGTCGAACCCCCATTGACGGAACCAGAATCCGCTGTCCTGCCATTAGACGACATCCCAATGACTGCATCGCTGCGCTCGGCTGTGCCTTTGCGCAAGAAAGAAATATACGGGAAGTCTCGCCGTGACGCAAGCCCCAATTTTGACTTTTTTGAAATTCAGTCAAATTGGCCTAATTTAGTCCAACCCGTGAAGGACCTGTGAAGCCAACCGCTGTACACGAAGGGCAAAACGCCGCGAGCGGTAGCCGTCAACCGTTGGCAGATTCTACCGCGAAAACGATAGCACCAGGCAACACAATCGAAGTATCAATGATCACGTAGATATCGAGGCGCCATGGACGAAGAGCTTGATTACCTATGGGAGACCCTGGGCCTCGAGATCACTGCCGACCTTTGGCCCGAACGGGACAAAATCCATCCCACACTGCGCCCCGCCATTACTGTGGTGCAGGCAAAATACCGCCGTGCATCCTTTTTGATCATGCGGATGTCATGGCACGCGGGACTCCCCGACCTTAAGCGAATCCAGGCAAGCCTCGTCGAGTTGTCCGGTATGCCGACCGTCATATCCGAGACGCACCTGGAGCAGCGCCAGCGCGAGCGACTGCAACAGCAGCGGATTCCCTTTATCTGCCCCGGCGTTCAGGCATATCTGCCCTTTATGGACGAGGAGTACTGGAGCGGCAAGCCCAACAAACACGTAAAGGTCTACGATCCGCACGAATGGGCACAGCTGGCGGACTGACTGGGGCAGGCCCGCCGGCGGAAAGTGCGTCCCAGATTTCAAGCTCAAACTGGTCCCCACTTTCCCGTCGAGCCCTCAACCGGAAACCGTGTCCCACAATCGAAGCTCAGAATGGGACGTGCTTTCCGCAACCGGCCACTTTGGGAAAGCGCATCCCATTCTGGAAGCGAATTCCGGGTCGCACTTTCCGCAGCCGCTACAGCAACGCCTCGGCCCAAGCCGATTCCCTAAAGCCTGGAATCACAAAGTCGTCGCCCACCAGCAGCGGACGCTTGACCAGCATGCCGTCGGTCGCCAGCAGCTCGTAGCACTCCCGATCCGTCATGCCCGCATCCAGACGCGCCTTCAGGCCCAGCTCTCGATATTTCATGCCCGACGAATTAAAGAAGCGCCGCACCGGCAGCCCCGAACGAGCAATCCAGGTCGCAAGCTCATCAGCCGTGGGATTGTCCAAAACGATATCGCGGTCGATGTACTCTACCCCATGTTCGTCCAGCCATGCCTTGGCCTTCTTACAGGTCGAGCACTTGGAATATTCAACAAACAGTACGGTCATGGGAATCCTCCGAATATAGATCGGCCAACGCAGGCACACGCCACACGAGGCGCCTTCGTATGATGGGCCAATTGTAGCCCGCGGGTCACACGTTAAACGAACCGTACCCCGAATCCGCGTTTGATGAACGGCAGCAGTTCCATTGCCTCGGGCGTGATATGGCCCGCAACGTTCATGCGCTCGTCACCGGGAAGATCGACCCGCGCAATCTCAAGCTCGCCTTCGTAGCGCCCATATCCGCTATTGCTCACAGCGATCGACCCCGCCTTTCGCGGCAGGCCGGCTCCGGCATCCGTCGGCACGGAATCCGGCTTAAGCGTCGTACGTGACTCCTGAGACCTAAAGATGAGGACGCTCGAGTCGGGTCGGTCGTGATGAATCTGCCCGCGCACATAGGCATAACTGAGCTCAAGCTCGCATTGCAGGTCCACGTATCCGGCGGAAACTTGAGCAAACTGCGCCCAGCCCGCATCGGAAAGATCGGGGTCGCCGACCAGCACAATGTCGCAATCGGCGCCATGTGCAAGCTCAAGCATATTGAGGGCAACCTTTGACGCGCGACCGCGCTGCGCCTCGACCGTCGGCAGTCCCTCGAATACCGGCCCGCGAACGTTAGCATCACCCGGCACAAAAGCCATGATTTCGAATCCAAGCGCCGCAAGACGAAGATTCACCCGAGCAATGTCCTCCAGAGCTAAACCGGTATAAGGCTTGGGGTAAAAATTGTGGCAGGCGGCAAAACGAGTCACATCGGCACCGGCCTCACGCAACGATGCGATTTCATCAGAACTCACTGTCGATGCATTGACCACAATGCGAAATACACCGGACAGCTCCGCGACCCGCTGGGCGCTAAAGCCATAGTCCAAACGAAGGTATTCCAACCCCAGATCGCGCAAGTCCTCGATGCGCTCAAGCCCGAGCAAATCGCACGTGCGAGGCCCCACATCGGCAATGAGCGCAATGCCGCGGGCGGAAAGCAGCGACAGCACATGACGGACCTTATCGGCATACGCCGCTCCCCCATCCTCGGGAATATGCAGCGAGGTGAACGCATAGCGCGCACCCGCCGCGGCACCACGCTCAATCGTCCGCTCAATATCCTGCAGAGGGCTGGAAAGATAAATCGAAATACCCGTTTTCACGCTTCAACGCTCCTTTAAAAAAGGCCGGCGGAGCAGTTAGCCCCGCCGGCACAACCATAGCATCAAGAAATCTGCCGCGCACCGCGAGCCCCGAGCAACACGGCTCGCGATATCAAACTACTCGCCAAAGAACTCGTTGATCTTCTGCTCGTCGACGCCAAAGAACCACGTCAGGACAAAGCCGGCGGCATAGGCAAGCAGCATAGCGGCAACGTAGCCGAGCTGCTGGCCAGGAACAACGATCAGTAGGCCAAACAGACCGGAAACGCCCTGAGAAACCGTGCCGATGTGAAGCAGCGCCGCGAGCGCGCCGCCAAATCCGGCACCCAGGCAGGCCGTCACAAACGGACGAACGAGCGGCAGCGTAACAGCATACATCAGAGGCTCGCCCACACCCAGGATTCCAACGGGAATGGACTCTGCGACGTACTTCTTGAGCTTGGCGTCTTGGTCTTAAAGTACAGCGCCAAACCGGCACCGACCTGGCCGCCGCCAGCCATCATAAGGATGGGAAGCAGGTAATTGATACCCTTGGTAGCGCCGTCGGGATCGTTGAGCATAGCGTGGATCGGCGTGAGCGCCTGATGCAGGCCGACGGACACCAGCGGCAAGAAGCCTGCCGACAGGATATAGCCGCCCAGGACGCCCAGTTTCTCGAAGATAAAGGTCAAAACGCTAAAGATGGCAGTCGTCAGCCATGCGCCAACCGGCTGGATGACGAGCATCAGAGCAAAGGCGCCGATGATGAGCACCAGCAGCGGGGACAAGAACGTGTCGAGTGCGTTGGGCATAACCTTGCGAATCTGACGCTCCATCCAGGCAAAAAATGCACCAGCGATGAGAGCCGCGATCATGCCACCCGCCGCGGGGTTGTACTGCGCACTGGTGAGCGGCAGCAGAATGGCAGTGGCAGGATCAGCCGCGCCAGGCGCAAGCAGGGGCATGGCACTGTTGGCGATACACATCATGCCGGCGATGCCGCCCAGCGCAGCGGAGCCACCAAACTCACGTGCCGCGTTATAGCCCACCAAGATGGGCAGATAGGCAAACAGAGCCCAGCCCATGGAACGAATGCCCTGGTACCACCACTCGCCTGCAAGCGCGCCTGCCGTCGAGACGTTAATGACGTTACAGATACCGTTGATGAGGCCAGCCGCAATGATGCCGGGAAGCAGGGCGACGAAGACATTGGAAATCTTCTTGAGGAAGGCCTGAACCGGCTTGGACTCGTACTTGGCTTTCTGCGCGGCCTTGTTTGTGGCCGCAGCGTCAACCACGCTCTCGTCGGCAACGCCTTTCGCAAGGCCGGTGAGCTTGGAGAACTCCTCGAGCACCTTATTCACCTTGCCCGGACCCAGCACGATCTGCATCGTGTCGTCCTCGACCAGGCCCATCACGCCGTCGAGCGCCTTAATACCCTCCGTGTCGACGTTGCCCGTGTCTTTGACGGTCACGCGCAGGCGCGTCATGCACGCCGCGTTTGCGAGCACGTTGTCTTTACCGCCCAAAAGGTCCAGCAGCTTTTGAGCCAGCTCTTTGTTCGTCATAACTCCTCCTTGTATTGGGTATCTCGTCTAGATGTCATATCAGCTCACGCCGTGCACCTATTGGACATCGGCATTGCTCTTCTCATGGCCACTCACCGCAGTACGGACATGGCCGTGCGCCCGTTCAAGAGCTACCGCAGCCTGCTCGGCATCGCAGTCCAACAGCACCGAGACAATAGCGGTTTTTACGTGGCCGCCGGCATCCGCAAGCGCCTGAACAGCGCGCTCGCGCGTGCAGCCGGTCGCCTCCATCACGATGTTCTGGCCGCGCACCACCAACTTCTCGTTCGTCTGCTGCACATCGACCATCAGGTTTTGGTATACCTTGCCGATCTTGACCATGGCACCGGTCGAAATCATGTTGAGAATGAGCTTTTGAACCGTTCCCGCCTTGAGCCTCGTTGAGCCGGTCAGCACCTCGGGACCGGGCACGGGCTCAATGGCAAGATCTGCGCTCTCCCCGATCTTCGACCCTTGGTTGCAGGCAATTGCAATGGTCTTGCACCCAGTTGCCTTGGCGTACGCAAGGCCGCCCACCACATAAGGAGTACGGCCGCTTGCCGCCAGGCCAACGACAAGATCCTTGTCCGAGAGTCCACGCTCCCGCAGGTCGCTCGCGCCAAGCTCCTCGCTGTCTTCGGCACCTTCGACAGCCTTGATAAACGCCGTCTCGCCTCCGGCAATGAGCCCGACAATCAGATCGGGTGACACGCCAAACGTGGGCGGACACTCCGAAGCGTCGAGTACGCCCAGACGACCGCTGGTGCCTGCGCCCATGTAAAAGACGCGCCCGCCGCGCTCGAGTGTCTCAGCAGCCCAGTCGATTGCCATGGCAACCTGGGGCAACACTTTCGTGACCGACTGGACGGCACGAAGATCCTCATCGTTCATCGTCGTGACGATTTGCAGCGATGTCATCGTATCGAGGTCCATTGACCTTTGATTACGCTGTTCGGTCGTGAATTTTGTTAAATCGAGCATTTCATTCACCTCATCTTTCCTGTTTCTCGATGTAGTTTTGCTTTATGACATGCGTCGCCCGTTCGTAGTCGCTGGCAACGTAAGCAGCGTACAGGGCATCGACAACCATAAGCTGGGCCATACGCGAAGCCATGGCACCGCTGCGGACCAAGGGTTCACTCGCAGCGACGCCGAGCACGGCATCGGCCATGGTGGCAAGCTTGGATGATCCATCTACTTTGGTAACGGCCACAACGGGACAGTTGTGACGTTGAACCTCGGCGGTGCAGTCCAGCACCTCTTGCGTCAAGCCCGAGTAGCTAAAGGCGATTGCCATATCGCCCTCATGCATGTTCTTGGCACATAAGAGCTGATCATGCCAGTCGTCGTACAGATGGCACTCTTTGTCGACACGCATGAGCTTTTGCGCCAGGTCGTGCGCGACCAAACGAGAGGCACCAATACCGAACAGATTGACCGCGCGTGCCCGCTTAAGACGGGCCGCGCATCGCTCCAAGACGGTGTAATCGAGCGTTCGCGCCGTCGCCTCGATTGTGCGCACGTTGCTTTTCATCACCTTCCCCACGATACGTTCGACGCTGTCATCCATGGAGATGTCCTCGAGGGCTATGTCTTTCTTGTCACCTAAGAGCGCCAGCTCGGCAATCAGTTCGCGCTGGAACTCCTTGTAGCCCGCAAAACCCAAACGCTTGCAAAAGCGCAAAATGCTCGAGGGCGAGGAGAACGTGACATCGGCAAGACCGCGGACGGACAGCCCGACCACCTCGTGCGGATGAGCGCTTACATATGCGATGACATTGCGTTCCGCCGGGCTCGCGCTGAGCTCACGCTCGCGAAGCCGCAAAAGCAATCCGTTTGCCATCTCAAACACCTCCGTTGAGAAGAATTAAAGACCAACGAACGATTCGTACCGGATACAAACAGCTTTTGCGGTACATTGTGCCGCATCGTGGCGCACAAAGGGCGAGCGTTCTACCGCTCGCCCCTCAAATCCGACCGCTCGGAAATACGCGCGACACAAAATTATTCAACAAGGTCGCATTATCAGAAACGGGTTTGTTACCGGCTAGCGCCTCGCATGGGCGCCGATCGGCCGAGTCGCATGGCGCACCAACGCCGCCGTCAGCAATACCAACAGCATGGCGATGACATAGCCCGCAGCATCGAATCCTAAATCGATAACGTCGAAATGCCTGCCGGGAACAAAGATCTTATGTACCTGATCGCCAACGGAGCAGGCGGCGCAAAAGAGCAATACGGGCACGCAACGGGAGCATACGCTCCACGGACGCCTGGAAAAGCAAACCACGACCACCGAGGCGAACAATCCGACGAAGAAAAACTCTACGGTATGGGCAACGCGACGGACGTTCGTGCCCACCCACATGCGAATGGAAGCAAGTCGGCCAGACCGGACATTCGAGGCAGCCGAATCGGTGCCCCCGGTCATTCCGTTCTCCGCCTGAGCTTCACCCGTGGCATCGACAGCCTGAACGCCCGTAGCCTGACCCTCCACCACACGCGCGGTGGACTCGCTCAGCAACGACGTCTCCACCGCATTTTGCTCCGTCAGCACCCAGATGCCCGCCAGCGTTGCAGCGAACAGAACGATCGCGGTCCATCCGATTATTTGTTTTACGCGCGCCAAGGGTCAACCTCCTTTTTTGAATATCAGCGAGTGTAGCCCCAAATGGCATCGTCACCGTATCAAAATTTGAATCGCAACAGGAAGCGACAAAGCGACGCAAAACCCTACCCCGCCTCGCGCATCCAGCGATCGAACGTCCCCACGCACACGCCCAGGCACTTTGCTGCCTGGCTGCGGGTAATATCGCCCGCCTCATAGCTATCGCGCACCAGCTCAAACTGAGGAGGGCATGGCTTGCGAGGTCGACCGAAACGGACCCCTCGCGCCCGCGCCGCTGCAATCCCCTCCGCCTGGCGCCGATGGATATTCTCGCGCTCCACCTGCGCCACGTAGCTCAGCAGCTGCAGCACAATATCAGCAATCAGGGTGTTAGTCACATCCGGCGCGCCGCTGGCCCTGGCGCGCGTGTCAAGCAATGGCATATCCAACACCACAATGGCAACCCCGAGCACCTTGGTAATGCGTCGCCATTCCTCAAGAATCTCGGAGTAATTACGGCCAAGTCGGTCGATAGAAAGCACCACCAGCACGTCCCCGTCTCCCAGGACGTGCAGCAGCTCGCGATAACGCGGTCGATCGAAGTCCTTGCCGCTCGCATGGTCGGCATAAATATTCGCCGAGCCCACGCCATAGGCGCCCAGCGCATCCAGCTGCCGATTAAGATTCTGATCGCGCGAACTCACCCGCGCATAACCGTACACCGTCGCCATCTCATCCCCGCTTTCTTGTAAACCTGCCAAAAGGGACAGGTTTATTTTGGTAGGTTTTACCTCTCAAATAGCAGGTAAGCGGGCGGCCGAGCAGACGGCAAGGTAGCCACGATTCAAATGCGAAGGGCGGTCCCGAAAGGCCGCCCTCCGCTCCCCCACCATGAGTCGGGATTTGGCTAATGGATAAGCTTAAAGTCCAAGTGCCCACGCGTGGTATTGACGCGCGAGACCTCGATAATCACGCGCTGCCCCAGCTCGTAACGGGTGCCCGTATCGGCACCTGTGAGCGTGAGCGCGTCCTCGTCGAACTCGAACCACTCGTTGCCCAGACTCTTGATCGAAACCAAGCCTTCGACCTGCGTTAGGTCCAAGCGCACAAAAAGGCCCATGCTGCTAACCCACGAGACGGTTCCGGCATAGCGCTCGCCCAGACGGTCCTCATAGTACTGGGCAATCTTGATCTTTTGCGTCGCATGGCTGGCGGCATCTGCCGCGCGCTCGGCATCGCTGCATGCGCGGCAGATCTGCGGCAGAATGCGCGGCAGCGACTCGCGCCCCTTGCCGATCAGCCGCAGCGTACGGACCAAGGCGTCCTTGCCGCCGAGCTGCTCATAGGCCAACTGCAGTTTGAGCACGCGGTGCACCACCAGATCGGGGTAGCGACGGATGGGACTCGTAAAGTGACAGTAGCACGGCGCGGCGAGCGCAAAGTGGCCCTCGTTGCGCGGCTTGTACAGCGCGCGCTGCATGCTGCGCAGAAGCAGCGTGTTAACGAGCGGTGCGTTGGCCGTACCGGCGGCAGCATCAACTGCAGCCTGCAGCTCATCGGGGCTCCCCAGGGCAATACCGGCAGCACGGCGATCGTCGATGATGCCTAACTGCGCCAGCGCAACGGCGGCACCGTGCAGGCTATCGGGGCTCGGATCCTCATGCACGCGATAGCAGGCCTCGATATCACGGTCTGCCAGCCACTCTGCAACGCACTCGTTGGCGAGCAGCATGGCCTCCTCGATAAGCGACGTGGCACACGAACGCTCACGCGCCACAATCTGCACGGGTACTCCGTCCTTATCCAATAGAGCGCGAATCTCGGCCGTGTCAAAATCGACTGAGCCGCGGGCGCGACGAATACGACGGCGAAGTTCGGCGAGTTCGTTAGCGGCAACAAGGAAATCGCAGAAGTCGACGTTGTAGCCGCGGGCGGCCTCCTCGCACGCAAGACCGCGCTCAAGCGCTTCCTCGCGCGAGGTCTCGGCAGCCGCAACATCCTCGGCCGCACCCTCCAACACCGAATACTCAACCGCGCCGGCACGCACCAGCAGCGCCTCGGCGCCGTCATAGTCCATACGCACACGCGAGCGAATCACGCTGGGGTACGGATCGTAATGCCGCACGCGACCCTGTGCATCGAGCTCAATGTCAACGGTAAACGCAAGACGGTCCTCGTCAGGGCGAAGCGAGCACAGGTCATTGGACAGGCGTTCGGGCAGCATGGGAAGCACGCGATCGGCCAGATACACCGATGTCGTACGATGGCGAGCCTCAAGATCGATATGCCCGTCCCAAGCCACATAGTGTGAAACGTCGGCGATATGCACACCCAGCTTGTAGCCACCCTCGGACGTGCGCTCCAGCGAAATGGCGTCGTCAAAGTCGCGCGCGTCGACTGGGTCGATCGTGATGACAAAGCGGTCGCGCAGATCGCGGCGGAGCGGGTCCTTAAGCGCCGCGGACACATCGAGCGAAAGCCCCTCGGCCTCGTCCAGCGCGGCCTCGGGATAGCTATCGGTATAGCCGTAACGCGCCATCACATATTGAACACCCAAATCGGGCGCGTCATCTCCGCCGATGCGGCGTTCGATCGTCACGGTACCCGATTCCAGGCGCGTCGGGTAGGTCAAAATGCGCGCGACAACAGCATCACCCGGGTGGACGCCCAGACGATCCGCCGAGGTATCCTCGGGCAGAATGAAGAAGTCGGCCTTCAGACGCGAATCGAGCGGCTCGATCACACCGAGCGGACCGGCGGTCTGGTACGTGCCCACCACGCTTATGGCTGCACGCTCAACCACGCTTTCGATCACGGCGCGCCGCTCACCGTGCGGGCTGTTCTTAATGCTCACGGCAACGGTATCGCCATCCATGATCTCGCGCTTACCGCGGCCCATGACCTTGTAGTCGCCGTTTTCGGTTACAACGTAGGCGCTATGCTCATGGAGCTGCACGCGCCCGGTCAGGCTCGGACGGCGTTCGCTGCGCACCGGCCCGCGCTGATTGCGAGCTCCACGCTTATGCTTGTTATTGCGCCCCATGGCGCCTCCTAACTATCGATTGCGAACTCCAAAGAGTCTACCCAAATGATTCGCTTTCCTGCCGTCCCCTAGGGATCAAAAAACGGGCCGCCCCATAAGAGACGACCCGTTGGAAGGGATGAATTCCAAGCATGCCTACACGCGCAGGTAGCGGCGCATGGCGATGGCAGAACCAAAGAGACCGATAATCACGCCGACCAGAATCAGCGCAGCATAGGTCACCAGGTAGTACTGCATCGGCAGGGCAAACGACATCCAGCCGATGCTCTCCTGCAGACGCGGGATCATCAGATTGCGCAGCAGCTCCAGAACGCCGATGGAAAGCAGCGAGCCCAAAATGGCCTGCAGCACGCCCTCGGTGATAAACGGGCCACGAATGAAGCCGTTGCTGGCGCCGACCAGACGCATAATCGCAATCTCACGACGACGCGCCGTGATGGACAGGCGAATCGTGTTGTTGATGAAGATGAATGCGATAAAGGTCAGAAGACCAACGAGCACCACGGCGGCGATGCGGATGTAGTTGGTCACCTGGAACAGGCGGCTCACTTCCTCCTGGCCGTACAGCACGCTCGCGTTGACGTCGCCGTCATCCGCGATCTTCTGGAAATCGGCATCCTTCTTGAGCTTCTTTGCCGTGCTCTCGACCTTGGACGGATCGTCCATCTCAATAGCGAAGGAAGCCGGCAGCGGGTTCTGGCCATCGAGCGCGCTCATGGTGGCGTCGGCGTTGCCCGACATCTTGCTCGTATACTCGGCCAGCGCGTCGTCCTTGTCCTTATAGGTCACGGACTTGACGTTATTCCACGTCTTAAGCTCGGCCTCAAAAGCCTGAACATCGGCCTGATCGGCGTCATCACTAATGAACGCGTTGATGACAACCTGATCCTCGACGGTGCCGATCACGGAGTTCAGCATCGCGGAACCCATAATGAACAGGCCGATGATAAACAGCGAAAGGAAAATCGTGATGACGGCGCCGAGCGAGGTGGTCCAGTTACGGAAGAAGTGGCTGATTGCCTCTTTGAGCGAGTAGCCCACGTTAGTTGGTGCCATAGTTGCCGTAACCTCCCCTCTCCTGGTCGCGGATTACGTGGCCGCCCTCGAGGGCGATCACGCGACGGTGCATGCTATCGACCATCTCGCGGTCGTGCGTAGCGACGATCACGGTGGTACCGGTGCGGTTAATGCGCTCGAGCAGCTTCATGATGCCCAGCGAAATCGCCGGGTCGAGGTTGCCCGTGGGCTCGTCGCAAATCAGCAGCGGCGGGCGGTTGACCATAGCGCGGGCAACGGCCACGCGCTGCTGCTCGCCACCGGAAAGCTGATCGGGCAGCGAGTCCATCTGGTCGGCCAGACCGACCAGACGCAGCACCTCGGGCACCTGGCTGCGAATGACGCCCTTGGGCTTGCCGATGCACTGCAGGGCAAACGCCACGTTTTCGTAGGCGGTCTTTTGCGGCAGGAGCTTAAAGTCCTGGAACACGGCGCCAATCTGACGACGCAGGAACGGGACCTTGCGGTTCTTGATCTTCATGAGATCCTGGCCGGCGACCAAAATGCGACCGCTTGTGGGCTTGACGTCGCGGTTGAGCGTCGACAGCAGCGTGGTCTTACCCGAGCCGGAGTGACCGACCAAAAAGACGAACTCGCCCGGATAGATCTCGATGTTGATGTCGTCGAGTGCGGGCTTGTTGGGCTGCGCCGGATAGATCTTGGTGACGTGCTCCATAAGGATGACGGGTTCGACACCGGCCTGCTTGGCCATCTTTTTGCGGCTGGCCTGCGGGTCGATGGGCGCAAACACCGACGTGAAGTCGGGGTTGTTGAGCGTGTTGTCGAGGCTTGCGACCTCGGCTGCCTGATCGCTCTCGACCACCGGGGCAGCAGGCTGCGTGGGGTCGGGAATAGCGGCAAAGAGACCGGACTGCGCAGGCTGAGGAGCCGGCGTCGCAGGGGCCAAGGGGTCGGGAATGCCGGCCATGGTAGGCTGCGGCGTGGCGGCACCAGCCTGAGGCTGCTCCACGCGAGCGGTCACGGCCTGAACGGGCTCAAAACCCGCCGTGCCGGAAAGCGCGACATCGCTGGTTGGATTGTAGGCAAAGGGATCGGATGCCGGCTGTGCCTGATCTGCCGGCTGAGCGGGGGCCTGAGCAACAGGCTGGCCCTCTGAATCCGGAGTGGCGAAACGACTGCCCTGGACGCCTGCCTGCGTCTTGGGGGCATCATCGCCCGCACCGGAGGTACGGAAGTGGTTACCCACTGGTGCTCCTTATCGTCGTGCGTTTAAACTACATGAGCGCTTTGTATTTTAGCAGCATTAGCTTTGCTGCACATAAGAAGCATGGCGTGCTTAGGGATCCCGTCGGCCGCCTTGATTATCAACTTCATCCGAACACCTCCCACATTCATCCGCACATGTGCGGATGAATGTGGGAACCCGATACCCTGAGGGCCGGACCGGCCGGCCCCGGGAGATCGGAGGACGGCATGTCCGGAAAGAGGAAGAAGGGTTCCGAGAAGGCGGTCCCGAGGGCCTACGGAAGGCTCACGAGGCACGAGCGGGACACGGTCCAGAGGATGCTGGAGCGCAGGGCCTCGTGCAGGGAGATCGCGAGGGAGCTGGGCAGGTCGCCCTCGACGGTGAGCGCCGAGGTGGCGTCGCACAGGTTCGTGACGGCGCCGAAGTCCAGGCGCGGCGAGCGCGTGGACGCCTCCGCCGACCTGTCGGCGGCCTGCCCGCGCCTGGCGGCGTGGCCGCGATGCTGCAACGGCTGCGGCCGGTACCGCGCGATCGGCTGCAAGCGCCGCCCCCACATCTTCTACGAGGCCCGGGCCGCGCAGCTGTGCGCCGACTCGGTCCTCGTCTCGTCCAGGCGCGGGATAGACGCCGACGAGCCCGCCGCGGCCGAGGCGCTCGCCCACATTCGCGACGGCCTGCGCCGCGGCCTGTCGCCCGAGCAGCTGTCGGCCCGGAACGGCGGGCCCGTGGACCTGTCGCCCTCGACGATCTACCGCTGGGTCTCGGCGGGCTACGACGGCATGACCAACATGGAGCTCAGGCGCAAGGTCGGCTACAGGCCGAGGAAGCGCGCCGCCGGCCGGGCGGCCACGCGCCACTCCGCCCGCAGGTCGCATGCCGCGTTCCTCGCCCTCGGGGAGGACGCGTGCGCCGCGGCCTGGGAGATGGACACCGTCGAGGGCGCCCGGGAGGACTCCGCCTGCCTGCTCACGCTGCTGCACCGCCCCAGCAGGCTGCAGCTCGCGCTGCCGCTGGCGGAGAAGACCGCCGGGCGCGTCGCGGCCGCCCTGGGCGATATCAGGGAGGTCCTCGGCGCCGACGGCATGGGCAGGGTCTTCCGCGCCGTGCTCACCGACAACGGCACGGAGTTCTCCGACGAGCGGGCGATCGCGGACCTCGTCGGCGAGGGGCCGGGCGAGACGAGGCTGTTCTACTGCGACCCGAGGCGCAGCGACCAGAAGGGCGCCTGCGAGCGAAACCACGTCGAGATAAGGAAGCTGCTGCCCAAGGGCTCCGGACTCAGGTTCGACCGGCTCGCCCCGGCGGACCTGGCGCTGGCCATGTCGCACGTGAACTCCGAGCCCCGCGGCGCGCTCGGCTTCTCGACGCCCGCCAGGGCCTTCAGGGCGATGCTCGGGGAGGACGCGGCGGCGCTGCTGGACGCCTACGGCGTGGAGGACGTGGCGCTCGGCGATCTCGACCTGACGCCGGGGCTCATCGAGAGGGCGCGCGCCGAGAGGGGCGATGCCCCGCTGGCCTAGGCTAGAAGGAAAAACGGAATAGACGGACCGACCGTCCGGCTGAGTCTGGGAAGAGGTGCCGGGCGGCGGGCGGAGCATGGCCACCGGACCTATCGAAACACATCTCCACCGTTCCTTCAACTGGGAAAACGGCGCCCCCGGACCCCAGGAGGGGCCGCGGGGGCGTTCAGCTATCTGCGGGAACGGCCTATCCGCTCAAAGTGTTCGGCTGAGATCGGAAATCAACCATCCCGTCGGCCGTGCACAGGGTTACTCTCCAAATCGTCCTCGGACATGTCGGAGCCCCCGCTGCGCACTACGTGCGGCGGGGGCTCCTCCGTCCTGCGGAAAGATTTGGAGAGTAACCCTGTGTCCGGCCTGCGATAATTAAGGGGTCGCTGCGTTTATCTTGAGGTGCTGCATATACAAAGCTGGAAGGGTCTGAATTGCGCTTTGTCGATATATGCCCTTTTTCCTGATGGGACCGTGCTTGAGGGGCGTCTTCATGAGTTGCGGTGAAATAGGGACTGTTTTACCAGTTAAAAGGTCTAATCAGTCCCTATTTCACCGCAACTGAAACAGGGGCGCTCTCCAAGAGAGCGCCCCTGCCGGGTTTCCATAGTTCTGGCGAAGCAGTCCTTGAGATCCGCCTTGCCTTATGCCAAGAACTCCTTGGTGGTCGCCACGATGTTGGCGGCGTCCAGGCCATACTTGTGCAAGAGCTCGGCACCCGGGCCGGACTCGCCAAAGGTGTCGTTGACGCCGATCTTCTTGAGGGGCGTCGGGCACTGCTCGCACAGGACGTCGGCAACGGCGCTGCCCAGGCCACCGATTACAGAATGCTCCTCGACGGTCACGACGTGGCCGGTCTTGGTGGCGCTCTTGACGATCAGGTCGGCATCGATGGGCTTGATGGTGTGCATGTTGATGACCTCGGCGTCGATGCCCTCGGCAGCGAGCTGCTCGGCGGCCTCGAGAGCCTCGCCGACCATCAGGCCGCAGGCGATGATGGTGACGTCGGCGCCCTCGCGCATGACAATGCCCTTACCCAACTCGAAGTTGTAGGTCTCGGGGTCGTTGATAACCGGCGAGGCCAAACGAGCGAAGCGCATGTACACCGGACCGTCGCACTCGTAGGCGGCGCGCGTTACGGCGCGGGCCTCGACGTCGTCGGCAGGAACGATCACAGTCATGCCGGGGATGACGCGCATGAGGGCAATATCCTCGCAGCACTGGTGCGTGGCGCCATCCTCGCCCACCGAGATACCGGCATGCGTGGCACCGATCTTAACGTTGAGGTGCGGGTAGCCGATGGAGTTGCGGACCTGCTCAAAGGCGCGACCGGCAGCGAACATGGCAAAGGTGCTCGCGAAGGCAACGCGGCCGGTGGTCGCGATACCGGCGGCGACGCCCATCAGGTTGCTCTCGGCAATGCCCACATCGAAGAAGCGGTCGGGGCAGGCTGCCTTGAACTTGCCGGTCTGCGTGGCGGCAGCCAGGTCGGCGTCGAGGACCACAAAGTCATCGTGCTCGTTGGCGAGCTCGACGAGGGCCTCGCCGTAGCTTACGCGCGTGGCGATTTTCTTGACGTCTGCCATCCTAGAGCTCCTCTCCGGCGGCCGTGAGCTCTGCCATGGCCTGCTCAAACTGTTCATCGTTGGGGGCCTTGCCGTGCCAACCAACCTGGTTCTCCATAAAGGAAACGCCCTTGCCCTTCATGGTCTCGGCGATGATGGCGGTCGGCTGACCCTTGGTGGCGCGGGCCTCGGCAAAGGCGGCGCGGATCTGATCGAAATCGTTGCCGTCGGCAAGCTCCACCACGTGGAACTTAAAGGCGCGGAACTTGTCGGCGAGCGGCATGGGGTCGTTGACCTCCTCGACGGGGCCGTCGATCTGCAGGCCGTTGTGGTCGACGATCACGCAGAGGTTATCGAGCTGCTGGTTGCCGGCAAACATGGCTGCCTCCCAGACCTGGCCCTCCTCGCTCTCGCCATCACCCAGCAGGGCGTACGTGCGGTAAGTATCGCCCCAGTGCTTGGCGGCAACCGCCATGCCCACGGCGGCGGAGATGCCCTGGCCGAGCGAGCCGGTGGACATATCGACGCCCGGGGTGTCGTTCATGTTGGGATGACCTTGCAGGTGGCTGCCGATATGGCGCAGCGTCTCGAGATCCTCCTTGGGGAAGAACCCACGCTCGGCGAGCACGGCGTACAGGCCCGGAGCGCAATGGCCCTTGGAGAGCACAAAACGGTCGCGATCGGCCTTGCGGGGATCGGCCGGGTCGACGTTCATTTCCTCAAAGTACAGATAGGTCATGATGTCGGCAGCGCCGAGCGAACCGCCCGGATGGCCGGACTTGGCAGCGTGCACGCCGGTGACGATGCCCTTCCTTACCTCGTTGGCAACCTTTTTGAGCTCTTCGTCGCTCATTGTGCCTTCCTTTCATCCTCATTAGACAAAATGCGCACGGCACCGAAGGTAATCCCAACACAGCCGCAATGCACGTACGTCATTCATTATGCTGGAAACTGATGGCTTTACCAGAGTTTTTATCATTATTTGAACAATTTAGCAGGCAGAACCGCTGATGAAACGGTTTATCAATGTGAACGTCTTTTGGATGGAACGCGATCGACCCTACGCGCTAATGTCCTTGAATCCCTCGCCGAAGGCTTCCGTAACGTCGGCAACCGTCACGATGGCATGAGGATCGCGCTCGCGCACAATCGTCTTGAGGGTATTGAGCTCTCGACGGCTCACGATGACCATAATCACCGGCTTCTCGGCACCCGAATACATGCCAGTCGCCTTAAACTTGGTACAACCACGACCCAGGCCATACATGATATCGGCAGCGATATCAGGGAACTTGTCCGAGATGATGAGTACCATACGGCGTTTGTTGCCACCATCGACCACGGCATCGATCACGTAGCCGCTAATGACCATCGAAAGGCCTGCATATAGCGCGTTTTCGATTGAAAAGACCGGAGCCGACAGCGCGCATACGGCAACATCGATCGCCATGACGGTCGAGCCCACGGGCAGTGAGGTATTACGCGAGATGATTTGGCCAATCGTGTCCGAGCCGCCGGTGTTGGCGCCGGCGCGCAACACCATGCCGTAACCGATGCCCGTAATAATGCCGCCCCACATGGCAGGGAGCATCAGGTCCGCATCCGCCAGAGGTGCTACAAACGGGGCGAACAGATCGGTAAAGAAGCCCAGCAGCACAAAGCCCGTCGCGGTCTGCACCACGTAGAACATGCCACCCTCGCGCATAACGACCAGCAACAGTAAGGCGTTCATCACGATCGTCTGAATACCAACGGGAAGCGATAGGCCGCGCGATGCGCCGACCGCCTGGATAATAGTCGCAAGGCCCGTAACGCCACCGGCGGCAAGGCCGTTGGGAATCAAAAACAGGTCGGTCGCGATGGCGGCCAAGGCACACCCCAACATGATCTGGGGCAGGTCGTGAAAGAAGTTCATCGAAAGAATGCGCTTGATGTCCAGACGATATGCCATGCTGCCTCCCTCAAAAAAGCGCACCCCATCGGATGCGCTTTGAACTTCTTCTTGTATTCGATTCTACCGATTCGCCGAACAAAAACCACCCCTGCGCAGGGTTTATTCTGGATACAAACCCGTCCAACCGTTGGGCTTGGCATCGGCTTGAAGCCACGATGTTTTAGACCTCCGAGCCTTCTGCATCGGCGTTGCCGGTCGCCCAGCGATGGTAGCCAATAACAAACGGGTCCAGGTCGCCATCGTCAAGAACTGCCTCGACATTGCTGGTCTCCACGCCCGTGCGTAGGTCCTTGACCATCTGGTACGGGTAGAGCACGTAGCTGCGAATCTGGTTGCCAAAACCGATCGTGGTCTTGGGTCCGCGAATCTCATCGAGCGCCTCGGCGCGCTTCTCGAGCTCAATCTCGTACAGACGAGCCTTGAGGATCTGCATGCACGCGGCCTTGTTCTGGATCTGGCTGCGCTCGTTTTGGCAGGTGACCACAATGCCGCTGGGGAAATGCGTCACGCGCACGGCGGAGTCGGTGGTGTTGACGCCCTGACCGCCTGGGCCGCTCGCGTGGTACACGTCCACGCGGATGTCATCGGGACTGATTTCGATGTCGATATCATCGGGTAGCACGGGGATGACCTCGACGCCGGCAAAAGTGGTCTGGCGGCGCTTCTTGTCGTCGGTGGGGCTAATGCGCACCAAGCGGTGGACGCCGGCCTCGGCGCGCAGCATGCCAAATGCGTCCTTGCCCTCGACGGTAAAGGTCGCGCGGTCGATGCCGATGACCTCGGCCGCGGGACAGTCGTTGATGGTGACCTTCCAGCCGCGACGCTGGCAGTACTTCATATACATCTTAAAGAGCATGAAGGTCCAGTCCTGGGCCTCCAGACCACCCTGTCCGGGCTTGATGGTCACAATGGCATCGCCGTGATCGAACTCGCCGGTAAACCAGCTCGAAAGCTCAAGCTCATCGATGGCACGGGCCAAGCGCTCAGCCGTGACTGCAGCCTCCTCGCGAAGGGCGGCGGCGTCGGGGTCATCCCCCATCTCCTCGGCAAGCTCCAGCGCGGCGCGGGCATCGGAAAGCTCGCCGCGCGCGGTATCCACGGCAGCGATATCTTCCTTGGTGCGCGCGATCTCCTCCATGGTGGCACGGGCGGCGTCGGCGTCATCCCAAAAGCCGGGGGCCACGCTTTTAGCCTCGAGCTCGGTCACGCGCGTGCGCTTTTCGTCCAAATGGAGATACGACTCGACCTCGCCGAGCCGGTCCGCAAACGCGTCCAGCTCGGCGGGCGTTACCTCTAAAGCCTCAGCCATTAACGATTCCTGCCGTGGCAGTACTTAAACTTCTTGCCGCTACCGCAGGGGCACGGGTCGTTGCGGCCCACGTTGACGTACGGATCGTCGCTCTCGGACTTGCGATAGGTGGTCACCTTGCCACCGTTGTTGACGGCAGCCGGACCACCCTGGACAGCCGTGCGGGCCTGCACCTGCGCCTGCTTGCGCAGCACCGAGTCGCCGTTGTCACCATCGACCTCGGCAGGACCGGAGAAGCGCGCGCCCTCGAGTGCGGGGTCCTCCTTGTGCTCCACGGCACGCGGGGCAGCCTTGATCTCGATACGCAGAACCGTGCGCAGGTAATCCTCGTACATGGTATCGACGAGTATCTGGAACGCGCCGTAGGCCTCGGTCTTGTACTCAACCAGCGGGTCGCGCTGGCCAAAGCCGCGCAGGCCGATGCCGGTCTTGAGGTAGTCCATCTCCTGCAGGTAGTTCATCCAGCGGGTATCGATGACGCGCAGCATGACCTGGGTATTGAGCTCGCGCATCAGGTCCTCGCCCAAGCGCTCGGCCTTCATGTTGTAGCACTTCTCTACGTAAGCCAGGACATCGGCAGCCAGGGCCTCATAATCCTCGTCGGGGAACTTCGGCGTATCGATGTGGCCGGTGAGCTCCACAACCCACTTGCGCAGGCCCTCCAGGTCGCGCTCACCATCGTGACTGTCCTTGGTGCAGAACTCCTGCACGCAACGGTAGACGGTATCGTGCATGACCTCGGTGATGTGGTCGGTCAGGTCCTTGCCGTCCAGAATCTTATTGCGCTCGGCGTAGATGACCTGGCGCTGCTTGTTCATGACGTCGTCGTACTCAAGGACGCTCTTACGCATGGAGAAGTTGATGCTCTCGACCTTGTGCTGGGCGCTCTCGACGGCCTTGGAGATGATCTTGTGCTGGATGGGCATGTCGTCGCCCATGTCGGCCGTGACCATCATCTTGGAGACGCGGTCCATCTTGTCGCCGCCGAACAGGCGCATGAGGTCGTCCTCGAGCGACAAGTAGAACTGGGTCTCGCCCGGATCGCCCTGACGGCCGGAACGGCCACGCAGCTGGTTGTCGATACGGCGGGACTCATGGCGCTCGGTGCCGATAACGGTCAGGCCGCCGGCGGCAAGCACGCGCTCGCGCTCGGCCTTGCAGGTCTCCTTTGCCTCGGCGTTAAACTGCTCGAGCTGCTCGGGCGTCACGTCCTCCATGGTCAGGCCCTCGTACTCAAGGCGCTCGCGCACCAGCTCGTCGGGGTTGCCGCCCAGCAGGATGTCGGTACCACGACCGGCCATGTTAGTAGCGATGGTCACGGCGCCATAGCGACCAGCCTGGGCCACGATATGGGCCTCGCGCTCATGGTGCTTGGCGTTGAGGACCTCGTGTGCGATGCCGCGCTTGGTAAGGGCGGCGGACAGCTTCTCGGAGCTCTCGATGGAGACGGTACCCACCAGGACCGGCTGGCCCTTGGCGTGACGACGCTCCACATCGTCGGCGACGGCGTTGTACTTGGCCTGAATGGTGCGGTACACCAGGTCCTCGTGGTCCACGCGCTGCACGGGCTTGTTGGAGGGGATGACCTCGACGGGCAGCTTGTAGATCTCGCGGAACTCGGCATCCTCGGTAAGTGCCGTGCCGGTCATGCCGGAGAGCTTGTCATACAGACGGAAGTAGTTCTGCAGGGTGATGGTGGCCAGGGTCTGGTTCTCCTCGCGTACGAGCACGCCCTCTTTGGCCTCGATGGCCTGGTGCAGGCCCTCGGAGTAACGGCGGCCTTCCATAATGCGGCCGGTGAACTCGTCGACGATCTTGACTTCGCCGTTGGTGACCACGTACTGCTTATCGCGGTGGAACATGTACTGGGCCTTCAGCGCCTGCTGCAGGTGGTTGACCAGCTGGCCGGAGAGATCGGCATAGATGTCATCGATACCCAAGCGGCGCTCGATTTTCTTAAGGCCGCGCTCGGTGGCGGCGATGGTGTGCTTGGCCTCGTCCATGACGTAGTCGCCCGTGGGCTCCACATCCTCGGTGGCGGTGAGCATGTCATGCGACACGTCCTCGCCGCGCTCAAGGCCACGCACGGCACGCGCGAAGTCCTTGTAGGTACTGGCGGACTTGGTGCCAGCGCCCGAGATGATCAGCGGCGTCCTGGCCTCATCGATCAGGATGGAGTCGACCTCGTCGACGATGGCGTAGTTGTGGCCGCGCTGCACGCGCTGCTCGGGACGGGTAACCATGTTGTCGCGCAGGTAATCGAAACCGAACTCGGAGTTGGTGCCGTAGGTGACGTCTGCCTGGTAGGCCGGACGCTTGAGCTCGAGCGGCATGTTGTTCTGGAGCAGACCGACGGTCATGCCCAGGTACTTGTAGATGCGGCCCATCCACTCGGAGTCGCGCTTTGCCAGGTAATCGTTGACGGTAACGACATGCACGCCCTTGCCGGCGATAGCGTTGAGGTAGCCGGCCAAGGTGGAGACGAGGGTCTTACCTTCGCCAGTCTTCATCTCGGCAATGTGGCCCTCGTGCAGTGCCATGGCGCCAATGAGCTGCACGTCAAAGTGGCGCATACCCATGGTGCGCTTGGAAGCCTCACGCACGGTGGCAAAGGCCTCGGGAAGCATGTCGTCGAGCGACTCACCGTTGGCGTAACGCTCGCGGAACTTATCGGTCTGGCCGCGGAGCTCCTCCTCGGTCATCTTCTCAAACTGGGGCTCAAGACCGTTGATCTGGTCAACGATCTTGTAGTAGCGCTTAAGGTCCTTATCGGATCCAAAGGACAGCAGCTTTGACATGAATCCCATGTGGTTTTCCTTTTTGGCCATCGCCCACGCCGTGCAGCTGCGGGCGAGTTAAACACAGATGATTGTACTTTAGCCAAACAAGGCGCGGCCTATACGGTCGACCTCGACCGCCACGTAATAACTACGACCAACCTGCCAAAAAGGGACAGGTCTATATTGGCAGGCTTTATCTGGGCAAACGCTGTATCTCTACCTTTTGGTGCAATGGGGACAGGTTGGTTTGCACCAATAAAAAGAAAAGGGCCGCGCACCCAAACGGATGCACGGCCCTTATGCCATGAATGCGAGCGATTCCGCGGCGAGCTATTTACTCAGCAGCCTCGGCGGTCTCGGCCTCGGCAGCGGCCTCCTCGACGGGAGCCTCTGCGGGAGCCTCGGCGGCCTGCTTGGCAGCCTCCTCGGCGAACTTAGCGGCACGCTTGGCCTTCTCGGCAGCCTTAGCCTCAGCGGCGGCCTTGCGAGCGGCCTCGGCCTCAGCAGCCTTGGCGGCCTTGGCAGCCTTGGCCTCCTCGGCCTTCTTGAGCTGGGCGGCAGCGGCGCCACCGAACTTGTCGGCGAAGCGCTGGACGCGTCCACCGGTGTCGACGAACTTCTGCTGGCCGGTGTAGAACGGGTGGCACTCGTTGCAAAGCTCAACCTTCATCTCGGACACGGTAGCGTGCGTCTTGAAGGTGTTGCCGCAGGAGCACGTCACCGTGCACTCGACATACTGGGGATGGATACCCTGCTTCATGGTAGGACTCCTTATTGGTCAGGCGCTGGTTACCGATCAGCGCATAAGGCGTCTTGGTTTCCGACCAAGACAACAAACTCGGCTATGGTACCACGGCGCCGCGTGTCCCACAAAAGGTTCACGGTCTTTTCGGAACGACACGAATCTGACCCATCGAAACACATCTCCACCGTTCCTTCAACTGGGAAAATGCCGTCCCCGGGGCCTGAGAAGGGCCCCGGGGACGTTCGACTGACTGCGGGAACGGCCTTTCCGCTCAATGTGTTCGGCTGAGATCGGAAATCAACCAAACTGAACTAGGTTCAGTTGACATGGTTAAAAACGAGGGGCGACGCTTTTGCGTCACCCCTCGTCCCGGCCGGTTGCTTTAGTTGTAAACACGGTAGTTACACTTGAACTGGGTTATGTGTCCATAGTTGGAGCGGTACCAACCCGACGTATAGCTGATTGCCTCTGCGCCTAGATAGTCGTAGCCCTTGTTGTAGCGAAGCTGACGGTAGGTCGTGTCGTACTCTGCTACGTAAAACGTGTCTCCAGAGAAGGCTTTGTACCGGTCCTTAACCGTCGAAGCCATGTACGCGGGTTCGACATCGC
>CABUWV010000019.1 GCA_902495355.1 uncultured Collinsella sp.
ATGAAGTTTATCGCGAGTTCCGCACGAACAGGAGGCCACTTAATGTGGCCTCCGTCGTGAGCAGGACTGTAGAGCAGGAAACTTCATCAGTGCCCGCCCCACGGGAAACCGGCGGGATGGACCAGTTCAGATGGGGCTTTGATGCATGGGTGGTCTGTTGGTGGGCAAATGGGTATCATACTGTGGTTACTGCGTCGACTCTGTGATGCATGTTTGTACGTTCCCGACGGTCGGTTTGCCAGAAGCGCCCCGTCGGTTGTTCCAGACCCGTTTCGAAGAAAGGAAACCACACGAACCTATGGCAGCTAAAAAATCATCTCCTTTGAAGATCATTCCGCTCGGCGGCCTTGACGGCATCGGCAAGAACATGACGGTCTTCGAATGCGGCGACGACATGGTGCTCGTTGACGCTGGCCTCATGTTCCCCGACGATTCCCAGCCCGGTATTGACCTGGTGCTTCCCGACTACACCTATGTTCTGGAGAACGAGGAGAAGCTCCGCGGTATCGTCGTCACCCACGGCCACGAGGACCACACCGGTTCGCTTCCGTATCTGCTGCAGGACCTCAACAATAAGGTGCCCATCTTCTCGAGCAAGTTGACGCTTGGCTTTATCGAGGGCAAGCTTTCCGAGTTCCGCATCCGTGCACCCAAGTTCCGCGAGGTCAAGGGCGGCAGCCATGTCAACCTCGGCGGCATCTCGCTCGACTTCTTCTCGATGACGCACTCCATCCCCGGCGCTCTGGGCGTGTTCATCCGCACCAATCAGGGCACCGTTATGCACACCGGCGACTTTAAGCTCGACCAGACGCCCATCGATGGCGTCACGCCCGACTATGCCGCTATCAGCCGCTTTGCCAAGCAGGGCATCGACCTACTGCTTTCCGACTCCACCAATGCCACGGTTCCCGGCTTTACCAAGTCCGAGGCCGAGGTTGGTCCCAACCTGCTGCACGCTATCAAGAACGCCCCGGGTCGCGTGTTCGTCGCGTCGTTCTCGAGCCACATCCATCGCCTGCAGCAGATCTGCGACGCCGCCCGCAAGTGCGGCCGCAAGGTCGTCGTGACCGGACGTTCTATGCTCACCAACACCCGCGTGGCGCGCGAGCTTGGCTACCTCAACATCGACGATGCCGATATCCTCGATGCCTTCGACATTGATAACCTGCCCGACGACAAGATTGTCGTCATGTGCACCGGTTCGCAGGGCGAGCCGCTGTCGGCCCTGTCCCGCATGGCCAATGGCGAGCACAAGACGCTTTCCATCCACGAAGGCGATACCGTTATCCTCTCGGCAACTCCTGTTCCCGGCAATGAGAAAGCCGTCCAGCAGGTCGTCAACAGCCTGGCCAAGCTCGGCTGCGACGTGTGGGATAAGAACCGCGCTCTCGTCCACGTCTCCGGTCACGGTAGCCAGGAGGAGCTCAAGCTCCTGATGGCCATGGCCAAACCCACGTACTTTATGCCGGTTCACGGTGAGGCCGTGCATCTGCGCGCCCATGCCCAGCTGGCCCGCAAGATGGGTCTCAAGGACGATCATATCTTTATCCTCGATAACGGCGACACGCTCGAGATGCGCGGCGGTATCGTCAAGCGCGGTACGCCCGTCGAGTCCGGCGTCGTCTACGTCGACGGCCTGCGTATCGGCGATACCGACCCCATTGTCCTGCGCGATCGTCAGAAGCTCGCCAACGACGGTATGGTTACCGCTGTTGCCATCGTCTCGCTCAAGCACAAGAAGATCGAGGCCATCGAATTCTCGGGCCGCGGCGTCTCGTTTGCCATCGACGACCAGTTCTCCGAGGATGCCTCCGCGTCCATCATGAAGACGATAGAGAAGGGCAAGTTCAGCTTTACGAGCAGCGGTTCCGATGCCATTCGCAAGGCCGTGCGCGATTCGCTCTCTAACTTTATCTGGAGCCGTACGCGCACCCGTCCGATGATTATCCCGGTCGTCATGGAGGTTTAGTTTGGCGCGCGGATCTGCACAAAACGCCAAAGGCAATAAGGCCAATAACCAACCGGCATCTGCTAAGGGTGCCGGTTCCCATCTGCGTGCCAATAAGGGCCACGAGGCAGACTTCGACGATTTTGAGCCCTTGGTCGAGCCCTCGGCCAACCGCGATATCGCCGGCGTGGTCATTGCCGTTTTGGCGATCGCGTCCTTCATTGCCGTGATCTCTCCGGCAACAGCGCCCGTGACGGCTGCGGTTGCCGGTTTCTACCACCTGGGCTTTGGTCTGGGCGCCTATGTGCTGCCGATCGTCATCTTGCTGTTTGCCGCCACGCTCTTTTTGGGTGAGGACTCGCCGCTCAACGTGCGCTCTGTTGCGGGCGGCGCCGTGGTCTTTATCGCCGTCGTCTCCATTCTTTCGCTGATGGTGCCGGGCACGAGCGATTCGTGCGACCTTATGTTTACGCCGCAGAACCTTTCCGTGTCGGGCGGCTACATTGGTGCCTTTATCGCAAGTGCCTTGCAAAACGCTCTGGGTAAACCTATCGCCATGGTTGTCTTGCTGGGGCTTGTCGTCGTTGGTTTGGTCATTATCGGTTTTTCGGTGGGTGGCGTTTTGCGCTCTGCCCGCGATCGCGCTGCCGATTTTGCCGAACGCCGTCGTGCCGATGTCAACGCCAGCCCTTGGGGTGACGACGAAGCCCTGTCGGTGCCCGGCGTTGCCCGTCCGCACCTGAGCATTCTTCGTCAAAAGGGCTCCGATGCTGCCGTGACCACGGTCATGGGCAACGATGTGGACCCGGTTTTGGACGATGACGACGAGGACGAGGATCCGTTTGTTGACGTGTCCGATGCCGTGGATGCCGAGCGGGCCAAGACAACGCTGTTGCCGCGCCGCCATGCCAAGAAGGGCAAGGCCACACCCAAGTTGAATACAAGTGAGCCCGACCCGTCTTGGTCCGATAGCGAGATTGAGCTCACCGAGGGCGATGACGAGGACGACGAGGCTCCGATTGAGACCGCAAAGACAACTTTGCTGCCGCGTCGCCATGCAAAGCGCGGCCAGGTAACCGGCCAGCTTTCGATGGAAGACGACTCCGATAAGATCGACGAGTCCGTGCCGCCGTTTGCCGTGAATCCCGTCTCGGCCGCACCTCAGATTCCCGACTTCCTGAAGTATCCCAAGGTTGCCGATGCGCCTGCCACGAGTGCTGTCGAATCGGCTGCGGCTCGTGAGGGGGGAGTGGACGACGGCGCCGCAGATAACGAGGGCGAAGAAGAGGACGGCCTCAAGCTTCCGCCGCTCGAAATCCTGCATGCCAACCCGCAGTCGGCTTCCGCCGCGTCTTCGGACAAGGAGCTTGAGCAGACCGCTGAGTCACTGCAATCCACCTTGCTTGAGTTTGGCCGCAGTGCCCGCGTGGTCGGCTGGATCGCCGGCCCCACGGTGACGACCTTTAAGCTGCAACCTGGCGAGGGCGAGCGCGTGAGCAAGATTTCGAGCCTCGAGGACGATATCGCGCTTTCGCTCGCTGCCCAGTCGGTACGTATCTTTGCCCCGATCCCCGGCACCTCGCTCGTGGGCATCGAGATTCCCAACCGCAAGCGCCAGAACGTCAACCTGGGCGACGTTCTGCCCTATGTGAAGGGCGGTCCGCTCGAGCTAGCCATTGGTCGCGATGCCGAGGGCACGCCGGTTGTTGCCGATCTCGCCAAGATGCCCCACCTGCTTATTGCCGGTACGACCGGTTCTGGTAAGTCGGTGATGATCAATTCCATCATCACGACCTTGCTCATGCGCGCCCTTCCCGAGGACGTTCGCCTGATTATGGTCGACCCCAAGCGCGTCGAGCTTGCGGGCTATAACGGTCTGCCGCATCTCTATGTGCCCGTGGTGACCGAGCCCAAGCAGGCCGCGAGCGCTCTGCAATGGGCCGTGTCCGAGATGGAGCGTCGCCTGAAGGTCTTCGAGCGTCTCAACGTGCGTAAGATCTCGACCTACAACGAAAAGCAGGCCGCCGGCGAGTTTGAGCATTACGACAACCCGCCGCAAAAGATGCCCTACCTAGTCATTATCATTGACGAGCTCTCTGACCTGATGATGGTCGCCGGTAAGGATGTCGAGGCCTCGATCGTGCGTATTGCACAGCTGGGCCGTGCCGCCGGTATTCACCTTATCGTTGCCACGCAGCGCCCCAGCTCCAACGTGGTGACGGGCCTCATCAAGGCCAACATCACCAACCGCATCGCCTTTAACGTCGCCACGGGCATTGACTCGCGCGTCATCATCGACCAGATGGGTGCCGAAAAGCTCACCGGTTTGGGCGACATGCTGTTCTCAAAGGTCGACTGGGGCAAGCCTCGCCGTATCCAGGGCTGCTTTGTCTCGGACGACGAAATCAACGAGATTGTCGAGTTCGTCAAGTCGCAAAGCGAGCCCGACTACCACGAGGAGATTCTGTCCGCCGTGGCGCCCGCTTCCATGTCCATGGCTGGTGGCGGCGGCATTGTCCGCACCGGAGTCGCCGAGCCGCAAGACGATGATCCGCTCATCTGGGAAGCCGCCCATATTGTGGTGGAATCGCAGCTGGGCTCCACATCTGGCCTGCAACGTCGTCTGAAGGTTGGCTATGCGCGCGCCGGGCGTATTATGGACATGCTGGAAGAAAAGGGTGTCGTCGGCCCGCCCGACGGTTCCAAGCCGCGCGAGGTCCTGTTGGACGAGGAGGGGCTTGCCGCGCTGGAATCTGTCGACGCCGAGATGGCACGTGAAGATCGTGAGTTTGGAGGATTCTGATGGCTGCACGCTTTGGTGACATGCTGCTCGAGCAGCGTCGCCGAATGGGCCTTTCCATTCAGCAGGTCACCAACACCATCAAAATCAGGCCGCAGATCATCGAGTTTTTCGAGACCGGTAATTTTGCTTCGATGCCGCCGCGTGGCTATGCGCAGGGCATGATTTCGAGCTATGCTCGCTTTTTGGGCCTCAATCCGCGTGAGGTCGTCAATGCCTACTTTGACGACCTGATGGCATACGAACGCGAGACGTCGCAGCAGGGCGGTCGTTTCCAGGACGCTGCCGGCTACGTCAATTCGCGTTCCTCGGTCGATAACGGGCGCTTCCTGATGGTTCAGGGCGGTCGTTCGACCCGCTATGGACAGCGTCCTCAGCAGGCCGGTTATATTACCGAGACGGGTTCGGGCGAGGAGATTCGCTCACAGCGTGACCGGTTCCGCAGTACGCCGATGCCCGAGGACCGTGCACTTCCCGCTGCCCGCGGCGTGGCGCGTGACCCTCGTGCCGGCTACGGCGACGGCGGCTATTCCGATCGCGGTTACCGTGGTGCCTCTACGGGACGCTCTCGCGGTGGCTATGCGGATGCCGATACCACGCAGGTGACGCCGCGTCTTCGCTCTCAATCACAGCCGTATGGCCAGCGCTCTTCGGCTCCGCGTTCGGGCCAGCGTGGCTATCAAGGCCGCGGTGAACTTGCGCCCCGCTCGGGTCAGCGCAGCCTTCAGGGCCAGGGTGGCTATCGCGGCCGTTCCGATAGCAATCGTGGTCGTATGCCTCAGGGAGGCGGCCGCAGCAGTTCCAATCGTGGACGCGGCGGATCACGTACTCCTCAAAACAACGGGCTCGATCCGCGTATCGTCTACGCCGGCATCGGTGCCGTTGCGCTGCTGTTGATTGTGCTCATCGTGGTGCTTCTGCGTGGCTGCGGCTCCTCGGCGCCCGAGGCGACGCCTGAGACGCCCGCTGCCACCAAGACAACGAGTAAGAAGTCTTCCAAGAAGACCGAAACGGTCGACGAGGACGAAGACACCGATGAGGCGACGGATGAGTCGACTGATTCGGACGGCACCAAGACGACGGCCAAGAAGGAAGAGAACGAGGTCACGAAGGTCAAAGTCTCCGTTGCCAAGGGAAAGACCGCGTGGATTGAGGTCAAGGTCGACGGCAAGTCGGTCTATGGCGCCCAGGCGACTGGCCCCTTTGAGCAGGAGTACACGCCCGAGTCCTCGATCGAGATCACCACGTCCAAGCCTTCCGATGTCACCGTTACCAAGAACGGTGAAAAGGTCCGTTACGATACCAAGACCTCGGGCGTGGCGCGTGTGACGATCACCGTTCCCAAGAAGGAGACGACTGATTCCGAGAATGGTGAAAGTTCTGATGGTACCGACACCACCGATGGTACCGATACCACCGACGGTACCGATGCCCAGTCCACGGATGGCGCCGATACCGCAACTGACGGTCAGACGCCCACCGATTCTACCGACTATTCGTACGATAGCTACTAAGCCGCTCGTACGCGAAAGGAAACATCATGGCTAAAGATTCCAGCTTCGACGTCGTGTCCGAGGTCAACATGCAAGAGGTCGACAACGCCTTTCAGCAGACCACGCGCGAGATTTCCCAGCGCTATGACCTTAAGGATTCCGGCGCCACGATCGAGCTTTCGAAGGGCGACAAGCTCTTTACGATCAACGCCCCGGCCGACTTTGTCTCCAAGCAGATTGTTGACGTGCTGAGCTCCAAGCTCATCAAGCGCGGCATCGACCTCAAGGCTGTCTCGTGGGATGCTCCGCAGGCGGCATCGGGCGGCACCGTGCGCGTGCTCGGCCATATCGTCGAGGGTATCGACCAGGCGACCGCCAAGAAGATCAACAAGGACATCAAGGACCAAAAGCTCAAGGTCAAGGTGACCATCGAAGCCGACAAGCTGCGTGTTTCCTCTGCTTCGAAGGACGCGTTGCAGACCGTGATCCAGTTTCTGCGCGAGCAGGACTACGGCCAGCCGCTGCAGTTCACCAACTACCGCTAATATCATTCGAAAGGACCGCTCTCCAACATGGATACACCGTTGGGCTCCGTGCTCTACATCACCCTCGGGTGCGCTAAGAACGAGGTTGACACCGACCGCATGCGTTCTCTTTTGACCGCTGCAGGCTACGAGGAAGCATTCGACCCGCAGGATGCCGATATCGCCATCGTCAATACATGCTCGTTCCTTGCCTCCGCAACGTCCGAGAGCATCGAGACCACGCTCGAGCTCGCCAACGAGGTTCAGGACGGCGTTCGTTCTTGCCCCATCGTCATGTGCGGCTGTGTGCCGTCGCGCTATGGCGACGACCTGCCTGACGAGCTGCCCGAGGTCGCTGCCTTTGTGAAGGCCGACGAGGAGGACGGCATCGTGGCGATCATCGATGGCGTACTGGGTGTCGAGCGCGAGATCGCAGCCTATATTCCGCAGGTCAAGCGCACTGTCGAGGGCGCTGTCGCCTACGTCAAGATCTCCGATGGCTGCAATCGTTTTTGCAGCTTCTGCATGATCCCCTACATTCGCGGTCGCTATCATTCGCGCAATGCCGAGAGCATTATCTCCGAGGTGCGCGACCTGGTTGCCGGCGGTGTGCGCGAGATCGTGCTGATCGGCCAGGACACGGGTATTTGGGGCACCGACTTTGCCGACGAGGACGTCGCCGAGGGCTCGCCGCGCAATCTGGCACAGCTGCTGCGTGCCGTCGCTGAGGCCGTGCGCCCGCACAACGTCTGGGTCCGCGTGCTCTACCTGCAGCCCGAGGGCATGACTGACGAACTCATCGAGACGATACGCGATACGCCCGAGGTGCTGCCCTATATCGATATCCCCGTGCAGCACTGCGACGCGCGCATCCTCAAGGCCATGCGTCGCTCCGGTTCGCGCCAGGAGCTCGAGGACCTGTTCCGCGACCTTCGCGAGCGCATCCCCGGTATCGTGATTCGCTCCACGGCCATGGTCGGCTTCCCGACCGAGACCGACGACGAGTTTCGTGATCTTATCGACTTTATGGACACCGTCGGCTTTGACTACACGAGCGTCTTTGCCTACTCGCAGGAGGAGGGCAGCCTGGCCGCTAAGATGGAGGGTCAGGTCGACGAAGAGGTCAAGCTCGAGCGCGCTCAGGAGGCCATGGACCTGGCCGAGTCGCTCGGTTTTGCCGCCACCGCCGCACATGTGGGCGAGCGCGCCCAGGTGATCGTCGACGGTATCGAAGAAACCGAGGACGGCGCCGAGCTGATCGGCCATGCCTGGTTCCAGGCGCCCGATTCCGATGGCGCGGTGCACTTGGATGCCAGCGAGGCATCTGTGGGCGATATTCTGACTGTCGAGTTTACCGATAGCTTCTGCTATGAGCTTATCGGCCATGTTGTGGAGTAGGAGAGCATCGTGGCAAACGAGAGCAATAAGGAACTGACGAGTGTTTGGACGCCGGCCAACATCGTGACGTGCGTTCGCATCGTTTTTATCCCGGTGTTCATGATCGTGTCGGCGCTTTCTCACACGAGTGTTGCCGGTACGGATTGGAGCACCTTCGACGGCCCGCTCGCCGCCGCTGCCTTCATTCTGTATGTGATCCTGTCGTGCACCGATAAGGTCGACGGTTATCTGGCGCGTTCGCGCAACGAGATCACCGACTTCGGTAAATTCTTGGACCCCATCGCCGATAAGTTGCTCGTGTTCTCGGCCCTGCTGCTGTTCTTGGATTTTGGTACCGTAACCGTGTGGTCGGTGTTCATCATCCTGTTCCGTGAGCTGCTGGTGAGCGCCCTTCGCATGGTTGCGAGTGCGGCCGGTGTGGTCGTTGCGGCCGATAAGCTCGGCAAGTACAAGACGGCGACTACGATGGTTTCCATTTGCGGTTACCTGTGCGTTTTTGCTATGGCCGGCTTGCACCTTGGCCCGGTGGCGCTGACGCTCGGCATCTACTCGGTGTCGCGCTTCCTGTACGCCGTTGCCGTTGTCCTGACCGTTATCTCGGGCGCCCAGTACTTCTGGAACTGCCGCAAGATCGTCTTTTCGGTCTAGGTCCTGGTGGGTATGACGGACTCTTTTGAGCAGATTTGCGCACATAACGAGGAGCTGGCGCGTGATATTGTCGAGCGCGCGAGCGCTCGGGGCGTGACGGTTTCGACGGCTGAGTCGCTGACGGCGGGTATGATCGCCTCGACGATTGCCGATATCCCGGGCGCCTCGGCGGTGCTGCGTGGCGGTGCGGTGACCTATTGCGATGAGATTAAGCATCGTGTTCTTGGTGTTGAGCAGGAGACGCTCGACCGCTATACCGCGGTGTCGCATCAGACCGCGCGCGAGATGGCGGTGGGTTCGCTGGAGCTGTACCAGAGCGATATTGCAGTGAGCGCAACGGGTTATGCCGGCCCCGGCGGTGGCACTGAGGACGATCCGGCGGGCACTTTCTATATTGGCTGGGCGCATCGTTCCGCCGATGGGGGCGTGCCGGTCGTGGACTCTGTGCGCTGCCACTATGAGGGCGACCGTTCGTGTGTTCGTGCCCATGCGGTCGCGGAGGCATTGGGGCGCATTGCCCTTGTGCTCAACTCTATGGAATAGACATGTTTTAAGGGGCCTCCGGGCCCCTTAATTGTGGAGATAGGGACCTCAGGCTCATTTGGCGTTTGTGCTGGTTGTAGATGTATTTTTGCCTGCCTTGTTCATATTTGGTCCTTTTTGGTCAAGCATTTGGTCAGTGTTTGGTCGGCGTTTGGTTGGGTTTTGGAAAGACCGCCTGCATATGATTGGCCTGAACGGTTGACCACGAACAGCCGTTCGTTTATTATCGATGCAGGTTGTTAAGAGGAGGGCTATTCATGGCCAAGAATTCAGGTCCCGTACGTACCGTTCATGCTCGCACGACGGGTAAAGAGCGCGATGAGATGATCGCCACCACCAAGGCCGAGATCGAGAAGAAATTCGGCCAGGGTTCCATCATGAGGTACGGCGACGGTGGTCCCGAGCTCGAGGTTGAGGCCATTCCCACGGGCGCCCTGGCCCTCGATGCCGCTCTGGGTATCGGCGGTGTGCCGCGCGGCCGTATCGTCGAGATTTACGGTCCTGAGTCCTCCGGTAAGACGACGCTTTCGCTCGAGATCTTGGCCGAGGCCCAGGCTATGGGCGGCGTTGTGGCATTTATCGATGCCGAGCACGCGCTCGATCCCACGTATGCCGCGCGCATCGGCGTGGATATCGACGAGGTGCTCATTTCCCAGCCCGATACGGGTGAGCAGGCGCTCGAGATCGTTGACATGCTCGTGCGTTCCGGCGCCATCGATGCCATCGTCGTTGACTCCGTCGCTGCGCTGACCCCGCGTGCCGAGATCGAGGGAGAAATCGGCGACACTACGGTCGGTCTTCAGGCTCGCCTGATGAGCCAGGCGCTCCGCAAGCTCGCCGGCTCGCTGTCCAAGTCCAACACGACGTGCATCTTCATTAACCAGCTGCGTGAGAAGATCGGCGTCATGTTCGGCAACCCCGAGACCACGACGGGCGGCCGCGCCCTTAAGTTCTTCTCTTCGGTGCGTATCGACATTCGCCGCATCGACAGCATTAAGCTTAAGGACGAGGTTATCGGTAACCGCGTGCGCGCCAAGGTCGTTAAGAACAAGGTGGCAGCTCCGTTCCGTTCTGCTGAGTTCGACATCATGTACGGTACGGGCATCTCTAAGGAGGGCTCGATTCTGGACATGGCTGTCGAGTGCGGCATTTGCAAGAAGATGGGCTCCTGGTTTGCCTATGGCGAGGATAAGCTCGGCAACGGTCGCGAGGCCGCCAAGGCGTTTCTGCGCGAACACCCCGATTGCGCTGACGAGATTGAGCATAAGGTCCGCCTTGCCTGTGGACTTGAGTTTGATGACGATGCTCCGTCCGAGGTCGAGCTGACCGATCAGCCTGCGCCTGAGGAGTTTGACGAGCTTTACGCCATCGATGGTTCCGCCATGCTCGATGATGACGACGAGTAGCGGTTACGCTCATGTCGTATACGGTGACCGAGGCCACGGTCGTCTTTCCCGATAAGAAGGCGGCCTCCTCGTTCTCGAGCGGGTATGCGTCCAAAAAGCCTTGCGCACATATCGATTGTGAGCTTGAGGGCGGTTTTGAGCGGTCCATTTGGATTCCCGTGCGGGTCGCGCGCCTGTATGTCAAAAATCGCCCCGATCTGCCCTGCGATTGGGATAACTTTCGTGAGGCGGTGCAGCTCATCGAGCGTAAATGTGCGCTTACCATGGTGACCGAGATGTTATCGCGCCGCGACCATGCGACGGGTGAGGTCCGTGACAAGCTGGCTCGCTACGGCTTTCACCAGCCCGCGATCGATTTCGCCGTCGAGCGCGCCACCGAGTATCACTTTTTAGACGAGAACCGCTTTTGCTCGTACTTTATCGAGGAGCGCAAACGGCGCGGTTGGGGACAGCGCAAAATTGAGACCGAGCTCAAGCGCCGTCATGTCGTGCTCGATGACATTCCCGGTTATCCCGAAGATTATTTTGCCGTCGAAGACGATTTGGCGCGTGCGTCAGCCCTGCTCGCCAAGCGGCGTGTTCCAGAGACGCGCGGATTCGAAAAACTGGTTCGGTTTTTGATGGGCAAAGGCTTCTCGTATCACATCGCCGCCGATGCCGTTAAGGCACGTCTCGATGCCGAACGCGAGGAATGTGCGGTTTAGGCGTATGCGTTTTGTGGCCCTGCCGTTCACCGCGTTTTAGCCGCCGTGCCGGGGCCATTTATTTGACAGTTGTTGTGGTTCAACGTACGATAAACACTGTCATTTGCTTTGTGATATGTGCTCATCTGTGATGAGTTTGTTTATATGTTTATCTGTATCCGACCCGCATAAGCTGCGCCCATATTACTCAAATGTCGCGAGCCGTTCGTAAGGACGGTTCGCTTTGTAGTGTAACGAATCCATAAAAAGGAGTGAGCATGCCTATCATCGCAGCGCTCGTTGGCATCGTTTTGGGTGCCATCGCCGCCATTGCCTACATGCGCACCACCAAGCAGGGTAGTCTTCACGAGGCCGACGAAAAGATCCAGTCGGCATACGCACAGGCTGAGTCCCTGATCGGTGATGCTAAGCGTCAGGCCGAGACCCTCAAAAAAGAGGCTCTGCTCGAGGCTAAAGAGGAGATCATCAAGAACAAGCAGGCCGCCGAGGCCGAGGACAAGCAGCGTAAGAGCGAGATTCGTACGCTCGAGAACCGTGTGATGCAGCGCGAGGAGTCCCTTGATCGCCGAAACGACGCTCTCGACAAGCGTGAGCACCAGCTGTCCAGCCAGGCCGGTCAGGTCGAGAAGCGCTCCCGCGAGCTTGAGGAGCTCTGCGCCAAGCAGACCTCCGAGCTCGAGCGAATCGCCGACCTGACCCGCGAGGACGCCCACAAGGAGCTCCTCGATAAGGTTCGCGGCGAGGTCACCCACGAGGCCGCCACGATCATTCGCGAGTCCGAGCAGCAGGTTCGCGCCGAGTGCCACAAGACCGCCCAGGAGATTCTGTCCTTGGCGATTCAGCGCTGTGCCGCCGACCACACTGCCGAGGTCACCGTTACCTCCGTACACATTCCCTCTGATGACCTCAAGGGCCGTATCATCGGTCGCGAGGGTCGCAACATCCGGACCTTCGAGCAGGTTTCCGGCGTCAACCTCGTGATCGACGACACGCCCGAGACCGTCGTTCTTTCGAGCTTCGACCCGGTCCGTCGTGAGACCGCCCGTGTTGCCCTCGAGAACCTCATCGCCGACGGCCGCATTCACCCCGCCCGCATCGAGGAGATGTATCACAAGGCTGCCGACCTGGTTCAGCAGCGCGTGCGCGAGGCTGGCGAGCAGGCTGCCTTCGATACCGGCATCCACGACCTGCACCCCGAGATCGTCAAGACCCTTGGTGCCCTGCGTTACCGTACCTCGTTTGGTCAGAACGTGCTTCAGCACTCCCTCGAAGTCTCTGACCTGTGCGGCGTGATGGCTTCCGAGCTTGGCCTGGACGTTGTGACCGCCAAGCGCGCCGGCCTGCTGCACGACCTGGGCAAGGCAATCGACCATGACGTCGAGGGCCCGCATGCCGTCATCGGCGCCGAGCTTGCCCGCCGTTATGGCGAGAAGCCCGTTATCGTCCACGCTATCGAGGCTCACCATGCCGACGTCGACCCCAACACGGTGCTCGATGTCCTGGTACAGGCCGCCGATGCTGTCTCTGCCTCTCGCCCCGGTGCCCGTCGCGAGTCTGCCGAGAACTACATCAAGCGTCTTGAGAAGCTCGAGGAGATCGCTAACTCCCATGATGGCGTCGAGCGTACCTATGCCATGCAGGCTGGTCGCGAGGTCCACGTCATGGTTCAGCCGGACAAGATCTCCGATGCCCAGTCCACGGTCCTGGCTCACGATATCGCCCATCAGATCGAGGAAGAGATGGAGTATCCCGGTCAGGTGCGCGTCGTCGTGATTCGCGAGAGCCGCGCTGTCGATATCGCTAAATAACATGAGCGACGCGAACGAGCTCATCTCATTTATCGCGTCGATGTCGGGGGAGGGCAACCTTCGCGTCGAGGAGAACCTTGGCGAGGGTTATGTCCGCCTCCGCGTTTCGGAGGCCGAGCGGCGCCAGGCAAAGCACGACATTCAGCATGTCGAGGATATCGTCATTGAAATGCTCCGTAATGCTCGCGATGCTGGCGCCGACAAAGTCTATCTCGCTACGACCAAGGAAGATGGCGTCCGCACGCTTGTCTTTCTGGATAACGGTTCGGGCGTTCCGCAGGATATGCAAGAGCGAATCTTCGATGCCCGTGTTACCTCCAAGCTCGAGAGCATGAAGATGGACCGTTGGGGCGTTCACGGTCGTGGCATGGCATTGTTTTCGATCAAGCAGAACACCGACGAGGCCCGCGTGGTTACGTCCGGTGTCGATCTTGGCTCAGCCTTTAAGGTGAGCGTTGCGGCCGACCGCCTCAGTGAGCGTGCCGATCAGTCCAGCTGGCCCCAGGCCGTCAAGGATGAGGACGGGCGTTATGTCTGTGCTCGCGGTCCGCATAATATTATTCGCGCTGCTTGTGAGTTTGCGCTCGAGGAGTTGCGTGGTTGCGATGTCTATCTTGGTTCTCCGTCTGAGATTGCCGCGACCCTTTATGCTCAGGCGTCAAGTCGGCTCGATACGTCGCGTCTCCTGTTCATTGATGACGAGAGCGAGCTTCCAGTTGTCGATCGTTTAGGCCTTGCCTCTGATGCCGAGGACTTTATCCGTATCTGTTCGGGTTTGGGTCTTGAGATGTCTGAGCGCACGGCCCATCGCATTTTGGCAGGGCAGATTAAGCCCGTTCGCGGTGTGACTGCGCGTCTGCTGCGCGAGCGTGATTCGTCCTCGCATGCGCCGGCTCCTGTCGATCTTGCGAAAGATCGTCGCGGGCTACGTATTGCCAAGGATGACATGGCACAGTTTTCGCGTGCTGTGGAGCGCGACTTTAATGACCTTGCCGCCCGGTACTATCTCAACCTTTGCGGCGACCCAAAGATTCGTGTTTCGCGTGATCGAATCACCGTGACCTTCGATCTTGCCAAAGAGGAATAGTGCCTTTACCGAGTCCACTCGGTACGATAAAGTTATTGCAGTTAAAACGTACTTTTAAACGCAGGAGTTTCTTCATGGATTGCCTGAAGGTATCAAGCAAATCATCGCCCGCGTCCGTTGCCGGCGCCATCGCCGGCATGGTCAAGGATGGTGTACCCGTCAACATCCAGTGTGTCGGCGCCGGTGCGGTCAACCAGGCCATTAAGGCCGTGGCTATCGCGCGCGGTTTTTTGATTCCAACCGGTTTTGATATTTCCTGCGCGCCCGTGTTCTCCGACATCCTCATTAACGGGGAGTCGCGCACGGCCATCCGCCTTTCTATCTACGTTCACCAGATCAATCGAGCTGCTATGGATAACGTCGTCATTGATGATGTTAAGCCTGTGGCATAGCTTCTGCTTGCCTCGATTTGCCTCCCTTCCATCGTTAGGACTTATGCACATGGACCAGCGTTCCGTACGCGATATTCTTGCCGGTAAAACCTACTTTATCCGCACCTTTGGCTGCCAGATGAATCAGCACGATTCCGAGCGCGTGAGCGGTCTGCTCGATTCGTATGGTTGCCTCATGGCGCTCGATCCCGAGCATGCCGATATCGTTGTCTTCATGACATGCTGTGTGCGTGAGGCCGCCGATACGCGCCTGTACGGTCAGTGCAATTCCTGCAAAAGCCTGCCGCCTTCGCCTTCGGGCAAGCGTGTGGTTGCCGTGGGCGGCTGCATTGCGCAGCGTGATGGCGAGGGCCTGCTCACCAACGTCGATAACGTCAATGTCATCTTTGGCACGCATTCTATCGCACATGTGGCCGAGCTCATTGCCGAGGCGTTCCTTGACGGCAAGCGTCATATCCGCACCAATGAGCATGAGGATACGGATGCCATGAGCATGCCGTGGCATCGCGAGACCCAGTATCACGCCTGGGTGCCCATCATGACGGGCTGCAATAATTTCTGCACCTACTGCATCGTGCCGTACGTGCGCGGTCGCGAAAAGAGCCGCCCCTTCGAGGAGATTGTCGACGAGGTGACCGCTTTGGTGCGCCAGGGTGTGCGTGAGATTACGCTGCTGGGCCAAAACGTTAACTCATATGGTCGCGATCTGTTTGGCAAGCCGCGTTTTGCCGATTTGCTGCGCGCGGTGGGCGATACGGGCGTCGAGCGCATCTTCTTTACCTCTTCTCATCCTAAGGATCTGCTGCCCGAGACCATCGACGCTATGGCCGAGACGCCCGCCGTCATGCCGCAGCTTCACTTGGCCGTTCAGTCGGGCTCCACGCGCATCCTCAAAGAGATGAATCGCCGTTATACACGCGAGGACTATTTGGGCCTGGTCGATCGCATTCGCAACCGTATGCCCGATATCGCGCTCTCGACCGACATTATCGTTGGCTTCCCGGGCGAGACTGAAGAAGACTTTGAGCAGACGCTTTCACTTGCCGAGACGGTCCGCTATGCCCAGGCCTATACCTTCATCTATTCCAAGCGCGCCGGTACCCCGGCCGCAGAGATTGAAGATCCTACGCCGCATGAGGTTATTCTCGAGCGTTTCAACCGCCTGGTTAAGGTTATCGAGACCACGGCACACGAGTATAACCAGGGTGAGCTTCATACTGTGGTTCCGGCGCTCATTGAGGGAACGAGTAAAAAGAACGACGCGGTCCTGCTGGGCAAGAGTCCTAAGAATCAGACCGTTCATGCGCCTATCCCCGAGGGTTACAGCATCGATCAGCTTGTTGGCAAGATCGTTGATGTTGACGTTGATGTTGCCAAGACCTGGTATTTGTCCGGCTCCGTTGTGGGCGAGCCGCGCTAATGGTTTCTTCCGGGGTAGGTCTTTCCGCCGTTGCGATCGTCGGTCCGACGGCGGTTGGTAAGAGTGATGTTGCCGACCGTTTGGCCGCTCGTCTTTCGTCCGAAGTGCTGTCGTGCGATGCGATGCAAATCTATCGCGGCATGGACATCGGTACCGCAAAGATGACGCCCGATGAGTGTACGGCGCCGCTGCGTCTCGTCGACATTGTAGAGCCGGGTGTGGCATATTCTGCTGCGCTTTATCAGGCTGACGCTCGCGCGCATGTTGAGCGCTTGCTTGGCGAGGGCCGCCTGCCGGTGTTTTGCGGGGGTACGGGGCTGTATCTCAAGGCCGCCCTCGATGAGATGGACTTTCCCTCGGGTGAACTTGAGGACGATCGCCGTGCGGGCTATCAGGAGCTTGCCGAGCGTATTGGCGAGGAGGGACTGCATGCCCTGCTTGCCGAGCGCGACCCCGAGTCCGCTGCGGTCATCCACCCCCATAATGTTCGCCGCGTGATTCGCGCTCTCGAAATGCACGATGATGGAGTGTCCTACGCGCAGCAAAAGTCGCAGTTTAGTGTTCCGCGCGAGCATTATCACGCTTTGTGGTTTGGTCTGACGCGTAATCGCGAGATGCTCTACGAGCGCATTAACCTGCGCGTCGACCTGATGTTTGAGCAGGGCCTTGTCGATGAGGTTCGCGGTCTTATGGACCAGGGGCTGGCAGATGCCCTGACTTCGATGCAGGCGATTGGCTATAAAGAGATTATCGATGCCTTTAACGGCGTGATTTCTATGGATGAGGCTCGCGAACTCATCAAGATGCGTTCGCGTCGCTATGCCAAGCGTCAGCTTTCGTGGTTTAAACGCGATGACCGTATCGTGTGGTTCGATATGGACGAGTTTACGATCGATGAGGTCGTTGAGGACATCCTGCATCGTATTGAGGCTGTCTAATGGCTCGTTTTCCTCTTGTTTCCACGGCACCCGAGCCCGAGCGTGCCATTTTGGTTGGTGTTGAATGGCGCGACAATGCATGGCCGCTCGATCGATCGCTTGACGAGCTGGATCGCCTTGCCCATACGGCTGGTGCCCGGTGCGTGGCGCGCTTGTCTCAGCGTTTGGTAAAGCCGTATCCTAAATCGTTTATCGGTTCCGGTAAGGTTGAAGAGCTGTGCGGCCTGGTGCATCGCATGGATGCCGATGTTGTTATCTTTGACGACGACCTGACGCCCTCGCAGCAATCCTATTTGGAGAAAGCCGTGGGCGAGCCGGTAAAGATTATCGATCGTACGGCACTTATCTTGGATATCTTTGGCCTGCATGCTCAGACGCGTGAGGGACGCCTACAGGTACAGCTGGCACAGCTTCAATATCTGTTGCCTCGTCTGCGTGGCATGTGGAGCCATCTTGCCAAGGAGCAGACGCGCGGCGGCATCGGTTCGCGCTTTGGCCAGGGTGAAAGCCAGCTCGAGGTTGACCGTCGCTTGATTCGCAATAAGATTGCCGCGCTTCGTCGTGAGCTTAAGCAGGTTGAACAGCGTCGCGATGTCCAGTCCAAGAGTCGCATTGAGTCACCGGCGTTTCGCGTCGCGTTAGCCGGTTATACCAATGCCGGTAAATCGACGTTGCTCAATCGCCTGACCGGCTCTACGGTACTTTCGCAGGACAAGCTGTTTGCTACGCTCGACCCGACGACGCGTTCGTATCACCTGCCCGGCGGTCGCGGCATGACTATCACCGATACCGTCGGCTTTATTCAAAAGCTGCCGCATGGTTTGGTCGATGCCTTTAAATCGACGCTGTCCGAGGTGTTGGGTGCCGATTTAATTCTCAAAGTTGTAGATGCGTCTGACGAGGACTATGAGCGACAGCTGGAGGCTGTCGACCGCGTGCTTGATGAGATCGGCGCTGGAGAGCGTTTAACGCTGACCGTATTCAATAAGATCGATCTTTTGGATAGTGTTGATCGATTGAGCTTCCGTCGTCGCTATCCCGAGGCCGTTCTGTTCTCGGCCCAGACGGGCGAGGGACTCGACGATCTCGTCGACCGTATTGCTCGTGAGGCGGCTGCTACCGATGTGCTGCTCTCTGCTGATATCCCGTATCGTGAGGGCGCCCTCATCACGCTGGTGCATGAGCAGGGAACCCTTTTGCACGAGGAATATCTTGAGGACGGCGTTCGTATTGTGGCGAAGCTGCCGGCCCGTATCGCGCCGCGGCTCGAGCGTTATCGCACCGAGTAGGCGAGCTCCAAAATGCCCAGTATAATGGGCTGATGCAGCAGATAAAAGGGTAGTGCATAACGTCCAAGGCTGGCGAGCGCCGGCAGGGAGTTGGCGTAGGCCCAGCTAGGGACGGTCTTATCGATTCCCTGCGCTATATGTGCGGCGAAGTATCCTGCAAGATACATAAAGATAAACGGGATGATGGGGTAGTAATCACCTGAGACAAACCCAGGGCTCGGAAATCCCAGCCACGCCAGGTAGGGGACAGGGTAGATTGTTTTGGGGATGCTCCAGGTGAGGGCGAACATCACAAGGCATAGGGACATGCCCCATCTCGCTGATATCTTTTTAAGGACGGGATCGGTCAACGCCACGATGCCGGTACATGCGGCCATGCAGTAGATGATGCCAAAATTAACCGAATCGTCGACTGAGACAAGTGTTGTTGCCAGCCAGACGACGAGTGCTGCTAAGGCGTATTTGGCGGCACGTTTGATATTGTTGCGCGAAAGGGTGCACATCCAACCCGCGATAAACAAGAATACCCAGCTGATGCTGGCGCGCCAGATGTCTTGAAAGACAGTCTGGGTAAACCAGGGCATATCCCAACCGTACAGGTAGGCGAGATCGTAGCAAGCGTGAAAACCTGCAATGAAATCATCGTAAACCCGCGGACGGTATCAAAGATGGTGATGCGTTTTTGCATTACGAGAACCGGCGCATCAAGCCGACGACTTTGCCCAAAATAACGGGATTTGTTGCATAGATAGGCTCCATGGTGTCATTCTCAGGCTGTAGGCGTACGCGTCCCTGCTCCTTGTAGAACGTCTTGACGGTCGCTGAACCATCAATCATGGCCACGACGATTTCGCCGTTCATGGCACTCTTTTGTTCACGGACGATGATGTAATCGCCATTGAAGATGCCGACATTGATCATTGAGCTCCCATGCACCTCAAGCATAAAGGAACCCTGATCAGTGGCGATTTCGGTCGGGATAGTAAAAGTGTCTTCGATATTCTGCTCGGCCAGAATGGGAATCCCAGCCGCGACGCGACCAACGAGCGGTAGCGAGACCGTTCCGCGAGGTGCGGTGGGCTCGTCAGATTTAGAAATTGAGACAGAGGAGCCGTCCTCGTTAAAGAGTTCCAGGGCGCGCGGTTTGGTGGCATCGCGCTTGAGCAGCCCGCGCGCCTCCAAGGCAGATAAGTGGGCGTGCACGGTGCTGGGGGAGGAAAGGCCCACGGCAGATGCCATCTCGCGCACACTGGGCGGATAACCCTTCTCCTGCTGATATTCCTTGATGAAGTCGTAAATTTGCTGCTGACGCTTGGTAATTTTGCGAGCCATCAGGGCATCCTCTCTACCCATGTCAAACAAATGTTCGAATTTTGCTTGACAGGAACAACTGTTCGAAGATAATAATAACCGAACATTCGTTCTCGCGCTAGACATTTTTGTCCGCGCGGCTTGATAAAACTGTTCTCAGCAAAACACGCGAGAGGAGAACATGATGAACGCAACGAATATGGTCCAGGGAAACCTTGCCCTTAAACTCGAGACGCCTGCAGAACCCACTTTTACGGTTGTTCAGGGTGGCCGCTCCGGCTTTCAGCCTTTGACCGTAAAGTCTGCTCGCAATCAGCAGGCTGTAGTTGCGCCGGCCCGCGTTGCCCTGAAGGTTCCGACGATTGTCGCCGTTGCCGTTGCGCTTACGCTCTTCGTTGTCCTCGCTACGTCGGTCTTTAGCGCTCGTCACGCCGCGTATGCCGAGTCCGTTTCCAACGTTACCTACGAGACTATTCGCGTTCAGCCTGGTGATTCTCTTTGGTCGCTTGCCGAGGAATATCCTATCGAAGGCCTTTCCACGCAAGAGACTTCCGACATGATCCGTAACGTCAATCATCTGGAGCATGGTTCGCTCGCCGCCGGTGCGCATCTTAAGGTTCCTGCTCGTTCGTAATCATTATCGCGCTGCGCATGGTACCCTTGTTATCGTTTAAGAGGAGGTACCATGCGCTGTCCCAAATGTGGCAAGGCACATACCCGCGTCGTTGATTCCCGTATGCAGGAGTCAAATAACACCATTAAGCGCCGTCGCGAATGTTGTTCGTGTAACTATCGCTTTACAACGTTTGAGCGATGCGAAGACCCAATCGAGGTCATTAAGTCAGACGGAACCAAGCAGCGGTTCGATCGCAATAAGCTGCTCGTCGGCTTGATGCGCGCCACCATCAAGCGTGATATCGATACTAAGAAGCTCAATGAGATTATCGACGACATCGAGGTCGAGCTGCGCTCTCGCACGCTGACGGCCGTCACGTCCCATGAGTTGGGTGACATGGTGCTCAAGCGCTTGGCCAAGATCGACAAGGTGGCCTACATCCGCTTTGCCTCGGTCTACCGCGATTTCAAAGACGTCGATGAGTTTCTGCAAGAGCTCGACAAGCTAAGGTGATTCCATGTCCAACATTACCGTCAACATAAAGCGTCTCGACCCCACCGTCGAGCTTCCCAAATACGCCCATCCCACCGATGCCGGCTTGGATTTGCGCTCCAACGAGGACTGCGTCCTGAAGCCCTTCGAACGCCGTCTGGTCTCTACTGGGCTGGCCATCGCCTTGCCCGATGGCTACGCCGGCTTCGTCCAGCCCCGCAGCGGCTTGGCCATCAAGCAGGGCCTGTCTATAGTTAACACGCCGGGCCTCATCGACGCCCACTACCGAGGAGAACTCAAGGTTATCCTCATCAACCTGGACCCCTCCAACAACATCCAAATCAACAAAGGCGACCGCATAGCCCAACTCGTCATCCAAGAAGTCCCCACGGTCAACCTCATAGAGGTAGACGAACTAGACAAAACCGACCGAGGCAACGGAGGCTTCGGCTCCAGCGGCGTCGCCTAGGGGTACTCGTATCCCTCCCGCCCGGGGCTTACCTATATCATTCCATGCTCAAACATTCTCGCGTCGCTTCGCTCGCTGCGAAACTGCGCGTGGAACGATATAGGTAAGCCCCGGGCGGGCGGCTACTCGCTTGAAACAATATTTACTTTTCTAGTAAGTCGATGCGATAAAGGGACGCCTCCTTTGTCGCATCGACTTACTGTATTTATATTTTCTGGTTCCCCTTTTCAGATTCTACTGGTGGGGAATCTGGTATAGCCGCTAGTACGTTAACGCAGCTTACCTGTGGGAGGCCCCTATATATCGTCCCACGCGCAGTTTCGCAGCGCAGCGAGAATGTTTGAGCATGGGATGATATATAGGGGCCTCCCACAGGTAAGCGGACAGTCCAATGCTAGCGGATATGCGCGGGTTTTCCGCCCCAGTAGAAGCGGCAGAAGGCTCGTTTGCGCTTTTGGGGTTTGCCTACGAGCTCCATGGTTGCGATGGCTATATCTTCGGCTGCGTGGGGGCGGCGTAGTACTTCGCCGTTGATGAGTAGGGCTTTGAGTGATTCGGGATGATCGTGCAGATGGCGCAGGGTTACGATGAGTTCTCGTGCGGTGGTGACATGCATGCTGGCGCCCATTCCGGTGAGCATGGTGGTGTTGGCCTTTTCTTGACCATATGATTTGCCCAGCAGGATCATCGGCAGATGCGCGCATAGGCATTCGGTGACGGTGAGTCCGCCCGATTTGAGGATTGCCAGGTCGCAGCCGTGCATGAGGGCTGCCATATCGTCCACGTAGTCCAGAACCGTGACGTTTTCGAGCTTCATGGCGTCGAAGAGCGTCTTGAGGCGGGTGGCGTATTCCTCATCCTTGCCCGGCAAAAAGACAAAGTGCATGTCCTCGAAGCTGCGCAGGAAGGGGAGTGTGCGGTCCATCTCCGCGCGAAAGCGAACGTACGGTTGAGGCAAACTGGCACCGGCCATCACCAACACAACGGTCTTGTCAGCGGGGAGATTGAACTTCTCGAGTTCTTCCTCGCGATTGTAGTCCGTATCAAACCCGGCGCGAATGGGGATGCCTGTAATGCGGATTTTGGTCTCGGGAACTTTACGGGGGCGAAGTGTCTCGGCCATAAATTCGTTGGCTACGCAGAACAGATCGGTGTCCTTGTGGGGCCAAAAGCCTTCGACTTCATAGTCTGTTGGTACGCAGATGACGGGATAATCGATACCCGTGATGACGCGGGCACCCACAGCGACGTTGGCCGCCGTGATGTGTGTTGCGACCACGGCTATGGGCCTGCGGGTGCGGACATATTCGTTGAAGGCAGGGAACATAATACGTGACCATGCCGTGCCTCCGCCCCAGAGCAGATGTCCCGTAAACGTGTATCGCCAGGTTAGGTCATATATGGGACGCGTGGCGCCGGTAAACGAAGCTGCTGTTTTATTACCATCGAACCTAATACGTCCAAAATCGAGGATATCCAGGACTTCGATCTCAACATCCTCAGGGATTCCCTTGGTGCCGCTGATAAGGTCAAATGCTTGTGCAATCGCGTTGGCGGCGGCTTTGTGGCCCGATCCAACCGATGCGTGCACGATGGTTACTAGGGGTTTTTGTGCAGGTGAAACGGTCATTTGCTCCGGTTGGGGAGTAGCTTGCATGGGCAGGGGAGCGCTATTGCTCGTCTGCATTTGATCCATCGATAACTCCCCTTCAGCTTTGTTACGCGATTTATCATTGTAGTGCATGAGTGTCATGTTCACGTAAATTTGGGTATGAGCGCAAAGAACGCCAATCTTTCGACAGGAGGTCTCTTCATGACTACCCATCAGCCGATCGATGTTGCTATTATCGGCGGCGGCCCTGCGGGCTATGCTGCAGCCATTTACGCGGCGCGCGCCAACCTAACGACGACCGTGATTGAGCAGGGCATGTCGGGAGGACAGATCGCCACAACCAATGAGGTCGAGAACTATCCGGGCATTCCGCTACTGAGCGGCGCTGAACTCGGTGAGCGATTCCAACAACATGCAGAAGGCCTAGGGGCTCAGGTTGAATGGAGCATGGTGACGGGTGTCGATTACGATGCCGGCTCCAAATTGTTTACCGTTCATCACGATGTTGGTGATACGACGGCTAGGAGTGTTATCGCTTGCATGGGTGCCACGCCGCGTCCGGCAGGTTTCGCTGGCGAGGATACGTATCGCGGTCGTGGCGTTTCGTATTGCGCGACGTGTGACGGCATGTTCTTCCGTGGCAAACAGGTCTTTGTAATCGGTGGTGGCAATTCGGCATGCGAGGAAGCTCTGTTCTTGTCAGAAATCGCCAGCAGCGTGACCATCGTTTTGCGCCGCGATCAGTTCCGTGCCCCCGATGGTGTGGTTCAAAAAGTTCTTGCAAAAGATAATATTTCAGTTAGGTACCAAACTAGTATTGTGGAGCTCTCGGGCGAAGCCATGCCAACGACGATTACCTTTAAGGACAATGCATCCGGTGAGACTCATACCGATTCATTTGAGCCCGGCTCGTTTGGTATCTTTGTCTTTACCGGGACGCAACCCCATACCGAGCTTGTTGAGCATCTAGTCGATCTGGCGCCTGATGGCGGCATTCTGACTGATGAATCCATGGCGACCCGCACGCCAGGTCTATTTGCCGCTGGCGACATCCGTTCCAAGCTTTTACGTCAGGTTGTGACCGCCGTTTCTGATGGAGCCATAGCGGCAACCAGAGCATACGCATTTCTCCACGGATAAGTACGATAATATATCTTATGTAAGGTTGTTGTCTTTTAACAAAGTGGTTGGACGGTGTATCAATGTGCTGTCCAACCACTTTTACTTTCCGGTTATATAGTATGCAAAACTAGATAACCTAGAATACAATATAGCTAATGAACGGAGGATCCTTATGAACCACGCCAAACGCGTTATCCCGATGTCCGATTCGTCGGTCAGCATTAAGCCTGAGGATATTCAGCCCACTGTGCTGCCCGATGCATTTATTCAGTCCGATATCGTGCGCAAACTCAATACGTTGAGTCTGCCGCGCTATGACCAGTTGCCCAATGTGACACTCTACCGCGACCAGGTTATTGAGTATGTTGCGCTTTGGATGGAGCCGCTGTCCATTTGCGTTGAGCAGCCTATCATTACGCCATCGATGATCAATAACTACGTAAAGGTCGGCCTAGTGCCTGCTCCGGTCAAAAAGCAATATGGCCGCGAGCAGATTGCCCGCCTGATCGCTATCTGCATCTTTAAGCAGGTGCTACCTATTGCTGCGGTGCAGGCACTCTTTAACATTCAGCGTTTGAGCTACGATGCCCCGACGGCCTTTGATTATGTGGTCGATCAGCTCGAGGCATCGATTCGTGCGGCGTTTTCCGTCGAGCAGACTCCCGTGCCCGATACGGCGCATCAGGTAACGCGTGAGTCGCTGCTTGTGCGTAGCGCGGTATCGTCCTTCGTTTCGAAGGCTTACTTGATGAGCTATCTCAAGTTCAACGGGTTTAATAGCTAGCCGACGTATAAAACGGGCGGGACAAAGAGCCATCTGTCGCTTTGTCCCGCCCGTATTTTTGCTTGGTTGGACTTTATTTGCCCGAAGCTACGCCCATGCCGTAGCCGATGATGAGGCCGTGCATCTCGGCGTAATAGGAATCCAGGCCGTTGCAGGGCATGATGATGGTCTTGGAGCCGGGCCAATGCTCGACTATGCGGTCAGTGAGCGCCTGGGCTCCAGCTTCGTTCTCAACGTGATCTATGACGACCTCACCGCCCGTAAAGCCCTCGGCTTCCATAGTGTCGATGATCTTGTTGAGCATCTTCTTTTCGCCACGCGTGTGCCCGACGAGTTCGATTTTACCGGCCTCACTCGCTGTGCCCAAAATACGGATATTGAGCTTGTTGGCAATGACGCCGGCTGCCTTAGGGATACGTCCGGCTTTGGCGAGGTTTTCGTAATTGCACAAACTGAAGAGGATTTTGCTGTTCTGTTCAAGGCTATCGAAGTATGCGCAAGCATCCTCGAATGAGACATTCGGATTGCTTGCAAGATAGCGGTCGAACAGCAAGAAAATGAGGTCCATTTTGCCGCCAGCTGCGCGTGAATTGACTAGATGAATCTGTCGGTCGGGCTCCTCGGCAAGAACCATATCGCGAGCCGTGGCTGCCGCGTTGTAGCTGCCCGACACGCCCTCAGAGATCGGCATGCAGATGGTCTTGTCTGCCAATTTGAAGAGCTCGGCCCACTCCCCTACGCTGGGACAAGCGCTCGAAGAAGCGTTCGTCTCCGCCTGAACAGCGCAGTTGAGCTCATGAACATCGAGCGAAAGGTCATCGACGAATTCATGCTCCCCCACTCGAATTTTGAGGGGCGCAAATGCAAAGGTAGTATGGGGCGCGGTCGGTTGCCAATCGCGGAGGTTGCAGCTTGAATCGGAGATAAGTGCCCAGCTCATAGAGGGTCCTTTCTAATCGTTCCCATTCAATTATAGCCATCTTGCAGACCGATTGGGCCGCTATCTAGTATTCAAAACTAGATAGCGGACTGCACTAAAGGCAAAAGAATGGACCCCATGACTCAAAGCCACGAGGTCCATATCCGTTTGCTTTATCTGAATACTTAGTAGCGCACGAAAATGTAGTTGTTGTTCATGCCGGCGGCAACGGAGCTGATGATAACACCCGTGTTGTAGTCAGAAGCATGAATCATCTGACCACCACCGATGTAAATGCCGGTGTGGTACGAGTTGACTACAACGTCACCGGGCTGCGGATCGGACACACGCGTCCAGCCCATAAAGGTGCCCGTGGTGCCCAGGCGGCAATAGCGACCAGTAAGGCAATAGCTTACAAAACCAGAGCAGTCGAAGCTGTTCGGGCCAATTCCGCCCCAGGAATAGGCGCAACCAAGCTTGCTGTATGCACGCGAGACAACAGAACCGCCGTCGACGGACTGGCTCGGAGCAGAAGGCGTCGGAGCCGGAGCAGGCGTGGAGGGCTGCGGCGTCGGAGCAGGTGCCGGCGTAGGAGCCGGAGTGTTGCCGCCCTGGTTGTTGTTATTGCTGGTCTGGCCACCGTTGTTGGTGTTCTCGGTCGTACCGGCAGTCTCGTTGCTCACCGTGGCCTTCTCGGCGGTGCTGGCGTTGATGCCGGCCTGCAGCGCGGCGTTGGCCTCGGCCTCGGCGGCAAGCTCGGCCTGCAGCTGCGAATCCAGGGAGTTTACGACGTTCTGGGCTTCAGCCTGCTGGGCGTTAAGCTCGTCGACCTTCTTTTGCGTGGCGGCGACGTTCTTCTCCTGCTCGACCTGCTTATCGGTGAGCTGCTGCTTAAGCTCCTTGACCTCTTGAATGGTCTGAGCTTGCTTATCGGAAACTTTGCCGTAGTAGAACAGACGGTTGAGCATATCGCTCAGGTCATCGACACCCGTCAGAACCTGAAGCAGGCTCAGACCGCCGGTTTTGTACTCGCCGGCGACATAGGTTGAGAGCTTAGCCTGACCATCGGCGATCTCCTGCTGCTTTTGCGTGATCTCGCCGGCAGTCTGATCGAGCGCCTGCGTCTGCGTGGCGAGCTCATCGTAAATCTGCTGAGTTTGGGTACCGATCTGCTCGAGCTTCGTACGAGCAGCGGCAAGGTCGGATGCGGTATCGGCGTAGGCAGGAGCCGCGAGGCCCAAGCCCAAAACACAAGCGAGGGTTGCCGTAGCAGCGCAGCGTGCCATGTTTTTGTGCGTGTTTGCTGTGCGCATGTAGCTTCCTTTCCAGTAACTAAGGGTAACGGCTAGTCCACCGTCACCAGGCTAAAGAGCTCCACATCGTCATCAGACGGCGTGAGCTTCTCGCGCGGGTTGAGAAACGCAAGCTCAAGGATACAACCGTAACCGATAAGCTTTGCGCCCATATCTCGCACCAGTTTACCTGTTGCCTCGACGGTTCCGCCCGTCGCGACCAAGTCGTCCAGAATCAACACGGTATCTTTAGAGCTGATAGCGTCGGCATGGATCTCAATGGAATCCGTTCCGTACTCGAGCTCGTAGCTCTGGCTCACAGTCTTGCGCGGTAGCTTGCCCGGTTTACGTGCGGGAACAAAGCCGGCGCCAAGGGCTACAGCTACCGGTACGCCAACCATAAAGCCGCGAGCCTCGGGACCCACGACCTTGGTGATTCCCATGCCGGCAAAGTGCTCGGCGAGGGCATCGGTCATGGCTTTGAGCGCCTCGGGATTGCCAAAGAGCGGCGTGATGTCTTTAAAGATGACTCCGGGCTCGGGATAGTCGGGGATGTCGACGATTTGAGATTCGAAGTCGTACATTGCATGACCTTTCAATGGGTTCCCGAAATTTCAGCAGCGGTTATTTGCCCGCGGTGGCGGTGCCGGATTGCGAAGGGGGGACGACCTTGAGCGGCTTGACGAGAGAATCCTTGTGCGAAGCCGGCGCGGCTATCTCTTCGTTTTTGGCCTTGGTGGACTCGGAGCGAGTGATTTCCTCATCGAGTGCATCGATGTCGGCGTCCTCGACCACGGCGTTGAGCGACTCAAAAACGCGGTTCTTGAGCAGCGCGGTGTGCACGCCCTCCGTCAGGTCGTGAAGCTTCTTAAACGCACGCTCGAGCTTGGCGTCGCGCTCGTCATCGGAGGTATCCATGCCGAGCATGCTCACAAGCACCTGCTCAAACATCGAGGACTCGCGGTTGGCGGAAGACACGTACTGACGCAGGTTGCGCGGCTCGATATGGAAGCGCGACAGCTCGGAGCAGTAGCGGATGATCGGAAAATCGCGACCATCGACAAGCTCGCGATTCTGCGGACTCTTGATGATGCGAATGAGGTCGTTCTCGGCGAGCGAGCGGATAAACGAAATTTCGACGCCCAACATATCGGGAATGGTCTCGATGGGATGCAGCTTTTGCTTAGTCTCCTTGGGCTCCGTCTTGAGCGGAACATCGGATAGCAAGCCCACCTCGTAGGCGAGCGTTGACAGGTCCGTGGCGTTTTCCAAGCGCTGCTTAATCACGTTGAGCGGCATGTAGCGGGTCTTCTGCAAGTGCAGGATGACCTCCAGACGATCAACGTCCTCCTTAGAGTACTGACGGTATCCCTTAGGCGTACGATGTGGGGTAATGAGCCCCTCATCCTCTAGAAATCTAATTTTTGAGTTCGAAAGATCGGGGTATGCGCCTCGAAGTAGGTTGACGACTTGGCCGATACTCAGATAGTTGCGTTCGGCCATGCCCTACTCACCGGTTTCGATGCGCTCCGGCGTGCTCTCGTGGTAGATGAGCGTAAACGTACCGATCTGAACGGAAGAACCGTCGTGCAGCGGGGCTGCATTGACAATGGCACCGTCGACCCAGGTACCATTGAGCGAGCCCAGGTCCTCGATGCGAGCGCCGAGGCCCTCGCGAATAATGCGCGCGTGGCTGCGCGAAACGGTCATGTCATTAAGGAAGATGCCGTTCGCGGGATCGCGGCCGATGGTGGTCACGTCGTCCTCGAGCTCAAAGGCGGCACCAGTCTGCGGACCCTTGACGATGGACAGGACGGGGGCGGTGATGCGCACGTTGGCCATGAGGTCGGGAACGGTGACGTCGCTTGAAGGCACGCGGAATACGCAGGTAGCGTCAGCAGTCTTATCATTCTGAGGCATATTGTTAACCATGTTGTCCATGACAACCCCTAACTTATCGCGGACGTGCCGCAAATAATGAACCGTACGTAATCATACCCCAACGAATCAGTCTTCGATTTCAGGGTTCAGAAAGTCGATGTCCTCGTCCTCGGGATGCGCGAGAGCCTGTTTAATGGCCACTCCGCCCTTAATGGAGTAGATGACAGCCGTGAGCATGGAGAAGATCACGCCGCCGTACACAAAGAAGATGCCGAGGGGCACCGAGCTTCCGTTGAGGCCCGGGAAGGCCGTAAGGGTTGAAGATAAAAGGTGCAGGCCGTCAATAACGGGGAAACCGAGCAGCATGAGTGAGAAGCCGGTCATGAGCAGCGCCGTGGCAATCTTTCCGGGAAAGACCACATCGATGGGGCGACGGTGATAATGACGCACGATAAGCGTGCCGATGCCCAGATAGATGTCGCGGCCAATAATGAGTACGCAGACCCAGATGGGCAGCTCTCCGCGGACCACCAGTCCAAGTACGCCGGTGAACAGCAGCGCACGGTCGCAAATGGGATCCATGACCTTGCCGAGCCACGAGACCGTCTTAGTCATGCGGGCGATCTGACCGTCCATCCAGTCGGTGGAGGCGGCAACGGCGTAGATAACGATGGCGATGACACGGTTGTTATCCGTCACAAACAGGTACAGAAATACCAGGGTGAGGATCAGGCGCGTAAAGGTGATGAAATTGGAGATCGTAAAGATCTTATTCGACGGGTAATCGGAAGTGCCGATAAGCTCCTTTTTGATCTTCTTTTTGATGCCCACAGGACTCCCCCGCTGGTTAACGACAAAACTTTCGATACTATACCCGTTCCAGCGATGTCTATCCAGCGCAGCCATAGAGAGTCCAGACATGTGGAGGGCGCCTCTGGGCTGCGCTGGATTCTGCATTTGTGTACATCAGCCTCCAAAAGCGACATTTTTCGGCATCTTTGGTGGCTGGTGTACACGTTTTGATTCGGTGATTACATCGATCGGGAAAGTTGTTGCTTTAAGCAAATGCGTACGGGTCGAGAAGGGCTGGCACCAAAAGAGCCCAACGGCCGTTACGGCTTCGTTAGAAACGCGCCCCATCATGGATGGTGAACCCGAAAGGTAAGGCGCGCGGGCACGGCGACTCGGCCCGCGCGCCCGGAAGAGAAAGGATAAGCCCATGGATTACATGCTCGAGACGCGCGGGCTCACCAAGCGCTTCGGCCGCGGCGACCAGGCGCAGGACGCCGTGGCCGACGTGAGCCTTCATATCCGCGAGGGCGAGGTGTACGGGCTGCTCGGCCCCAACGGCGCCGGCAAGTCGACAACGCTCAAGATGATCTGCGGGATGCTGCGGCCGACGGCCGGGGAGATCCTCTTTGCCGGGCACGCCTGGCGCCGCGAGGACCTCTACGCAATCGGCAGCCTCATCGAGGAGGCGCCGCTCTACCCCAACCTCACCGCGCGCGAGAACCTGCGCGTGCGCACCACGCTGCTGGGCCTTCCCGAGAGCCGCATAGATGAGGTGCTCGCCGCCGTGGACCTCGCAGACACTGGGAAGAAGCGCGCCGGGCGCTTCTCGATGGGCATGCGGCAGCGCCTGGGGCTCGCGCTGGCGCTGATCGCCCGGCCACGCCTGCTCGTGCTCGACGAGCCCACCAACGGCCTCGACCCCATCGGCATCGAGGAGCTGCGCGACCAGATCCGCGGCTTCGCGGCGGCGGGCACGACGGTGATCGTCTCGAGCCACATCCTCTCCGAGGTGCAGCAGATGGCGGACACCATCGGCATCATCTGCGGAGGGCGCCTCGCCTACGAGGATGCGCTTCGGCCCGGGCAGGACCTCGAGGAACTCTTCATGAGTTTCTGCCGGGAAGGGCGACGAGCACGCGGGGAGGTGGCGGCATGACGGGCGAGAAAGGCGGCCTGCTCGCGGGCCTGCGCGCCGAGGCCCTGAAGTCGCGCCACGCGGCACCGGTTCGCCTGGCCGTGCTCATGGCGCTGCCGATGCCGCTGCTCGGCGCGATGCCCTACCGGGGCGTGCAGATCTTCAGCGCGTGGAACTACTGGTACGCGCTCTTCCTGCCCGTGTCTCTCTCGCTCGTGGTGGCGTGCGTCGCGCGGGCGGACGCTCGCACGCGGATGCGGGGGCTTCTGGGCCTGGGCTTCCCGCTCGGGCGCGCCTGGTGGGCCAAGGCGCTCTGGTGCCTCGCTCTCTGCACGCTCTCGAACCTCGTGGTCTTCGGCATCTACCTCGCGGGATCGGCGTTCTCCTCGCAGGGCCTCACGGCCGCGGGCACCCTCACGATGCTCCTCTGCGCGCTCGCCAACACGGTGACCGCGGCGTGGATGATCCCCGCAGGGCTCTTCCTCACGGCGCGGCTCGGAATGCTCGCGGGCATCTTCTGCCCGCTCGCCGCGCAGCTCGTGGGCGGGTTCGCCTGGTCGCTGGTGCCGCTGCCGCAGCTCTTTCCGCCGTCGGCGAGCATGGTCATACCCACGAGCTTCATCCCCGTGCTGCCGAGCGGCGAGCCACTCGCGGCGGACATGGCGCTCGGCGGGGCGCTCGCGGCGGACGGCATGCTCACGCTAGCGGGCCTTGCGGTCAGCGCGCTCGCGTTCGCCGCGCTCACGACGGCGGGCGCGGCCTGGTTCGCGCGCTCCGAGGAGAGGTGATGGCCATGACACGACTCTCCGACCCGACGCCGCGCATGACTCTCCCGCGGGCCCTGCTCTCCGAGGCCCTGCGCCTGGCGCGCTCCCCGCTCACGGCGGTGCACCTCGTCTGCGGCCTGGCAGCCGGTCTTGCCTGCGGCGAGTACTTCTCCGTAACCCGATGGGACCCGGCGCTGGGCGCGGACGCCTACGCCCAGTTCCTCGGCGCCCTCATGCCGCTCATGTCCGCCATCGTCTGTGGGCTCACCGTGGACGACGAGCGCGCTGCCGGGCGTCTCGCCAACCTCACGGCGGTCCCCTCGCGCGGGCGCGCCGTCGCGGCGAAGCTACTCGCCCTTGCGGCGCTCGGCGCGGGCGCGCTGGCCGTGGCGCTTGGCGTGTTCGGGGCCGTGCTCGCCGTTGCCGGGCGCCTGCCGCTTGGGCCCGCTCCGCTTGCGGCCGCCTGGGCGGGCATCGTGCTGGGCAGCCTGCCCCTCTACGCGCTGGGGCTCGGCGTGGCCCTGCGCCTCGGCCGCAACGCCGCCATCGGCGCCGGCGCGGCGGGTATGCTCCTCGCGTTCTTCTCAGTGGGCGGACTTGCGCACGGCCTCATGACCGGCGAGCTCACCGGTGCCCTGGCGACGCCCCTGAGCTGGGTGCCGCTCGCCTGGCCCGCGCGCCTGGGGTCGCTCGGGGTGGAGGCCTTCATCGACGCAGCACGCGCGGCGGGCCCTCTCCTCACGACTGCGCTCGCTGGCCTCGTGCTCACCCTGTTAGCCGACGCCGTCCTTCTCGCCTGGTTCTGCCGCTTCGAGGACGGGAGGGCGGATGCGTAGGAGGCCGCTCGCCGCCATGCTCGTCCTCCTCTCCGCAGCGCTCGTCCTGGGCGGGAATGACTTGCTCGACGCCGGCTGGGGGTCGGCGCTGCGCGCAGGGCTCTGGACCGCTGAGCGCGGCGCTAGTACAATTTCGACGGAAGTTTCAGGAGGTCGAACATGGCGAGGATACTGGCAGTGGATGATGAACGGGCGATCCTCGACGCGCTCGCGCGCGTCCTCGGCCGCGACGGCCATGAGGTCGTCAGGGCGGCGGACCCGACGGCGGTCCCGGGGATGGACCTCTCGCGCTTCGACCTCGTGCTCTGCGACGTCATGATGCCGGGGCTCGACGGTTTCGAGCTCGTGCGGCAGATCCGCCCGGACTTCGACGGGCCCATCGTCTTCCTGACCGCGCGCGTGGCCGAGGAGGACGCCGTGGCCGCCTACGGCCTGGGCGCCGACGACTACGTCCGCAAGCCCTTCGGGGCCGCGGAGCTGCGCGCCAAGGTCGCGGCCCATCTGCGCCGTGAGCGCCGGCCGCGCTCGCACGCCCTCTCCTTCGGGGAGGTGCGGATCGACCTCGGCGCGCGCGGCCTCGCGGTGGGCGGCGAGGCCGTGCCGCTCACGCCTACCGAGTACGCCATCTGCGAGTACCTCGCCCGCCACCCCGGGCAGGTCATGAGCCGCGCGCAGATACGCGAGGCGGTGCTCGGCTGGGAGAGCGACGCCGACGACGCGGCCATATCCATGCAGGTCAGCCGCGCCCGGAGGAAACTCTCCGAGGCCGGCGCCGATCCGATCGCGACCGTCTGGGGGATGGGGTACAAGTGGCAGCTCTGAGGACCGGGGCGCGAGGTCGCGGGGGCATGCCGCTCTCCTTCGTCATCGCGCGCTACTTCGCCTACGCGTTCGCGGCGGTCGCCACGGCGTGGCTCGCCTCGTTCATGGCGCTCTCCGCGGCGATCAACGCGGGCTTCGTCTACGAGGCAAGCTGGGGGCCGGCCAATGCGCGCGAGGTCGCGGAGGGCCTGGCACGCGACGGCGTCTGCGGGCAGCAGGACGTGCCGACGGCGTACCGCTACCTCATCCTGAACAAGGACGGACACGTGCTGATGACAGACCTCGAGGGCACGCGGCTCGAGGACGCGACGGAAATGGCCCGTGCGGCACTCGCCGCGGATCCGGGCACAGTGGAGATCGAGGGCGGGGGCTCGGGCCTCACCTACGCCGCGTTCCCGCTCAAGGGCGGCGGGGCCTGCGCACTCGTCAGCGAGTACCTGCCGCAGTGGGTCTCGCGCGACCTCGCCGGCCTGCTTCCCAACCCGCAGAACCTCATGCTCGTCGGCGCCGCTGCGGGAAGCGCGCTCGCGCTCGCGCTCGTGGCGCGCCGCGCGAGTCGCGTGATCTCGCGCAAGATGGCGCCGCTCGCGGAGGCGGCGGGGCGCGTCGGCGCGGGGGAGCTCGACTTCGCGGTCGGCAGCACCAACGTGCGCGAGGTGAACGACGTCCTTGCCGCGATGGACGCCATGCGGACCTCCCTCGCCGAGTCGCTCGAGGCCCGCTGGGCCGCGGAGCGGGGGCAGCGCGAGCAGGTGGCGTCGCTCGCCCACGACCTCAAGACGCCGCTCACCGTGCTGCGCGCCAACGCCGACTTCGTGGCAGAGGAGCTGGAAAACGAGAAAGACGCCGACCTCGCGGCCGCCGCGCGCGACATAGCCGGCAGTGTCGAAAGGCTCGACGGCTACGTGCGCCTGCTCATCGAGGCCTCGCGCGGGTCCGGCGGGGCGGAGAGGGCCCCCATGCGGCCGGCCGAGCTCTGCGAGCAGGTCCTCGCCGAGGCCGCCCAGATCGCCCGGTCGCGAGGCGTGACACTCGACGCGGCCACGGGCCCCGCTGTCGCGGGCGCGCCCGAGGCCCCGCTCGACCGAACCGCCCTGACGCGAGCCGCCGCGAACCTCGTGGCCAACGCCGCCGAGCACGCGCGCTCGCGCGTGGCGGTCTCCTGCGACGTCGCGGGCGGGCACCTCGTCATCGAGGTGTCCGACGACGGACCGGGCTTCTCTCCCGCCGCCCTCGAACGCGGCTGCGAGCGCCTCTTCACAGACGACTCCTCCCGCTCCTCGCGCGACGGAGGCCGCCACTACGGGCTCGGCCTCCACGCCGCCTCCGAGGCCGCGAGCGCCCACGGGGGCTCCGTCTCGCTCGCCAACAGCCCCTCGGGCGGCGCGGTGGCCACCATCGCGGTCCCCCTGTGCGGGGCCTGACGACTCAGGCCCTCACACCGGCGTGGCTCGCAACCAAACGCTTCCCGGATAATTCATGAGGCCGTACTCGTATTCGAGCCTGCCTATCTCTGCGGCAAGCGCCTCCGTCATGTAGAAGTTTTTCGTGCGGCCCGTCGACTTCGCCAGGCGGTCGTACCTGTTCGCAAGGTCCTCGGGGATTCTCAGGGCTGCGGTGGCGGTTGCCATGACGCACCTCTTGGTTAGATGTAATACGTATATTTCTTTCTATCACATCACCCGAACCCCGCACCGGCGTACGGCCGCATCTGCTTTTTACCTTACATTGTGTCAACCGGTCCATGCCCGGCATATTCTGCCGGATTGAATCAACCGTTAAATCAATCCGAGCCTTTAAGGGGCGGTTGAAATCCTTCGAGGACTGAGGGCGCCGTCCCTAGGTCGGCTCCTCGATGGCCTCGGCTGAATTCCCCTGCAATCGACCGCATGGGTTCCGGCACGGGGTTCTGGCGCTGCTCGAACTGGGCGCAAGACTCGGCTGTTGGTCGTACCGGACGGCATACGTTTTGAGACCGGCAAGCTGATGCCGGCTCGAGGACAGCGGCCCGGTGTACCGGGCCGATCGATAGCGGTCTCAGGTTCACAGCGCAGTTTCTCAGGGCTCGCATATATAGGAAGACTTGATTGGCAATCGATTTTAATGAAGTCGGCAGCGCATGCCAGAGTTTTCAACAAATTTAACATGCCACCCTTTATATCCGCACGCGCGTAATTCAACTCATAACGACCGGCTATCCCTTACCTGTGACACAATCTCAAACGCACAGAACAGAATCATCAGTCCAATCATCGCATAAGAGGCAGCCGAACCTTCAAGCACTATTCCACAAAGAACAATCTCCGCGCCGCCAATAAGAACTGTTATCAGGCGCTCTGCCTTTTTGCTCTCGCCGCTCGCATAAAAAGGCGGCAAAGCGCACAAGATCACATATAGCCCGGGAAGGGAATACAGGATCGATAGTCCAAGCCCCCCATCAACCGCAGTGTTTTGCGTAAGAATCAACTGAACCCAAACGGCAATTATCACTGAGCAGGTTGTCGATAAAAGAAGACTAGAAATATAGCACGCAACAAAGTCCCGTCGCATTCGAACAGAGAAATCCGCGAACTCTCTTCGCCGCGTGGAAACAATAAGGTACACAGAAATTGCAATAGAACCAATCAGAGAAAACAGCGGAACAACCAGCAATTCAAGCTTATTACCCCATCGATCAACCACACCCCCACTCCAATGAGCGGGAATTGTATCAGGGAGGACTGACCAAGCCGCCCATAGAATCAGAAATGGAAGAATAGAGAGGATGAAAGATGATAACACTGCAGTAATTTTTTTTGAGGCTCTCATCGATTCCGCATCTCCTTGCGCGCCCACATTCCACTCCGCCTTAAATCAAGTATACGTTTTGAGACCGGCAAGCTGATGCCGGCTCGAGGACAGCGGCCCGGTGCACCGGGCCGATCGATAGCGGTCTCAGGTTCACAGCGCAGTTTCTCAGGGCTCGCATATATAGGAAGACTTGATCGGCAATCGATTTTAATGAAGTCGACAGCGCATGTCAGAGCTTTCAGCAAACCGCAGGTAAATCCGAATACCAAAAATTGGAACACGGATTTACCTGCGATGTTCATACTTGGTCAAAAGCCTATCAAGCGATATATCCATTATTTTAATGCGCGTGCCTGAGCTTTTGACTGAAGTGGCAGTCCGACCGCCGGCAGGCGGCCACGCTATATCCAAAGGCCACGCCTACTCCCCGTGCCCGGCTACGTCGACGACCCAGTGCTGCCCGTCGAGTTCCTGCCGCAGAGCTACATCAGGGACGTCTTATTGGGGGGACGACCACATGGAATCCCGGGAGATCAAGCTGTACGGCTGATCCATCCGTCAACAACATGTCAAAGCCCCAAAACCCAACAGGATCGCGAACGAGGGGATGAATTGACCGCCCGGGTATTTGCGCCCGGGCGGTCAATTTTATCAACCATGGGTGCGATTCTATGAGGCCATTTTTCTGGCATCCGCCGTTTGCTCCGGTCTCAACGCACCCATCGACCGTTCAGTTATCTTTGCGAACGCGACCACGTGCGCATTTGTCGAACAATCAAATGTCCGACAATGTCTGACGGAGCTGTCAGACATTCACGCACGAACAGGCGAGCTTCGCGAGCGATTGTAGGCAACTAGTAGCCCCAGCTGCGTCTTTGGCGCAGGTTCGATGTCTGTCATCTTGAATGTCTGACGTTGAACGAAGCTGGTTGATAACAAGCAGGTGGAATAAACATGGAGCCCGACACCTCTCGCCCATTCGGCGCGCGGCAAGGGTCTGGCCCATCTCATATGTTGCCAACGCTAACGGTGAACCTGAGCACCAGGGCACATTCTTTGTTGGATGAAACCATCATAGCGGCTAGCGGAAGGTGTCATCGAAGGAGTGCGCTGTAAAGCACCCGTCTCCTTAACTGTTAGAAATGCGAGTTAATAATCTATGTGGTCGATATGCCGTTAAACCCGCATATCGATACCGTTCAGCCATTCGCCTCGCCCCCGCCGCGCGCATCTTCATTCAATCTGTTACTTTTAATCTAACGATTCTTTGAGGAATGCAGGTGCTTCTGAATGTAATGTCGACTTCTTCTCAAACTAATCCTAAGAGACAAGGCCGTATGGATTTCCACGCTCGTTCTTGCTGCAGCCTTTTCCGTCCCCATTGCGTTCAATTCACCCATCTACGGCCCCTTCTTTATGAAGCAGGGCATGCAGGGCTTTGTCGACGCATTCAATACGCGCGCGCCCCAGGCCAGCGGCACAGACCTATC
>CABUWV010000020.1 GCA_902495355.1 uncultured Collinsella sp.
GAACCGCACCTCGCGGCCCGCGGGACCCAGCGCTCATGCGCGGTCCGGGCACGAGGATGCCCCCGAGTCGACTCCTCCTATGCGCCATGCGGCCCCCAGGGCACGTGAGTAGACACCGGGCACCGTAACGGTGGGCGCCGCCCACCGGTCAGCGGCCAGAGCATGGGGGGCACGCCCGGTCCCGTTCCGAACCCGGAAGCTAAGCCCCATCGCGCCGAGAGTACTGCGGGGTCAGCCCGTGGGAGGCCAGGGCGCCGCTGACCGGTGGACGGCACCGAGCCGCCATCGAACTTAGAAGGGGGAGGCCGCGAGGCCTCCCCCTTTTTTGCGTTTATATACCAGATCTAACAAACTCGCTGTGTTTTATGCCCTCGTTTGTCGCATCTTCCGTTAACGGGCTACAATAACTTAGTCTGTGCAATATGGAGGTGAACATGGCCGAAGCCGGTATCGGCGTTGATATCGTCGAGATTTCCCGCATGAAATCAATCCTTGAAAAGACACCGTCGTTTGCCCGGCGTGTGTTTACCGAAGAAGAGTGCGCGTATTGCGATGCCTCATCGCGTCCTGCGGCGCATTATGCGAGCCGTTTTGCTTCTCGCGAAGCGGTTCTTAAAGCCCTCGGAACTGGTTTTAGTCAGGGCGTTGGCCGCAAAGACGTCTCGGTAACGCGCGATAAACTTGGCAAGCCGAAGGCATTGCTTTCGGGACGTGCGCTCGAGATAGCTCAAGAGCTTGGTGTCGTTGAGGTTGCTCTCTCCATTACGCTAACGGGTGACTTGGCTGTTGCGAATGCCATCGCCATTACCGAAGATGCCCGCCCGAAACCAAAAGACGAAAAGGTGAGCACCAAGGAACGTGTTGCGCAAACATTTAAAGAGGCTCGCTCTGTCTTGGATGAGCTTGAGCAGTTGCAGAATTCAGCTTTGACGGAGCACCTGGGCGATGCTTCGCAAGATACGCTAGGAGCATAGATGAAACCGGTTTTGAGTACCGAGGAAGTCGTTCGCCTCGAGGATATTATCGAGCGTGAGGGAACTTCGAAGGCTGAGCTTATGGAGCTAGCGGGCGAGTTTGCCGCCAACGAGATTCTTAAGCTCAATCCCAATCGAGTCCTTGTGCTGGTCGGTTTTGGCAATAACGGTGGCGATGGCTGGGTCGCGGCTGACATCCTTGCTCATAAGGGTGTTGACGTGGATATCGTCTCTCCGGTCGAGCCCGACGAGATTCCTGCTGCCTTGGCGCGCCATGTTGCTCGTCGCACCGCAGGTCGCGATGTGCATGTGTGCGTCGGCCCCTCGCGCGATGAGCTCGAGGTGCTCATTGATAAGGCTGATGTCGTGGTCGATGCTATTTTTGGCACCGGGTTTCACGGTGATCTCCGCGCCCCATTCTCCATTTGGATTCCCACTGTAAACGAAAATGCCGACCGCGTTGTCTCTATCGATATTCCCTCGGGCCTCAACGCCGAGACGGGCGTGGTCGATGATGACTGCATCCGAGCTGAGCGCACCGTGACGATGATCGCTCCTAAGATTGGTTTGTATAGTGCCGATGGCCCCGAGTATGCCGGCGACTTGGTATGCGGGGGTTTGTACGACCGCCTTGACGAGGTAATCGACGATGTGGACCATGCTGCCGAGATCGTTGAGCCCGGCGACCTCGTTGACTATTTTGCACCGCTGCCGAGCAATATCGATAAGTATTCTCGTGGCTCGGTGCTCATCGTTGCCGGTTCGGCACAGTATCCCGGTGCCGCTATTATGGCCGCTAAGTCTGCGGCACGCGCCGGTGCTGGATATGTCGCCGTTGCAACGCCCGATGCCTGCGCTAATCTCATTCGCATGGCGCTTCCGTCTATTCCAGTCTTCGCCATCCCGTCCGATTCCCGTGGCTCCTTTGGCGCCGCAGCTCGTATGACGGTATGCGAGATTGCTAAGAAGTACAGCTGCGTTTTATGCGGACCGGGCATGACGACATCTGCCGGCGCTATGCAGGTGGTTTCTGGCCTACTTGAGCTCGACGTTCCGCTTATCCTGGACGCCGATGCGCTCAACTGCCTCTCTAAGATTGCGATTGACGGTATCGACAGTAATCCTGAGATGTATCGCCGTGAGCAACCGCTGGTCATGACGCCGCATTATCGTGAGCTTTCACGTTTGGTCGCCGGTGACGAGGTCAACGATTTGGGGACGGCAATCGCTGCCGCACAGAAGGTTGTCTGGGCTGCGGGCTCCGATAACCTTGTCGTCATCGCCAAGGGGCCAACGACGGCTATTTGCGGTGTTGAGCGCGTGCTCCTGCCGCTGTCGGGCCCGGCATCGCTGGCGACTGCCGGCTCCGGCGATGTTCTCGCCGGCATCCTTGCCGGCACGTTGGCGACCATGCGTGACGATATGGATCGCTGGGAGCTGCTGTACTCGTACGCCGTCGCGCTCCATAGCTATGCTGGCTTTGCCGCCGCGACGGAGTATGGCGAAAAGAGCGTTATCGCCACCGATCTGATCGACCTGATCGGTCCCGCTATGGAGTTGGCGGCGAAGGATGCGCTCGAAGATCTGGGAATCATGGACGAAGGGTCGGATGATTAATCATGAATAAGGCCGATTTGACGCGCTGGTCCTGGGTTGAGATTGACCGTGGGGCGCTTCGTCGGAACACGAGGGCCTATAAGAATCTGCTGGATTCTCGCCAACGCCTGTGCTGCGTGGTCAAGGCCGACGCATATGGTCATGGTGCCGTTGAGTGCGCCAAGATCATGTACTCGGCCGGCGCTGATATGTTCGCGGTGGCGACGGTCAACGAAGGCGTTGAGCTACGTCAGGGTGGCATTACCAAACCCATCCTGATCTTAAGCGAGCCGCCCATCGAGGCAATTCCGACGTTGCTTGAGTTTGACATCATGCCTTCGGTCTATACGTCCGATTTTGCCTTGGCCTATGGCGAGTGCGCCGTTGCGGCGGGCAAGGTGGGTAAATACCATCTGGCCATCGAGACGGGCATGAATCGTATCGGCGTTCACTATACGCAGGTGCTCGACTTTGTGCGCGGCATTAGTTTCCATCGCGGCATTCAGTGCGACGGCGTATTTACGCATTTCGCTACGGCAGACGAGCCTTCGGGTTGGGACTACAAGCTGCAGTGCCAGCGCTTTACCGAGGCCGTTCAAGCCATTAAGGACGCAGGTTTTGAGTGCGGTATCGTGCACTGTGCCAACACGCCGTCCTCGATGCTCGATCCCTCGATGCATTTTGATATGATTCGCGCCGGCGTTGGCTTGTATGGTATGCAGCCGTGCGAGCTGAGTGGCCGCGTGATGCAGCTTGATCCCGTCATGAGTGTCCATGCGCGCGTGACGCGCGTTGCACATCCTGCGATGGGTGAGGGCGTGGGCTACGGCTTTACCTACCGCGTACCGCGTACGCGCGTTCAGATCTGCACGCTGCCGATCGGTTATGCCGACGGCCTATCGCGTACGCTTTCCAATCGTATGGATGTGCTGTATCGCGGCGAGCGCGTGCGTCAGGTGGGCAATATCTGCATGGATCAGTTTATGGTCGCCATTCAGTCCAACCCGGCACATGAGATTCCCGAGGCCGAGTATGGTGACGAGATGATTATTGTCGGTCGCGACGGCGATGCCGAGATCACTATGGACGAGATGGCCCGACTGCGCGGCACGATTAACTACGAGGTCGCCTGCGGCTTTGGCATGCGCCTCGACAAGGTCTACGTGTAGGAGTCGCCATGGGCGTCATGCATATCCCTGGCCATACCCATCAGGCACCACGTGAGGTCGCACTCGAAGAGATTGAGGCCGTTCTGGGCGATTGTCGCCTCTGCCAGCTCTACCAGTCGCGTCACAATATCGTGTTTGGTGTGGGCAATCCCCGTTCCCGCGTGATGTTTATTGGCGAGGCACCGGGCCGCAATGAGGATTTGCAAGGCGAGCCCTTTGTCGGCGCGGCGGGTGAGGACCTCAACGGCATTCTGTCGCTGGCAGGCCTTAAACGTGAAGATGTGTATATCGCCAATGTGCTTAAGTGTCGGCCACCGGGAAACCGCAATCCGCGCCCCGAGGAGGTATTGGCATGCTCGCCGTTTTTGCGTGAGCAGATTCGCAGTATCTGGCCCGATATCATCGTGACGCTCGGCAATCCCGCGACGCACTTTGTGCTTAAGACCGAGATCGGCATCACCAAGCTGCGCGGCAGGTTCCATCAGATGGGGCATTTTGTGGTGATGCCCACGTTCCACCCGGCGGCTGCCTTGCGTAACCCGGCGTGGCAGGAGCTGCTGGAGGAAGACTTTAAGATGCTGGGCGACTATCTGGAGCGACATCCCGCACCAGACGCCGCCTCGGAATAATAAGGAGCGTATATGTCCCTGGAGCGCCTGGGGGTAGGCACTTACAAAACGGCTAGTGCTGCCGATACCGAGCATTTTGGCGAGTTGGTTGCGCCATGCCTGGAAGACGGTGACGTGTTGATTTTGACCGGTGGCCTGGGGGTGGGGAAGACCCACTTTACCAAGGGCGTTTCGCGCGGCTTGGGCGACGGGCATATGGTTACGAGTCCCACGTTCGCGCTCATGGCCGTTCATGACCAGGGCCGCATCCCGCTGTTCCACTTTGACCTGTACCGCCTGGAGCATGCTTACGAGCTTGAGGATACGGGCATTTTTGACGTGCTGGGCTATGAGGGAGCTTGCATGCTGGAGTGGGGCGAGCAGTTCCAGGATGAGCTGACCGACGAGTATCTCTCGGTGACGCTTAGGCGTGACGAGGACAACAGCGACGTGCGAACGATCACGCTTGAGGCTCACGGCGAGCGCGCGACGGAGCTTTCCGATTTGATTGATAGGGCTGTACAAGATGAGCTTGCATAGGGACAACGCGCCGGTGGTGGCGCTCGATACTTCGACTGACATGCTTGCCTGCGCGGTAAGCTGGATTGATGTGCGGGCAGGCGAGGCGAAGCTGGTGAGTGGGGACCATCTGTGTCGCCGTCATGCCAACGTGGAGCTCGTGAATACCGTTGATGGCGTACTGAAGCAGGCCGGCCTGGATCGCAGCGATGTCGGCTGTTATGTGGTCGGTCGCGGTCCCGGCTCGTTTACGGGCGTGCGTATCGGCATCTCCACCGCGAAGGGTCTGGCGCGCGGCGCCAACGTGCCGTTGCTGGGCGTGTCGACGCTCGATGCTTGCGCCTGGACGGCATGGAAGGCTGGCGTGCGCGGCAAGCTTGGTGTTCTTGCCGACGCCATGCGCAGCGAGGTGTACCCGGCGTTGTATGTGCTGGGGGACGAAGGCCCCGAGCGTCAGTTTGAGCGTGAGAGCGTGGTCAAGGCCGCTGTGGCGCTTGATGAGTGGCGCGAGGCCGCCGACTGGGATCAAATTAGGCTGACGGGCGACGGCTTGGTACGTTACGGCAAGCTTTTGCGTGAGGAGGAGACCGCCCGCTGCGTGGAGCGCGACCTGTGGTGGCCTTCGGGCGAGGGCCTGCTCCTTGCGCATGCTGCGGGCGACGGAGACCCGGCCCGCATCCTGCCGATCTATACGCGCCTTTCGGATGCCGAGGAAAACGAGCGCAGGCGTCTCGGTCTTGCCGAGAGCGCGCAGAGTGGAATTACGGGCGTAGCCGATGAGCTCGCCGGCCGTCATCTGCAGTTCCGCCCCATGGGCGCGGCGGATGCCGAGGGCGCGAGCGCGCTGGAGGCAGCCTGCTTTGAAGGCGCTGGGCACGAGGCGTGGACCCCGAGCATGTTCCTGTCCGAGCTGGGTCAGGACGTTGCCGCCCCGCGCAGCTGGTGGGTTGCTCACGATGACGGCCAGCTCCTGGGCCTTGCCGGCGGTATGGTTGTCGATGGTGACGTGCAGATCATGGACGTTGCCGTCGATCCGGCGCATCGTCGTGAGGGCATTGCCCGCAAGCTGCTGTCGCACGTGAGCTATGACGCCCAGATGCTCGGTTGCACGACGGCCTCGCTCGAGGTCGAGGACGGCAATGAGGACGCGGTTGCACTCTATGCCGCCCTGGGCTTTACCGAGGCGGGCCGTCGTCGCGGCTACTACGGTGCCGGCAAGGACGCCATCGTCATGACGGCGCCGTTGCCCCTCGTGCTTCCGGTCGATAACGCCTCGCCCGAGCCGACGGCAGCCGAGCAGCGCGTATGGCCCCTGCCTGCGCCCAGGCGCTCTGCCGAGGAGCGTGTCGAGATTGAGCGTCGTCGTCTTGTACTCGCTATCGAGAGCTCCTGCGACGAGACGGCGGTGGCGATTATCGATGCGGACGGCAATATGCTGGCCAACCAGGTGTCGACGCAGATTGATTTTCATGCCCGCTTTGGCGGCGTGGTGCCCGAGATCGCCTCGCGCAAGCATGTTGAGGTTATCGTGAGCGTCGTGGATGCGGCACTCGAGGACGCCGCAGCGTCGCTGGGTCTTACGGGCGGAGCCATTGCACCAAGTGAGCTTGCCGCCGTGGGCGTGACGCAGGGTCCGGGCCTGGTGGGCGCGCTCGTGGTTGGCGTCGCCTTTGCCAAGGGCTTTGCCTACGCTGCCGGCAAACCGCTTGTGTGCGTCAATCACCTTGAGGGCCATCTGTTTGCCAACCTGCTGACGCAACCCGACCTCAAACCGCCGTTTATCTTCACGCTTGTCTCGGGTGGGCACACCATGCTCGTGCACGTGAAGGCGTGGGGCGACTACGAGGTGCTCGGTGAGACGCTCGACGACGCTGTGGGCGAGGCCTTCGACAAGGTAGCCAAGGCGTTGGGTCTGGGCTATCCCGGTGGCCCCATCATTTCCAAGCTGGCCGAGACGGGCAACCCCAAGGCGATCGATTTCCCCCGTGCGCTTAACAGCAGGGGAGACTATCGCTTCTCGCTTTCGGGCCTTAAAACCGCTGTGACGCTCTACATTGAACAGGAGACCAAGGCCGGGCGCACGATTCACCTGCCCGATCTGGCAGCTTCGTTTGAGGCAGCTGTCTTTGACGTGCAGTACAAGAAGGCCAAAAACGCATTGCACGCTACCGGATGCAAGGAATACTGCATCGGTGGCGGCGTCTCGGCCAACCCGCATCTGCGCGAGATGATGATCAAGAAGCTTGGGCGTCAGGGGATTCGCGTAACGGTGCCGCCCTTGTCTGCCTGTACCGATAACGCCGCCATGATCGCGGAGGTCGCTCGCCGTAAATTCGACCGAGGTGAAATCTCGCCGTTCGACGTCGACGCCGATCCGAACATGACGCTGTAGCTGGTACGGCGCGGTCCCCGGACGGAGGGGCCGGATATAAGGTTTCCTGCTCTACAGTCCTGCGCAAGACGAAGGCCACATTAAGTGGCCTTCTTTGCGTGCGGAACTCGCGATAAACCTTATATCCGGCCCCTCCGTCCGGGGACCTTTCTGTATCGATATAGCTTCTGAGCTGGTTTGGCGTCGACAACGTCCAGCAAGGTTAACAAGCCAGCGTCGAATTTCCAGCGTTCTTTAGCTGAAAAAAAAGTTGGTGTGCGGAGCTTTGCTCCGCATTTGGGATGGGAGCCCCTCGGGAGCGGGCGGGCGTATACAAGGTTTATCGCGAGTTCCGCACGAGCCGGAGAGCACTTAATGTGCTCTCCGTGCGAGCAGGACTGTAGAGCAGGAAACCTTGTATACGCCCGCCCGCTCCCGAGGGACATCTCTCATGCAAAAACTGTCGCTGGGTAAAGTCCGAGGTCAGTGGCGTTTTATACCGAGAAATCCAAAAAAGTTGAAAATTCATTACAAATTTGCGTTGACTTTAGGTAACTAAAGTTTCATACTCCTTTTCAACCACTGGGGGATGTGAACACGCACGGATCGTTCACATCATGATTGAAGAGGATTTCTTAGACATGTTCACGCATCAGCTAAACATTATCAGCGTAGTAATTATCTGATGCGGGTTAGCACATACAGCTAGCCCGTACGATAACGGGCGGCTGATGAAGATGAGGGCCGTCGAGCGCAACCGACGGCCCTCTTTTTTATGTCTGAGTAGTTCTTTTTAGAGGAGGAAATGTAATGAACGGAGTTTTGCTCATGGTTGTGGCTGCGGCGGTGCTCGCCTGCGGCTATCTGGGCTACGGCCGCTGGTTGGCCAATAAGTGGGGCGTTGACAAAGAGGCCCTCACGCCGGCCAAGCGCATGAAGGACGGCAAGAGCTTCTCGCCCGTCTCCGCCTTCACCGCGTTCTCGCACCAGTTCAGCTCGATCTGCGGTGCCGGCCCTGTCACGGGTACGATCGTCGCCATGGCCTTTGGCTGGCTGCCCGTCGTGCTCTGGGTCCTCGTCGGCGGCATCTTCTTTGGCGCCGTCCACGACTTTGGTGCCCTGTACGCTTCGATGAAGAACAACGGCAAGTCCCTGGCTCAGCTCATCGAGAAGTACATCGGCAAGACCGGCCGTCGCCTGTTCCTGCTGTTCTGCTGGCTGTTCTGCATCATCGTCATCGCCGCTTTCACCGACATGGTCTGCGGTACGTTTGCCGCTCCCGTCCTCGATGCCGCCACCGGCGCTGTCAACGAGGCTAAGTCCTACGCTGCTGGCTGCGCTGGTACCATCTCCATCCTGTTCACCTTCGTTGCCATCGTCTTTGGTTGGGCCCAGAAGAAGTTCAACCTCACCGGCGCTGCCGAGTTCGTCACCGGTGTGGTGCTCATGGTTCTCATGTTCGCCGTAGGTATGCAGTTCCCGGTTTATCTGACCAAGTTCCAGTGGTTCGCCGTCGTCATGGTTTACCTGGTCTTCGCTGGCGCTATGCCCATCCAGATGCTCAAGACCCCGCGTGACTACCTCACCTCGATCATGATGATCGTCATGATTGCCTGCGCTGTCCTCGGCATCGTTGTCCTGGGTGTTAACGGCCAGGCTACGATGACCGCTCCGGTCTTCACCGGCTTCTCCGGTGCCTCCGGCATGATGTTCCCGGTCCTGTTTGTCTCCGTTGCTTGCGGCGCTCTCTCCGGTTTCCACAGCCTCGTTTCTTCTGGTACCTCCTCTAAGCAGGTCGAGAAGGAACAGGACGCCGTCAAGGTCGGTTACGGCGCTATGATCGTCGAGTCCTTTGTCGGCATCCTTGCCATCATCGTCGCCGGCATCATGTTCTCCACCATGAACACCACTGGCGCTAATGGTGCTGCCGTGGGTACCCCGTTCCAGATCTTTGCCGCTGGTATTGCTCGCGGTATGCAGGCCTTTGGCATTGACGGCACTGTTGCCACGGTCTTCATGACCATGAACGTCTCCGCTCTGGCCCTGACTTCGCTCGACGCCGTCGCTCGCATCGCCCGCACCTCGTTCTCCGAGTTCTTTGCCCAGACCAACGACGCTCTGGCCGTCGACTCTAAGGCCGGCTACATGAAGGTCCTCGGCAACCCCTGGTTCGCCACGGTCGTCACCCTGCTTCCCGGTCTCGCCCTCGCCTTTGGCGGTTATACCAACATCTGGCCGCTCTTTGGTGCTTCCAACCAGCTGCTCGGCGGTATGACCATGATCACCCTCGCCGTGTTCTGCAAGTGCACCGGCCGCAAGGGCTGGATGCTCTATGTGCCCGTCGCCTTCCTGCTCTGCTGCACCTTCACCTCGCTGGTCCAGAGCGCCATGGGCTGCATGACCGCCGTCCAGGCCTACGGTTTCTTCGGTACCATCCCGGCTACCGCCACCACGGCTGCCGTCTCCGTCGCCGCCACCAAGGGCCTGCAGCTTGTCTTTGCCATCCTGCTGATGGTCCTGGGCCTCATCGTTGCCGTCAACTGCCTCAAGGAGTTCTTTGGCAAGGAGGCCGGTTCCATGCCCGACGAGGAGCCCGAGTGGTCCGAGATGGGTAAGGCCGAGTACGGCCGCGCCGCTGCCGCCGAGGCTCCTGCCGACGCCGAGGCTGCCAAGGCCTAGTCAGTCTGATGGACTGACCGTTCCATTCATATGACTCGGAAAGACCGGGTCCGCAGCGACGCGGACCCGGTCTTTTTTTCTTGCGAGAACGGGTGATGCAAGGGCGTCCTCGCAGATGTTTTGCGTGGATAGGCTCGCGCGTTGTACCATATAGACGTATATGTGTGCATATGAAAGGGGCCCCGTGGCCAAGACGGTATATTCCGATAACCAAAACAATGTCGATGCATTGGCCGAGCGCCTGAGCAGCCAAACATCGCTTTCTGCCGATCGGGCGAAGCTCGTTGCTTACGACCTGCTCTGTCGCAAAGCGCTCAAGATTAAGTCGAGCGCACTGGCGCAGATTTTCCGCTCCGTCGATAAGGAATGCGACACCAAGGCGATGCGCGACGAGCTTATCGCAGCGCAGATTGTGACCAAGATCGAGGGCAGCGGCATTAATGGTCGCCCTGCCTTCTACACCATTAATGCCGAGATCCACGATGCCCAGGAGCAGCCCGTCGAGGTTGCCGAAAAGGCTGACGCTGAGGATTCCGTTGAGACGGCTACCGTGGAAGAAGCTGTTCCGCACGAGCATATCGATACCGATGAGCTGCTCGATGAGAACGTCGTCCGCGCTTTTACCGCCAAGGCGGGTCGCGGCGGCTTTGGCGGGGGCGGCAAGCGCGATGCGCAGCGCCGCGCTCAGCAGGAGCGCTTCCGTCGCGCCGTTGCTCAAAAGGATGAGCTCGATACCGAGGCTGTTGAGACCGAGGTTGCTGCCGAGTCGCAGAAGCCCGCGAAGGAGCAAAAGCCCGTGGAGGCCCAAGAGCCCAAGCGTCGTCGCGGTGCTCACTTTAAGGCTGCGCAGCAGGATGTCGCGCATGAGGTCGAAGAGCCTTCCGAGGTTGCAGACGATGTTGAGGAGTCTGCCAAGAGGGCTCCGGGTTCGTGTCGTCCCGGCCGCGGTTTTGCGGGACGCGCATATCCCGTAAAGCGTCAGGAGAAGGGCGAGCCGGCTTCGACCGCTCAGGCCGAGAAGACCGAACAAACCGAGAAAACCGTTGAGCCAGCGGCTCGCGAGCAGCAACCTTCCGAGTCGCAGCCTGCGGCTGACACCGAGATCAAAGCTCAGCAGTCCGCCGATAAGCAGGCGGGGGAGAGCGCCTCTAGCAAGCCCCGCCGTCGTCGTCACCGCGGCGGTCGTGGCTCAAATGTCGAGGCCGCGGCCGAGAAGGCAGCGACGCAAAACAGAGATGAGAAGGCCGAGACTCCGGAGGATCAGGTCAAGCGCCAGCCGGCGAAGGAGACTAAGTCCGATCGCCCGCAAAAGCGCTCGTCCGCACCCAAGCAGGAACGCAATACCCGGGCAGATTCCAAACGTAAGCCCCATGCACAGGCTGAGCCTGCCGCGGCTGATAGTGCTGCCCAGCGGTCTGAGTCGACCGTCCACGGCGAGGTCTCGGCATTTGCCCTGGCCCGCGTGCTGGGCAGGCATCTGCTCAAGGTTGTCCCCACGCCTACGGCGCTCTCCAAGATCAAGGAGCAGCAGACCCAGATTGTAAAGGTTGAAGGCAAGGACGGTAAAAAGACGCCGCAGCGCGCTCAGCACAACGAAATGTCCAATCGCAAAATCGCCGAGGAGATTGCGATTATCCAGGCATGGATTGAACAGAACCGCGGTGCCGATACGCCGGTTGCCTCGCGTCGCCAGCGTGCCTACCAGATCTTCAACGACGAAAAAGCCTTCGACGGCAAGCATGGTGAGCGTCTGATCAGGCGTATGACCGAAAAGGGCATCAGCATGCAGGCGATTAAGGTTGCTCCCAACCGTCCTGTGCACTTTACGGGCTTCTTTACGCTGGGCGCCGACAAGCCGTTCATTATGGTCGAGAACCTGGATACCTATGACGAGATCGTCAAGCTTCTGCGCGGACGCAAACATGCCAAGCTCTTTGGTACCAAGGTGGGCGGCGTAATCTTTGGCGGCGGCTGCAAGGCGAGTGTCTCGCACGCACTTGATGATTATCTGGCCGAGATCGGCTATCGCTTTAGCTATGTCTACTACGTGGGCGACATCGATCGAGAGGGCGCGCGCATCGTTGAGCAGGCTCGCAACGCCAACGTCGTTGAGATTCGCCTGCATGCCGGTATGTATCGCGCTATGCTTGCCGAGCATAAGCGTCGCGTGAAGGCGGGCGGCGAGTGCGAGCCCGCGGCGGCCAACCAGGGCGTGCCGCAGAATCTGGCGGCCACGATCAAAGACCTACCCATGGTTACGCGCGTGCAGTTCCGCAACGTGCTGCGCGAGGGTGGGCGTATTCCGCAGGAGATTCTGATGACCGCCGACTATCGGGATGGCGACTCGGGAAGTTTCGACCGCATGCTGAACAATTAGATTCCGCCGTTCTACCGAACGGCGGACTTCTTGACGCTGCGAGGGGCCCTGGCACGGCAATCTGACGTTCAACTTCGGCGGCGCGACCAGAAGGTCAGCGCCGCCTTGTTTCACGTCACCTTGCCATACCAGGGCCCCTCTCGCTGTCACGTCCAAAACATCGAGGTTAAGTGGCCTCCTGTTCGTGCGGAACTCGCGACAAACTTAATGCCCGGCCCGTCGGGGCCACACGCCATTTTGTAGATTACGGCTCGCTTTTCGGAACGGGGCTGATATTTCTTGATGTAAGGCGCTCTTGGTCGTTATGGGCCTGGGGCGTCTGTCTTATATAGGTAGATTCCTTGCGGGTTCGAATCCCTCCGCTTGCCCACAAGAAAGCGCCCTGGGCCGTTATGGGCTCAGGGCGCTCAATTATAATGGCTGGGACGGAGGGATTCGAACCCCCAACAGCCGGCACCAAAAACCGGAGTTCTACCGTTGAACTACGTCCCAATGTTTGGTGTTGCCCAAAAGCAACTCGTTTAGTTTACCTAATCTGCGAGGGCATCGCAAACGCCATCGAGCAGGCGGACGGCGAGTGTCTGCGCGTCGCTGGCCGTGAAGGTTCCGTTGTAGCGCGTCATGCCCGTGAGCTCAATGCGGATGCGCGCAGGCTTTTGTTGCGCGGCGACGTTGGCAGTGCGGATGCGCTGGGCCAGGTTGTGACATTCGGCAAGGGCGATCGTGGCACGCGGGGCGGCGTCTGCGGGCAACTCGTCGCTTGCAATTTCGAGCACCAGGTCGACATCGGTCGGAACCTTGGAGTCACAGAGCATCATGCCGCTGTTGTCGGTCGTCGCCGTGGCGATGTTCCACATGCGCGACGCTACGCTACGCGCAATGGGGTCTTCACCGATAACGGCAATCTGGAAGCGCTCGAGCACGTTGGCGGCGCGAGCAAAACCGATGCGTGACTCGGCTTCGGTGACCGAGGGCTTGCCCTCCCACACATGGTGCAGGCGGTTGATGTAGGCGTAGGTGTCCTGGAAGGCCATGCCGTCGGCAAACAGACCGACATTTTCCTGAAACTGCTGCAGGGCGGCCTCGGTATGCGGACCAAAGTAGCCGTCGTCTTCGCCACAGGCAAAGCCCAAAACGTTGAGAGCGCGCTGCAAGGCCTTTACGTCGGCGCCGTGAAAATTGGGCATGCGAAGGTAGAGCGTGCGATCGCCCAACTTGTACGAAGCGTCTACAAGGGCGCTCCAACAGGGGATATCGACGGCGTAACCGGCCGCAAGGCCGCTATCGAGTCTAAACGTGCCAACGGCCTGCTCGGTGGTGGTGCCAAAGCGCTTGTCGGCGACCTCGTCGGCATCGATGGTGTAACCGAGCTGCAGAAGACGGGACTGAACATCCTCGACGGCTGCTCCCTGCATGCCCGTGATAATAGGTTCCATGAACGAACCCCTTTCGGCGTACCATTCGTACTATTTTTGAGCGCGTGTCGGATAGACAACGCGAGACAATGCATAAACATGCACTCAACAGTGTAGCAACTTGTGCCGAAACGCGCTGCCCACAGGTTTTATAACCCCCGCTAGTTGAGGCGCTCCACAAAGAAATCTGCCATGGAGAGGAACAGCTCGCGTGCGTGCGGATCAAGCTCAACGTTCTCGATGGCCGCTTTGGCCTTAGCGGTCAGGTCGAGCGCGTAGGCGTGAGCATATTCGATGGAGCCGGTCTCCTGGAAGATCTCCACGGCGCGTGCGAGCTGCGCGGGGTCCTCGGTGCCCGAGGAAAGAATCGCCTCGACCTCGTCGTGGTGGCGCTCATCAGAGAGGGCGTGTACGGCGACAAGCGTGCGCTTGCCCTCGGTGATGTCGGTGCGGAAGTCCTTGTTGGCGGCTTCCTTGGTGCCGACAAGGTTGAGCAGGTCGTCCTGAATCTGAAAGGCAAGGCCCGTGTGCAGGCCAAAGGCGCGCAGCGCTTCGATTTGCTCATCGCTGCCGCCGCCGATAATGGCTCCGGCGGCAAGCGGCGTGGCTCCGCTGTAAAACGCGGTCTTGTGCGTCGCCATGTCCAGGTAGTCATCAACCGAGATATCGAAGCGCCCGTCACGGACCCAACCCAGGTCGAGCGCTTGGCCCTCGATGGTGCGGACGATCATCTCGGTAAGCTCGTGGAGCACGCGCAGCTTCACGCCGGACTCCAGCGTGGGGTCGTCGAGAACCGTCTTGGTGACCATGGTGAGCGCCAAGTCGCCACAATTGATGGCAAGGCCCGTGCCCTCGGTAAGGTGCATGCAGGGCTTGCCTCGACGAAGCTGTCCGTTGTCGGCGATGTCGTCGTGAATCAGCGCGCCCGACTGGAAGTGCTCGATGGCTGCCGCGGCGCTGCGGGCGCTCTCGAAGCTACCGCCCACTGCGGTTGCGGCGAGCATGCAGATAAGCGGGCGGTGGCGCTTGCCGGCGTTGGCCGTAAAAGCCGAGAGCGGCGCGTAGAGATAGCGCTCGATATCGGCAGAGGTCGCCTGTCCGTCAAAGAACGTGGCCAGGTAGTCGTTAATCTGGTCAAAGTGCTGGGCTAAAAAGCTGGTAAACGGACTGGACACGGGTTCTCGCATTCTTTCTGAGGTTGCATCGTTGCGGTGTGCAGATACCATATTGCCACATTGGAGTTGCCGGCGCGTCTGTTTTGGCGATTTGGGGAAACGGGACGCGTGCGCGTGCCGGCTGCTTATATAAGCCCAAAGTGCTCGAGCGCCTTGACGACGCCATCTTTGTCGACCGAGTCGGTGATGTAGTCGGCGCGCTTTTTGAGATAGTCCGGCGCATTGCCCATGGCGATACCGACATCGACGGCGTTCATCAGCGAGACGTCATTGCTGGCGTCGCCGATGCCGTATACGGTTCCGTGGTGGGGATCGAGGGCGTCGAGTACAGACTGGATGCCCCCGCGCTTCGTGCATTCGCGTGGCGAGATTTCGGTTACCTCGAGTTCGAGCTCGTTAAAGCACAGCAGCGGCTCAAGTGCCTTATCTTGAGCGATGCGGTTGGCGAGCGATGTAGACATCAAGATCTTGTAGGCACTGTAATGTTGCAGCTGCGTGACTGCATCGCCCAGGGTGCGCGCGTATCCGGGAGTATCGGGGGCATCGATACTCATGCGCACGACACCGTTAAGACCCTCGAAGCGGATGACCTCGCCCGACTGCTCAAGATAGGGGGCAAGGCGCTGCAGCATGCCGGGCGTCATCGCTAAATCGCGAATCACGTGTCCCTCAAGTTCGACATAGCCACCCGCGAGGCAGACGATGCCGGCCCAGGGCAGCTCGAGCAGCTTTGGATGGATGCAGCTCAGTGTGCGCCCTGTGCAGATAAACGCCATATTGCCCTTGGCAACAAAATCACGGATGGCTTGCGAGACCGCTTCATTGGGGTAGGGGGAGAGGTCTCGCTCATCCTCGGGGAGCTCTTGGGCGAGTTTGGGATCTTGCCAGGCGAGCGTACCGTCGATGTCGAAGAAGCAGATGTCGCCGTGCTTATGGGCTGCACTGGCGACAGGGGAGGCTGAGACGATGGGTGCAAACCCCGGCTCGAGACCCATGATCCGGTCAAAATGCTCTTTAACGCGGGGAACGGAAATGCCGATGATCACCTGGGCGGTCTTGCCCGTAATGATGAGGCCCTTGGCGCCCACCGCGACAAACGACGCGTTATCTGCAACGATGGAGGGGTCTGCGACCTCGACGCGCAGGCGCGTGGCGCAGTTGGTTGCGCCCACGATATTGCCAACGCCACCTAAAAGCTGAATTACCCGCTCAGCGAGGACGTGATCTTGATTGGATCGACTATTGACCTCGTCATTGGGAGATTGCTCTTTGGCAAAGCCGCTTCCCGTTAAACGATCGATTGCCGCGCGATTGGAGACATGATCCTCGCGGCCCGGCGTCTTAAGGTCATAGACCAAGATGAGTGCGCGAAAACTAACAAAAAAGATGAGGCTAAAGGCAAGGCCGATACCGAGCGCCAAAAGGTAGGAGCCGGCATGCATTCGCATGAGTGGGATGAAGTTGAAGGCCGTCATTTCCATGAGACCGCCTGAGAAGATGCCGACGATACCGAAGAGGTTCATGGTCATGGCAAGGCAGGAGGATAGGACGGCGTAGAGCAAAAAGAGTCCGGGATAGGTGAACATAAAGAGAAACTCGAGCGGCTCGGTGACGCCGCAGACCACCGAGGCGACGATGGCGGGCAAAAGGATGGCCTTAAGGCCGGCACGGCGTTCGGGTTTGGCGGTGAAATAGAATGCTGCCGCGATGGCGGGAAGGCCAAAGAGCTTGCTCCAGCCGGTGGCGGTAAAACCTGCCCAGGGTGCAAGCTCATTCAAAGGGCGCGTGCTATGGGAGAGAATGGGGAGCAGGTTGGTCCACGTGGCGTAAATACCGTCGTGAATGACCAGATTGTCGTAATAGATGGGCATGTAGAGCAAATGGTGCAAGCCCATGGGTTCGAGCGCGCGTTCCAAAAACACAAAGACGCCCACGCCGAAGGGACCGACGCCCGCAAGTGCGTGGCGCAGCGTTTCGGTCGCTGCGTATACGAAGGGCACGATGGCGGCCGAGATGGCGGCAAGGGCGAACACGGCAAAAAAGCTGATGAGGTAGACCAGCGAGGAACCCGAGAAGGTACCGAGCCAATCGGGAACCTTGGCATCGTAGAAGCGGTCATGGATGGCGACGACGGTTGCCGACACCGCCAGCGGGCCAATAATGCCGGTGTCGAGTGTCTTGATGCCGTCGATGATGGTGATGCCGCTAGCGGAGGTCAAAGACGACGGGTACTTAAGTCCAAGGTTGTCTCCGCTCAGCTTGATGATCTCGCTCAAAAAGAAGCAATAGGCAAAATAGGCCACGAGCGCCTCGAAGCAACAACGTGCAGGTTGCTTTTGGGCAAGGCCGATGGGCAGCGCTACGGCAAAAAGGAGCGGAAGTCGTTTAAAGACCGTCCACGAGCCACGCTGGATGATAGTCCAAAAAACGTACCAAGGGGTTCCGTATACGGCGAGGTCGCCGACGATATCCGCAGACGTTGCGAGGGCGGAGACGCCGACCATGAGGCCTGATATAGAAAACAGCATGGCGGGCGCGAACATTGCCCCGCCAAAGCGTTGGATTTTTTGCAGCATGTTCTGCCTCTCGACCGTAAGCCCGCCATGTCTGCGGTGGAACGTTTGAACAATGAGTTAATTGTAGGGGAGTGAGCGTTCGCCGCATTGATGGTTTTGATTCGAATCGATTGGAGCATCACGGGCGCCGTTGACAGTTAATAATCGGTGCTTTGCCGATAGACGGTTTAAACAACCCAAAGAAATGCTATCGTGCCTAGCCATACATATTCATTAGAGGTGAAACAATGCCAAAAGCGATATACGAAGGAATCTACCGAGAAATACGTTCGCGCATCATTAATGGGACCTATGCGTTTCAAGAGATGCTGCCAACCGAAGCCGAGCTGACCGCGGAGTTTGGCTGCACGCGCAATACCGTTCGACGCGCCTTGAGCATGCTGGCCGACCAGATGTTTGTGCAGCCTATACACGGCAAGGGCGTGCGCGTTATTTGGCTCAAGGGCGAAACCGACATGCTGGGCGCACTCGAGGAAGTCGAGTCGTTTGGCGAATTTGCAAAGCGCAACAATGCCGTTGCATCGACGGACGTTAAGTCTTTTGAGCATTTGATTTGCACCGAGCAGCTCTCTCGTCGTCTGGGCTTTAAGGTGGGCGAGGAGTTGATTCGCGTGGTGCGTGTCCGAAGCCTTAACGGCAATGCGCGCCAAGTAGACCATGGTTACTTTTTGGAGTCAATCGCCAAGGGCCTGACGCCCGAGATCGCCGCAAAGTCAATTTACGACTATCTGGAGCACAAACGCGGCGTCAAGGTGATGGCGAGTCGCCGTACAGTGAGCGTCGAGCTTGCCAACGATGAGGACTGCAGCTATCTTGACCTCGGCAAATACAACTGCGTTGCCGTCATGGAGAGCCAGTCGTACACCTCGGACGGCATCTTGTTCGAGGTCACGCATGCCCGCACGCATCCCGAGATCTTCCACTACCGCGTCAACTCCAAGCGATAGCCGGCTAGCTCGCAGCCTGACGAGACTCATGCCCTCAAAGCGAAAGCGCCCGGTCAAACCGACGATGCATCGGTTTGACCGGGCGCTTTCTCCGCATTCGATAACAAATAATTGTTTATACAAAACTTGTCAAGTATCAAGTTGAAATTACCGTTCACCGAAGTTTTTCTACCGCTCTAGTAATACTTGTTCAAACAAGTAGCCAAATAGCGTATCGTACAAATCAGCAAAAGGGGCAAAGTCCCCGAGCCAATCTCCGAAGGCGGCGGCAAAGGGTGCCGCCACGGTGTGAAAGGGTGGATTGTAATGAAGAACGAAATGAGCAGAAGGCAGTTCCTGGGCTTTGCTGGTTCCGCGGCTGCGGTTCTTGGTCTGGGCCTCGTGGGCTGCGGTGGCTCCGCCGGCTCCGGCTCCTCTGCTTCTGGTGACGCTGCCGAGGTCTACTTTCTCCAATTCAAGCCCGAGGTCGACAAGGAGTGGAAGGAGATCGCCAAGGCGTACAAGAAGGAGAAGGGCGTCGAGGTCAAGATCGTGACCGCCGCCTCCAACACCTACGAGGAGAAGCTCAAGTCCGAGATGTCCAAGAGCTCCGCTCCGACCCTGTTCCAGGTCAACGGCCCCACCGGTCTTAAGAACTGGAAGGATTACTGCGCCGACCTGTCCGATACCAAGCTCCGCGGTGAGCTCATCGACGACTCCTTGGCTCTGCAGTCCGACGGCAAGGATCTGGGTATCGACTGGGTCCAGGAGAGCTACGGCATCATCTACAACAAGCAGCTGCTCGAGAAGGCTGGCTACAAGGCCGAGGACATCAACTCCTTCGACAAGCTGAAGGCTTGTGCCGACGACATCCAGGCCCGCAAGGACGAGCTTGGCGTTGAGGGCGCCTTCACTTCCGCCGGCATGGACGACTCCTCCAGCTGGCGCTACACCACCCACCTCGCCAACCTCCCGCTCTACTACGAGTTCGAGAAGGAGCACAACCAGGAGGACGACGAGATCAAGGGCGAGTATCTCGACAACTTCAAGCAGATTTTCGACCTGTACATCACCGACTCCACCTGCGATCCTTCGCAGCTTGCCTCCAAGACCGGCGACGACGCTACCAACGAGTTCGCAACCGGGAAGGCCGTCTTCTATCAGAACGGTTCTTGGGCCTACGCCGACCTCACCAAGGCCGGCATGACCGATGACCAGCTCGGCATGCTGCCGATCTACATCGGCGTCGACGGCGAGGAGAACCAGGGCCTGTGCTCCGGCGGCGAGAACTACTGGTGCGTGAGCTCCCAGGCTTCCGAGGATGCCCAGAAGGCCACCGAGGACTTCATGTACTGGTGCGTCACCGCTGACACCCCGACCAGCATCATCGCCGACAAGATGGGTCTGACCGCTCCGTTCAAGAGCGCCAAGGAGACCACCAACGTCTTCTCGCAGCAGGCCGTTGCCATGGCCAAGGACGGCAAGAAGACCGTCGCTTGGGACTTCGTCTACATCCCCTCTGAGGAGTGGAAGAAGAACCTCAAGCAGGCTCTGATCGCCTATGCTGCCGACAACAGCAAGTGGGACGGCGTCAAGAACGCCTTCGTCGATGGTTGGAAGACCGAGAAGGCTGCTTCCGAGTAAGTAGTTGCTGCCCAAGCTATCTGATTAGCGACAGGGGGCGGGCAGACGTTGGTTTGCCCGCCCCCTGCATATTGAAAGGACCCTTCTATGGGCAAAGCACTCAAGCGCTGGTGGCCGCTCTTTATGCTGCCCACGTGTCTGGCGTTTATGATCGGGTTCGTGATCCCCTTTATCCAGGGTTTCTATCTCTCGTTCTGCCAGTTTATTACCATCAACAACACGCACTTTGTCGGTATCGAGAACTACGTGCGCGCACTGTCCGATCCGCAGTTTGCCACGTCGTTCTTCTTTACCGTGGCGTTTGCCTTCCTGTCGACGGTGCTCATCAACGTGATTGCCCTCGCCATCGCGCAGGCGCTCACCCGCAAAGCGCTCAAGGGCACCAACATCTTCCGTACGATCTTCTTTATGCCTAACCTGATCGGCGGCATCGTGCTGGGCTACATTTGGCAGATTCTGATCAACTGCCTGCTCTCCAACGTGGGTGCCCAGCTCATCGCCCTTAACTCTGCTGCTGGCTTCTGGGGCCTTATCATCCTGACCCTGTGGCAGCAGGTCGGCTACATGATGATCATCTACATCGCTGGTCTGCAGTCCATTCCGTCCGACTACATCGAGGCCGCCAAGGTCGACGGTGCCACGGCATGGCAGACGTTTTGGAAGGTTAAGATCCCTAACCTGATGCCGACCATCACCATCTGCCTGTTCCTGTCCATCACCAACGGCTTTAAGCTGTTCGACCAGAACCTCGCCCTTACCGGCGGCGCCCCCGCGCACTCCACCGAGATGCTCGCCCTGAACATCTACAACACGTTCTATTCGCGTGCCGGTATCGCATGGCAGGGCATTGGCCAGGCCAAGGCAGTCATCTTCTGCATCCTGGTCGTAGCCATCTCCATGATTCAGCTTAAGGCCACGAGGTCCAAGGAGGTGCAGCAGTAATGAAACGCGATAAGGTTATCAACCGCGCGCTCTCAATCTTCTTTACGATTCTGTCGCTCGCGTGGATCTACCCCGTGTTCATGATTGCGCTCAATTCCTTTAAAAAGGCAACTGCAATCAGCACCACCACGGCATTCGATCTGCTCACGCCCGAGACGTTCAACGGTCTCGCAAACTACATGCATGCCCTTAACGAGCAGGGCTTTGCCTCGGCATTTATGTACTCGCTCATCATCACGGTCACGTCGGTCGTGCTGATTCTGGTGTGCTGCTCCATGTGTGCTTGGTACGTAGTGCGCGTCAACAGCAAGATCTCGAACTTCTTCTATTACCTGTTCGTCTTCTCGATGGTCGTGCCCTTCCAGATGCTCATGTTCACGCTGTCCAATTTGGCGGACCGCATCGGCTTCAACACGCCGTTCAACATCTGCTTTATCTACCTCGGCTTTGGCGCGGGCCTGGCGGTCTTTATGTTCGCCGGCTTTGTAAAGAACATCCCGCTCGAGATCGAAGAGGCGGCCATGATCGACGGCTGCAACCCGGTCCAGGTGTTCTTTAAGATCGTCCTTCCCATCATGAAGCCCACCTATCTTTCGGTCGGCATCCTCGAGACCATGTGGGTCTGGAACGACTATCTGCTGCCCTACCTCACTCTCGACTCCACCAAGTACAAGACCATTCCTATCTTGATCCAGTACTTCCGCGGCGGCTACGGCCACGTCGAGCTCGGCCCCATGATGGCCTGCATCATGATGGTCGTTATCCCCATCGTCATCATGTACATCCTCTGCCAGAAGTACATCATCGACGGCGTGGTGGCAGGTGCCGTCAAGGGCTGATGCCGTAACTGTTTTGCAAGTTTCTGCGGCGCCCTCAACATGGTGCCGCATATCGAAAGGTAAAGACATGGCCGAGATCGTTCTCAAACATGTTCAGAAGGTGTATCCCAACACCGAGTCCAAAAAGAAGGGCTTCTTTGGCAAAAAGAAGAAGACCGAGGAGAAGAAGCACAACCTCAAGGTTACCGAGGATGGCGTGCTCGCTGTTGAGGACTTTAACCTCACCGTTCACGACCAGGAGTTCGTCGTCCTCGTTGGCCCGTCTGGCTGCGGTAAGTCCACGACGATGCGCATGGTCGCCGGCCTGGAGGACATTACCTCGGGCGACGTGCTCATCGACGGCAAGCGGGTCAACGACGTGGCGCCCAAGGACCGCGACATCGCCATGGTGTTCCAGAGCTACGCTCTGTACCCCAACATGACGGTGTACGAGAACATGGCGTTTACGCTTGAGCTCAAGAAGGTCTCCAAGGACGAGATCGACCGTAAGGTTCGCTCCGCTGCCGAGATCCTGGGTATTACCGAGTACCTCGACCGTAAGCCCAAGGCGCTTTCGGGCGGCCAGCGTCAGCGTGTCGCTATCGGCCGCGCCATCGTGCGTGACCCCAAGGTCTTCCTGATGGACGAGCCGCTGTCCAACCTGGACGCCAAGCTTCGTAACCAGATGCGTGCCGAGCTCATCAAGCTGCGCCACGAGATCAAGGGCACGTTCATCTACGTCACTCACGACCAGACCGAGGCCATGACCCTTGGCGACCGCATCGTGGTCATGAAGGACGGCGTCGTCCAGCAGATCGCCACGCCGCAGGAGGTCTTCAACCATCCCGCGAACATCTTCGTCGCCGGCTTCATCGGCGTGCCGCAGATGAACTTCTTCGATGCCCAGCTGGTGCGCTCGGGCAACGGCTTTACCGTCAAGACCGAGGACATGAACGTTGCTCTCGCCCCCGAGACCTGCGCTCAACTCGCTCTTAACTGGGACGGCGGCGACGTGAAGGAGATCACGGCCGGCGTGCGCCCCGAGCAGATCCTGCTTGCCGACAAGGGCGAGGAGGGTGCGCTCCAGGGTACCGTCGAGGTGACCGAGCTCATGGGTTCGACCGAGCACGTCCACGTGACCGCCCCCGACGGCCAGTTTGTCCTGATTATCCCCGTCGTCGACCTCGAGGCCAAGGGCGCGCTCAAGGCTGGCGACACCATCTGGTTCAAGTTCGAGAAGAACGCGACCCATCTCTTCGATAAGGTGTCTGGCAAGAACCTTATCTAGGCCCGGTGCATCCAGGCCCTCCCTTTGGGCGACTGCGGTATTGCCATCCTTTTGCCGCGGTCACATATAAGGCTCCCCTCCCGTCCGCTGGGCGAGAGGGGGGCCTTTCTTTGTGTTGGGGTTGTCCATCTGCCAGTTTGTCTTGATTTGTAACAGGAAGAGGGGCAAATTGGGTCTAGATGTTACAGATCAAGACAGCGTCGAGTTGCCTGTCCTTTCATCTCTACCTGTAACACGAAGGACTGATTTCGGCAGTTACCTGTTACAGATTGAGATTGTTTTAGCCGCCTTGCCCGTCTGTCTCATTCTGTAACAGGTAGACCCGATTCCGGCGGTTATCTGTTACAGATTGAGACAGTTCATCGGGGCAATTTCGTTTATCTAGATTTGTAACAGGTAGACTCAATTTTGCCGGCTAGATGTTACAGACCGAGATTGTTTGGTCGAGGCAGGCCACGGGCAACACAGGGACACAAAAAACGGAGCCGCGTTGCCGCGACTCCGTTTTCAAGAGGATGGGTAAGGGAAGCGAATTAGCTCAGGTGCCAAATCTCGTCGTTGTACTGGGAGATCGTGCGGTCGGACGAGAAGGTGCCGGCGTTGGCGATGTTGATCAGCGCCTTGCGCAACCAAGCACCCTGGTCCTCGTAGTCAGCTAGCACGCGCTCCTTGGTCTGGATGTACTCCTCAATGTCGAGCAGGGCCATAAACCAGTCCTTGCCCTTAATGTCGTCGTGCAGGCGCTGCAGGCGCTCGGCGTTGCCGGTCGCCATAAAGGCCGGGTTGGTGATGAAGTCTACCAGCAGTTTAATGCCGGGCTTGCGGTAGAGTGCGCCGGCGTTATAGGTGCCTTCGGCGTAGAGCTGCTCGACCTGCTTGGAAGAGGCACCAAAGGTGTAGATGTTCTCGTCGCCCACGAGCTCGGCAATCTCCACGTTGGCACCGTCGAGTGTGCACAGGGTCAAAGCGCCGTTGAGCATGAACTTCATGTTGGAGGTGCCGCTCGCCTCCTTGGAGGCCAGGCTGATCTGCTCGGAGATGTCAGCGGCGGGGATCACGCGCTCGGCGGCGGTGACGTTGTAGTTCTCGATCATGACAACCTGCAGGTAGGGAGCCACGTCGGGGTCGTTTGCAATCCACTGCGACAGCGTCAGGATCAGATGGATGATGTCCTGCGCGATAGTGTAGGCAGGCGCCGCCTTGCCGCCAAAAATGATGGTGACGGGGTGCTTAGGTCTGTTGCCGTTCTTGATATCGAGGTACTTCCAGATGATGTAGAGCGCGAGCATCTGCTGGCGCTTGTACTCGTGGATGCGCTTGACCTGGACGTCGATGATCGCGTTGGAGGGGATCGTCACGCCCTGTTCGAGCGCCATAAACTCGCGCATGATGGTTTTGGCTTCGGCCTTGGTGGCGGCCAAGCGCTCAAGAATGCTCTTATCGTCGGCGAAGTCGGCGAGCTTGCTCAGGTCGCCGGTGCTGCGCCAATCGGTACCGATCACATCGTCGAGCAGGCTGGCAAGCGCGGGGTTGGCTCCCTGGATCCAGCGGCGGAAGGTGATGCCGTTGGTCTTATTGGAGAACTTCTCGGGGTAGATCTCGTAGAACGGATGAAGCTCGGTGTCCTCCAGGATTTTGGTGTGGAGTGCGGCGACGCCGTTGATGGAGAAGCCAAAGTGGATGTCCATGTGGGCCATGTGGACGGTGTCGTGCTCGTCGATGATGGCGACGCGCGGGTCATCGTGCTCGGCCTTCGCGATCTCATCGAGCTTGACGATAATGTCGGCGATGGCAGGGGAGACCTTCTGCAGGCTGGCGAGCGGCCACTTCTCGAGCGCCTCGGCAAGAATCGTGTGGTTAGTGTAGGCGACCATGGAGCGTACGATGGTCACGGCCTCGTCAAACTCGATGCCATGCTCGGTGGTGAGCAAGCGAATGAGCTCGGGGATGACCATGGTGGGGTGCGTGTCGTTAATTTGGACCACGGCGTAGTCGGCCAGATCGTGCAGGTTGCTGCCGCGCTCGACGGCCTCGTCGATCAGGAGCTGGGCGGCGTTGCTCACCATGAAGTACTCCTGATAGATGCGAAGTAGGCGGCCCTGCTCGTCGGAATCGTCGGGGTAGAGGAACAAGGTGAGGTTCTTGGCGATCTCGGTCTTGTCGAAGTCGATGGAACTGCCGGGGACCAGGCCGTCGTCGACGCTCGCCAGGTCGAACAGGCGCAGGCGGTTCTTGGTGGGCCGGCCGTAACCGGGCACATCGATGTTGACGAGCTTGGAGGTAACGGCAAAATCGCCGAACTCGACGGTGTAGGAGCGGTCATCGTCGACTAGGATGTCCTGTTCACCGAGCCATTCGTCGGGGACGGCCTTCTGCTGGTTGTCGACAAAGCGCTGACGGAACAGACCGTAGTGATAGTTGAGGCCCACGCCATCGCCGGTCAAGCCCAGCGTGGCGATGGAATCCAGGAAGCATGCGGCCAAGCGGCCCAGGCCGCCGTTGCCGAGTGACGGCTCGACCTCGAATTCCTCGATCTTGTTGAGGTCGTGGCCTGCGGCGGTGAGCTGGTCCTTAACCTCGTCGTAGATGCCGAGGTCGATCATGTTGTTGATGAGCAGCTTACCGATCAAAAATTCGGCGGAAATGTAATAGAGCTTTTTCTTGCCGTTGTTGAGCGGGCGGGCGGCGGAGCGCTCCTGCACGAGTTTGACCAGCAGCTTGTAAATGCGACGGTCGTCGAGCTGCTCGAGCGAGGTGCCAAAAGACTGCTCGGCGAGTTCCATGAGGTTAATTTGGGGCATGTTTTCTCCTGTGATGGGTTGTTTCATGTCTGCAATTCATAAGAAGCCCGCGCGAGGGGATTGGGGTGGCCTCGCGCGGGAAAAGCAAGCGCGTCCGCACGGTGGGGAGGGGTCGGGCGCGGTAGCTCCTATTGAGGAAGCTCGATTTCGGCTTCCGACGGGATGCGGAAGTAGGTCTCGGTCCAGTCGGTGAGTTTGTGCTCGAGCTCGCGGGTGATGGCGCCGTCGAGCATGCGCCAGGTCCAGTTGCCGCCCAGTGTGGCAGGGGTGTTGATGCGCGCCTCGTTGCCCAAGTTGAGCAGGTCCTGCATGGTGTAGATGCACGTGTCGCTCACGCTGGCTGCGATGGTTCGGTTGAGTGCGTCGGTGATAGGCTCGCCGGCCTGCTGATGGGTGTACAGGGCTGCCTGCTCGCGCTGACGCGGGGTGGCCGTTCCCTCAAACCAGCCGCGCGCCGTCTCGTTGTCGTGGGTGCCCACGTAGGCGACGGTGTTGGCGATGTAGTTATGCGGCAGGTAGTACGAGTTGGTGCCCTCAAAGGCAAACTGCAGGATCTTCATGCCGGGGAAGCCCGAGTTGTCGCGCATGTCGATGACGCCGGGGGTGAGGAAGCCCAGGTCCTCGGCGATGATGGGCAGCGTGCCGAGCTTTTCCTCGAGCGTCTTGAAGAACTTGAGGCCGGGACCCTGCGTCCACGAACCGTAGGACGAATCGGGCGAGGAGAACGGCACCTCCCAATAGGCCTCGAAGCCGCGGAAGTGATCCAGGCGGATGACGTCGTACATGTCGAGAGCGGCGCGAATGCGGCCCTCCCACCAGGAGAAGCCGTCGGACTCCATGGCGTCCCAGTCGTAGATGGGGTTGCCCCAGTACTGGCCGGTGGCCGAGAACTGGTCGGGCGGCGTGCCGGCGACGCTCACGGGATTGCCGGCGGCGTCGATCTTAAAGAGCTCAGGTGTCGCCCACATCTCGACGGAGTCACGCGAGACATAGATGGGCAGGTCGCCGATGATGAGAATGTCGCGCTCGTTGGCATAGGCCTTGAGGCGGCTCCACTGGCGATCGAAGAAGTACTGCGTCATCTGGTGGTAGAGCATACGCGCCGGATGGTCGGCGCAGACCTTGGCGGAAGCCTCGCCGCGGGTGCGGAGCTCCGCGGGCCACTCCCAAAACGCCTTGAGACCGCACTCCTCTTTGACGGTCATGAACTCACAGTAGGGGATGAGCCAGTCCTCGTTGGCTTGGATAAAGTCATCGAAATCGGCCGGCTTGTCGGCGGCAAAGCGCTCAGCGGCGCGGTCGAGAATCTGACGGCGGCCGCCAAAGATAGCACCGTAGTCGACATTGCTGGGGTCGGATCCCAGATACACGCCATCGATATCGCGCTGCTCCAGATACCCTGCCTCGATAAGCTCGGCAAAGTCGATAAAGTTGGGGTTGCCAGCGCGGGCCGAGAACGACTGATAGGGCGAATCGCCATAGCTGGTCGTCGTAAGGGGCAGAATCTGCCAGTAATGTTGTTTGCACGAGGCGAGAAAATCGACGAAGTCGTAGGCATTCCAGCCAAAGCCGCCGATTCCGTATGGTCCGGGCAGAGATGAGACGGGCATGAGGACGCCGCTTGCACGCTCCATGAATGCGCTCACCAACCTTCTTGTTGTGGGGTCGGCCTGCCGATGGATGTGCAGTCCGCCTCCGATGTTCTGATCCGATACGCCTATTGTAAAACATGTTGTTTAAACATGTACAGGCAAGATAAAAAAGTTGGTCGATTTTCGGCGAATGGTTACATGCCATGAAAAAGCCCCGACCTCACAACGTGAGATCGGGGCAAGAGCGGTATGTAGGTTTTTGCTACTCGGCGTCGGCGAAGCCGTTGGGGTTGTGGCTCTGCCAGTTCCAGCTATCGCGGCACATGTCCGCGATGTCGTACTGGGCCTTCCAGCCCATCATGCGCTCGGCCTTGGAGGCGTCGCACCAGTTGGCAGCGATGTCGCCGGCGCGGCGCTCGCGGATCACGTAGGGCAGCTCCTTGCCACAAGCCTTGGAGAAGGCGGCGACGACCTCGAGTACCGAGGTGCCGGTGCCGGTGCCCAAGTTAAAGATCTCGACGCCGGTCTTGCCGTTCATCCAATTAAGGGCAGCAACGTGACCAGAGGCCAGATCGCACACGTGGATGTAGTCGCGCACGCCGGTGCCGTCGGGGGTGGGGTAGTCGTTGCCAAAGACCTGAACGGCCTCGAGCTTGCCCACGGCGACCTGGGCGACATAGGGCACCAGGTTGTTGGGGATGCCCTTGGGGTCCTCGCCGATCAGGCCCGACGGATGAGCGCCGATGGGGTTGAAGTAACGGAGCAGCACGACGTTCCACTCGGGGTCGGCGGTGTGGACGTCCATAAGGATCTGCTCGATCATCCACTTGGTCCAACCATAGGGGTTGGTCGCGGGCTTCTTAGGATCCTCCTCGGTGACGGGTGGGTTGTCCGGGTCGCCGTAGACGGTCGAGGAGCTCGAGAAGATGATGGACTTGCAGCCATGGTTGCGCATGACGTCGATGAGCACCAAGGTGTTCTCGATGTTGTTGTGGTAGTACTCGACGGGCTTGCTCACCGACTCGCCGACGGCCTTAAAGCCGGCAAAGTGGATGACGCGGTCGATCTGATGGGTATCGAAGATCTTGTTCATCGCATCGCGGTCGAGCACGTTGGCCTCGTAGAAGGTGAGGTTCTTGGCGGCCTCGTCGCCCACGATGGTCTTGACGCGGTCGACGGCGACGGCGCTGGAGTTGGAGAGATCATCGACGATGACGACCTGGTAGCCACCCTCGAGCAGCTGAACGACGGTGTGCGAGCCGATAAAGCCGGCGCCACCGGTAACGAGGACGCAGGTGTCTTTGGGGTCGAGTGCTTTGGACATGTAGTCTCCTATCGAATCAGGAACACTTCTTCAGGGGAGTATAGCGCAGGCAGGGACGCCCAAATCGTGCGCTGTGGGAAAAGCAGAGGATTGTGCTAACGTACTCATAGAAGAGCTTGCGTACGCATAACCTGATCTTTGGCATTTGCTTACGGGCCGCTGACCTTGTAGTTTCCTGCCGTTCGTGGAAATCGTTGGGACGCGCCATATGTACGCTAATATGTATGAGTTGAGCGACATGTAAATAAACATGTAACGGAGTACATATGTCACCAAACAGCGATTCCATCCTTTCCCAGGAGCTCTCGCGCCGCACTGCCCTCAAGGCCCTGTTCGGCGCCGCTTCTGCGGCAGTTCTTTTTGGCCTGCCCGCTCGCGCCCATGCGGCGGAGGCTTCCAAAGAAACCACCGATAAACTGAATGCCGCCCAGGCCCAGCTCGACGAGGTTCAGGCCCAGCTCGACAGCATCGCAAATGAGTATGCGGCGCTGGCCAACAAGAATGCCCAGACCCTCAACGACATCGAGAATGTCCAGGGCAAGATTGACGACACGCAGGCCCAGATCGATGAAAAGAAGGCCGAGCTCAAGAAGAAGCGCAACGACCTTTCCGATCGCGTGGCCGCCAGCTACAAGTCCGGCGGCACGAACATCCTGTCTTTGCTGCTGGCCTCTGGCTCGTTTGAGGAACTCGTCGCCAACGCGCATTACGTTGAGAAGATCAACAAGAGCGACCGCGACGCCATCGAGGACATTCAGACCATCCAGGAAGAGCTCGATTCGCAAAAGACCGAGCTCGAGTCGCAGAAGGCCGACTTAGAGAAGCTCAAGGACCAGCAGACTGCCCAGATGCAGGACATGCAGGCCAAGCAGCAAGAAGTCCAGACCGTGCTGAACGGTCTTTCCGACGACGTCAAGGAGCTCATGGCTCAGCGCGATTCCGAGATCCTCGCTGCCGCCCAGGCTGAGGAGGCCGCTAGGAAGGCTGCCGCTGCCGCGGCTGCCGCGAACAAGAACAATTCCTACTCGGGTGGTTCGAGCTCGGGTGGTGGATCGTACGCGCCCGGAACTCCGCAGCAGAATGCCGGCTCGGGCAAGCAGCAGGCTGTCGTCAACGCGTGCTACTCCACGCCTTCGCCGGGTCAGAACTGGTGCGCGGCGTGGGTCACCAATGTCTTCCGTAACGCCGGCGTTGGCTACTTTGGCGGCAATGCGTGCGACATGTTTAACGCCTGGTGCTATAGCTCCGACCGCTCGGCGCTGCAGGTGGGCATGATCGTGGCCGATTCCTCGCACAGCGGCACCGGCATGCCGGGTCTGATCTATGGCCACGTGGGCATCTATGTTGGCGGCGGCATCGTTATGAGCAACGAGGGTGCCATTACGTCTAAGTCGCTCGATTCGTTTATTAGCTTCTATGGCACTGGCTCTGGCGTGCGTTGGGGCTGGCTTGGCGGTATTGCGCTGTCGTAGCTGCGGCTTGGTCCGGGACAGTCCGAGAGGCATAAGGTTGCCTGCTCGGGCAGTCCTGCTCGCACGGAGAGCACATTAAGTGCTCTCCGGCTCGTGCAGAACTCGCGACCAACCTTATGCCTCGCCCCCAGCCCCGGACCTTCCGGGTCCAAGGCGTGACACACCGGACCGGGTTGTCTGAATAAATATGGTGAAGGCCCCTTTCGGGGCCTTCTTTTTATAAAAATTCGCCTACTCGGTGGACTTCGGGTTCTAGGTCTACGTCGAACTGCTCTTTGACTTTGGCTTGGATGTCGCGGATGAGTTCGTCGACGTCGGCGGCGGTGGCGTGGTCGGCGTTGACGATAAAGCCGCAGTGCTTTTCGCTTACCTGCGCGCCGCCAACGGCGTGTCCTCGCAGGCCGGCATCCATGATGAGCTTGCCGGCAAAGTAGCCCTCGGGGCGCTTGAAGGTGGAGCCGGCACTCGGCATGTCGAGCGGCTGCTTGTCCTCGCGGCGCTGGCGGTAGTCGTCCATGTCGGCCTTGATCATCGCGGCGTTGCCCGGTGCGAGGTTGAAGGTGGCAGAAAGAACGATAAAGCCGTCGTCGGCGATGCGACTCTTGCGATAGCCCAGGTTGAGCTCATCGACATCGAACTCGATGATGTTGCCGCTGCCGCGGGTGCCGTCGTCGAGCATGCGGGCGGGCTTGTAGACGCGCACAGACTCCAGCACGTCTGCCATGCAGGCGCCGTAGGCGCCGGCGTTCATGTAGCAGGCGCCGCCGACCGATCCGGGGATGCCCGAGATGGGCTCCATGCCGGTGAGACCGGCCTCGGCTGCCGCCGCGGCGACATCGGAAAGCAAGGCGCCGGCCGCCGCCGTGACGTGCGTACCGTCGACCGTAATGTCGGAGAGGCCTTCGCCCAACGCCACGACGACGCCGCGGATACCCTTGTCGCCGACGAGCAGGTCGGAGCCGTTGCCCACGATGGTGAGCGGCAGGTCGCAGCGATAACAGGTGTCGAGCGTGGCGACGAGGCCCTGCTCGGTATCGGGCGTGACAAAGACGTCGGCCGGGCCGCCGATCTTAAACGTGGTGTGCTCGCGCATGGGCTCGCTCATCAGCACGTTGTCCTCGCCGGCAACGCCAGCAAGCGCGCACAGCAGGTCCTCGTTAAAAAAGTCGTTCTCGTGCATACGAATATCCGCCTTTTGGTGGTCGTTGTCATCAATCGATTGCAATATACCCCACCCGGACGGATTTGGTGCGCTGGCGGCGATAAAACAGCCGTCTACCGGATTGGTAAAGTGTTTATCACCGAGGTAGAGGGGCGGTCGCTATACTTTCAAGAGATTGCGCGTAAACCTGGAAGGAGCGAGATGGCCAACAAAGTCACCCTCAAGCAGATTGCCCAGGAGGTGGGGCTTTCCCCCTCGTCGGTCTCGCTTGTTCTCAATAATCGGCCCTGTCGCATCTCGGAAGAAAACCGCAAGCTCATCAAGGAGGTCGCGGCGCGCAACCATTATGTTCCTAACCAGATCGCGCGTAGCCTGGTCATGCGCGAGTCGCGCACACTGGGCCTTATCGTCCCTAACATCGAGAGCCGCTTTTTTGCTTCGCTCGCCGGCAGCTTGGAAAAGCGCTGCCGCGAGGACGGATATGCGCTCTTTATTACCAGCTCGGGTGGAAGTGCCGAGGACGATCTGGAGCTCCTGCGCCAGCTGGTGACGCGCGGCGTCGATGGCGTCTTTTTGGTGGTAGGCGACGAGTTCTCTGACGACCGCGCCCTGCGCGAAGAGGTCAGCCATCTACCCATCCCGGCGGTAATGGTCGACCGTGCCATTGAGGGGCTCGAGTGCGACAAGGTGATGTTCGACCACGAGATGGGTGGCTACATGGCCACCCGCTATCTGATCGAGCAGGGCCACCGTCGCATTGCCTGCTTGGTTAATGCGCGCCGTTCCAATACGGGTCGTAAGCGTCTTGCCGGCTACGAGCGTGCGCTGCGCGAGGTGGGGCTGCCCATCGATGCGCGTTTGGAGTTTGAGAGCGAGTACTACATTCCGAGTGCCTACGAGGCCTCGGAGGCGGTGCTCGCAACTGACGCCACCGCCGTGTTCGCAAGCTCGGATAACATTGCCCTCGGTCTGCTCAAGCGCTTGCACGAGATGGGGAAGAGCATCCCAGGCGATATCTCGGTCGTAAGCTATGACAACTCGGCGGCCGACGTTCTCTTTGAGCCGGCGCTGACCGCGATCGAGCAGGATCCTGGTGTCCTTGCGGAGCATGCTTTTGGCTGCATGTCCAAGCGTCTTGCCGGTAGGGGCGGTAGACGTGCCGAAGAGGTCGTTCTGGAGCCGGCGCTTATCGTTAAGGACAGCGTGCTCGAGCTTACCGAATGTAGCTAAGCGTACTTGCTTGTTTGCATAGATTGCATGCGGAGTGTCCGCTATTTGCCGGCAGGCACCCCGGCCCTCGTCCGTGAACTCTTCCGCTGGGCGAGCCATAGACGCCGCGCACCGATAGGGTAAGGCGGCGGCTTGAAATTGGTGCTATATTCAGCTTGAGTTGTTTAATACTAGTACGGGAGGCTGATATGGGGCTGTTCAAGAAGAAAAACCCGCAGGATGCCTTTGATCCCGATGTGTTTACCATCACGGATACGATTTTGGACCCGCCGCGGTTTACGTTTTTGCCGGCTATCTACCAGGATGCCACGCATCGCAAGTGGGCCGTACATCAGCGCGGCGGCGAGCCGAAGATTTTTGACTATGCGGACGTGTTGCAGTGCGAAGTGGCCGAGGCGGGCGATCCGGAGGCCGAAGAAGCGGTCTCTAAACAGGAATTTGCACAGCGTATCCTGGCAAATCCTGCCAAGGCGGCGAAAATAAACGCTGCCAAGCGTAATATGTGTCTTGGTATGGGCGTTGTTGTGGCGGTTCAGACGGGAAAAGACGAGGTTTCCAAATTAGAGATTCCCGTTATGACCGACGAAGTCAAACGCGATTCAAGTCTATATAAGTCGTATCGGAATGTCGCCGAGAAGATCAAGGCCGAATTTGATGCCATGGGAGGGCTGGCCTAATTTTGGCGGCATACGTTTCTGAATGAGGAGTCTGTGCAATGGCAGGCGAATCTTATGCAATTCCCCCCAAAGATCGTGCTGTTGAGGGAATTCTTTGGTATATCCAGCACCATCAGCTTGCCGGCGGCGATCGCCTGCCGGCCGAGCGCGTGCTGTGCGAAGAGATTGGCGTTTCGCGTACGGCGTTGCGTGCCGGTATCACGCGGCTCATCTCGTGTGGAACGCTCGAGAGCCGTCGCGGATCGGGTACGTATGTGTGTCCTCCCAAGCCGTTGAACATCTTCCAGGAAACGTATAACTTTTCCGATGCTGTACGGACTGCCGGCCTGCACCCCTCTTCTCGTCTGGTTTCCACCGGGACCATCGAGGCGGATGAGGCGCTTGCCGACAAGCTTGGGGTGGCTGTAGGCGCTCCCTTGCTCCGCATGCAGCGCGTTCGACTTATTGAGGGCGAGCCGGCGTCAATCGAGACCGCTCACGTTAACCTGTCCCTGTGCCCATCGCTTCCCGAACACGATTTTGAGTGTGAGAGCCTTTACGATGTCTTGCTCAAAGAAGGTGGCGTGCGTGTTGAGCATGGACGTGAGCATATCTCCATCTCGCGTTTGGACGTCGAAGAGGCCGAGCTGCTCCAGCAAGAAGAGGGAACGCCGGTGTTCTATGAGAGCTCGATCGAATTTGATAAGGACATGCGTTTTGTGGAGCATTGCAAATCGGTGATTTTGCCCACAAAGTTCCGCTTTGCCGATAACGGCGAAGAGAACGGCATGAGGAGCGTGGCAGGTGAACAATGGCTGAAACAGTAGATGCCACCCCGGTTTATATGCGCATTCGACGCCGCATCGAGGAACGTATCGAGCGCGGTATATATCCCACGGGTTCCATGATTCCGTCCGAAAAAGACCTCGCCGAGGAATTTGGTACGACACGCTTGACCATCCGAAGCGCTGTCGATGAGCTGGTTCGGCGCGGGCAGATTCGCCGTGTTCGGGGAAAAGGTGCCTTTGTGGCGCAGAAAGTACCTGCTTTTTTTGAACGCACGGTCGGTTTCCGTGAATCGGTCCGTGCTTCGGGCGGCGAGCCGTCCGTCCGTATTCTCGCGCGTTCCAAGCGTTATGCGGGGCCATATTACGCCGACCTGTTTGGCATCGCCGAGGACGACCTGCTCTATTCCGTTCGACGCCTGAACTGCATAAACGGTAGCCCCGTATCGATTGAGACGGCGCTGATTCCCTGCCTGCTGTTCCCAACCATCGAAGATATTGACGTGTCGGTCTTCAGTTTGTACGAGACCTATGAGATGCTGGGCCGAAAGCCAGCCATGGCACAGGAAAAGCTCGATATCGAAGCGCTGGGCGCACGAGATGCCGGCCTCCTTGGACTGGAACAGGGCGATCTTGTTTTGCTTTTGGAATGCGTGAGCTATGACGCGAGCGGTCAGGCTATCGAGTATGTAAAGTCCTTCAATCGTGGCGATACGGGCGGCTACACCTATACGTACTAGCTGGTATTTTGTGAATAACGGCTGGGAAACTAACCAGTTTTGATCGTTGGGTCAGCTGTATATACAACCTTACAGGGCTCAAAATCGACCGTTCGCCGATGGGGATAAATTAATCGACAAAGAGGTATCAAAAAGCCGTAACCTGTAACTGTGATTGGTATCAAATACTAATGATTTGTTACGAGGTGAGACGATGAAGATGCTCGATTACGTTCAGCTTGCCCATGTGCGTATGGGGGAGAACCTCGAGCGTTCGTCTGAGCTGGTAGCGCAGCTCGTTGATATTTTCCAGTCCGGTTCTTTTGACGCGCTGCGCATCGTTGCTTCGGGTTCGTCGCGCCATGCCGCCGATTGCGCCCGCGATTACCTGCAAGATGCCCTGCAAATGCAGGTGTCCGTTGTGACGCCCGAGGCCTTCGTCGATTTTGAACACACCTATCCGCAGCATGCGCTCAACATCGCCGTCTCGCAGAGTGGCTATTCGACCAATACGATTGCGGCGCTCGATTACATGCGCGCACACGATATGGCTGCAGTTGCGCTCACGGCAAACGTCGAGGCGCCCATCAAGGAGCACACTGACATCGTTCTTGACTACGGTGTGGGCGTCGAGTCGGTGGACTTTGTGACTCTGGGCGTCGAGGTGCTCGTTGAGTACTTGGTGCTCTTTGGTATTTACGGCGGTCAGGCGCGCGGAACGATTGACGCCAAGGGCGTTGCCCAGCGTCTTGACGACCTGCGCGAGGCCATCCAGGCCAATGCCGTGATGTGCAAGACCGCCGAGGAATATGTCCAAGACCACATGCTCGAACTTTCTGAGCACATGCCCGCCATGGTCGTCGGCAACGGTCCCAACTACGGCGTTGCCGAGGAGGCGGCGCTCAAGCTGAGCGAGACCATCAAGATTCCTGCCATGCATCACGAGGGCGAGGAGTTCATTCACGGTCCCGAGATGCAGATCGTTCCGGGCTATCTGGTGTTTATCGTCGACGATCCGCAGGGGTCGGAGCGTCTTGCGAATATCGCCGATGCGCTATCGAACGTTACGACAAAAACGGTGCTGCTCACGGCCCATCCCAGGGGTAAGGCTCACGAGGTTGCGGTGCCTCAGGTGGCTCCGCTGCTCAGCGCAATTCCCAATTTGGTGTTCTTCCAGACGATTGCGGCAATGATCGCCGAGCGTCTGAAGTCATGGGACGTGCACCCGTATCTTGATGCCGTCTCCAAGCAAATGGAGGTCAAGGCAGAGGGCTACGAAGAATCAGTCAATGCGCTTAAGGCCAAAGCGGCCGAGTGTTACGGAATGTAAGCGGGTTTGATGCCCGTTGGCATGGGGGATGTGAAGACAACCCCAGAAAGGAGAGACAAATGAAGGAAACCGAGAAGATCGAGATCATGCATTTCGACCAGGAGGGCTATCTCGAGGACGGCAAGGCGCTCTACGAGACCGGCAAGAAGATGACCGCGCTCGCCGACAAGGTCGCCGA
>CABUWV010000021.1 GCA_902495355.1 uncultured Collinsella sp.
CGCACGGAGAGCACATTAAGTGCTCTCCGGCTCGTGCGGAACTCGCGATCGACCTTATGCCCCGCCCCTCGGGACTAAGGATACATGGTTGGAGTTGCTATACTGCAAAATTTATCGGCCTGTGACCTATTCCATGTCCCAGGTCGGCTCATCTTCACCGCCTTTAAATAAAAAAGAAGTACCGGTTGGGGCCGGTACTTCTTTTGGTGCGTTGTTAGTTTGGCTGTGGCTTTTCTCGTAACCTTACAGGGCGCAGGCTGCTTTGAGCTCTTCGACTCGATCGGTCTTCTCCCAGGTGAAGTCGGCGTCTTCGCGGCCGAAGTGACCGTAGGCTGCCGTCTTTTCGTAGATGGGGCGACGCAGGTCTAGGTCGCGGATGATTGCGCCCGGGCGCAGGTCGAAGGTCTTCTCTACGGCCTCGACGATCTTGTCCTCGGCAACATGCGCGGTACCGAAGGTGTCGACCATGATTGAGAGGGGCTTGGAAACGCCGATGGCGTAAGCAAGCTCGACTTCGCAGCGGTCGGCCAGGCCGGCGGCGACCACGTTCTTGGCGACCCAGCGCGCGGCATACGCGGCGGAGCGGTCGACCTTGGTGCAGTCCTTGCCGCTAAAGGCACCGCCGCCGTGACGGCCGTAGCCGCCGTAGGTGTCGACGATGATCTTGCGGCCGGTGAGGCCCGTGTCGCCCATGGGGCCGCCCACGACAAAGCGACCGGTGGGGTTCACGTAGATGTCCGCGTTGTCCCACGGCATGTTCTCGGCGGCCATGACCGGGGTGATGACGTGCTCGATGAGGTCGGCCTTGATCTTGCCCATGTCCTCGATCTCGGCGGCGTGCTGCGTGGAGATGACGATGGTCGTGACCTCGACGGGCTTGCCTTCCTCGTAGCGCACGGTGACCTGGGTCTTGCCGTCGGGACGCAGATAGGCGAGGGTACCGTCGTGACGCACGGCGGCCAGGCGCTCGGCCAGGCGGCTTGCCAGGTAGTGTGGCATGGGCATGAGGGTCTTGGTCTCGTTGGAGGCATAACCGAACATCATGCCCTGGTCGCCGGCACCGATCAGGTCGATCGGGTCGGTGGTAGCGCCGGTCTGGGTCTCGAAGGACTCGTCAACGCCCTGGGCGATATCGGGTGACTGTTCGTGGATGAGGCTCATAACGCCGCAGGTGTCGCAGTCAAAACCGAACTTGGCACGGTTGTAGCCAATGCGGCGGATAACACCGCGGGCGATTTCCTGTACGTCGACGTAGGCCTGGGTGCGAATCTCGCCGGCGACGATGACGGTGCCGGTGGTCACGAGGGTCTCGCAGGCGCAGCGGACGTTCTCCACGTTGGCCGGCACGCCGTTGGGGGCGATGTAGCCCTGCTCCTGGAGCTCTATTTCTTTAGCGAGGATTGCGTCGAGGACGGCGTCGCTGATCTGGTCAGCGATCTTATCGGGATGACCTTCGGTCACCGACTCCGACGTAAAAACAAAGGACCCGTGTTGGGGCGGGATGGAACGAAGTTCTTCTGACATGATTGTCCTTTCAAAAACGTGTCCCGGCGACCGTTACCATTCCGCCGGGCTCTCTATGCAAGGGCACATCATAGCGCGTAAATCAAACATTCACACCCTTTCCGCACCTACTCATTGGGGACAGACATAAATGGCCGGCCGGGTACTCATTGGGGACAGGCTTAAACGAACAGTCTTACCTAAATGCCGACAGGTTGCCCAAAGACTGGTCATTTAAGTCTGTCCCCAATGAGTAGGTCGGTGCCCTTTGTGCGGAGGTTGCTTTGATGCTTTATACTGGTGCGGTTAGACATCCATCCTGCAATCGAGGAGATTTCCATGGCATCAGACGTTCGCGTCCGCTTTGCACCCTCACCGACGGGCAAGCTGCACATCGGCGGCGCCCGCACCGCTATCTATAACTGGGCTTTCGCCCGCGCAAACGGCGGCACGTTCATCCTGCGCATCGACGACACCGACCCCACCCGCTCCACCGACGAGAACACGCAGATCATCCTGCGCGCCATGCGTTGGCTGGGCCTGGACTGGGACGAGGGTCCCGAGGTGGGCGGCGATTTTGGCCCCTACGCCCAGACCGAGCGCCTGGACCTGTACAAGCAGGCCGCCCAGAAGCTTTGGGACGAGGGCAAGGCCTATCCCTGCTTCTGCACCAAGGAGCAGCTCGACGCCGACCGCAAGGCCGCGCAGGAGCGCAAGGACCCCTTCCAGGGCTATCAGCGCCGTTGCCGCAATCTTGATCCCGAGGAGGCGCGCCGTCGCATCGAGGCCGGCGAGTCCTACGTCCTTCGCATCAAGGTGCCCGAGGACCGCGGCGACGTCGTCATCCACGATGCCGTCCACGGCGAGGTGACCTTCGATGCCAAGGAGCTCGACGACTTTGTCATCTTCCGCTCCGATGGCACGCCCACGTACAACTTCGCGACTGTCGTCGACGACGCCATGATGAAGATCACCCATGTCATCCGCGGCGACGACCACCTGTCCAACACCCCGCGTCAGGTCATGGTCTACGAGGCCCTCGGCGCGCCCGTGCCCACGTTCGCCCACATCTCCATGATCTTGGGTGCCGACGGCAAAAAGCTCTCCAAGCGCCACGGCGCCACCTCGGTGGAGGAGTACCGCGACGCCGGTTACCTGTCCGACGCCTTCGTCAACTATCTGGCGCTGCTCGGCTGGTCGCTCGACGGCGAGACCACGATCATCCCGCGCGATGTCCTGGCCAGCAAGTTCTCGCTCGACCGCATCTCCAAGAACCCGGCGACCTTCGACCCCAAGAAGCTTGATTGGGTTAATGCCGAGTACATCAATGGCATGTCCGATGCTCAGTTTGCCGATGAGATCATGGTCCCCGAGCTGCACGAGGCGGGTCTTATCGAGGGTAATGTCGAGTACGGCGAGGACTGGATCGACGCGCTTGCCGCCATCGTCAAGCCGCGCACCAAGATGCCGGCCGACGCCGTGACAGTCGCCGCTCCCATCTTTGCCACGGCCGAGACGCTCGAGTATGACGAGAAGTCTGTCAACAAGGGCCTGGCCAAGGAAGGCATGGGCGCCATTCTGGATGCCGCCAAGGCCGCGCTCGAGGGCGTGGATGAGTGGACGGTCGCCAACATCGACGCCGCGCTTGAGCCGCTGCCCGAGCAGATGGACCTCAAGAAGCGCGTGGTGTTCCAGGCCGTGCGCGTCGCCGTCTGCGGCAACATGGTGAGCCCCCCGCTGGGCGAGACCATGGCGCTCGTCGGTCGCGACGACTGCCTGGCGCGCATCGACCGCGCCCGCACGATGGCGCTGTAGCAGCTGCGTAAACGCATGTATCCGAGCCCCGTTCACCCGAGCGGGGCTCTTGTTTCTAAAGACGTATGGGATGGGAGGTGCTGGGGCCATGGCCGAGCAACTGTCGCTGTTTGGTTCGCCCGAGCCTAAGCAGGCTCCCGTAAGGGCTGTCCGCCCGGCCGAGCAAGCCAAGCCCGCACCTGCGCCCGAGCCCGTTGCCGCCTATGCGAGCGTGGTCCTCGACATTCCCACTCGTGCGCTGTCTGAGCCGTTTGCCTACGGTATTCCGCAGTCCCTTGCCAATGAGGCTCAGATCGGGTCTACGGTTCTGGTTCATTTTGGCAACCGTGCTGCCGCTGGCTACATCGTCGACATCGCGCTCGAGCTGGCCGACCTGCAAGGTAACGACGCTCTCGATCCCGCGCGCATCAAGCCTATCGAGGCTATCCTCAGCAAGCCGCTCTTTACCGCCGAGGCCGCCCGTATTGCGCGCTGGATGAGTCGCGAGTACGTTGCAACGCTTTCCGAGTGCCTGCGCCTGTTCTTACCCCCGGGTGGTAGCCCGCGTGTGGTCAAGGGCGACGACGGCGTGTGGACCGTTGAGCGCCCCGCCGTCAAACCCATCCAAAACCGCTGGGTCATGCTCACGCCCGAGTGTTTCGACTACACGCCGCCCAAGACCGCGGTCCGTCAGCGTCAGCTCATCGAGGCGCTCCAATGCGGCCCGGTCACGACGCGCGACCTCAACCTGCTCTACAACAGTATGTCGGCGACCATCAAGGCGCTCGAAAAACGCGGCGTCGTGGTGGTGGAGGAGCGCCGCGCCTGGCGTGGCTGCAGCGAGCAGACCACGCTGTCCTCGGCGAGCGGCAAGGCCCCGCTGGCTCTCACCAACGGCCAGCGGCAGGCCCTCGCGCAGATTGAGCGCGCACGCCTGGACGCTCACGGTGATGTGGTGCTCGTCGATGGCGTTACCGGTTCCGGCAAAACCGAGGTCTACCTTTCGGCGATTGAGCGCGTGCTGGCGGCCGGCCGTTCGGCCTGCGTGCTCGTGCCCGAGATCTCCCTGACGGCTCAGACCGTCGGCCGTTTCCGTTCGCGCTTTGGCGAGACGGTCGCGGTCTTCCATTCGCGCCTTTCGGCCGGTGAGCGCCTGGACCAGTGGGATATGGTCGCCAGCGGTGCTGCGCGCGTGGTCGTGGGCGCCCGCTCGGCGCTCTTTTGCCCGCTCAGCGACCTGGGCCTCATCATCATCGACGAGGAGCACGAGACCAGCTATAAGCAGGGTTCCAGCCCGCGCTACCATGCGCGCGAGGTGGCGGCCGAGATGGCGCGGCGCTATCGCTGCCCGCTCGTGTTGGGCTCCGCCACGCCCTCGGCCGAGGCTCTCGACCGCTGCCGCCGCGGCACGTACGGCGGCGCCACCTGGACGCGCGTCGAGATGCCCGAGCGCCCGGGACACGCGGTTCTGCCCACGGTTCGCATCGCCGATCTGCGCCGCGAGTTCGCACACGGCAGCCGCTCCATGTTCTCTAAACCGCTGATGGAAGGCCTGGAGCGTGTGGTCGAGCGCCGCGAAAAAGCCGTGCTGTTGCACAATCGCCGTGGCTTTGCGCCGTTCCTGATGTGCCGCGAGTGCGGCTGCGTGCCCACCTGCAACCACTGCTCCACCGCGCTCACGTACCACGAGCGCACGCACACGCTGCAGTGCCACACCTGCGGATCGTCCTGGCGCGTGCAGCCCTATCCGGCGCCCACGAGTCGCTGTCCCAAGTGCGGCAGCCGCTACCTGGCAAAAATGGGTCTGGGTACGCAGCAGATCGAGGACGCCCTGCACCAGATGCTGCCCGATGACGTCGCCATCATTCGCATGGACGCCGATTCCACGCGTGGCAAGGACGCGCACAAAAAGCTGCTCGAGCAGTTCGATGCCGCCGATTGCGCGGTGCTGCTGGGCACACAGATGATCGCCAAGGGCCTCGACTTTCCCGAGGTCACGCTCGTGGGCGTCGTCAATGCCGACTTTGCGCTGAAGCTGCCCGATTTCAGAGCAGGGGAGCGCGCCTACGATCTGCTGGAGCAGGTTGCGGGCCGCGCCGGTCGCGGCGATCGCCCCGGCGAGGTCATCATCCAGACCTACCTGCCCGAGGACCCGGTCATTCGCGCCGTCGCCGAGCACGACCGCTCGATTTTTACCGACCACGACCTGGACCAGCGCCGCGACGCCCTGTATCCGCCGTTCGTGCGCCTGGCCAACATCTTGGTGTGGTCGACGAACGCGGACGTTGCGCGGGACTACATCGGTCGCATCGCGAAGCTCCTCAAGCGTCGCTGGCATGCCGCCGCGCCCGACTTTTTGCGGGCGGGGAGTGCCGTGCCCCAGGTGCTTGGTCCGGCTTCGTGTGTAATCGAGAGAGCCAAGGACCGTTACCGCTTCCATCTGCTTGTAAAGTCGCCGGTAGGGTACCATGTCTCTGATGATATCGACGCCTGCCTCAAAGAGGTGGGCTCCGTGCGCGGCGTGAGCGTGAGCGTTGACGTCGACGCCTATGATTTGATGTAACAACTCGAAAGGATGGCCATGGAAGCCAACGGAATCGTACTGTCGCCCGACCCTCGTCTGCGCCAGGAGTGCGCCGTCATCGAGGAGATCACCCCGGCGATCGAGGCGCTTGCCGAGAAGATGAAGAAGATGATGTTCGAGAACGGCGGTTGCGGCCTGGCTGCCCCGCAGATCGGCGAGCTCATCCAGCTCGTCACCATCGACTGCGATTACAGCGACAAGAACGACTATGACCCGTACGTGCTCATCAACCCTGTCATTGTTGAGCAGAGCGACCATCTGGTGCTGTTTAGCGAGGGGTGCCTTTCTATCCCTGGCATTAGCTGCGAGATCGAGCGTCCCGATCATGTTGTCGTCGAGGCGTACGACTTGGATGCCAACCTGATCCGCTATGAGGCTACGGGCGACCTGTTCTGCGTGTGCCTGCAGCATGAGATCGATCACCTGCACGGTAATACCATGTTTGAGCGACTCAAGCCGATGCAGAGGATCAAGGCAGTCAAGGAGTACCAGGACGCCCTGGCCCGCGGTGCTCGACCGGGCGAGACGGAGTAGGTCCCACCGTCCCCTTCCGCCGCAGGGCTTAGGTTTTGTTCCATGCTCAAACAGTCCTGCTCGCACGAAGAGCACATTAAGTGCTCTTCGGCTCGTGCGGAACTGCGCGTGGAACAATAACCTAAGCCCTGCGGCGGAAGGGGACTGCGTTTTCGCGCTCCTTTTCGCCCGGGTGCCGTCGGGCCAGGGATAGGCGTCTTCGCTGATAATTGCTTTGTTGGAAGAGCTGCTTTTATTGCGGCTCTTTCTTTGGTTTTGGGTATATTTGTTCTTGTTGAATTGTTATTGCGGATGGGCTGGGTACTTGGCTTTCCGCTGTTATTTGTAGCCGTCTCGGCTCGTTGTTGAGAGGAGACTAACTTTTATGCGTATTGTGTTTATGGGCACGCCCGATTTCGCTGTGCCTTCGCTTACTTCGCTTGTTGAGGCTGGCAATGAGATTGCGCTTGTCATTACTCGTCCCGATGCTGTTCGTGGGCGCGGCAAGAAGCTTGAGCCGTCTCCTGTTAAGGCCAAGGCGCTTGAGCTGGGGTTGCCGGTCGTTGAGGCAAATCGCATGACGCCTGAGGTTGTTGAGGCGCTCAAGGCTGCGGATGCCGATATTTTCTGTGTGGCTGCCTATGGTTGCATTTTGCCTGATGAGGTGCTGCATATGGCGTCGCTTGGTATTGTGAATGTTCATGCTTCGCTGCTGCCTCGTTGGCGTGGTGCTGCCCCCATTCAGCGTGCCATTCTTGCTGGTGATGAGGTCGCCGGCGTTTCCATTATGCGCATTGGGCATGGCGTGGATACGGGCGCTTATTGCGCGCAGGCCTCGACCTCGGTTGCCGGTAAGCATGCCGAGGCGCTCACGATGGAGCTTGGTGAGCTTGGTGGCAAGTTGCTTGCCGATACGCTTCCCTCGCTTGCCGATGGCTCGGCTGTTTGGACTGAGCAGGATGAGTCTCTCGTCACTCATGCTGCCAAGATTTCCAAGCAGGAGATGCGTCTGGATCCGCAGATGGCGGCGCTCGATTGCGTGCGTCATGTGCTCGCTTCGTCCGATACCGCGCCTGCCCGCTGTGTGATTGCCGGCAAGTCGGTTCGCGTGCTCGATGCTGCGCCGGCTGATGTGTCGCTTGGCGAGGGCGCTGTTGCCGTCAAGAGCAAGCGTGTTTACCTGGGTCTTTCCGATGGTGCGGTTGAACTGCTTGAGGTTAAGCCCGATGGCAAGCGTGCCATGGCTGCTTCTGCCTGGGCTGCCGGCCTGCAGGGTGCCGAACTTAGGTGGGGTGTACTGTCATGAGCAAGTTGTCTCCCGCGCGCAAGCTTGCGCTCGATGTGTTGATGGAGGCTGATCGCCGCGGTATGTACGCACGCGACGTGTTGTCTTCCCGCGCTTCCGCCAAGGCCATTGACCAGCGCGATTCCGCTTTTGCCGCGCGTTTGGCGCTCGGTGTTGCCGCCACTCAGGGCATTTTGGATGAGTTGCTCGATCAGTTTTTGGATAAGCCTAAAAAGGTCGCGCCGCGCGTTCGCATGGCGCTTCGCATCTCGGCCTTCGAGATGCTCTACCTGCATACGCCGGGCCGCGTTGCCGTGAGCCAGGGTGTTGAGCTGGTGCGCAGCGGTGCTAAGTCTGCCGCGGGCCTGGCTAACGCGGTGCTGCACAAGGTTGCGGACAACGTTGAGGACTTTGCCACGGCATCCGACGTGGATGAGTCCGAGCGCCGTTTGGTTCGCCTTTCGCGTTTGATGGGTCTCCCTCGCTGGCTGTGCGCTCGTATTATGGCCTCGTTTGATACGCCCGAGGGCGCGCTCAACTTTGCCGGCAATTTGGCCCCCGCGCCGCTGGCCCTGCATGAGAACGCCTTTGCAACCAAGCCTGATCCGTATATCTCGCAGCTTGTGGCACCTGTCTTCCCGGGCTGCCATGCTCCGGTCGATGCACAGGTCACGGTTGCATCGGGCGTGTTTGAGCGTGCTGCCGCGGTTGCCTCGGACCTTAACGCCCAGCTTATCGCTACTGCCGCGACACGTCCCGGTCGTTGCCTGGAGATTGGCGCCGGTCGTGGTACCAAGACGTATGTGATGATGTGCCAGGCCAAGCGTGCCGGGTACGAGCGTCAGCATACCGCGCTCGATCTGCACGATCGCAAGTGCGATCAGAATCTCGCGCGCCTGCATAAGGCGGGTATAACGGGTGTTCGTACGGTGTCGGGCGATGCCTGCGAGCTCAATGAGGTGCTCACGTCCTTTGACGCGATGCTTGGCGAGCCCGCCCTGTTCGACACGGTGTTTATCGATGCGCCGTGCTCTGGCACTGGCACCATGCGCCGTCATCCCGAGATACCGTGGCGTCTGACCGAGAACGACGTTACGACTGAACTGCCCAAGCTACAGCTGACGATGCTCAAGGAAGCAGCCGCGCGCGTTGCTGCCGGCGGTGAGCTTATCTATGCCACCTGCTCGGTTTTTGATGAAGAGAACACGCAGGTCGTTGATGCCTTCCTGGCCTCTCCCGAGGGTGCCGGCTTTACCGTGGCGCCGCTCTCCGAAGCCCAGATTCTGCAGCTGCCCGAGTACGACCACGCCAAGAGCCTCGTCATCCTGCGCCAAAACGCTCGAGGCCTCTTCCAAAGCGTGCCAGTAAACGCCGACTCCTACGACGGCCACTTCTGCGCCCGCCTGGTCCACAAGTAACTACTAAGTTGCGGTGAAATAGGGATTGAATGGCGGCATCTACCCGCCAAATAGTCCTTATTTCACCGCAACTCAGAAGGTCGTGCGAGTTGAGATCGCAATAGCGGTAAAGAGTGGGAAAAATAGCCCCGTCTCAAACTTGCTGCTATCAAAAGTAGGGCGGATTACGGGGCTAGATTGGTGATGCCCGACCACAGCAAAAATGGCCTTAATAAAACCGCAGGTAGATGGCTTGTTGAAATTTGTAAATTACCGGAATGGATAGAGGTTGTCAATTCAGCCCCGTAATCCGGTAGAGTTTTGAAATGATACAAACTTAGCATCAGCCAGAAATCCAATCTATAGAAAAGTTGCGGTGAAATAGTTCCTGTTTGGCCGTTGGATGGGCTGATTCAGGAACTATTTCACCGCAACTCATCAGGAAACCTGGGTGTCGGGACCGCTTGTCTCTAGTGATTGTGTGGGCAGTTGGCACAGCAGCCGCTGGTGGCGTTGGTGCTGGAACCACCGCTGCGCTGGTCGGTGTTGTAGAAGCCGCTGCCCTCAAACTTGATGCCGCTGGCCGAGAACGTCTTGGCCGCCGGAGCGCCGCAACTTGGGCACACGACCTCGGGGGTCTCGGACATGGGATGCTCAACCTCAAACACGTTGCCGCAGCTCGAGCACTTGTAATCGTAGCGCGCCATAATACTTCCTTTTCAGCACAAAGCGGGCAGATCGCTCTGCCCGCATAAATTCAAACAGCTGTAACTGTACCCTATATCGGGGGTTTTATCACGCTTCGCCCCAGAATCTATGGGTGTTGCGCAGGAGCTGTGCAGTTTTGCCCTCGGCGGCCGCAACGTCGGCCTCATCGGCCTGCCAGGTCCAGTTTCCCGTGGCGACACCCGGCACGTTCATTCGCGCATCGTCGCCTAGCCCCAGGATGTCCTGCAGCGGCATCATCACCAGGGGAGCGTCGCTTGCCAGCGCGTCGCCCATCAGCTTGGCCGCCACCTCAACACCGCTCGGCTCGTCGCCGCCCGCAAAGGAACGCGTGCACCAACCGGCGAGCGTCGAGGTGTCGTGCGTCGAGGTGTACAGAATCTTGCCCGGCGTGGGATACACGCCGTTGCGGACGTCGTAATCGCTAAACTCCAGCACGTCCATGCCGGGGAAGCCGCAGGTCGAAGCCATGGCGCGAACGCCGGGCGTCAGGTAGCCCAGGTCCTCGGCGATAAAGTTGAGCGGCCCCAGCTCGTCATAGGCAGTCTGGAACAGGTCCTTGCCCGGACCCGCCAGCCAGCGGCCGTCAGCGCAGGCTTTGCCTGCGGGAATGCTAAAGTAGCTGTGGAATCCCAGGAAGTGGTCCAGGCGCACGCGGTCGTAGAGCGAGAACGCGCGACGCAGACGGTCCATCCACCAGCGGTAGCCGTTCTCCTTCATGTGATCCCAACGGAAGGTGGGGTTGCCCCACACCTGGCCCTCGGGCGCAAAATTGTCGGGCGGAGCGCCCGAAATCTCAATCGCCTTGCCGGTATCGGACAGCCAGAAGTTCTCGGGTTCGCTCCACGCATCTGCCGAATCGTCCGAGACATACATGGGAATATCGCCGATGACCTCGATGCCTTTCTTGTGCGCATAGTTCATGAGCTCGCACCAGGCCAGGTCAAAGCGGTACTGCATGTACGCCTGAAGCTCTGCCTCGTCGTGGAAACGCTTGTCGTCAATCAGATGCTCGTTGTAGCGCGCGACATCCGCCGGCCAATCGTGGCGCGACTCGCCCTCAAAGTGCTTCTTGACGGCCATGTAGACGCAGTACTTCTCGAGCCAATCGGCGTTGCGATGCTTAAACGCCGTGTAGAGCGGGTCTGCATCCTCGCCGCCACGGGCCTTCCAGGTCTCAAAGTCGGCCGCCAGCTCCTCTTGGCTTTCGGGCAGCAGGTCAATATTGCCCGCAAAGGCCGAAGGCCCAGCGTAAGGGGAGCGGAAGAAGTCCGTCGGGTTGACAGGCAGGACCTGCCAGTAGCGCATGCCCATAGCGGCCAGATGGTCGATAAAGCGACGCGTGGGTGCGCCGATCGTGCCGGGCTTGCCGTCGTCGGTGGGTACCGAGGTTATATGGCACACGACGCCCGCACCGTGATCGAGCGGCTCCTGCAGGCGCTGCTCGGCATGGTGATAGATGATCGACGAGCCCAACGGATACAGATCGAGCGTGACCGTACCGTTGTGGATCTCGCACTCGTGACCGCTGATCACGTCACTCGCGCATTCGCCGAGCGCCGGAATCGTCACGCGGTGCGAATTGCGCAGGCTACGGTTGATGATAACCGTCGCAGACTCGCCATCCTTGCCCGTGCGGTTGTATGCCAGTACCTCGTCGTTGAGCGCGAAGGCCTTGATCTCGCCGTCAATCATAAATGGCAATGCGCGGCGTACGGCGGAGGCGTTCTTGACAATAGCCAGCGTGTCGAAGTCGTGCAGTTGGTCCTTGGTCGGTAGGGTGCGGCGGTTGCCCGGATCGGTAAGGCCCTCCAGGCCGTACTCGTCGCCGTAGTAGATCGAAGGCACACCGGGGAAGGTCATCTGCATGAGCGTGGCGAGCCAAAAGCGGCTCTTGGCCAGTCCCATCGCGTTCTCGTCCAGGCGCCATTTGCTGCGTTCGCACTCGGGCAGCTGCGACTCGTCGGGGCCGCCGCCGAGCACCGATATGATGCGCGGACGGTCATGGCTCGAAAGCAGATTGAGCGCGCAGGACAATGCCTCGCTCGGGTAGTTCTCGCGCAGGGTCTCGATGTCCTCGGCAGCTTGGTAGGCGTTTTTGTAGCCCATCAAAAAGCCGATGACCATGTCGCGGAAGGGATAATCCATGGCAGAGTCCAGCTCGGAGCCCTGCAGGTAGCGGCGCAGATGGCCGTAGCTAATCTTGTTGGAGGCGTCTTCCCAGACTTCGCCGAGCAACAGTGCATCAGGCTTTTCGGCAAGTACGGCCTTTTTGATCTCGGCCAGGAAGTCGTCGGAAAGCTCGTCAGCGACGTCCAAGCGCCAGCCATGAGCGCCGGCACGTAGCCATTTACGGATCACGCCGTCCTTGCCCAGGAGCCGCTCGCGCACCAGCTCGGACTTCTCGTTGATGGCCGGCATGTTGCCCACGCCCCACCAGCAGTCGTACGAGCCGTCCTCGTGGAAGGTAAACGCATCGCGCCACGGCGAATCCTCGCTTTGCCAGGCACCCACGCCGGGGTAGTTGCCGTAGCGGTTGAAATAGATCGAGTCGTCGCCCGTGTGGTTGAAGACACCGTCCAGGATGATGGAGATGCCCAGCTTCTCGGCTGCTTGGCACAGCTCGGTAAAGTCACGCTCGGTGCCCAGGATCGGGTCGATCTTGGTGTAGTCGGCCGTGTCGTAGCGGTGGTTGCTCGCGGCTTCAAAGATGGGGTTGAGGTAGATGGTCGTAAAGCCCAGCTCGGCGATGCGGGGCAGGTCTTCCTGGATGCCCTTGAGCGAGCCGCCGTAGAAGTCCCAGGTCTTGATGGAGCCGTCCTCGGCGCGCTCGTACACGGGCGGCTCGTTCCAGTCCTCGACCATGCGGCGCTGGATTCCTTTGCGCGGTTTTTCAACTTCGGTAAGCGTGCGCTCGCGCCAGTTTTCGTCGCGGGCATAGCGGTCGGGGAAGATCTGGTAGACCATGCCACGCTCGTACCACTCGGGACGAACTTTGCGGTGCTTGTAGACGGTGATCTGGAAGGACGGGACCTCGGCGTAGTTGTAAGTTACGCCCTCGCCACCGGTGCGACCCTGCGGTGCGCCCAGGCGGACCTCGGGCTGGCCCTCGATATTGCAGATAAAGCTGTACCAGATAAGACAGGGCTCGGTGCACTCAAGCTCTACGGTAAATATGCCGTCGCCCTCGTGCGTCATGGGATACAGAGACTCACCGATCTCATCGACCCAGGTGCGCAGCGTAAGCGTTGCCTGGTTGGGGTCGGCATCCTCCAAAATCACCGAGAGCGAAACGGAAGTTCCAGTGGTCACAGCGCCAAACGGAGTGCGAAACTGCGGCAGACGGCTGTTGTGAATCAATCTCATAATTCGGTCCAGTTCAATAGAATCACGGCCTGCGGGCCATGGGCTTTACGCACAGGATATAAGTATATATGTTGCACACAGGCTGTATAAACAACATCCGTTTACCATCGGCGAACGGTTGTCCTAGAAAATCGTTTTACCACCCAAATTATCGCGATATTTAAAAACGTCTATACCGATACTATTTGTATCCAAACAAAAGTACTTCGGTTTACTACGACGAATTGAATGATCTCAACAACAGTCATTTTGGTGATATTAAAACCGCAGCTAGAAGCGTTCTTAATTTCGAAGATTACTCGCCGTGGTCGGCCGGAGCCATTTTGTCGTAGTAAACCGGCCCTCTTTTTAATGCGAAGTTCAACGCAAAAGAGGGCGCCTGGTTGGGGCGCCCTCTTTTGCGTTGAGGATTTAGTTTTAATCGTCCGGATTAGCGGCGCTTGCGGGCGGCCGTTGCCTTGCGGACGGAGGTCTTCTTGGTCGGAGCCTTTTCCTCGGCCGAAACGGCGGGGGAGACCGGGGTCTCCTTGGCGGGCTCGGTCTTTGCCTTAGTCTTGGGAGCGGCCTTAACCTCGGCAGCCTTCGGAGTCGGCTCGGCCTTTACTGCGGGCTTGTCCTCGGCCTTACCCTCTGCCTTGGGAGCTGCAGCCTTGGTCGTGGTCTTCTTGGCCGTCGTCGCGGCGCGTTTGCGCGTGGTGGTCTTGGCGGCCGGCTTTGCCTCGACAGCTGCCTTGGCCTCGGGCTCGGAGGGCGCCTCCTCGACCTTGACGGCGGGCTTTGCAGTAGTCTTCGGGGCCGTCTTCGCGGCGGCCTTCGTCGTAGCGGCCTTGGCCGTGGTCTTCTTGGCTGCCGTTGCCTTCTTGGTGGTTGCAGCCGTCTTCTTGGCAGCGGTCTTGGCCGGAGCCTTTGCCGCAGGCTTAGCCTCGGCGGCGGCCTTTACCTCGGGAGCAGCCTCGACCTCGTTGGCCTTCTTGGCAGCGGCGGTCGTGCGCTTGCGCGTGGTCGATGCCTTGGCAGTAGTTGCCTTGGCAGCGGTGGTCTTGCTCGCAGTGGCCTTCGTGGTCGTAGCCTTCTTAGCCGTTGCCTTGCGGGTCGTCGTCTTTTTGGTGGCAGGCTTCGCAGCGGGCTTCACCTCAGGCTCGGGCTCGGGAGTAGCCTCGACCTTCACCTCAGGATCGGCCTTAACGGGCTTAGCTTCAGCCGGCTTCTCCTCGACCTTGGGCTCCTCAGCAGCAGCGGGCTCCTTAACGGGCGCCGCAGGCTCGGCCTCATCAGCAACCGGCTCCTCTACGGCCGTAGCAGCCTCCACAGCCGCCGGGCGCTCAATCTCCGGGTGCATAAAGAAGTACAGGTCCAGATACTTGTCGGCCGAGCGCGTCCAGCTAAAGTCCTGGCTCATGGCCTGTGTGACCAGCTGGTTCCAGGCATCGCGGTTGTCCCAGAACAGGCGTGCCGCGCGGAACACGGCGTCGCCCATCTCGTCGCCGTTAAAGTTGGTAAACGAGAAGCCCGTGCCCTCGCCGGTAAACTCGTTGTACGGCTGCACGGTGTCCTTCAGGCCACCGGTCTCGCGCACGATGGGCAGGGTGCCGTAGCGCATGGCGATGATCTGCGACAGGCCGCAGGGCTCAAACTTCGAAGGCATCAGGAACATATCGGCGGCAGCGTACATGCGCTGCGACAGCGCGGGGTCAAACTCGATGCGCGCGGCCATGGTGCCGGGGTACTTGTCCTGGAAGTAGCGCAGACCGTCCTCGTAGTCGCGGTCGCCGGTGCCCAGCACGGCCACCTGAACGCCGCCGGACAGGATGCGGTCGAGCGCGTACATGACCAGGTCCATGCCCTTCTGGCGCGTCAGGCGCGTGACCATCACCATAAGCGGGCGGTCGTCGCGCACCTCGAGCCCCAGTTCCTCCTGCAGCTTGGCCTTGCACACGGCCTTGCCGGAACGGTCGTCAACCGTGTAGTTGGCGGCAATGCGCTTGTCGGTTGCCGGGTCAAAGGCCGCCACGTCAATGCCGTTGAGGATGCCCTGCAGCGCGTAGGAACGCTCGCGCAGCACACCGTCCAGGCCCTCGCCAAACTCGGGCGTCTGGATCTCGTTGGCATAGGTGGGGCTCACCGTGGTAATGGCATCGGCATAGTGCAGCGCGCCCAACATGTAGTTGATGCTGCAGGCGTCGCAGCGCAACTGCGTGGCAGCCGCCGGAATATGCGCCACACCCAGGATGTCCTCCATCACGGTGTCGCTAAACTGGCCTTGGAACGCCACATTGTGGATCGAGAACACGGTCTTGACGCGGTCATAGAGCGGCAGGCCCTGGTAGAACTCGCGCAAGAACACGGGCGCCAGTGCCGTCTGCCAGTCGTTACAGTGCAGGATGTCGCACTCAAAGCCCTCGGGCAGGTGCTGCAGGCTCTCGGTAATGGCCTTGGAGAAGAACGCGAAGCGCTCGCCGTCGTCGAAGAAGCCGTACGGATAATCGCGCGCAAAGTAGCGCTCGTTGTCCACGAACATATAGGTGACGCCGTCGTGCTCGAGCTTCTCCAGCCCGCAGTACTCGTTGCGCCAGCCTAGGCTCACGTAAAAGTCGGAAAAGTGCTCCATCTGCGCCTTGTACTCGTCCTTGATGGTGGCGTATTTGGGCACCATCACGATGACCTCGGCGCCGGCGCGTACAAGCGCCGCAGGCAGCGAGCCCGCCACGTCGCCCAGGCCACCGGTCTTAACAAACGGTGCGCACTCGGCCGAGGCAAACACGATCTGCATCTTTTTGCTGGAATCTGCCATATTGTCTCCCATGTTGCAATTCGAGAATAGCCGCCTGGCGCTAACCGGGCGGCTATTCTACATGTTACGAGCGATGTTGCGGTGCCAACGTTAACGTACGATGGTGGTGTCGGAAGTTAACGGAGCCTTGCCCAGCACCAGGATGTTCTCGGGCGTGCCGCGAAGCTCGGTGTTGGTGGGAACCACATTGTTCTTGTCCAGAATGGCATTCTCGACGCGGGCGCCGCTCTTGATGACACAGCTCTGGTTGATGATCGAGTTGGTCACCGATGCGCCCTCTTCGACCACAACGCCGCGCGACAGGATCGAGTTACGCACGGTGCCCTTGATGATGCAGCCGGCCGAGATGATCGAGTTGCACGCGTGGCTGCCGGTCGCATAGCGCGAAGGCGGCACGTCGTGAGCCTTGGTCAGGATTGGGCGCTCGGGGTCAAAGAGCTGGTCGGCCACGGTCTGGTCGAGCAGGTCCATGCTGCGGCGATACAGCGACTTCTCGCTAAACACGCCCACGACCTCGCCCTTGTACTCGTAGCTGCACACGTCGATGTTGCCAAAGTCGCCCTGGAGTGCCTCGAGCAGGTCCAGATAGTCAGCGGCCTGGTAGTGGTCGATGATCTCGAGCAGCGTCTCGCGGTTGACGATGCAGCAGTCCATAGACGCGTTGTCGCCGTACACGACGCCGGCGCTCACGCCCGTCAGGCGGCCGTTCTCGTTAATTTCGAGTTTGGTCTCGTCATCGACGTTGTGCGTGGCCTTGCAGTACACCACGGTCATCTGGGCGCCGGAGTTCTCGTGCGCGTCGATGATGGTGTTGAGGTCCATATTGAAGATGATGTTGGTGCCCATCATCACAACATAGGGCTTGTCAGAGCGCTGGAACAGCGTCTTGTTGGAGATGATGTCGCGTAGCAGGAAGCGCATGCCGCCCTTGGTGGTGCCATATGCGTTGCCGGGCACCATGAACAGGCCGCCCTTCTTGCGGTCCAGGCCCCAGTCCTTGCCCGAGCCCACATGGTCGATCAGGGAACGGTAGTTGCCCGGCATGACGACGCCGACGGTCTTAATGCCGGCATTCATCATGTTGGACAGCGGAAAGTCGATCAGGCGGTAGCGGCCCAAAAACGGAACGGACGCGATGGGGCGATCCTTGAGCAGCACGCTGCCGTAGGTCGAAGAGTAGTTAGCGGTGATATAACCGATGGCCTTGCGATTGATCATCGGATCATTCCCCCTTCCCGATAACGACGTCATTTCCAACGACGGCCGTATCCTTGGTGGTATCGACAGAGCCGAGCTTCACGCCCTCTTCGACCGTGGAGTTCTCGCCCAAAATTGCGCGGCAGATGTGCGCGCCGCTCTTAACGTGCGCACCCGGCAGCAGCACGGAGTCCTCGACCACGGCGCGCTCCTCGATGATGACATCGGTCGAAAGGATCGAGTGGCGAGCGGTACCGTAGATCTTGCAGCCGTTGGAGACCAGGCAGTCGTCCAGACGGCCGTCAGGGCCAATGTAGTGCGGCGGACGTGTGGTGATGTTGGACATGATGGGGAAGTGCTTGTCGAACAGATCGAACTCGGGGTTGTTGCCCAGCAGGTCCATCGAGGTCTCGTGGAAGCTGGCGATGGTGCCGACGTCCTTCCAAAAGCCGTGGAACTCGTAGCTGTACAGGCGCTTGCCCTCGCCGAGCAGCTTGGGGATGATGTCCTTGCCAAAGTCGTGGCTCGAGCGCTGGTCCAGTGCATCCTCCTCGAGCGCCTCGATCAGCACGTCGGCCGAGAAGATGTAGATGCCCATGGACGCGAGGTTCGAATCGGGCTTATCGGGCTTCTCGGTGAACTTGGTGATGCGGCCGTCCTCGGGGTCGGTGGTCAGGATACCAAAGCGGCTGGCCTCCTCCCACGGCACGGGCATAACGCTCACCGTGAGGTCGGCGTTGTTCTCAATGTGGGTCTTGAGCATCTTGCGGTAGTCCATGCGATACAGGTGATCGCCAGACAGAATCAGGACGTACTTGGGGTCGTTGGCCTTGATGTAGTCCAGGTTCTGCGTAATGGCGTCGGCCGTGCCCGCATACCAGGCGCCGCCGGTCTGCGTCTCGTACGGCGGCAGGATCGACACGCCGCCGTCGCGGCTGTCCAGATCCCACGCCTCGCCGGAGCCCACGTAGGCATGCAGCAGATAGGGGCGATACTGCGTCAGAACGCCCACCGTGTCGATGCCCGAGTTGGAGCAGTTGGAGAGCGAAAAGTCGATAATGCGGAACTTGCCACCAAAGCTAACCGCCGGCTTAGCGATCTTTTGGGTGAGTGCCCCCAATCGGCTGCCCTGTCCTCCTGCGAGGAGCATCGCGATGCATTCTTTCTTACTCATCGATTTCTCCTTCTGTCATCGATGTTCCTAAACCCATTAGCGACGGGCGCGGCGCAACGTCACGCCCGTCGAGTAATGCCGTGCTGGCATAAGGGAGCTCGCGGCCTTTACGCGTGCCAGATCTCGTCGCGGTACTCGCGAATGGTGCGGTCGCTCGAGAACCAGCCCGAGGAGGCGGTGTTGAGCAGCGCCTTGCGGTTCCAGGTCTCCTGGTCGCCGTAGCTGCCCGTGAGCTTCTCCCAGGCGTCGACGTAGCTGCGGAAATCGGCCATGACCAGGTCGGGGTCGTTGTTGTTCATGAGCTCGTTGTAGATGCTCTCGAAGTTGCCCGAAAGACCCGCAAAGGTGTTGTCCTTGAGCTCGTCCATCACGCGGCCCAGTCGCTCGCGGTCGCCGTTGAGCGTATCCCACGCAAAGTAGCTGTTGGATGCCCAGAGCTGCTCGACCTCGGGGGCGGTCAGACCGAAGATGGCCTCGTTCTCTCGGCCGGCCAGGTCGGCGATCTCGATGTTGGCGCCGTCGAGGGTGCCCAGCGTAATGGCGCCGTTCATCATGAGCTTCATGTTGGACGTGCCCGAGGCCTCCTTGCCGGCCGTGGAGATCTGCTCCGAGATCTCGGCGGCGGGGTAGATGAGCTGGGCATTGCTCACGCGGAAGTTGGGGATAAAGCAGACCTTCATGACCTCGTTGACGCGCGGGTCGTTGTTGATGACGTCGGCCACGGAGTTAATGAGGCGGATGGTCTCCTTGGCAAAGGTGTAGCTCGAGGCAGCCTTGCCGCTAAAGATGAAGGTCGTCGGCGTCACGTGGAAGTTGGGATCGGCGATGCGACGGTTGTAGATGTCCATCACCTTCATGATGTTCATGAGCTGGCGCTTGTAGGCATGGAAGCGCTTAACCTGAACATCAAAGACGGTGTTGGGGTCGATGACCAGACCAGTCTCGGCCTTAACGTAGGCGGCCAGGCGCTCCTTGTTGGCGCGCTTGGAGGCACCCACGGCCTTCAGGAACTCGGTGTCGTTCTGGAACTCCTTGAGCTTCTCCAGCTCAAAGGCGTCCTTGAGCCAGCCGTCGCCAATGGCCTCGGTCACGAGCTTGGCGTAGGTGGGGTTGGCCTCGGCAAAGAAGCGACGGTGCGAGATGCCGTTGGTCTTGTTGTTGAACTTCTCGGGCGTCAGGGCATAGAAGTCCTTGAGCACGATGTTCTTGATGATGTCGGAGTGAATCTTGGCCACGCCGTTGACGCTGTGGCTGCAAATCACGGACAGGTTGGCCATGCGAATCTCGCCGTCCCACAGGATGGCGGTCTGGCGCAGACGCTCCTGCCAGCCCTCCTGCGTGGTGTCGAACGACTCGTGCCAACGGCGGCTGATCTCGTCGATGATCTGGTACACGCGGGGGAGGAGCTTGGAGAACGTGCCGATGGGCCACTTCTCCAGAGCCTCGGGCAGGATGGTGTGGTTGGTGTAGCTCACGACCTGCGTCACGATGTTCCAGGCGTCATCCCACTCGAGTTTCTTCTCGTCGATGAGGATGCGCATGAGCTCGGGGCCGCACATGGCGGGATGCGTGTCGTTGGTATGGATAGCCACAAACTGCGGCAGCAGCTCCCAGTTTTCGCCGTGCTCCTTCTCAAAGGTGTCGAGCAGGCTGTAGATGCCGGCCGAAACAAACAGGTACTCCTGCTTCAGGCGCAGCAGACGGCCGTGCTCGCCGGCGTCGTTGGGGTAGAGGATGGCGCTGATGGCCTCGGCCTCGGCGCGCTCGGCATCGGCCAGGGCATAGTCGCCGCGGTTGAAGGCCTCCAGATCGAAGTGCTCCTCAACCGGCTCGGCGGCCCATACGCGCAGCTTGTTGACGGTCTCGCCGGCATAGCCCACGACGGGGATGTCATAAGGGACGGCCAGGATGTCCTGCGTATCCACCGTGCGGTAGAACGTGCGGCCGTTCTCCTCAAAGCCCTCAACATGGCCACCAAACTTAATGGTAACGGCCTTGTCCTGACGACGGACCTCCCAGGGATAGCCGTGGGTGAGCCATTCGTCGGTGGCCTCGACCTGGCTGCCGTTGACGATCTCCTGCTTAAACAGGCCGTAGCGGTAGCGCATGCCGTTGCCGTAGCCGGCAATGCCCTCGGCTGCCATGGAATCTAGGAAGCACGCGGCCAGACGGCCCAGGCCACCGTTGCCCAGTGCCGGATCGGGCTCCTGGTTCTCGATGACGGACAGGTCGAAGCCCATGTCGTCGAGCGCCTCGGCGACCATGTCACGTACGCCAAAGTTAAGCAGGTAGTTGTCGAGCAGGCGGCCGATCAAAAACTCGATCGAGAAGTAGTACACGCGCTTTTTGCCCTCGGCGGCTGCACGGGCGTCACTCTTGGTGGCAACGGTGCGTGCCTTCTCGGCCACGAGCTTGGCCAGGGCGTTAAAGCGGTCGAGGTCGCTGGCGGCCTCGACGCTCTTGCCGCTGATGCTCATGACGGCATCGCGATAGAGCTCGGTAAACTCCTGCTTGTTGTCGAAGATCTTATTCATACGTTCCTTTCCCCCGGGGATGTTTCTCCCGGAACGGTTATGACTCGTATCCTACGCCCCGGCGGGGCGGGTAATTACAGTGGTAACGCCTTTGTTACGCTTTCTTGGCATGAGCCTTAACAGCGGCTGCCTTTTTGGCCGTGGTGGACTTGGCCGAAGCCTTGGCAGCGGGCTTGGCAGCCTTTGCCTTAGCCGGCGCCCTCTTAGCAGCCGCGGGCTTGGGTTTCACCGAGGACGCACGCTTGCGCGTCGCCTTCTTGGGTTCCTCGACCACGGGCGGCTTATAGCTGCTGGGACCGCGGCGCTTAAGCACCACGCCTGCCAGGCCGGGCACCTTAATCTCGATGGAGTCCATCTGCCCGTTCCAGGGATAGGGCTCGCTCGAGCAGGTGTAGGGCTCCTCACCGGCATAGCCGCTGCCGCCAAACTCGGGACGGTCGGAATCGAAGATGACCTCCCAGTCACCCTCGCGCGGCACGCCCACGCGGAAGCTCTCGTAGCTCGCCGGGTCAAAGTTGATCAGAATCACCAGGTCGTTATCGACGTCCTCGCCCTGGCGCACAAAGCTCACGATGGACTGCTTGGAGTTGTCCGCGTCGATCCAGGTAAAGCCGTCGTCGGTGTAGCCGCGCTCGTATAGGGCGGGCTCGGCGGTGTACAGATGGTTGAGCGCCTTGATAAACGCCTGATGATGACGGTGAGTCTCGTACTCCTCGGTCAGGAACCACTGGATGGACTCGTAGTAGCGCCACTCAATAAACTGGCCGATCTCGTTGCCCATAAAGTTGAGCTTGGCACCGGGATGCGTCATCTGGTAGAAGGCCAGCGTGCGCAGGCCGGCAAACTGGCGCCACCAGTCGCCCGGCATTCGGCCGATGAGCGAACACTTGCCGTGTACGACCTCGTCGTGGCTGAGCGGGCAGATGAAGTTCTCGGTAAAGGCGTACATAATGGAGAACGTGAGCAGGCCGTGGTTGCCGGGACGCCACGGAAAATCGGTCTGCATGTAGTGCAGGGTGTCGTTCATCCAGCCCATGTCCCACTTGTAGTGGAAGCCCAGGCCGCCGTCCTGCGGCGGATAGGTCACGAGCGGCCACGCGGTGGACTCCTCGGCCATCATCATCACGTCGGGGTAGTGTGCCTCAACGGCGCAGTTGACCTGACGGATAAATGCGCTAGCGTCCAGGTCCTCCTCGGTACCGTACTTGTTGAACTTCTTTTGGCCGGGATCGTCAATCCCAAAGTTGAGGTACAGCATGCTAGACACGCCGTCCATGCGAATGCCGTCTACATGGAAGTTCTCGAGCCAATACAGCACGTTGGAGACCAAGAAGGACCGGACCTCGCCACGGGCGAAGTCGAACTTGTGCGTGCCCCAGTTGGGGTGAATCTCGTGCTCAAACAGCATGTGGCCGTTAAAGGTGGCAAGGCCGTGGGAGTCGGCGCAAAAACCACCGGGCACCCAGTCCATGATCACGCCGATGCCCGCCTCGTGGCATGCATCGATAAAGTGCATGAGCTGCTGCGGGTTGCCGTAGCGCGACGTGGCGGCGTAGTAGCCGGTCGTCTGGTAGCCCCAGGAGCCATCGAAGGGATGCTCCATAAGCGGCATGACCTCGATATGTGTGTAGCCCATGTCGCGCACGTAGTCCACGAGCTCCACCGACAGGTCGTCGTAGGTGTAGAACTCGCCGCGCTGGGCGGGGAAGGGATCCATGGGACCGGGGTAGTTGCCGTACTCGTCCGGCTCGCCCTGCGGCGCGTCGCCGTGGCGCTTCCACGAGCCAATATGCACCTCGTAGATGTTAAGCGGCTGCGACATGTGGTTGTGGCCGGCGCGGCGCTTGAGCCACGCGGCGTCGTTCCACTTGTAGCCATCGAGGGTCCACAGCACGCTCGCGGTACCCGGGGGGCACTCGGCCTTAAAGGCATACGGATCGGCCTTGTAGAGCTTCTCGCCCTCGTTGGTCTCGATGAGATATTTATAGAGCTGGCCCTGCTCGGCGCCAGGAATAAAGCCTTCCCAAATAGCGCTCGTATGCACGGGCACCAGCGGGTTGGCTTCCTCATCCCAGTCGTTAAATTCGCCAATGACATGGACACTCTTTACGTCGGGTGCCCAAACGCAAAAGCGCCAGCCGCGCGTGCGCTGCTGCGTGTCGGGATGCGCGCCCATCTTTTCCCAGCTGCGCTCCCACATTCCAATGCCAAACAGGTAGACATCGTCCTTGGAGAGCTCCGGTGCGTGCGGAGCCGGTTTGCGGGTTGCGGGCTTTTTAGCCGTTGGCTTTAGCTTTGTATCGCTCACGTTTGATCCCATCATGACGCGGCAGCGTGTTGCCTTGGTGACTAGATGCGAAAGGTCCAAGGCTGCACGAATCGAAGGGACGGCGAAGTTTCTGTGATTCGTTCCACCTCGCGTGCTCGGTGGAACTTTCGGCAGAAACTACGATAACACCTGTGCGTTAGTTTTATGGACGAAAGCGGATTTGCGGGGGCGTTTAATCGGTAAGCGACATGTTTATACCACTGGCAGAAATGCCGTGGTAAAACTCTTGACAGTTTTACCAATTTGGGTTTCAAAATTGTTTAACTGACGTTTGGTAAAACGTTTTTAGCAGGATGTTTACCATTTGATATCGAAAGGTTCGTTTATGTCCCATACCGCCGCTCCCAAGGTTGCTTTTGTTTTCGATTGCGACGGCACGTTAGTTAACAGCACACCCGTTTGGGCCTATGCCCAGCCCGAGTTATTGCACCGCCACGGTGTAGACGTGACCGTGGATGACTTTGCCCAATTTGAGCACCTGTCGCTGGAGGATGAGTGCCAGGCCTACCACGACACGTGGGACATTGGCGCGAATGGCGAGGAGCTCTACCGTGAGCTGAGTGACATCCTGATCGATGGCTACTCCAAGGTGCCGCCGCGCGAGGGGCTCCTGGCATTTTTGGAGCAGGCGAAGGCGGCGGGCATTGCCATGTGCGTTGCCACTTCCACGCCAGCCGAGTTGGTGCAGTCCGCGCTCGCTGGTGCCGGGCTCGACGCTTACATGGAGTTTGTTACCACGACGGGTGAGGCAGGACGCTCCAAGCAGTTCCCGGATGTGTATGAACTTGCGCTGCGCCGTCTGGAGGAGCGCCACGGGCACAAGTTCGAACGCTCATGGGTGTTTGAGGACGCCGTCTTTGGCCTTAAGAGCTCTGGCACCGCCGGCTTTAAGCGCGTGGGCATCTATGACCCGCATGGCCGCATGAAGCGCGACGATGTGCGCGACAACTGCGATATCTTTATCGACAGCTATGAGGACCTGGATCTAGCCCACGTGCTTTCGTTTGAGGGATAGGCGAGAGCTGTGGGTTGCAAGGTATTAGTGGTCTGCGGCTCGCCCGTGGTGGCGAGCGCAGATCTGTTGCGTAGGCTAGCAGGGGAGTGCGACCACGTTGTCGCCGTGGACCGCGGACTCGACGCGCTTCTGGGCGCGGGTCTAGGCTGCGACGTGTATGTGGGGGATGCCGACACGGTGAGTGATGCGGGTCGCGCGTTAGTCGATGCCGCCACCGACTTTGAAGTTGAGCGCCACGACCCGTACAAGGACTATACCGATCTTGCGTTGGCGCTCGATTCCATCCGCCGTCGCTGGCCGGGTGCCGAAGTGGTTGCGACCTGCGCCACCGGCGGTCGCCCTGATATGGCGCTTTCCGTACTGGGCCTGCTCGCAGGCTACGATGACGCTCCAGTCTGGATTGCCGAGGACGAGACCATGGCCCGCATTCTGCACGAACGTGAATCCTGGACCATTGAGAATGCAACTGGCAAAACCTTTTCCATCATCGCCATAGCCCCTAACACCGAGGTAAACGAACACGGTCTAGAGTGGGAACTAGATCACAGCCCACTGGGCTTGTTGGCCGACACGGGTATCAGCAACGTTGTAAGGTCAACAGCCACGATCCAAGTCCACACCGGCACAGCCATCGCTTACCTATATCAATAGGCATTTAGAATCTGACCTAAAAAAGTCCTTGCACCCCGCGCCAACTTCCCCTATAGTATCTCCTCGTCACGGGGGCGTAGCTCAGCTGGGAGAGCGCTTGACTGGCAGTCAAGAGGTCAGGGGTTCGATCCCCCTCGTCTCCACCATCGTGAATGCAAAGGCCTTCGGAATTCCGAAGGCCTTTTTCATGCCAATACACCCCGCGCCACAAACCCAATCCACACCAACAAAAAGTTGAACAAATTTTTTCCCATGTCTGTACATAGTTTGTTAGCCAAACGCGATTATCAGTGTAGATCGCCGTTCCATTTGGGCTTCAGGAACGTCCCTAATCACCGCCAGTACCTCAATAACCTGCATCAATGTGAACAACATCCCAAAACAACCCCGTTGAACACACTAAATGAACGAAATGTTGTCCGCGATTAGCCAAATCAGCTTTGCTATCAGCTTGTGCTAGGATACCTAACGTTACATGAGTTCAACTGTGCTCGCGGCTCCAGCAAGTTGCAAAGCGCAGGGTCGATCAGCATCCGGCCGTAACGGCGGTGCCAGAAACACCACGAGCTCCAATAAAGAAGTCATGCGACGTTTTTTATTTGTATTGAGTTAATTTCCTAGTGCAAATAAATAATATGTTGCATGTCAAAGCGTAGCAGTCCTACAGCTGTTTGCGTGCGGTCCAGTTTTGTTCCCGCTTGACTGGTTCGCACGCAGCCAGCTGGAGTCGCGGTCATTTTTGCGATACACGTCCGCGTCTCTAGCAACTGCACTCATACATACCGTTCACGGTGGGGCAGAGCCACGTGCTTGTCTGACTGGGCTCAGGGTTTGAATATGGAGCGCCTTCGCGCACAAGCGCCCTGGCGAAGCCATACCCAAACCCCGTGAGCCACACGTAAGACAGCAAGGGGGTGGTGCTCGTGTGGTATGTGATTCAGGTCATTAACGGTCGCGAAGATGTAATGCGCGAGCGCATCGAGCGCATGGTGCCGGCTGGTGCCATGCAAGAGCTCTTTTATCCCCAATATCAGACCGAAATCAAGGTACACGGCGAATGGGTCAACACATCCAAGCCGTTGTTCCCCGGTTATCTTATCTGCGATACGGCAGACCCCCGCACCGTTCAACAGTATCTACTGCGTATGGACGACTTTGCCCGGGTGCTATCCCAGGACGGTCAGTTTGTGCCGCTGGCAAAAGAAGAGACCCAGCTCATTGGCAATTTTACCAATAGGGGAGACCGTGTGGTGCCCATGAGCGAGGCCCTAAAAGACGGCGATCAGGTTGTAGTGACGGCTGGTCCGCTGTTGGGCCACGAAGGTCTCATCAAAACCATTAACAGACGCAAGAGCACGGCTTTTTTGGAGCTTAACCTGTGCGGCCGACGCGTAACCACCCGCGTTGGCCTCGCGGTGCTTTCAAGCGAGCAGCGCGTAATGCGAAGCCTTAAAAAGGCGATCGCCTAGCTGCAGGCGATCGCTACACAGAAGAGGGAGGATCCCCGACCCGGGGACGAAGTCTTGGAAGAAAACGTGTCGGATAAAACTCAATTTGCAACGGATGCGCCTGCGGGGGCAGCGCTCATTGCTCAGGCCATGGACCGACGCGAGGGCGCCGGCCGCTACAAGGCCATGCAGTCCATCATGGACTGGGATCGTTCGCGCTTGGTCTACCGCGCCGTTAAGCGCGCCTTTGACGTCGTGTTCAGCGGCTGCGTGCTGGCCGTCATCGCTGTACCCAGCCTTGTGCTCGCCGCGGCCATCCGTCTGGAGAGCGAGGGCAACCCCTTCTACAGCCAGATCCGCGTGGGCCAGACCCACCGCGACGGCAGCCTGTCCACCTTCCGCATGTGGAAATTCCGCTCCATGTGCAAGGACGCCGACGAGCGCCTCGCCGAGCTCAAGGAGCAAAACGAGATCGCCGGTGCCATGTTCAAGATGAAGGAGGACCCGCGCGTCACCAAGATCGGCAGGTTCATCCGCAAGCACTCCATCGACGAGTTCCCGCAGTTCCTGAACGTATTCCTGGGCCAGATGTCCGTGGTCGGTCCAAGGCCACCGCTGCCGAATGAGGTCGCGGAGTACACCGAGTACGACTTACAGCGCCTGGCCGTGAAGCCTGGGATTACCGGACTCTGGCAGGTCACGGAGCGTAACTCCACCGGTTTCGACGGCATGGTCCGCCGGGACATCGAGTACATAGCAAAACGCGGAATCGTCATGGACCTCAAGATCGTCCTCCTTACGGTTCTGGAGGTCTTCAACGGGAGCGATGCATACTAATGCAGCATGTTTTCATCATCGGATCCAAGGGTATTCCGGCAAACTACGGCGGTTACGAGACGTTCGTGGAGAAGCTGACCGAGAATCAGGTGTCGCCCGATATCAAGTACCACGTGGCGTGCGCCGTGGATTCCGCCGAGCAGGTCGGCGAGTTCGAGCACAACGGGGCGCACTGCTTCAACGTTGTGCGCAGGCCCGTCGGAGCCGCTAGGGCGATCTTCTACGACATAGACGCCCTCAAGTGGTGCACCGCCTATATCGAGAATAACCGTGTCGAGCACCCCCTCGTCTACGTGCTGGCCTGTCGCATCGGACCGTTTTTCGGAAAGTACGTAAAGAGGATCCACGCCCTTGGTGGCAAGGTCTTCGTGAACCCCGACGGCCACGAGTGGAAGCGCGCCAAGTGGAGCGCGCCCGTCCGCAGGTACTGGAAAGTCTCGGAGCGCGGGATGGTCAAGCACGCCGACCTGATGGTGTGCGACTCCAAGAACATCGAGAAGTACATTCGAGGGGAGTATGCCGACCTGCACCCCGAGACGACCTTCATCGCCTACGGGGCCGACATCAGGCACTCAGCGCTCGCGGACGACGACCCCAAGTTCACTGGATGGCTCTCCGAGAAGGGCCTCGAGCCCTTCGGCTACTACCTGGTCGTGGGACGCTTCGTGCCTGAGAACAACTACGAGACCATGATCCGGGAGTTCATGGCTTCCGACTCCAAGCGGGATTTCGCGCTCGTGACGGGAGTGGACGACTCCTTCCTCGCGGAGCTCGAGCGGAAGACGCACTTCAAGTCCGACCCACGCATCAAGTTCGTCGGGACCGTCTACGACCAGGAGCTCCTGAAGAAGATCCGTGAGCAGGCTTACGGCTACTTCCACGGCCATGAGGTCGGGGGTACCAATCCGAGCCTCCTGGAGGCGCTGGCGTCCACGCGCCTCAACCTCCTTCTCGACGTCGGTTTCAACCGCGAGGTCGCTGAGGACTCGGCCCTGTATTGGAGCAAGGAATCCGGAGACTTGGCTGAACTTATCAATAGCGCCGACGTGATGGATTGGAAGTCGATCGAGGAGCTCGATACGGCATCGACCTCCGTTATCCGCGACCGGTATTCGTGGCGGTCCATCACTGACAGCTACGAAGACCTTTTCCTCGGAAGGAGATAACCAGTGAAAGGCATCATCCTCGCCGGCGGGTCCGGCACCCGCTTGTACCCGCTCACGCTCGTGACCTCCAAGCAGCTGCTGCCGGTCTACGACAAGCCCATGATCTACTACCCGCTGTCCACCCTCATGCTGGCGGGCATCCGGGACATCCTGGTCATCTCCACGCCGACCGACCTCCCCAACTTCGAGCGCCTGCTCGGGGACGGCTCGCGCTACGGCGTGAACCTCTCCTACGCCGAGCAGCCGAGCCCGGACGGCCTGGCCCAGGCCTTCACCATCGGCGAGGAGTTCATCGCCGGCGAGCCGTGCGCCCTGGTGCTCGGCGACAACATCTTCTACGGCAACGGCCTGTCGCGCCACCTGACGCGCGCCGTCCAGAACGCCGAGTCGGGAAGGGCCACGGTCTTCGGCTACCACGTCGACGACCCCGAGCGCTTCGGCGTCGTGGAGTTCGACGGCGAGGGCAGGGCCGTCTCCATCGAGGAGAAGCCCGCCGACCCCAAGAGCTCCTACGCCGTCACCGGCCTGTACTTCTACCCGGGCGACGTCGCCGCCAAGGCGCATAGGGTGGAGCCCTCCGCCCGCGGGGAGCTCGAGATCACCACGCTCAACCAGATGTACCTGGAGGAGGGGACGCTGTCCGTGGTCACCCTCGGCCGCGGCTACGCGTGGCTGGACACCGGCACCATGGAGAGCCTGCACGAGGCCGCGGAGTTCGTCCGCGCCGTCGAGCACTCCCAGGACCTGCCGGTCTCGGTCCCCGAGGAGATCGCCTGGGAGAACGGCTGGATCACGACCGAGGGGCTCAAGCGAGCCGCCGAGGCCTACGGCAAGTCGGTCTACGGCCGGCACCTCAAGAAGGTCGCCGCCGGCGAGATCGTCAACAGCCCGCGCGAGTACTAGGAGGAACCCCTCATGTCCGAGATCTTCGAACCCAAGAACATCATCGTCACGGGCGGCTGCGGCTTCATCGGCAGCAACTTCGTGCACTACGTCGTGGACAACCACCCCGAGGTGCACGTCACCGTCCTGGACAAGCTGACCTACGCCGGCAACCCCGAGAACATCGCGGGGCTGCCCGAGGATAGGGTCGAGCTCGTCGTGGGCGACATCTGCGAC
>CABUWV010000022.1 GCA_902495355.1 uncultured Collinsella sp.
GCGCGAGCCGCATTCACGCCAATCTGACGTTCAATTTCAAGGGCGCGACCAGAAGGTCAGCGCCCTTTCATTTCACGTCACCTTGGCGCAAATGCGGCTCGCTCGCTGGCATTAGTGCTACATCAGCGTTAACGTTGCCGCACTAAATTAGCTTTGTCGACTCCAGCTTTTCGATGATCCAGTCGTTGGCTTTGATGACCGGACGGCGGAAGACGACGCCCAGGGCCAGCGACGGAATCAGATAGCTCGCCAGAATACCCAGCTCAACCCAGTACTCCATATGGTAGGCGCCTGCCATGGCAGCATGCATGGCGTTGATGCCGTGAGTGAACGGCAGGAACGGATAGATCGCCTGGAACACAGGACCGGTCATCTCGATGGGGAACGTGCCGCCCGAACCGCCGACCTGCATGACCAGCAGCACAACGGCCAAAGCCTTGCCGATATCGCCAAACGAAACCGTAAGCGTGTAGACGATATTGGAGAACACGAGACTCGCGACCCAGCCCGCCAGCACAAACTGCAGCGGGTTGTCGCACTGGATGCCAAAGAACAGGATGTCGCCCGCGCACACGAGCGTTGCCTGCAGCAGAGCCAAACCGCCAAAGAACAAGTAACGACCCAGGTAGATCTCGTGTAGGCGTACGGGGATGAGCTCGTTGATAAGCTCATCGTCAACCGACACCTTCATCATGGCCGCCAGCACGATCGAGCCGACCCAGAGCGACAGAATCGTGTAGAACGGCGCCATGGCCGAGCCGTAGTTGCGGATCGGATAGACCGGTTTGCGATCGAGCGCGACGGGACCGGAAAGCGACACGGCCAAACCCTCGGGATCGTTGCCAATCATCGTCTTGATCGTGGCAAGGTCGTCCGACATCAGGGCGCCATCGAGCTCATCCTTAAACGCACTGATCTTATCGGACGCTTCACCTAGCTGATCGGAAGCCTTGTTGACCAGCTTGGCGGCCTTGGAGAGGCCCTTTGCCAGCGAACCGGATGCGTTGGTCAGGCCGTCTACGGCGCTATCCAGATCGCCCGAGATGCCATCCAGCGAGTCCAGGATGCCTGAAACCGTTTTCTTGAGCTCCTTTGCCTTGACCGAGAACGTGGAGTCGTAGTCGGACTTGGCGCCCGAAATGCCCGCCTTGGCATCGGCGATGGCCTGGTCGACTTCGGCACGCGAGTTGTTGACCTCGGCCATGCTATCGGAGAGAGACTTCGCGGTAGCCGCCAGATCCTTGGCATTGTTGCGGTACTCAACGGCGATTCTGCCCAGCGACGTCGCGGCGGACTTGAGGCCGTCCTTCAAATTCTCATCGCTCACCTGGTCGGCAAGGCTGCGGAGCTGATCGGCCATCGCATCGATATCCTTGGCGCGCGCATTGAGGGCCGCAGCGGCATCGTTGAGTTGGGACACCGTAAGGTCGACATGCTGGTTTGCGGTGTCGAACGCCTTCGCGAGCTCGGCAGACACATTGTCGAACGAACCAGCACTTCCATCGATTGCGGCATCGATGGCATCGTTTGCCGCCTTAAGCGCTTCTTTGGAATCATCGATGCCGCTTTTGGCATGTTCCATGAGCTGCTTTGTCGACTCATCGACGGCACCGGTCTGCTTGAGCATGCCGCTCGCCGACGTCAGCGAATCGGACGTGGAGCTCAAAATGCCCGCCAGCGACGAAGCATTTGCCTGAACGTCTCGCAGGTCCTCAATCGAATCGCCGAGCGTCGAGGACAGGTTGGCGATAAAGTTGCTGACCTGGTCGGTGCTCATGTAATCGAGCAGGCTGGACACCGTCTTAAGACCGATGCTCGTAATGGTCTCGGTAAAAGTTTCGTTAACCTGGCTCTGGACGGCGCTCGAACCCTTCTCGGTCACGATCTGCGCAATGGCGTTGGCCTTCTGATTCTCGTAGAACTCGATATCGGCATGCTTCACGTCGGTCGAGAAAAGCGTCATCATGTCAGCGCTAAACGTTTTGGGGATAACGACGGCAGCATAGTACGCGCCCGACTTAACGCCCTCGATAGCCTTTTCGCGATTGTTGAGCACAACCCAATCGAAGCTCTCGTTGCCGCGTAGGGTGGCGGTCACGTTTTCGCCCACGTTAACCTCGACGGGGATCAAATCGCTCTCGTAACCCTCATCGGTGTTGACCACGGCGATCTTAAGATTGCCGGTGTTGCCGTACGGATCCCAGCTGCCGGCGATGTTAAACCACGCGTACAGACACGGTACGATAATGAGGCCCATCACGACAACCAAGCCGATCACGGAGCGAGACACGTTTTGGACATCGCGCTTAAACAGATGCAGGATGTTCTTCATTTATGCCTCACCTCCTTTGGAGTGCTTGCCAAGCGCGGTGGTATCTCCATCATTTGTGGCTGTGCTGTCGCTGCCCTGAGATTTATGGTGCGAGCCGATATGCGGCAAGCGGCCCGTGGACTGATCGCCGCCCTTGGCACCACGCTCGCTGGCGTTGAGGCCAAACATGTGGCGGGCGGCAGGAATGGCGGCCGTGTGTTCGCGCATCTCGCGACGCAGGTCCTCATCCGAAAGCGCCGAGATGCGCATCTGGGTATTGAGACTCGCTCGGATATATTCGATATTGATAAGCCAGCCGCAGATGGCAATAACCGAGATGATCCAAATGACAAGCAGGATGATCTTGCCGTTATTGTCGATATCGAGAACCGTCGACAGGACAAAGAGCAGGACCTGAACGCCCACCACGGCGGCAAAACCGCCCTTGATGTAGTACGGGTAGCGATGTTCAAAGGCGACCGCATGATCGAGCAGTTCGCGACGGTACGAATCGGAATCGAGCATGACGCGCATGGCCGTGCGCAGCGAGTAGCGCTGGCGCGGCAGGTCGTTGGACTCGCAAATCATCATACCGGTCGTGGAGAGCTGTTTATCAAAGAGCAGGTTAAGGTTGAGCAGCAGCGGACGCAGCTGCAGGCCGATAAAGAGCGCCACGATCAAGAACACGCCCAGAATGCACAGGTTAAACAGGTAGTTGAACGAATACATGCCGCCGACCGTCTCGCGCAGCAGATTGATGCCGTAGGTAAAGGGCAGCAGCGGGTGCAGCCACTGGAAGAAGCCGGGCATCATCTCGATGGGGTACATGCCCGACGAACCTGGAATCTGCACGATAACCAGAATGACGCCGATTGCCTTGCCGATGTGCTTAAACGTAGTGGACAGCGCATAAATGATGTTGACGTAGGTGAACGAGATGGCGATGCCACCCAGCACAAATAGGAGCGGACTGACGCACTGTACGCCAATGACCAGATCGCCTACCGTAACGATGATGGCCTGCAACGCGCCCAGGATCACCATGAGCAACCAGCGGCCAAAGTAGCCTTGGCGCGCCGTAAAGCTGCCAACACCTTCACGGTCGACCTCGAGCTTGTAGATGGCGATGAGCACATAGCCGCCCACCCAAAGCGCCAGATTGGTGTAGAAGGGAGCGATGCCCGAGCCAAAGCTCTTGACCGGATAGATTGACTTGGACGTCAACTCAACCGGAGACGCCATGAAATCTGCCACGTCATTGACATCGACGCCCATCAGATCGGCCAGCTCGCCCATGGACTCGGAGGTCTGCAGCGCCGCGATGTCATTGGCGGCGGTTGCAAGCTTGTCCTGGACCTTGGCAAGCGAGGAATCGGTCTGGGACAGCGTGGTCTTGGCCTGGCCGAGCGTAGCGCTAAGCTGCGCCAACGTGCCGCGCGCATTTGCAAGTGTAGGTGTCATACCCGAGACGATACCGGTCAGGTCGCCCGAAACGGCAGCAAAAGAGTCGAGCGCGCTCGAGGCCTTCGGCAGCGCGTTTTGGCCCAAGTCCGTCTGGGCTTGGCCAAGGTTGGTCGCACCGGTATGAATTGCGTTATTGATAGCGTCACTGGCACCCGAAACAGCCGCTGCGTCATTCGCCATGGCGCTCGACTGCGCGGACAGACCGTCCTTGATGCTCTGAAGCTTTTCATTCTGCTCGCGGAGCAAATCGATGGTCGATACAATGCGCGCGTCAATTTCCTCGGAACCTGTCGACGTGTCATTGGCGAGAATCTCTAAGTGCCCGATAACGGCCTTATTGTGGTCGATCGTCGCTTGGAGAGACTCGAGCGAGTTGTCGATACGGGTGGTCGTAGATGTGACCGTGCCCGTCAGCTTGCCGATGGCAGCGTTCGCAGAGGCTGACGTCTTGGTGAGCGCAAGGCTGCCTTCCGAGAGCGCCTTGGAGAGCGAGGCGACAGAGTTGCCCGCCGTGGCGCGAGCCTCGCCCAGCAGGTCATTACCCTGGGAGATCGCCTGCGTCAGCGACGGCGCCTGACCCTGCAGACCGGCAAGTGCCGCATCTGCCGAGGCAATGGAACCACTCGTCTTATCGATGGCGGCATTCATGTCGCCAATCGAATCACGCACTTCGCCCAACGTATCGGAAGCCTCTGATACCGAACCGGCCAACGAATCCTGAGTCTGGGTTGCCTTGTCCTTTAAATCGACTCCGGCATCCTTGGCAATACTGGCAACGGTCTCGCCCACCGTGGAGACAAATTCCGAGTTGATCTGCTCCTCGATGGTGTTTGCACCGGTGTCGGTAACCTTGGGCGCAATAGCGCTCTTCTTCTCATTGACGTAGTACGTAAGCTTGGGCTGATGGTAGTTGCCGTCGAGCATCGAAACCAGGTTATCCGAGAAGTTCTTGGGGACTACGATGGCCGCATAGTACTCACCGCTCTCGACGCCCTCTTTGGCATCGGCCGCAGAATCGACGAAGGTCCAGCCCAGCTGATCGTTTTCCTTGAGCTGATCGACGACCTGATCGCCCGCGTTGAGCTCGCCCACCAGGTCGTTTTGGGTGCCCCGATCGTTGTTGGCGATGGCAATCTTGATGCCCTGGGTGTTTCCGTACGGATCCCAGTTGGCCACGATGTTGTACCAGGCATACAGCGAGGGAATAACGCACACGCCAAGGGTAACCACCAAGGCGACGGGGTTCACAAGCAGTCGCTTAATGTCGCGCTTAAATATCGCAAAGGAGACCTTTGCATTGGATAGTTTGCTGCCGAGACTCACGCTTGGACCATCCATCCTGTCGTTGAATCGAATCGTACTATCGATAACCATTGTACGTAAGCGCTTTAGCGTCTCAGAGCACAATGGTATTGAGTTTTGCGGGTAGCAATATACTACGAAGACGAATTAACGTACAGTTGTACAGTATCTTTAATTTCAGCAGGTCACAAAACCACAACCCGCACAAATTAGCAATTCAAATAGTCATCGGGGACGTTCTTAAACGACTGGTCAAACAAGAACGCCCCCAACGACTAGTTTGGACCACGGTAACATCGATGTTTTAGCAATGCCAGCGAGCGGGCGCCAGAGCGAACAAATTGGCATGAAAAGAGGACGGCATAGACCTTCTGGTCATGCCGTCCTCTTTGAATGACAAGTTGTCGCTCTGGCGCCCGCGCAGCGTCGACTGGTCCGCCGTTCGTTAGAACGGCGGAACTGAGGGCAGCGTCGAGCCGTTACGCGGTTTGGTAAAACCGCGTAACTACCTAACTACATCAAGTTGCAAACAGCCGCCGCGAAGGCAACGGGGTCCTCGGGGAGGATGCCCTCGACCAGCAGGGCCTGATCGTAGAGCAGACCGGAGTACTGCTTGATCTTGTCGGCGTCGCCTGCCTTCTGGGCAGCGACAAGCTTGTCAAAGACCGGGTGCTTGGCGTTGAGCTCGAGCACGCGTTGGCTCTTGGGCATGCCGTCGGGCGCGCCCTCGGGTCCCTTCTGGAGCACCTTCTCCATCTCGAGCGAAAGTGGGCCCTCGGTGGTGATACAAGCGGGGGCATCGGTCAGGCGCGCGGAGACGGCGACTTTCTCGACCTTGTCACCGAGCGCCTCCTTCATAGCGCTAAAGAGGTCCTCGTTCTCCTTGGTGGCGTCCTCGGCCTCCTTCTTCTCGTCCTCGGTCGCCAGGTCAAGATCACCGGTCGCAACGTTCTTGAGCTCTAGATGACGATCCTCGACCTCGGGCTCGGCACCGTCGGCCACAGCCTTCTCGGCAGCCTCGCGGGCAGCATCGTCCTCGTAGATCTTGGGCATATCGGCGGCAACGTACTCACGCATAGCCTGGAACGTGAACTCATCCACATCCTGCGTCAGCAGCAGCACGTCATAGCCGCGGTCGAGCACGCCCTTTACCACGGGCATCTTGGCCAAGCGCTCACGCGAGTCGCCGGCGGCGTAGTAGATGGCCTTCTGATCCTCGGGCATGCCCTTGGCATACTCGGCCAGGGTAATCATCTTCTGTTCCTTGGCAGACCAGAACAGCAACAGGTCGGCGAGCTCATCGGCCTTCATGCCATAGCTCGAGTAGATGCCGTACTTAAGACCGCGGCCAAAGTTCTCAAAGAACTTCTCGTAGGCCTCGCGGTCGTTGTCACGCATATCCTCAAGGTCGGCGGTAATCTTCTTTTCCACACGCTTGGCGATGGCCTTGAGCTGACGGTTCTGCTGCAGCGTCTCGCGCGAGATGTTGAGCGACACGTCGGCGGAATCCACGACGCCGCGGACAAAGTTGTAGTAGTCGGGCAGCAGGTCGTCGCACTTCTCCATGATCAGGACGTTGGAGCTGTAGAGCGCCAGACCCTTCTCGTAGTCCTTGCTGTACAGATCGAACGGCGCGCGTCCCGGCACAAACAGCAGGGCGTCATACTCGAGCGTGCCCTCGGCGTGGAAGCTGATGGTGCGCGCAGGATCGTCAAAGTCGTGGAACGTGGACTTGTAGAACTCGTCGTAGTCCTTCTGCTCGACATCGGAGCTGTGCTTCTTCCAGATCGGTGTCATGGAATTGACGGTCTCGAGCTCCTGGTAGTCCTCGTACTCGGGCTTGTAATCGTCGCCGGCGTCCTCGGGCTTGGGTTTCTGGCGGCTCTTGGACACCATCATCTGGATCGGGTAACGCACATAGTTACTGTACTGCTGAATCAGGCTCTTGAGACCCCACTCGGTCAGGAAGCGATCGTAGGTCTCGGCCTCGCCGTCGGCATCGAGCTTCTCGTTCTCGCGCAGCGTCAGGATGACATCGGTACCGTGCTCGGCGCGCTCGCCGTCCTCGATGGTGTAGCCCTCAAGACCGTCGGATTCCCACACATGGGCGACATCCTCGCCGTAGGCGCGGCTGACGACCTTCACATGGCTGGCGACCATAAAAGCCGAGTAGAAGCCCACGCCAAACTGACCGATGATGTCGACATCGGAGCCCTGCTGCTCGGCGTTCTCGGTCTTAAACTCCTCGGAGCCGGAATGGGCGATGGTGCCCAGATTGCGCTCCAGCTCCTCGGCGGTCATGCCAATGCCGTTATCCGAGATGGTAATGGTGCGGGCGTCTTTATCAAAGGAGACGCGAATGGCCAGGTCGCCCTGGTCGATCTTGACGCTCGGGTCCTGCAGGCTCTTAAAGTTGAGCTTGTCGACGGCGTCGCTCGCGTTAGAGATAAGCTCGCGCAGGAAGATTTCTTTATTGGTGTAGATGGAGTTGATCATGAGGTCGAGCAGTTTTTTGCTCTCGGTCTTAAATTGACGCATGTGCAGTCCTTTCGCGCTACCCCTGTCCGCAAAAACGGCTCGGTCGCCCGAGCCGCATCGCAGACCTGCTATCTTCAGACTTAGATTTTATAACCCATTAACGCGCATATATACATACGGAATCGAAAAACTGTATGTCCGAGCGCTCTGATGCGCCAATTGCCAAGGAGTGTCCCAAACTGCCGGCAGGAAAGGAACGTTCCTATCTGCCATCTACGCGCTTGGCCATCCAGGCATGGGGCTGGCCCTCGTCTTCGTAGTCCACCGGGGCAATCTGCGTGTAGCCCGCCTTGGCATAGAGCGGCAGCACGTATTCCTGAGCATGCAGCTTAATGAGCTTGGCGCCGGCATCACGCGCGCACGTATCACTGGCCTCGACAATCTTGCTCGCCAAACCGCGACGGCGCATGCTCGGCAGCACGGCCACGCGCCCCATAATGTAGGTCTCCCCCGCCGCGACACCTTCGTCCAAGTCGCACGCCGGCGACACCGGAGCCTCTGCGTCAGCCGCGCGCTCAAGCTCTTCGGGAAACACGCGCGAGCAACCGGCAAGCTCGCCGTCTACATAGAGCGTCACATGAATGCAGTTCGGATCCTCGTCGATAGCGTCGAACTCATTCTCGTAGCCCTGCTCGTCCATAAAAATGACGCGGCGCACCAACGCCGCGTCATCAAAGCATCCCGTCTTAAGTTGGATATCCATGGCTGCCCTTTCATTCAATGCGAACGTTAGGGACAGATTTTAGCGAAAATGAGCTCCGCGTACGCTAAACTTCGCGCGAGCCTTCGCCAGGCAGTCGTAATGACCCACGTTATGGGCATCGCTCGCGATGAAGCTGTACAGGTTCTGATCGAACAGGCGCTGTGCCGGCTTTTTCTCGCGACCAAAGCGACCGCCGGCAATAAAGTCCGCCGAAGCCTGCAGCTTGCAGCCCATATCGACCAGGCGCTCCGCCACGCTTACATCCTTTTGAACCGCACGATAGCGCTCAGGATGAGCGATGATCACCTGGTAGCCACGGCACTGCAAATCGTAAATCGTGTTCTCGTACTCTCTAAACGCATACGCATCGGCATGTGTCGAAAGCTCGAGCAGAAACTCGTTGGTTCCATCGAAATGCAAGTGCTCCGCGGCATCGATACCAAGTTCAACGAGCTTTCGATGGTTGACCTCGAAGCCCATCTGGAGCGGAAAACCGTCAGCGTTATCACGCAGCAGCTCAAAGGCATCCCACATCTTGTCGTAATCAAAATAGGGATCACGGCAGTGAGGAGTGCAAACGATTCTGGTTACACCGGCCCGCTTGGCAGCCTCGAGCATCGCCAAGCTCTCATCGAGATCGGCGGCGCCGTCGTCTACACCCGGCAAGATATGGCAATGAATGTCACGCATAGGTCAGCCTTAATCAACTAAACGTTTGCTCGGTTGGTGAAGATGCCCTTTTTGGAAGTCCCCTGATCGTCGGAGCCCTTCTTAACCTTCTTACCGTCCTTGGTGTAGTAGGAGTAGTAGTACTCGCTGGTCTCGGTCTCGCAGTAGTTCATGACGGTACCGATGAGCTTGACCTTCTCGGACTTCTTAAGCTGGCCGATAGCGTTGAGTGCCTCCTCGCGCTTGGTGAAGTCCTCGCGCACCACGAACAGCGTACCGTCGGTCAGGCTGGCAATCTCGGCAGCATCGATGAAGGTGCCGACCGGGGGAGCATCAAAGATGACGTACTGGAACTTGGCGGACAGTGCCTTTACCAACTTGGCAAAGCGGTGAGAGACGATGATGTCGGCAGGATTGGGAATATGCGGCTCGGCATCGAGGAAGTAGAAGTTCTTCTGACCCGTCTCGACAATTGCCTGGTCAATGGAGATCTGCTCGGAAAGGACCGCATAGAGTCCGCCGCGCGAACGAACGCCGAGCATATCGGAAAGGGACCTGCGGCGCATATCGGCCTCGACCAGGAGCACGGACTTGCCGCTCGTGGCGATAGCCTGGGCAAGGTTGATGGAAACCGTAGACTTGCCCTCGTTGGGAATCGAGGACGTGACGGTAATGGTGCGAATGGGGTCGTCCACGCTCGCAAAGCGGATGTTGGCCAGAAGGGTCTTGGCGGCATTCTGTACAACGAGCTTATCGGTGTTCTTTGCCTTAGCCATGCCTATTTACCACCTTTCATAGCCGGAATTCGGCCAACAACGGGAATGCCCAGGAGCTCTTCTGCCTCTTCGGCACCGCGGATGCGGGTATTGAGCATGTCTGCCAAAACGACATAGGCAACTGCGATAAAGATACCGGCGAGGAACGCGACAGCAACGTACAGCATACGCTTGGGACCGCTGGGGGCTTCGGGGGTCTTAGCCTCGTCGATAACGTTGATGCTCTGGGCAGCGCCGACGTTCTGAGCGACCGTACTCACCGAGCTGGCCATGGCCTTTGCGACCTTAGCCGTCTCCTTGGCATCGGTGCCGGTAACCGAAAGCGTAATGACACGCGTGGTGGTCTCGGAGGAAACAGACACCTTGTAGTCATCCAGATCGGTGAGGCCCAGTTCATTGGCTGCGCCGCTCTTAACGCTATCGCTATCCAGCAGCGTGGCGATATCGTTGGAAAGCATCTGACTCGCCGAGAGATCGTTGTAGCTCATCTGACCGCTATCGTCGGTCTTGGCGAGAATGTACATGCTCGTCGTCGCGGTATAGGTGTTGTCCATCGCAACGAAGGACACGATGCCCATGGCGATCGCGCAGACCACCGGAAGGGTGATGACCAGCTGAAGGTGCTTCTTCAGCAGCTGGAACAGTTCGAGAAGGGTCATGCAGCTTGCCTTTCATTTCCCCAGTTCGGATTGACAAAACTGTCCGTATGTTATCGCATCTTTTTACCGAGACCAAACTCTATACATAAGAAACAGGCTCTCCTGTAAAAATGTCGGAAGCAATCGTAAAATTGCACAACAACGCCGCACCCGAAAGTCAAATGCGGCGTCTGCATCAATATCTATGTTATATCGCTATGCGAATGGCTCGTCCTGCTGTATGGGAAACGTCACCGTAATGGTGGTTCCCACGCCCAACTCGCTCGACAGATCGAGCGTGGCGTGATGATACAGGGCCGCATGCTTGACAATGGCAAGCCCCAGACCGGTTCCGCCGCGTGCCTTGGACCTACTCTTGTCCACGCGATAGAACCGCTCAAATACCTTGCCCTGTTCTTCAGGCGCGATACCGATTCCCGTGTCGGCGACCGCAAGGAACGGATGGCCTTCGTCGTTGGTGCCGCACTGCAGCGTAACCGTACCGCCGGGTCGATTGTAGCGGATGGCGTTGCTTGCCAGATTATAGATGAGCTCGTCAATCAAGCGCGACACGCCCTCGATGACCACAGGCTTGGTCTCATGACTTATCGTCACATTCGCCTGACGGGCGACCTGTTCAAGACGCTGCTCGACCGCGTAGATGGCACGCGAAAGCTCAATAGGCTCCGTGGACCCAATGGGCACCGCCTCGCCCTCAGCTGCACGCTCGGCCTCGTCCAAGTTAGACAGCGTAAGGATATCGTTGACAAGCGCTGCCAAGCGGCCCGCCTCACGATAGATGCGACCGCCAAAGTTGCGCAGGTCGCCCTCGCCCTCGACCATGCCGTTTGCGATGAGCTCGGCATAGCCCGAAATCGCCGTAAGCGGCGTCTTGAGCTCATGGGTGATATTCGCCGTGAACTCGCGGCGCATACGGTCGTTGTCCGCCAGCACCGCCATTTGGCGCTTGAGCTCCTGGCGCTGCGACTCAATACGCTCAAGCATGGGGACCATCTCGGCATAGGCGTGCTCATAGCTACGGCGTGGGTGGTCCAAATCCACCTCTTGCAAAGGCGCGATGATGGCACGGGACTCGCGGCGCGCCATAAAAAACGAGAGTACCGCACCCGCTGCTGCGATAAGCAGCATCGGCGCCACCATCGACAGCAAAATCGCCGCAACGCCAGGCTGGGCCTGCGCCAAGCGGACAACCTGGCCGTTATCAAGGGCGACGGCGCGATACAGCATAATCTCGTCGAGCGTAGAGCTTGCGCGCTCCGCGGAACCCGAACCACTCTCAAAGGCCTCGATGACCTCGGGGCGATCGCCATGGTTGGGCAGTGTGGAAGGCGACGCCTCGTTGTCGTAGGCAACCGATCCATCCTTGTTAATCAGCGTGATGCGCAAGTCCTCTCGATCGAGGCTACGCAAGAACGGGATGGGCTCCTGCTGCTCGTCGAGGGCGGCAGCAATGAGCTCGGTTTCTTGCGCCAGGTTGGCACTCGTGGCATCCGCCAAGGTGTTTTGCACAAAGAACGCACCCAGCACCGTAAACGCCACGATAACCGCCATGGCGCAGACAAAGATCGTCACAAAAACGCGGTGCGACAGCGTATGTTTTCCCTGGGGGGCGAAGACCACGGGTTACTCCTCCGATGCGGTGGCCGCGGTGTCGTCACCTTCGGCACCATCACCGGCAGAAGGCTCGGCCAAGCGGTAGCCCACGCCGCGCACGGTCTCGATGGCGCTGGCATGCTCGCCCAGTTTTTGGCGAAGCGTCTGCACGTGCACGTCAACGGTGCGCGAACCGCCGTCGAAGTCCCAGCCCCACACGCTCTGCAGCAACGACTCGCGGGTAAAGACCACGCCGGGCTTGCGCATGAGGTACTCGAGCAGGTCGAACTCGCGCAGGGTGAGCTTAAGCGACTCGCCGGCAACAGTCACCTCGCGATGGCTGGGCGAGAGCACGATGTCGCCCACGCTGAGCACATCGCTTGCCTGTTTGACCATGCCGCCGCGACGCAGCAGTGCGCGGCAGCGGCTCGCAAGCTCCATGAGCGAAAACGGCTTAGTCAGGTAATCGTCGGCACCGCCATCGAGCGCCATCACCTTGTCGAGCTCGGTATCCTTGGCGGTAAGCATCATGATGGGCACCGTCGCCGTCAGGCGATCGGCACGCAGTCGACGCATAATCGCCAAGCCATCGGTATCGGGCAGCATGATGTCGAGCAGGACGGCATCGGGTACCCGTCGCGCCACGGCAGCCTTAAACTCACCGTCGCACGAAAAGCCTTCGGCCTCAATCCCCTGCTTGCGCAGCGCATAGACCGTCAAATCCCTGATGTTGTCATCGTCCTCGACGTAATAGATCATGTTGAACCCCTTTGCGGCCGGCATGACCGCATCTTAACCCTAAAGGTACCTTTACTAGATGGTATCAGCCAAAACGCCCCGTCAAATAATCCGCCGTGCGCGGATCGGTCGGATTCTTGAAGAGTTGCGCGGTGGGCGCGTGCTCCACCAGCTCACCCAGCAAAAAGAATGCGACCGAATCGGAGATACGCGCCGCCTGCTGCATATTGTGCGTAACGACCACGAGCGTGCAGGTCTCTTTGAGCTCGCAGGCCAGCTGCTCCACCACCAGCGTCGACACAGGGTCGAGTGCCGAGGTCGGCTCGTCCATCAGCAGAATGTCGGGCTGCACGGCAAGTGCGCGGGCGATGCACAGGCGCTGCTGCTGTCCACCCGAAAGACCCAGGCCCGACTCCTTGAGCTTGTCCTTGACCTCATCCCATAGCGCAGCGCGACGAAGGGAATCCTCGACCAGCCCATCCAGCACAGCGCGATCGCGCACGCCCATGCCGCGCGGCCCATAGGCGACGTTGTCGTAGATGCTCATGGGAAACGGGTTGGGGCGCTGGAACACCATGCCCACGCGCTGGCGCAAACGGCAGATGTCGTAATCGCCCAGGATATCTTGACCATCGAGCGCAATCTTGCCCTCGATGCGGCAATCCTTGATGCCGTCGTTCATGCGGTTAAAGCAGCGCAGCAACGTGGACTTTCCGCAGCCCGAAGGCCCGATGAACGAGGTGATCTGCTTGTCGCGGATCTTGATATTCACGTCCTTGAGCGCATGATGGTCGCCATAGAACAGGTCGAGGCCCTCGACATCGATGCGCGTCGGCGAGGCGGCAAGATCCTCTGCCGTGGGGCGAGTCGCATCCCCAACCTCGCGCTCGTGCGCGGCCTCGGCCTGCGCTTTCATGAGTTCTTCAAGCTCCGTGGGCTCCACAGCCGCAGCAGCCGTCATTCCGCATACCTCCACATCGATATCAATTCAGCAGTATCGATAGTAGGAATCGCGGCTCATATGCACGTGAGCGCATTGTCAAGTGTTTGTAAGGGCACACTGGCTATGCGGCGGGCAGCTCGATGGTGAATATCGTGTGTTCGGGCGTCGATTCACATGCAACGGTACCGCCGTGCGCGCATACGATCTCCTTGGCGATGGCAAGCCCCAGTCCAGCGCCGCCGCGATTGGTCGCACGCGCCGCATCCAGGCGATAGAACTTCTCAAAGATCACCTTGAGCTTTGCCTCAGGGATGGGATCGCCCTGATTGATAAAGCGCACGCGCACGCCACCGCCGTCCCGGCGTCTGGCCTCGATCGTGATGGTCGAGCCCTCATAGCTATAGGCAACGGCGTTTTTCATGATGTTGTTGAACACGCGAGCCATCTTGTCGCCATCCACGAGCACCGTCAGGTCCTCGCGAATATCAACTTGGGCTTCCTTATGCTGCTCGTTGAGGATGGGATAGAACTCGTCAGCCACCTGAGCCAGCAGCAACCCCAGATCAACATAGCCGCGCGTGAGCACGATATCGTGGAAGTCAAAGCGCGTGATATCGAAGAACTCTTCGATGAGTGCATCGAGCCGGTGCGCCTTGTCGAGAGCCACGCCCGTAAAGTGCGCACGTTGCTCAACCGGCAGCCCAGGAGCCTCTTGCAGCAGCGAAAGATAGCCCACCACACTGGCAAGCGGGGTGCGTAGGTCATGTGCCAAGTACGTGACCAAATCGTCCTTGCGATGCGACTCGTCACGCAGAGCTTGCTGCACCTTGCGCCCACGGTCACGCACGCGGTTAAGGGCGCCCTCGACCTCCAAGAAGTCGCCGTCAATGTTGTCCCAGGTGTCGGGGTGATCGATCAGGCGATCTTGAATACGAGCGGCCAGCACACAATCGGCATGCTGCTCGCCCTGTTCGTAGCCCTGGTAGTACAGGGCGCGGCCGCACAAGAACAGCACGCACGCGGCAAGCGCCAGCACAAAGCCAAGCATGTTGAATACAAAGCCGGCATCGAACAGCACCGGCCCTTCGATGCCGCCGAGCGCCATGGCGCCAATCGCCAACGTCATGGCCCACGCGGCGCCGCCAATCACCATGCAGCGGCGCACGATCTCAAATCGATCGATCAGCAAAAAGCCGACAAGCAGCACCGCCAAGATTCCAGCGATGTTATCAATGCCAATCAGCAGCAGGCTCAGCAAAAAGAGCAGCACCGTTGCAAGCGCGCGGTTGTCGACGACCGACCTCACGTATTCAAAGAGTCGATCGGGCACCTCGAACGCTTGTCTATCGTCTTTTGTCATATCAAGATCCTCACAAGCGAAAAGCGTTATTCGATTATGTAGCCGACGCCCCAGACGTTTTTGATAAAGCGCGGCTTTTGTGCGTCGTCGCCAATCTTTTCACGCAAGTGGCGAATGTGCACCATCACCGTATTGTTGGAGCCGGGCATAAAATCCTCGTTCCACACCGCACGGAACAGGTCCTCCACGGCCACCACGCTGCCGCGATGCTCGACCAGATACAGCAAGATTGAATACTCGGTGGGTGTGAGGCGTACCGGTGAACCGTCCACCGTTACGGAACGAGCATCGCGGTTGATCTCCAAGCCGTCGAGCTGAATGGTCGGCGACTCGGCCGCCTGCGCACGGCTACCGTAGCTGGTGTAGCGGCGAAGCTGAGCGTGCACACGCGCGATGAGCTCCAGCGGGCGGAACGGCTTAACCACGTAATCGTCCGCACCAAGCGAAAGGCCCTCGATCTTGTCTTGCTGGGCATCGCGCGCCGTCAGCATGATCACAGGATAGGTATGGCTGGAACGGATCGTACGCAGCAGCTCAAATCCATCGATATCGGGCAGCATGACATCCAGCAGCGCCAAATCGAACTCCTGCTCCAAGATTGCCTTGGCAGCATCGGCCCCGCTATAGGCAATCTGGACATCAAAGCCCTCTTTTGTAAGGTAGATACCAACCAAGTCGGCGATGGCCTTCTCGTCATCAACTACCAGTATGCGCTCGTTCATGCGTGCTCCTCTCGCGCTCCATTATGCCCGAGGCGACGCACGCCACACACAACAAGCGTGGGTGATTAAGTCGGCCTTAAGCACCCTTGTGCCCGTTCGGGTGCGGATGTGGGCCACGCACGCACGCGATGATCGCCGACGCCGGCAAACGATATACTCTAGTTCCAGAAGAGACCATCCCGTCGAAAGCGAAATCCGTGAAGTCCCTCACCCCTTTTGCAAAGCGCTCAGCCCAGCTTGCCGCCGGCTTTGTCTGCGCTATCGCCCTTGCCGCTGGCGTGCCCACCGTCGCCGGCGCCCAAGTGCTCACGACCGACAATGTTTGCGGCAAAACCGCCGATGTGCGCGGTATCACGGCCGAAAACCTGCCCGATATCGATGCGACCAATGCCCTCGTCATGGGCAAAGACGGCACCGTCTACTATGCCCGCGACGCCGATGAGCAGGTCAAGATTGCCTCGATCACCAAGGTCATGACCGCAATCCTAACCGTCGAGAATTGCAAGATGGACGAGAAGGTCACGGTGAGCAACGCCGCAGCCACCGTGGGTAATTCGACCGCCGGCTTGCTCGAAGGCGACGAGCTTACCGTGGAGCAGGCACTGCGCGGCCTGATGATTCCCTCGGGCAACGACGCCGCCATCGTGCTCGCCGAATATGTGGGCAAGAAGATCGACCCTAAGACCAAAGACGCCGAGGCCACATTTGTGAAGGCCATGAACGAGCGCGCTAAGAAGCTCGGCTGCACCGGCACGGTCTTTGAGAACCCACACGGTCTGGACTTTGATGAGTGGGCTGGCGATATGCACTCAACCGCACACGACGTAGCGCTGATGATGCAGGAGGCCATGAAAAACGACACGATCCGCGAGGTCGTAGCGAGCGAGGATTCCTGGATCGAGGTCACGGGCGCCGACGGCGCCGACCATTCGCATTCCATGGACACGCATAACTATTTGCTGGGCCAAGATGGCAACATCGGCGGCAAGACCGGCACCACCGACGACGCGGGCTATTGCTTTACGAGCGCCTACAACCGCGACGGCGACGAGATCTACACCGTCGTTTTGAACTCCACCACCACCGACCAGCGCTTTACCGATACCGCAACCCTTGCCAATTGGTACTACGGCCACAAGGTCACGGTCGCGATCGCCAACACGCAGGAAAAGACCGCCAACGGCAACCCGCTCATGGCACGCATTAGCCAGACAGATTGGACGGACAAGACGATCGACGCCACGCTCGCCGACCCCACGGCGCAAGCGACCGTGTTTTCCCTTGCTGGCGAGGTGACCGAAAAGGTTAGCTACGACGATCTTTCGGGCACGGTGCATGTGGGCGACAAGGTGGGCAGCGTTACGCTCAAGCAGGACGGCACCAAGATCGCCGTCATGGACCTAGTTGCCGACGAGGAAGGTGCAGGGCCGAATCCCATTGAATGGCTGCTCGTGAAGCTCGATCGCTTGGGCCGCCGCATCGACAACCGCCCGCTCACAGCCGAGAGCGAGACCGTAGCCAAGGCGCCCGAGATGTAAGATCGAAGAACAATACACTCGCTGAAAGGAGGTGTCCGAAAGGATGCCTCCTTTTTTTGAGGGTTCGAATCCCCAGCGCCCTTTCTCGATAATAAAAAAGGGCCCCCGATGGGACCCTTCTTTAAAGTTAAACTGGCGGAGAGCTGGGGATTCGAACCCCAGATGCCCTTTTGGGGCATACTCGCTTAGCAGGCGAGCACCTTCGGCCTCTCGGTCAGCTCTCCGTAACAGCCGTTCTATAGTAACCAAACAGCCAAGGATGGGCAAGAGGAAATTTTCTAATTGCCTAGCATCCTTTCCTCCTTGGAGGCTTCGCCTACCCCAGCGAGCGGTTGAGGGAGCCGAGCTCGTCGTTGCCCATGGTGCGCCACATTTGGAAGATGCAACCGCGTGCCAGGAAAAAGAAGCCGTTGTCGACCAGTTGCACAGCGGCATCTGCCAGCTGATTCGTCACGGCGGACACTGGCGGCAGCTCGAGTCCAGCCTTGCGGATGGTCTCGACCGCCTCCTCGAACGTCGGAGGCTCGCTGACGCCCATCTCATTCATAAGGCCCTGCATTTCTTCCAGCGCGCTACTGCCCGACTCCTCGCCGCGCGGCACCAGACGGTAACAAGCCAGCGCCAGGTCGAGCTGATCGCAATTCCAATAGGCAAACGCCAAGCGATAGAACAGGTAGCCGATTGCAGAACGATCGCTGGCAATACGTAGGCCGTGGCGCGCCACCTCGATAATCTCGTCAAAGCGCTCCAGACGCGCGAGCACGTTGATGAGCGCAAAGTGCGATTGCATGGACGAGCGTGCCAGATCGTAAAGATGGCGCACCTCGGGCAGTGCTCGTTCAAAGTCCTCTTGCTCGGCGTAAAAGCTGCAGATCTCGTGCTGGGCAAAGTACAGCGCATCGGGCGCACGAAGGATTCGCACAGAGCGGTCTTCTTCCAACACCGGTAGCACCATGCGTACCAGCTGGTTATCGCAAAACTGCGTTTGAACCGGACCTGTCGCCAAAAGCTCGGCGACGGCGCACTTAGCCTCCAACTCCTCGACAAGACGGGAAAAGCCTTCAAAGGCACCTGTACGGTCGACTTTTGCCTGCTCGCGCAATTCAACAACGCGGGCCACGTATGGGTCGTCGTCCTCTTCCATGACCTCCAACTCGTCAGCCGTATCGGCAAGCAGCAGATCGCGCAGCGCCGGCGGCAGCGTGCGATGGTCATCACGCGGACGAGCATGAACCCCCGCAGGCTCAATCGTCTCCGGAGCGGTTGACTCATACGCCTCAAGCACACGCTTGCACGGCATATCGTCCATGTCCATGCTCTCAAGATCCTTGGCGACAGGCACGCAATCGGCCAGATAGGCCGCGCGCCCAAAGAAATACGTTGCGACAACGCGCTCGCCCTGCTCACTGTCGGGAGCAGCAATCTGCACATAACAGCGCGTGATGCAGGTGCCCGCGGCAAAACACGCTGCCGCAAGCGTGAGTGCCACGCGCGCATCGTGCTCCGCGGCCCAGATCGCGCGCGTGTCCTCGTCCAACTCGCGCCAGACATCCTCCTGAGCGTCGTATTCACGCTGTGGCATGGCATCCACGACAGAGTGCCCAAACCGAACGAGCATAATCCCCTCGGCAACGTTTGCCCGATAGGTATAGTCGAGCCGTGTGACCACGTTAAGCGCCTCGACGATACGCGCGAAGCGGGTACGCACATCCCACTCACCGCCCGGCTGGCAAGCTACCGTTCCGGGTTTGCCCCACGGGTTGTCGCTCGAGGTCGTATCGAGCAGTCGGGGAACATCGTTGGTTGTCTTGGCGATATGCCACGCATCAAAGAGCGCGCAGCCCTCAAGGCTCGGCGAGGATGCCGCGGGGACCAATCCAGCCCCGATGCGCTCAAGGATGCCGGAGAGGCGGTTGAGACGGCACTCGATGGCAAGCAGCATGTCAATCTCGTCCTGGTCCAGCAGGCTACGATCAAAATTGAGATAGAACAGCTTTGAGCGGTCGATGCGCGCTAGGCTCATTTCGGACTTGGCAGCAATGGTGCGCAGGCGGGGCAAGTCGATCTCGCTCATAAGAGCGGCGGCATAGCGCTCGATACCGCTCGGATTCTCGGCATGGTCGACACGGTAGAGCAGCGTCTCGATAGCGTCAGGTAGCGGTGCCGTGTTAAAGCCCAAAAACACCTCGACCGGCTCGGGCAACTTTACGAGTTTGATCTTGTCGACAACGTTTTGCATGTCTACATCGAGACCGTCGACGCCCGTCGTGTTCGCAAGAGCGCTTTCGGAGTTGGCAAATATCACGTAGCGCAAGAACATCGAGGCCATGAACTCGCCGTAAGGAAGGGCGCGGGTCGAATTCCATGTCTCGTGGTCGGACTGCTCGCACATGGGGCCTTCGGGAGAGCCGGCAGTTCGCGCACACGCGCGCATTGCACCGTTAGCTTCCCTTACCATAATCTCACCAATACTGGAATCCGACTCGTCAAGGACCAGTTCCATGTCGGGATCGTTGGGCAGCGGAGCCTCGCTGACGGGGCGGTCCACCTTGTACACCTCACCCGAAACGCTTACGTAGCCCAAAAGCGACACATGACTTTTGCCAACGAACTCGACGACATAACAAGATTCATGCTGATCCTCGCCAAAGAGTTTCCAGACCACGCCATATGAGCGTCCCGCAGGCTGCTCGGGCATCGCCGGAAAGCGCTTCTTGGGATCGAGAAACCTGAGCTTGTATGTCGGACGCTCTGCCACGAAATATCACCCTGATCGGTCGCTTGAAGAAGGAGTGGTCGCGAATAAGTCGCGACATCTACTCGGAATCTTACACGAGTCGACAGGAAATCGTCCGCTTCACGCCCGCGCCTCGACCGAGGTTCGAATCCATGCAGTGCTTACGTAAAAGAAAAGCCCCCGTTGCCGGGAGCTTCAATCTCAAATGGTGCGGCGTATAGGATTCCGCGCATCCGCTGCGCGGATCCGCACCGGCTTCGCCCGCCTGCCGGCGTGCTCGCCCGCTCGCTAAAAACGCCCCGCGTTTTCTTGGCGCTCGCGCCTCGACCGAGGTTCGAATCCATGCAGCGGCGACATAAAAGAAAAGCCCCCGTTGCCGGAGGCTTCAAGTTCAATTGGTGCGGCGTATAGGATTCGAACCTATGACGTTCTGATTCGTAGTCAGACCCTCTATCCAGCTGAGGTAACGCCGCGACTTGTTGATTATTATGCACATGGACTGAATAATCGTCAAGCGTTTTTCAAAAAAAGTTATTGAATTTGATTTTTACTCATTTTAATCACTTGATGCGATCTTCGACGCATCGCGATATAAAAAAGCCCCCGTTTCCGGAGGCTTAAAACTCAATTGGTGCGGCGTATAGGATTCGAACCTATGACGTTCTGATTCGTAGTCAGACCCTCTATCCAGCTGAGGTAACGCCGC
>CABUWV010000023.1 GCA_902495355.1 uncultured Collinsella sp.
CGCCCGCCCCGCCGCCTCCGATGCCGCCGGCAGACGCTGCCGCTCCGCAGCATCGAGCTCCGGTCATCTGCGCCATTTCGGGTTCGGGCGGTTGCGGCAAGTCGACGATCGTTGCCACCATGGCACACGCATCGTCGCTGTTGGGCTTGCGTGCCGCCGTGCTCGACCTGGACCTGATGTTTGGAAACCTTTACGACTTGTTAGGCGTCGATGCTCCGCGCGATATGGCGGCACTTATCGAGCCGGCGGCGGGCGCGCTCACCGAGCCGGATATCGTAGCCACATCGATGCGCGTGGCGCCAGGCGTTACGCTCTGGGGTCCCGTTGCGGCGCCCGAGCAAGCCGAGCTCATGGCACGTCCGGTGGAGCTACTGCTTGATGTCCTGCGTCGCGAATCCGACGTGGTCTTTATCGATACCTCGGTCTTTTGGGGCGACGCCGTGGCGGCTGCGGTGGCGGCGAGCGACCGTTGCCTGGTCGTTGGCGATGCTGCGGTGTCGTCCGCGACGTCGGCGTCGCGCGTCATTGAACTGGCGAGTCGAGTAGGTGTGCCGCGCACGCGCATGAGCGCCGTGTTCAACCGGTTCGGTGCGCGCGGAGCAGACGAGGACGTCGCCATGCGCTTTGAGATTGCTTGTGCGTTGAGCTCCAAGATTCGCATCGCCGATGGCGGGCAGGATCTCGCCGCGCTCATGGCGTTTGGGCGCGCTGACGAGGCAGTGGGGCAGACCAGCGCTTTTGCGACCAGCGTGCGCGAGGCCACGCGCGAGATGCTCGTGGAACTGGGGTGCGCCGTCGGCCCTTGGAGCGATATAGTCGCCGACCGTGCAACGCGCACCGATCGCCCGCGTATTCGCCTTCCCTGGTCGCGCGAGGGTGATTAGCGATGAGCCTGCAAACAAGGATTAAGGCTGCCGGCGCTGCAGCGGAGGCAGCGCCTGTAGATGCGGGGCGTCGCCGCGCGGTGAAACGACGTACCAAGCGCGCCGTGATGGACCGCATGGGTTACGACGAAGTGGCGCGTATCAGCGCCTATATCGACCCGGCACTTGCCCGCTCGGAATTGCGTCCCGCGGTGGAGGCGGCGCTCAATGTTGAAGAGCCGACCGATCTCGCGACGACCGAGCGCGAGGCCATCATCGACGAGATTTTGGATGACGTGGTGGGCTTGGGGCCGTTGCAGCCGCTCATCGAGGACGACACCGTTACCGAGATCATGATCAACGGCTGCCGCTCGGCTTTCTTTGAACGCGGCGGCGTCTTGTACCCCATCGAGCATGCGTTTGAGGATGATGAGCAGATCCGTGTGCTTATCGACCGCATCATCTCGCCACTTGGCCGCCGTATCGACGAGCGCAGCCCCATCGTCAACGCCCGTCTCAAAACGGGCTATCGCGTCAACGCGGTGATTCCGCCTGTGGCGATTGACGGACCGATTCTCACCATCCGAAAGTTCTCGGACCGTATCTGCTCGCTGGACGAGCTTGTGGGGCTGGGGTCGCTGCCGCTTTGGTATGCGCAGCTGCTGTCGTGCGCTGTGTCGCTGCGACAGGACCTGGCGGTTGCGGGAGGCACGGGATCTGGTAAGACCACTCTGCTCAACGCGTTGTCATGCGAGATCTCCACCGGCGAGCGCATCGTGACGATCGAGGACTCTGCCGAGCTCAAGTTTGCGCATCATCCGCACGTGGTGCGCCTAGAGGCGCGCGAGGCTTCAATTGAGGGCGAGGGCGCGGTGACGATCCGCGACCTGGTGACCAATGCCCTGCGCATGCGCCCCGACCGCATCGTGGTGGGCGAGGTGCGCGGTGCCGAGTGCTGCGACATGTTGCAGGCCATGAACACGGGCCACGACGGGTCGCTCACCACGCTTCATGCGGGTTCCGAGCAGGAGACCGTGGTGCGTCTGACGTTGCTTGCACGTTATGGCATCGATCTGCCGAGCGAGCTCATCGAGGAGCAGATTGCCATGGCGCTCGACGGCATCGTGATGTCCGAGCGCCACGCCGATGGCAGGCGCTTCGTCTCCTCGTATTCGGGGGTGCGTCGCGCCGCGTCGGGCGGCGTAGAGCTCGAGCGCTATGTGACTTTCGATGCCGCCGAGCGCACCTGGACGCTTGACCGCGAGCCGCCGTTTATCGCAGAAGGCCTGCGGTCGGGGACGCTCACACAAGAGGAGGTGGACGAATGGAGGTCGCTGTGCCCCTCGTCGTAGGGGGTTTGGCAGGGTTTTCTGTCGCGACGGCGTGCGGGGCGGAACCTCGTGTGCCGCAGGTGCCGCCGGCGGAGCTGGCGCGTCAGGCGCTCGAGACGGTGGCAGAGAAACTGCCGCGTGAGCTGGTGGAAAACGATCTGCTGAAAAAGATCGCCCGTTCGTGGGCATCGCTGGCTCCGGCGCATCGCCTTGGCCTCGTGATCGAAGATGCTTCGGGGCGTTTGGCGTTTCTGCTGCTCTCGAGCGGTGTCTGCTGCATTTTACTAACGATGGTGTCGTTATCGCCCCTCGGATTTGTCTTGGGACTTGTTGCTCCGATTGCCGTTGGCGCCGCTCGGGATGGCTTTGAGAGCCGGCGCGAGCAACACGATGCAGAAGAGGCCATGCCCGAGGCGTTTACCGCACTTTCCATGTCGCTTGCCTCGGGACATTCGCTGGCCCAGGGCATGCGCTTTGTGGGCGCTCATGCGCAAGAACCGGTGCATACCGAGTTTTTGCGGGTGGCGGCGGCGATCGATTGCGGCATCTCGGCGACCGACGCGCTCGATGACTTGCTCGTGCGCATCGACGCCCCCGGTCTTTCGCTTGTGACCTTGGCGCTTAAGGTGTCACAGCGCACCGGCGCTCCGCTTGCCGACTTACTGTCCGAGGCGTCGAGCATGGTGGGGGAGCGCATTGAGCTCAAGCGCCGCCTAGATGTTAAGACGTCGCAGGCCCGCATGTCTGCGCATATGGTCGCGGCGATGCCGACGGGCATGTGCGCGGTGTTGGCGCTGCTTTCGGCAGATTTTCGTCGCGGTCTTGCGACGCCTGCCGGCGCGGGCGCTGTGGTGCTGGGTCTTGCCCTCAACGCCGTTGCCCTGGTGGTTATCAGGCGCATTATGCGGGTGGAGCTATGAGCGCCCCGGTTACAGTTGCGGCTTGCCTGTGCGCTCTGAGTGTATTTGTCGCGACGGGTTTGGATCGGGCGGATGCACGCAAGATCGCAGAGGCCTGCAAGCGCGAGGCGGTGCTGGTCGCTGCCGCGGGTCGCTCGGTGGTCGATGCTCTGACCGCGCGAATGAAGGGCGCGGTTGGAGCGGGCGGCCCGGTGCGAGTGTCGCTCGGCGAAGTGTCCGAGATGATCGATGTTGTGCGCTTGGGTCTTTCGGCCGGTCTTTCGTTTGATGCGGCGCTTGAGATTTTCTGCGCCAACCGCCGGTCAGTGCTGGCTCTTCGACTTGAGCGGGCCTGCATGGCGTGGCAGGTGGGCGTGGGCACGCGTGAGGACGAGTTGTTGGCCGCCGCGCGCGACCTGGACGTGCGAGCGCTCGAGACCTTTGCCATCACGGTGGGACAGGCGCTCGCCCTGGGTGCCCCACTTGCCGAGACACTGGCCGCTCAAAGTCGCGAGATCCGTGCGGCTCATCGCGCCGCGGTCGAGCGCGAGATCGAGCGTGCGCCCGTCAAGCTGCTGATTCCCACCGGCACACTCATCTTGCCGGCGTTGCTTCTGTCCATATTGGGCCCGCTGTTGGGAGCAGGCGGGATGATGTAGGGAGGAATACATGAACACGATGACTGACGTTGCTGGCAAGGTCTGGAGCTGGGCTGTTTGCCAGTCAATTCGCGCTCGCCAGCATGCCGGGGAGCTACTGCAGGAGGAGAGTGCGCAGGGCACCACCGAATACGCCATCTTGGTCGGCGTGCTCGTGGTGATCGCCATCATTGCCATTGTCGCATTTAAGGGCAAGGTCCAAGATCTATGGAACGCTATCAGCGAGGGCATCAACAGCCTGTAGAGGGCGAGCGCCCCATCGGGGTGCTGCTGGTGTTTGCTTGCCTGACCGTGGCGATAGCGGCGGTGCTTTGGGGGCTTAACGCCGCGCGGCAGCAGCGTCCTGGGGCCGCCTTCGATTCGGGCTCAGATTCGGCGGTGGCGTCTCAAAAAGATGAGATGCGAGATGCGGACGATTCGGATGTCGCTGTCACGGCGCAAACCTTTCTGCGGACGCTCGACAAGCGGTCTGGCACTGCGACGGATTCACCTGAGGACAACGCGATTGCGGTCCGGCTTGCATGGTCCGAGGACCGACCGATGACCGAGGCAGCGGCGGATATGTTACGCGCCTACCGCGAGGTGCCAACGGCCCAGCTCGCCCTGAGCGGCTATCTCGATATTAAGGGCAACGTATGGGGCGCCATCGTGCGCGATGGGCGCGGCTGGGTCGATATGGTGACGGTTGCCGCGGATGCTGGCGATGCTTCGTGTCGTCTGCGCGCCGTGCGTCTGGTCCCGCAAACAATAAGCTCAAAGGAGGGATCGTGAAATGCATGGCATTCTGCGTGAGGAATCTGCCCAGGCGACGGTCGAATACGCCATCGTCACGGTGGCGCTGTTATCGATCGTGCTGGCGATTGTGGGACTTTGGCGTGCTGGCACCGATGGACGCTTGGCGGCGCTGGTTGAGCGGGCGGCATCCCATGGCGTTGCCTCGACGTCGGTTATCGACGCCGCTACGGGCGCTAAGGACATCGCGTTGTATTGATATCGCGCGCGAGGACCGGGCGCAGTCTACGGTTGAGGCCGCTTTTTTGCTGCCGACGTTTCTGACGCTCATCCTTCTCGCACTGCAACCGGTGTGCCTGCTTTATACGCGCGCGGTCATGGAGTCTGCCGCCGCCGAGACCGCGCGGCTCATGACCACGACGACGGCGGAGGACGACGATCTTAAGGAGTTCACCCTCCGCCGGCTTGCCGCAGTGCCCAACGTTTCGATCTTTCATGCCGGCGGGCCGTTGTCGTGGGATGTCGAGCTTAGCCGGGCCGATGCGGGCGGCGTCTCGTCCGTGTCCGTTTCCGGCGAGGTCAAGCCGTTGCCTGTGATCGGTGCGTTTGCGCAGGTTATGGGTGGTACCGCCGAGGGCGGCTACGTTGAGCTCAAGGTCGATGTCTCGTATCAATCACGTCCCGAATGGCTGGAGGGAGATTATGATTCGTGGATTGCTGCATGGGATTAAGCGTTTCTGGTCTAGACGCGTTTTGACGCGCCGTCCGAGCTGCCATCGCAAGCGAGGCGGCTTTATGGGCCGCGCCGGTATCGACCTGTTTATCGAAGACGGTGCCTACACCACGCTTTCTTCTGCCGTGGTCATCCTAGTGGTGCTCACGTTGTTGTTTTCGTCGACCGCGGCGATATGGAGCATGTCGCGTGCCGGGGATACCCAGGTGGCGGCCGATAGCGGCGCGTTGGCGGGTGCCAACGTGGTGTCGTCCTATCACACGGCTGCCACGGTGGTTGATGCGAGCATCTTGAGTCTGGGGCTAGCGGGGTTTGCCACAATCGGGACGGGCCTGGTTGCCATTCTCATCCCAGGTGCCGAACCAGTTGCCGGCAATATGGTCGACACCGGGATTGAGATCATTAAAACACGCAATAAGTTTGCCAAAAGCGCATCGGAAGGCTTGCAGAAAATCGAGACGGCTCTGCCGTATCTGATTGCCGCGCGTGCCACGCAGGCGGTATCGGCGCAGGATACCGATAGTGTGGCCTATACCGGTACGGCGCTTGCCGTGCCCAGGACATCCGAGTCGGACTTCGCTGCGCTCAAAGGGTCAGAGATCTCGACCGATACCATTAAAGACACATCAGATGATTTAGAGCGTGCGGCCGAGGAGTTGCGGAAGGCTTCTGAGGACACGGCGAAGGCTAAAGAGCGCGCTTGGCTGGCGGATTGTGGCGGGTCGGACGAGAGTTCGATTGGCAAGTACTCGTGTATGTGGGAGCGTGCGAAAAAACTAGCAGAACTATCTGACAGTCAGAACCGTCATGAAAAGTCGAGCATCACATGGGAGCCGCAAATAGCGCTCGATCGCGCGAAAATCTATTACCGGCAGCGCTTGGCGAATGAAAAACCTCAGGGATCGAGCGTCGAGATGAAGGCGGAGTCGGCGGCGCGCAAGGCGTTTTACACCTATGCGAGTACAGAGGTCAATCGTGCATATGTAACCGAGGACGGAGATGAAGTTACTTCCCATATCCCGCTGTTGCCGCGCAACGCTGACGAGGTGCGAGCGACGGAACTCTATACCGATGCGGCGTGGCCAACCAGCGCCATCGATGGCAAGACGTATCTGCATTACGGAACGAGTTGCCCCAACTATAAGAAGGGGTCGCCAGGCGGGTTAGCCTCGGTTGCTGATTATGACGGACAGGACAGATGCAACAGATGCCATTTTGGCGTTTCGTCGCTCGGTGCCGTTGCAGCGCCTTCGACTTCTATCGAAAACGGCTTTGAGTACCACTTCGATAAGTTCAAAGAGGCCCTGGAAGACTACGTCGAATGCCGCAACAAAGAGCTCGAGCTCGAGCGTCAGACCGAGGATGAGGCCGACCGTGCGGGCAATGCGTTTGACCAGGCCATCAAGGAGCTTTCCGGCGAGCGCCCGCGTATCGCCCCGCCCGGTCGCAACGGCGTGGTTGCCCTTGCGGTTTCGGGTGCCATCTCGAGCCCCGATGAGCTCAACTCTTCGTTTAACACGGCAGTCAGGCTTGGCGATCGCGGTGCTATCTCTGCCGCGGTGCTGGCGCCCGATGAGGCGGCGGCGCAAAACAACGTGCTTTCGCGATTTTTCTCGACATTGAAGGAACGCTCGGGCGGCGTTGCCGGCGTACTCGATGGCGTCATGGATGTTTGGGGACGGCTGCTCGTAGGATACGGTGATATCCAAGGTTCGGCCGACGAACTTATGGACGAGATGATTAAGGGCCTAGGAGGGGGCAGCGGCGCGTTGGGCTCCATCGCATCGTGGCTCGGCGATACCGTTTCGGCGTCCGTGGCGGCGTTGGGCCTGGAGCCGTGCGACTTGCGCCTGCGAAAGCCGGTGCTGACCGATTCCGCAAATGTCATTAAGAGCCCGGGGTCTGACATTGCGGGTCTTTCTCAAGCGCAAGACAAACTGCGAAGTATTCCGTTGGGCGTGACCGATCCCAAGGCGCTTTGCGAGGCGTTGGAATATCAAGTCGAACGCACCATTAACGGTACGGTGTTCACACTTGCGGAGATTCCTCTGCCCGGCGGCGGCTCCATCCCGCTCACCGTCGATGTCGCCACGCTGGTTGGCGCTCTGGGCGGTGGGTCGTAATGAGTATCCGCATGCGTCTGCGCGAGGAGCGCGCCCAAGCGACGGTTGAGATGGCAGTGGTTACGCCCGTTTTGCTGGTGCTGGCACTCGTCGTGTACAACGTCATGATCTTTGCCAGCGCTGTCGCGCGCTTCGACCGCGTGGTGCCCGACATCGTGTTGGCGCACGCCGTGGCGTCGGAGGGGGAGGGCGACGAAAGCTCTGCCGATGCCTCGGCGACGGTTCAGACTCAAATTCTGAATGCCATGGAAGGCTATGACTTGCAGATCGAAGTGTCGAGCGAGCAAGGCGCGAAGGCATCGGATGGTGGCCTGCTCTCCCTATCCGGTACGTTTAGGACCTACACCTGCACCATGCACTATGAGCCGTGGCCGACTTCTCTCAGCATCGCTGGCGTTCCGCTGGGGGCGCCGACAACGTTGTCGCACGAGCGCGCGGTAACGGTCGATCCATGGCGTCCGGGGGTGGTCATGTGACCGCGGTCTCGTCCTACATCGCCTACGCGCGGGCACTCAATAGGCTGGGTTGGACGCCGGCCGAGTTTGCGGTGGCGGAGTCGTTTGTCGTGCGCCTGCGCGGCATGCTGGGACGGCGTCCGGTTGCCGCCAACGGCCTGCCGCTCGTCATGGCGTTTCCACGCTGCTCTTCGGTCCATACGTGTTTTATGGCCTATCCCATCGACATCGCCTTCATCGATGCACGCGGCAATATCCTCGCGCGCTACGAAAACGTATGTCCCTGGTGTATGTGCTCCTGCCCCGGCGCCTGGGCGGTATTGGAACGCCCTTCAATCCTCGCTACACCTCCCGCCCTCCAACAAGTGCCGGCGTAAGAGATTGGCGACAGCGGACTTTCGTCATACGAAATTGGGTAAGATGGAGGAGAAGATGCATGGATGTTGAGATTCATCCCAACGCTAAAAAGCACCTGACGGAAAAGCAGGTGCTTAGCGCTTGGCTTGCGGTTACTGAGTGCATTCGTCGCGAGTCGAAGGACGAGCCGCCGAGATGGCTTGCGATTGGATGGCTCCCAGACGGACGAAGCGTGGAGCTTGTCGCGGTCGAGCTTGTCCGTGGGTGGCTTATCATTCATGCCTTGTCTCCAGTCCAGAAGAAATTTTGGCAGGAGATTGAACAGGCTCGGCAAAGGGGTCGATGATGGGCAAGACGTATACGGCCGCTAATGGTCAGGTTGTAACGGATGAAATGATTGACGCGTGGTGCGAGTCGTACGAGCGCGGAGAGTTTCCGGATGGCGAACACACCGTTGGTGGGATCGTGCATGGACGGCCCCCGCTCTCAGGTGAGGGGACGGCAACGCTGTCGGTCAAGATTCCTCTGGGAATGAAGGAGGCCATTCGTCGACGGGCGGCTGCCGAGGGGATGACGCCAAGTGAGTTTGCCCGTGCGGCTCTGAGTGAAAAACTTCTTGCTGCCGGCTGATGCCTCTGACGTGCCGATTTATAGAACCGAGGCTGTGCTCAAAAACTTTTTTAAAATTCTCGGTTGACCGGAACGCGTCCTTGGTTATACTAATCAAGCCTTGAAACAAGGCACACCTCAAATGGCTGGGTAGCTCAGTTGGTAGAGCAGAGGACTGAAAATCCTCGTGTCAGGGGTTCGATTCCCTTCCCCGCCACCTTGAATTGACTAGGACCTCTGCAAAGGGGTCCTTTTCTTTTATTGAGGGCTCTGCGGAAATTGCGTCCCGGAATTTGGCTTCAGAGTGGGATGCGTTTTCCGCTTTGAGGCCGCTTGGGAAAGCGCGACCCGGAATCCGGCGTCAGAATGGGATGTGCTTTCCTTTTGCGGTCTTTGGCGGAAACTGCGTCCCAGATCCCGCGCTCAGAACGGGATGCGCTTTTCGGCCGCCTACTTCCGGCGCATATGTACATCTCGGCGCGCCATCTCGGGCCCGCCCAGATATTCCTCCCGCTTTTGCGCCACTTTACAGACCGTTCGGTCGTCTGTCCGCACGCGCGGGTATACTCAAAACGATACTTTTCCTATGCAATACGATGCAGGCGCGGCCTGCACGATCCGAAGGGGGCAGTGATGGAGAGGATACTCGGCGTTAATCTCTCTGGCTGGTTTATTCCCGAGCCTTGGGTGACCCCGTCGCTGTACGCGGCGACCGGTGCATCCAACGCGGCCGAGCTGCAGGAGGCCATGGGCGCCGCCGCCTATAACGAGCGCATGCGCCGTCATTACGAGACGTTTGTGAGCGAGGACGATTTCCGCCGCATGGCGCAGATCGGTCTCAATGCCGTGCGTCTGCCGGTGCCCTGGTATGCCTTTGGCTCGCAGGAGTCCGATGCGTCCTACATCTCGGTTGTCGACTACATCGACCGTGCAATTGAGTGGGCTGCCAAGTACGACATCCGCGTGCTGCTTGATCTGGCGACGGTGCCCGGTGGCCAGGGCGATTCCAACGATTCGCCCGCCACGCCAGAGGCTGTTGCCGAGTGGCATTCGTCCACCAACGGTCGTCATGTCGCGCTCGACGTGCTCGAGCGCCTGGCCGATCGCTACGGCGAGGCCGAGAGCCTGCTGGGCATTGAGCTGCTGGACACGCCGCAGATGAGCGTCCGCAAGAGCCTCTTCACCATGACGGATGGCATTCCGGCGCACTACCTGCGCAACTTCTATCGCGACGCCTACGAGCTCGTCCGTTCGTATATGCCCGAGGATAAGATCGTCGTCTTCTCGTCGTCGGGGCATCCCAACGAGTGGAAGCATTTTATGCGCGGCGCCAAGTACAAGAACGTCTACATGGACCTTCACCTGTACCATTACCGCGACGAGCATGCGCTCGACATCACGAGCCCCCGCGGGCTGACGACGGCGATTTCGCGTAACAAGCGCGAGCTTAAAGAAGCGATTTCGACTGGGTTCCCCGTGCTGGTGGGCGAATGGTCGGGCGCGGCGATCTTTGCCAACTCGTCGGTTACGCCCGAGGGCCGCAATGCCTACGAGCGCGTGTTTATCGCCAATCAGCTGGCTTCGTTTGCGCCGGCTGCCGGTTGGTTCTTCCAAACGTGGAAGACCGAGAAGCGCATTGCAGCATGGGACGCCCGCGCGGCGCTCGGTACGCTCGAGCGCGGCATGATTGAATAGGTTGATATGACGCAAAACAGCGCCCATACGGGCAAACTCTATGTGGTCGGCACGCCCATCGGCAACCTGGGCGACCTGTCCCCGCGCGTTGGCGAGACCTTTGCCGCTGCCGATGTCATCTGCTGCGAAGACACGCGCGTGACGTCAAAGCTGCTGATGCACCTGGGCATTTCCAAGCCGCTTGTCCGTTGCGACGAGAATGTGATCGCCAGCCGCGCCGTCGGCCTGGTCGACCGTCTGCTGGCGGGGGAGACCCTCGCTTTTGCCTCGGACGCCGGCATGCCGAGTGTGTCCGATCCCGGACAGGCGCTGGTCGAGGCGGCGCGTGAGGCCGATGTGCCCGTTGAAGTTATTCCCGGGCCCTCTGCTTGCGTCACGGCGCTCGTTTCGTCCGGCATTCCCTGCGAGCATTTTTTCTTCGAGGGCTTTTTGGGCCGAAAGCACGGCGACCGCGTGCGCCGTTTACAGCGCCTTGCCGTGGTGCCCGGCGCACTCATCTTCTACGAGTCTCCACATCGCATCGTGGCGACGCTCGAGGCCGTGGCGGAGGTCTTTCCCCAGCGTGAGGTTGCCGTCTGCCGCGAACTCACCAAGCTGCACGAGGAGGTCTTGCGCGGGCCCGCTGCTCAGCTTGCCGAGGAGCTGCGTGCTCGCGGCGAGGTAAAGGGCGAGATTGCGCTGGTCATCGCGCCGCCGAGCGAGGATGAGGAGGCCGGTATCGTGCCGGTTGGCGCCGCGGCAGCGGATCCCGACGAGGCCCTGCGCGAGGATATCCGCGCCGCGCTCGAGGAGGGGGAGCCCGCCTCTGCGGTGGCCAAGCGCCTGTCTCAGAAGTATTCGCGCCGCAAGCGCGATGTCTATGCCATGGTGCTCGATATGCAATAGATGGAGGATATCCAGCCCTTGCGCTAGAATCATCCCCTGTATGCAACGTTTTTCTGGAGGACAAACCCCATGGATCAAAGCAAGCCTTCGTTCTTTATCACGACGCCCATCTACTACGTCAACGCCGATCCGCACCTGGGCACGGCTTATTCCACCATCATCGCCGACGTTCAGGCTCGCTATCGCCGCTCCGCCGGCTATAACGTCAAGTTCCTGACCGGCATGGACGAGCACGGCGAGAAGGTCGCCGAGGCCGCAGCCAAGCACAACATGACACCGCAGGAGTGGACCGACAGCCAGGCTCCGCACTTCAAGGAGCTTTGGAGCAAGCTCGAGATTTCCAACGACGACTTCATCCGCACCACCGAGCCGCGCCAGCATCATGCCGTGCAGTACCTGTGGGAGCGCATGAAGGAGTCCGGCTACCTGTATAAGGGCAGCTACGACGGTTGGTATTGCGTGCCTGACGAGACCTACTTCACTGATACGCAGGTCCAGAAGGGCGACGAGGAATACGGCAGCGTCGGCCAGCACCTGTGCCCCGACTGCCACCGTCCGCTTGAGCGCGTGCAGGAGGAGTCCTACTTCTTTAAGCTTTCCGCCTTCCAGGACAAGCTGCTCAAGCTCTATGACGAGCACCCCGACTTTGTCGAGCCTGCGTTCCGCATGAACGAGGTACGTAGCTTTGTCGAGGGCGGCCTCAACGACCTTTCCGTGAGCCGTACGAGCTTTGACTGGGGCATTCAGGTCCCGTTTGACGAGGGTCACGTGACCTACGTGTGGTTCGATGCGCTGCTCAACTATATGACGGCCGTCGGCTACGGTGTCGACACCGACGAGGCGCGTGCCGAGCTGGCCTATCGCTGGCCCGCGCAGTTCCACATCGTGGGCAAGGACATCATCCGCTTCCACTGCGTCATTTGGCCCGCCATGCTCATGGCCATCGGCGAGGCCCTGCCCGAGCACGTCTTTGCCCACGGCTTCCTGACCGTGCGCAATGCCGAGACCGGCAAAGCCGAGAAGATGTCCAAGAGCCGCGGCAACGCCATCGCTCCGCAGGACGTTATCGACATGTTGGGCGTCGAGGGCTATCGCTACTACTTCATGACCGACGTCGTCCCCGGCACCGACGGTGCCATCAGCTTCGACCGCATGGAGCAGGTCTACAACGCCGACCTGGCCAACAGCTGGGGCAACCTTATCTCGCGTTCGCTCAACATGAGCGGCAAGTACTTTGACGGTTGCGCGCCCGCCAAGCCCGCATCGTTCGATGCGTTCGACAACCCGTTGGCAAAGATTGCCGATGGCCTGGTCGATCGCTACATGGCCAAGATGGACGTGCTCGATTACGGTGGAGCTAAGGACGAGGTCATGGAGCTCATCCATGCCGCCAACCACTACATCGAGGACTCCGAGCCCTGGGCGCTTGCCAAGGACGAGGCCAAGGCTGACGAGCTGGCGTTTGTGATCTACAACCTGCTCGAGGCCATCCGCATTGCCGCTCACCTGCTGATGCCGCTCATCCCCCAGACTTCTGCCGAGGCCCTGCGCCGCCTGTCCTGCGAGGACGAGGCCGCGAGCGACGACCTCAAGGGCATTTGCGCTTGGGGCCTGCTTGCCGGTGGTCAGCCCGTCGAGAAGGGCGAGCCGCTGTTCCCGCGTCTGGGCTAAGCCGCTGCGCGCCATATCGGCAATTTGCTGTTTAGCTGTAAGGGCATGGCCGCAACGGTCCATGCCCTTTTGCTTTACGATGCAGCCACCATGTTAAGGAGGCAACCATGACAACTTCGCCTTTGGCAAACCCCACGGCAACTAGGGAGCTGCTAGAGGAGTTTGGCCTTTCGACCAAGCATCGCCTGGGCCAGAACTTCCTGATCGACAACCATGTGATCGAACGTATCTGTGAGCTCGCTGAGCTTGCGGGCGATGAGCGCGTGCTCGAGGTCGGCCCGGGTTGCGGCACGCTGACGTTGGCCCTGCTGCAGGAGGCGGCGTGCGTTACGTCGATTGAGGCAGATCCCGAGCTCGAGCCGGTGCTCGATGCTCACGCCGCTGACTATGCCAACTTCCGCTTTATCATGGGCGACGCGCTCAAAGTGACGCCGGAGCAGATTGAGCAGGCCGCCGGTGGTGAACCCACGGTGTTTGTCGCGAACTTGCCCTATAACGTGGCGGCGACAATCATCCTGCAGTTCTTCCAGACGATGCCCGCGCTCAAGCGCGCCGTCGTCATGGTGCAAAAGGAGGTTGCCGATCGTATTGCCGCAACGCCGGGCAACAAGACCTATGGCGGCTACACGACAAAGCTCGGCCTGTATGCGCAGGTTACGGGTCGCTTTGAGGTGCCGCCGTGTTGCTTTATGCCGGCGCCGCACGTGGACTCGGCCGTCGTGCGTATCGACCGTGTTGACGGCGTGGTGCCCGAAGGACTCGACCGCGAGTTTGTGGCCCGCGTGATTGATGCTGCATTTGCTCAGCGTCGCAAGACCATTCGCAACTCCATGAGCGCCAACGGCTTTGCCAAGGACGTGCTCGATGCCGCCTTTGAGGCTTGCGGTATCGCATCCACCACGCGCGCCGAAACGCTTGATGTTGCCGACTTTGTCCGCCTGGCCCAGGAGCTAATCCATGATGCCTAATGCCGCACGCGTGACGTTTACCAAGAAAAAGAAGACGGTCGCCTGCCCCGTGCCCTTGGCACCGCTTGCCGACACGCATGCGCATCTGCTTTCGTTTTGGGGCAAAGAAGTGCCCGAGACGCTCGTGCGCGCCAAAGCCGCGGGTGTCGACCTGTTGGTGACGATGTTCGACCCCATCGCTGACAAACGCAGCGTGACGGACTATAGCGACTGGCTCGTGCGCGAAATTCTGCCGATGCAGGATATCCCGCAGATCAAGTATCTTGCCGGCGTGCATCCGTATGGCGCGCCGGACTATACCGACGACGTTCACACACAGGTCGTTGCCGCACTCGATGACCCCTTATGCGCCGGTATTGGCGAAATCGGCCTGGACTACCACATGGATTACGACGACGACATCGCGCCGGCGCCCCATAGCGTGCAGATTGACTGCATGGCGCGCCAGCTCGAGCTTGCCGTGTGCCGTAACGTGCCGGTGGAGCTACATCTGCGCCACGAGGACACGGACCAGGAGCGCACCTCGCACGTGGACGCCTACAACGCGCTTCGTGAGGTGGGCGTGCCCCAGGCCGGTTGTGTACTGCACTGCTTTGGCGAGGACCGCGCCACGATGGAGCGCTTTGTGGAGCTGGGCTGCTATATCGCCTATGGTGGTGCGGCCACCTTTAAGCGCAACGATGACGTGCGCGAGGCATTTGCGGCAACCCCACTCGATCGAATTTTGTTCGAGACGGATTGCCCGTATATGGCTCCGGAGCCCATCCGCGGTCTTGAATGCGAGTCCGCAATGATCTCCATTACGGCAAACGCGCTGGTTAACGACCGTGTCGATCGCACAGGTGAGGACGCCGAAACAATCGCGCAAGCCGCTTGGGAAAATGCCTGCAAACTTTTTCAAAAATAGTTCTTGCGTTCGCGGTGGCGCTCCGTTATTCTAATTCCTGCACGCGGGCGTGGCGGAATTGGCAGACGCGTACGGTTCAGGTCCGTATGGGGGCAACCCCATGAAGGTTCAAGTCCTTTCGCCCGCACCATTGATTGAAAAGCTCCCAGCAATGGGGGCTTTTTTGTTTTGGGCCGTTTTGGCAGATTTGACATATCGATTTCGCGCGGTAGATGTCCCTGTGGTCAAAAAGTGGCAAATATGAGTACTGACATGAAAAATAGAGACATTTCATGAAGCTATTTTTGCTCATTTTGCGCAACAGATGTACGCTAATTTGGCTCAACCTTGAGACAAAATGAAGTAATTTCGATAGACCTCGGGTTCAACGAGGCGATTTTGACCCAAATACGCTGTTACTAAACTGGTAACAGTACTCATATTTGGCCTTTTTTGACCACGGGTCCTCTTGTTGGTGTCACACAGCTGCTTCGTGTGGGTATCCTAATGCCAACGTGTGCCTATCAGAGGAGAGACCATGCTGTTGTCCGGTATCATCGCTGCCCTTACCAGCCTTTTGATTCCCATCATCATTCTGTTGCTGCTGCTTCCCAACGCCTGCTACGTCGTTGAACAGCAGCATGCCGTGATCATCGAGCGTCTGGGCAAGTTTAACCGCATCGTCAACGCGGGCTTCCACATGAAGGTGCCCGTGATCGACCGCAAGGCCGCCACGGTGAGTCTGCGAACCATGAAAAACGGTTTTGGCATCGACGTTAAGACCCAGGACAACGTGACCATCGGCCTTGAGGTCTCTGCTCAGTACCACGTGAGCTATGACATGGGCGCCGGCCCGGCAGATTCGGGCATCTACAAGAGCTACTATATGCTGCAGGAGCCCGTCGACCAGATGCGTGACTTCATCACCGACGCCCTGCGCTCTTCGATTCCCGTCTACACACTCGATGAGGTCTTTGCCAAGAAGGACGACATCGCCAAGGATGTCAACGCTACCGTTTCCGAGCAGATGGCCGCCTACGGCTTCACCCTCGTGTCGACGCTCATCACCAAAATCGCACTGCCGACCGAGGTTGAGAACTCCATGAACGACATCAACGCTGCCCAGCGCAAGCGCGCTGCGGCACAGGAGCTCGCTGAGGCCGACCGCATCAAGCGCGTCACCGAGGCGACCGCCGAGGCCGAGGCAATGGAAAAGGCGGGCGAGGGCATCGCCAACCAGCGCAAGGCCATCGCGCTGGGTATCAAAGATTCGCTCGAGATCATCCAAGAGACGGGTGTCGGCAATGACGAGGCCAACCAACTGTTCATGTTTACGCAGTGGTCCGAGATGATGACGGAGTTCGCTCGCACGGGTAAAACCTCGACGGTCGTGCTGCCGAGCGACTTTTCGCAGTCGGCCTCAATGTTCGAACAGATGCTGACCGCCGGCAAAGTTCAAAACGATTCGAAGGAGTAGACGCGCGTGAAATACACCGTCGTTTGCGTCGGTAAGCTAAAGGAGCGCTTTTGGAAGGACGCGTGCGCTGAGTACACCAAGCGCCTAGGTGCCTATGCCAAGGTTGATATCCGCGAGGTGGCCGATATCGACCCGGCTAAGGCGGGCGGCGTGGATGCCGCGCGCGACAAGGAGGGGGCGGCGATTCTTGCAGCCCTGCCGCCTCGGGCGCATGTGATCCTGCTGGCCATTGAGGGCAAAGAGCGCTCGAGCGAGGAGTTTTCGGCGAGGCTCGACGATCTTATGCTGCGAGGCAGTAGCGACATCGCCTTTGTGATTGGCGGATCGGACGGCGTGAGCGATGACGTGCGCGCACGAGCCGACGAGATGCTCAGCTTTGGACGCATTACCTTGCCGCATAACTTGGCGCGCGTGGTGCTGCTGGAGCAAATCTACCGCGCCTGCAAGATCAGCCGTGGCGAGCCGTATCACAAATAGGTCGGCAATACGAAACAATGGCGTGGGACAATAACTTTCGTTTTGAGGAATGTGTCTGAAAGGACTATGCGATATGAAGATTGGGTTTGTCGGTTTTGGCAATATGGCGAGCGCTATGGCCGATGGCTGGATCGCTGCCGGTGTAGCTGCGAGCGACATGTGCGCCTGCGCGGGTCGCTACGACGCACTGGTTGAGCGCTGCGAGGCACGCGGCATGGTCGCCTGCCACGATGCCGCCGAGGTTGTCGCCGCATCCGATATCGTGGTCGCTGCGGTCAAACCGTACATGATCGAGAAGGTATTCGCCCCGCTCAAGGACGCTCTAGCCGACAAGGTTGTCCTTTCGGTCGCCTGGACTTGGGATAGCGCCAAGTGGGAGCAGGTCCTGCCGGGCGTCGCGCATATCTCGACGGTGCCCAACACACCGGTTTCGGTGGGCGAGGGCGTCATCGCTTGCGAGAAGGCTTCCACGCTTAGTGATGAGCAGAGCGCAGTGGTGCTTGATCTGCTTGGCAAGCTCGGTGCGGTGGTCGAGCTCGATACGAGCCTGCTGTTTGTGGGCGGCACGGTGGGTGGTTGCGCTCCGGCATTTGTCGCTATGGCAATCGAGGCCCTGGGCGATGCGGCGGTCAAGCACGGTATCCCGCGTGCCGATGCCTATCGCATTGTGAGCCAGATGGTGCTGGGTACGGCAAAGCTGCAGCTTGCAACTGGCCAACATCCTGCGGCGATGAAGGACGCCGTATGCTCGCCCGGTGGCGCCACCATCAAGGGCGTCGTTGCGCTCGAGGACGCCGGCATGCGCAGTGCCCTGGTCAAGGCAATCGACGCAACTCTTCAGTAAAACCGACCAAAAAAGGGACAGGTTTATTTTGGCAGCTTTTTCCTGCGGTTTTGTCCTTTTAGCGAAAAGCGCCCCGCAACCGGAACGTTACCGGTTGCGGGGCGCTTGCGTTTGCCCAGATAAAACCGACCAAAATAAACCTGTCCCTTTTGGCAGGTTAGTCCCAGAAGCTGTCTTCTTCATCCTCGGACTTGGGTCCGCGGTCGACGTACATCTTATGGGTACGCTTCTCCATTACAAAGGCAAGAATCGCAAATAACAGGATGCCGCCGGCGAAAAGGATGGCAAAACCGGTGCGGGTGCCAAACAAAAAGGAAAAAACTGCGTCCATTGGGTGCCTTCTTGCGTAGTTGAGTTGGGTCGTAAACGCTCATAAGTATATACTTGCCCATACATGTACAAGGTTGCAACCTAAATGGAATGTATATCGCCGGAGGATCTAATGCTTGATATCAAGTTTGTTCGCGAGAACCCCGATGCCATCGATGTCGCCATGGCTAACCGCCAGACGTCTTGGGATCGCGAGAAGTTCTTTGAGCTCGACGACGAGCGCCGTGCCGTCATCACCGAGGTCGAGGAGCTCCAGGCTACGCGCAATGCCGAGTCCAAGAAGATTGGCGCCCTGATGAAGGAGGGCAAGAAGGACGAGGCCGAGGCCGCCAAGGAGGCCGTGCGCGCCGTCAACGAGAAGATTGACGGTCTGGCCGAGCGCCGCACCGCTCTCGAGCAGGAGCAGTACGACTTCATGGCTCACCTGCCCAATATTCCGTGCGATGCCACCCCGTACGGTAAGGACGAGGACGAGAACATCGAGCGTCGCCGCTGGGGCACCCCGCGCGAGTTCGACTTCGACTTTAAGCCGCACTGGGATCTGGGCACCGACCTCGACATTCTTGACTTCGAGCGCGGCAACAAGCTCTCCGGCAGCCGCTTTACCGTTCTCGGTGGCGCCGGCGCCCGCCTGGAGCGCGCCCTCATCAACTTCTTCCTCGATACGCACACCAGCCGTGGCTTCAAGGAGTGGTGGCCGCCCATCGTCGTCAAGCGTCAGACCATGTTCGGTACGGGCCAGCTGCCCAAGTTCGAGGATGACGCCTATCACGTCTCGGGCGACAACTTCCTGATCCCTACCGCCGAGGTCGTGCTCACCAACCTGCACGCCGGCGAGGTCCTCGACGCCGACACCCTGCCGCGCCGCTACACCGCCTTCACCCCCTGCTTCCGCGAGGAGGCCGGTTCCGCCGGTCGCGACACCCGCGGCATCATCCGCCAGCACGAGTTCGACAAGGTCGAGATGGTCAAGTTCGCTAAGCCGGAGGAGTCCGACGAGGAGCTCGAGAGCATGACCGCCGAGGCCGAGTACCTGCTGCAGCAGCTGGGCCTTCCGTATCGCGTGATTAGCCTGTGCACCGGCGACTTGGGCTTCTCTGCCCGTCAGACCTACGACATCGAGGTTTGGCTGCCGAGCTACAACGCCTACAAGGAGATCAGCTCCTGCTCCAATTGCGGCGACTTCCAGGCCCGTCGCGCCAACATCAAGTATCGCGACCCCGAGAATTTCAAGGGTTCGCGCTACCTGCACACCCTTAACGGTTCCGGCCTGCCGGCTGGTCGTACCATGGCTGCCATTCTGGAGAACTACCAGAACGCCGACGGCACCATCACGATTCCCGAGGTTCTGCGTCCCTACATGGGCGGCCTCGAGAAGATCGAGCCGGTCGCGTAAACTAGCTGCATAGACGATTTGCGAGGGCGCCCCTTTTAGGGGCGCTCTTTTTGTGTATGGCTATACCATGCCGTGCGGACAGCTCAATAAAAAATACACGAACAGATGTTCTGTATACATGCATCTACCTGCTATGCTTTTGCTAACTAAGAGCAAGAGAAAGGGGACGCGATGGAGCTGTTTGATGATCGGGTGGTTTTGTTTGAGAGCGACGAGGGCGGGGAGTACCTGCTTGTAACGTGTGAGCCATCTGGCATGGGTGGCCTGGTGCTTCGGCAGACGAGTGAGGGTCCGTTGACCCAATGGTGCTTTGAGAAGTCGCCGCATGTGGTCGAGACCTTTGTGACGCACGAGGGGCTTGTGGCGCTGGAGCACTTCTATGGAGTTGGGACTTCCAACCAGGTCGCGCGCATGCTGAGCATCTCGTTTGCCGAATATGACTGTGCCCAGCGGGTGAGATCGCTCCTGAGGGAACTTGATGCTAAGTTTGACGTGATCGAAAAGCCAATCGATCGTACGGGGAACGGCGGTATATGCGGAGGAGCATGACAAAACTGCGTTCCACAAAAAAGTTTGAGATTGTGCTTGACTCCAATAAGCTAAAGTGGTTTTATATGTCTTGCGCTGCGGCGTTACCTCAGCTGGATAGAGGGTCTGACTACGAATCAGAACGTCATAGGTTCGAATCCTATACGCCGCACCAATTGAAATCGAAAGCCTCCGGCAACGGGGGCTTTTCTTTTACGTCGGCACTGCATGGATTCGAACCTCGGTCGAGGCGCGGGCGTAAAGAAAACGCGGAGCGTTTTTAGCCCGCGGGCGAGCACGCCGGAAGGCGGGCGGAGCCGGTGCGGATCCGCGCAGCGGATGCGCGGAATCCTATACGCCGCACCAATTAAAATCGAAAGCCTCCGGCAACGGGGGCTTTTCTTTTACGCCGCCGCTGCATGGATTCGAACCTCAGTCGAGGCGCGGGCGTCTTAATCAGCACTCCGTAAAATTTTTCCAAATTGTCGCTTGACCCATCGAGGGGTCACGTGCATAATAATCCGTGCGTTGCGGCGTTACCTCAGCTGGATAGAGGGTCTGACTACGAATCAGAACGTCATAGGTTCGAATCCTATACGCCGCACCAATTGAACTTGAAGCCTCCGGCA
>CABUWV010000024.1 GCA_902495355.1 uncultured Collinsella sp.
GATGATCGCGATGACCAAGACGTACTCTACTGTCGATTGTCCTCTCAGGCGGCGGGTAAATCTTGGAGATACCCCCCCCCGAAAGGAATTTCCGCTGCATGCATGTGCGGCTCCCTTCGCTCAGGGTTTGTAGATACATCGCCGAGCGTAGGACAGGCGTGGCAATCCGCCACGGTCTTGCCGTTGCGGCATTAGTTTATTTGGGAGATCGGACCCATGTAAAAGTCCCAAGACGCAACGACGTCGAGAGGACAGTTCCCTGGTTCAGGCCACCGATCAAGAAGTAAATAATGCTATCGAGAAGGTCCACATCCCGCCCCTTAAGACGCAGGGGATCAAGACGAAGCTCGTCCCGTGGATCGCGCGGTGCGCTGCGGTCGATGTCGATACGGTCTGGGTTGAGCCGTTCATGGGGTCGGGGGTCGTCGGGTTCAACCTCGCGCCGAAGCGGGCGATTTTCTCGGACACGAATATCCATCTCATTGACTTCTATCGAGCCATCCAGAACGGCGAGCTTACCGCCGCGGGCTGCCGGAAGTTTCTCGAATCGGAGGGCGCCCGCCTGAAATCGAGGGGGGGATTACTTCTATGAGGTTCGCGACCGGTTCAACAATTCACATGACCCCCATGATTTTCTCTTCCTCAACCGGTCTTGCTTCAACGGCCTTATGAGATTTAACCGCCAGCACCGCTACAACGTCCCCTATGGGCACAACGACAACCGTTTCTCCAAGGCGTACGTCACGAAGATCGTGAACCAGGTCGAGCAAGTCCAAGCAAAGATCGCCGAGAATGATTGGGTGTTTCTGACCATGGACTACGGGGACGCCATAGATGCCGCGCCTAGCGAATCCCTCATTTACTGCGATCCGCCCTATATCGGACTCACGAGCACCTATTACGACACCTGGGACGAGGAGAAGGAGAAGGGGCTGCACGATTCGCTCATGGAAAGCGGATGCCGGTTCATGGTTTCCTCGTGGTCGCACAACGACTACCGGAGCAATGATCTCATCGACACGCTTTGGTCGGATTGCCACGTCTCCTACGCCGACCATGCCTATATCGTCAACGGAAAGCACAGGCCCGTGGTCGAGGTACTCCTGACGAACTATACGGTGAAGTGAGGGCAGGTCGAAACATACGGATACCGATCAGCTATCCCCTACCCCAGAGCCTCAGAGGCGATTGGAGGGGCTGTTGGCTGTCTGGGGGTGTCCCATTGGGATGTCCACTCGAAGAGGCTCCTATTTAGGTTCCTGACCGGCCATATCGATATCGGGCATGGATACGATCGGTGCGACCGCGGCCATCTGCCGTGGGCGCACGATTCGCGGGCCGGCTTGCACCGATTTTGGGGGCTTTCGGCTTGTGTCCACGGCGCAAGTAGCCGCAGTAGATTGGCGCAGGCAAATTGATTTCGCATAAGTAGACCAGACAGACGAAATAGTTTGCGTATGCGGAATCAATAGATTCCGAAATATGGAATAGAAGTGGAGGGGGGATCCATTAAAATCACGATTCTACAAAACCGCAGGTAGATTGGCATGTCCTTATTAGCTAAAAAACAGCCGTTGATTCTTTTTTGATTACCTTGTTGATTCCTGATAAAAAAAGGTCAGACACTAAGTGCCTGACCTGCAAACTTCTGGTCGGGACGACTGGATTCGAACCAGCGACCCCTTGACCCCCAGTCAAGTGCGCTACCAAGCTGCGCCACGTCCCGAAGCTTTTGTTTGTTGCGCTGCTCTCGCTCGCAACAAGGAGTATATTAACCCGAAACTTTGCCCTTGTGCAAGAACTTTTTTACAAATTTTGAAGCAGGTCCAAAATTGTATCCGCGAGCTGGGGCTTTGTTAGCACGGGAAGTTCTTGCGTACCCGCTGTGCTCACGATCCAAGCCTTGTTGGTGTCGGTTCCAAAGCCCGAATCGGCGCGCGAGACATCGTTGGCGATAATGGCATCGCAACCCTTACGCGCGAGCTTGCGCTGCGCGTACTCCACGACGTTATCAGTCTCGGCCGCAAATCCGATCACGCATCGCTCGCCCTTCTGGCGCGAGAGCTCGGCCAAAATATCGACCGTTTCGACCAGTTCGATGCGATCCAAGCGTTCGTTGGCCTTTTTGAGCTTATGGTTGGCAGGGGCTGCGGGGGTGTAGTCGGCGACGGCGGCCGCGCAAATGGCCGCATCGGCCGTCTGGAAGGCGCTCAGTGCCGCCTGCAGCATCTCTGCGGCGGTCTGTACGCGTACGCACTCCACGCCGCGGGGCACATCGAGCGATGTCGGTCCCAACACGAGCGTGACCTCGGCACCGCGGTGTGCGGCCTCCCCCGCCAGGGCGATGCCCATCTTGCCCGACGACCGGTTACCGATGAAACGCACCGGGTCGATCGGCTCGTGCGTGGGGCCGGCGGTAATCACGATGCGCTTGCCTGTCAGGTCCTGAGGCGCGGGGTTGAGCACCTCACAGACAGCCTCGACGATGTCCTCGGGCTCGCTCATGCGTCCCGTGTCCACGTCGCCGCAGGCAAGGTAGCCGCTGCCGGGTCCCACCACATGGACACCGCGCTCGCGCAGCGTGGACATGTTTGCTTGTGTCGCCGGCGCCTTCCACATGCCGTTGTTCATAGCGGGTGCGATCACGATGGGTCGCGGCGTCGCAAGTAGCGTGGTGGAGATGAGGTCGTCGGCGATGCCGTTGGCCATCTTGGCGATGATATTGGCCGTCGCGGGCGCCACGACCACCAGATCGGGCTCCTGCGCCAGCGAAATGTGGTGGATGGGGTCGGAGGGGTCGTCGAACAGACCCACGGCGACGGGCTCGTTGGTGAGCGCACGGAAGGTGAGCGGGCCCACAAACTCGGTGGCATGCTCGCTCATAACGACCTTGACGCGCGCGCCGCGCTTTTGCAGCAGGCGCACGATATTGCACGACTTATAGGCGGCGATCCCGCCGGTAATGCCCAGCAGGATCGTTTTTCCCTCAAGTTGCATTGAATTGTTGGATGCCGCCGTCATCGCTAGGCTTCCTTGCTCGGGAGTACCAGGAGACGGTGGCAGTACGGGCAGTGCGTAATCTCGCTACCGTCGTGATTGAGGTCGCTCATGGACGATGCCTGCAGCGCGGTGTGGCAGACCGTGGGGATGTTGCCCTGGATGGTCTCGACGGCCAGGCCGCGGAACTGCTTGAGCAGACGCTCGTAGTCGGTGAGCACGTCGGCCGGCAGCGTAGCGGCAAGCGCGGTGCGCTCCTTCGTGGCGGCGTCAATCTGAGCCTGCAGGTCGGCAGCCTTGGCGCGGGCGGCCTTGGTATCGGCCTTTACGCCCTCCTCGAACTTGGCGATGATTGCCTGCGCGCGAGCCTCGCGGTCGAGCGCCTCCTTGTGGGCGATAACGACGTCCTTGCGGGTGTGCTCAATCTTGTCCAGGCGCTTGGCCAGGGTGGCGAGTTCATTCTCCAGGTCCTGAACCTCGCGGTAGTCGGAGCCGTCGACGTGGCGCTTCTTGGCAGCCTCAATGGCGTTGTTGGTCTGAATCTCGGTGGTGTTGAGATCGTCGAGCTCAATGTCCAGATCCTTGCGCTGGGCGTAGAGCTTGGTCATCTCGGACTTGAGCTTCACATAGGTCTTGCGCTTGGAAGCGAGCTCCTTGAGCTCCGGCATATTGGCAAGTTCGCTCTTGTTGCGGGCGAGCTCCAAATCGATCTGTTGCAGCTTGAGTAGCGTAGCGCCGGCGCTCATAAGTTCTCTCCTTTTGTCACAGTCCACCATTGGCAAGGGTTCAGTATTTTAATCGCATGACGGGGGTTGACCCCGGCGTCAACTGCAGAGTTCATCAATATATCAACGAACGGCTCCTCGGAGCGGTCGTGACCGAGCAAGATCACCGGCAGCCCGCGTAAGGCAAGGTCTTGCGCCACGTGGTAGCCCGCCTCGCCCGTCACGACAACGTCCGCGCCCGCGGCGATGGCGAGCTCTCCAAAGTCGCCCAGGGAGCCGCCCAAAATGGCGACGGTGCGGCACGGGCAATCGGCTTCGCCCCACACACGCGGGTCGCTGCCGAAGGCCGTGGCAGCACGGGTGGCAAGATCGCGCAGCGTGCACGGGTCGTTGAGCGTTGCAAGCGCGCCCAGGCCGGTGGTCTCGGGGTCGTCCACGTGCTCCAGTGAGCTCACGGGTGCGGCACCCAGCAGCTTGCTCAGGCAGACACGGGCTTCGTGCGAGCGGTCTAGGTTGGTGTGGAGCGAGATAATGCTCACCCCGCAGCGGGCAGCTTCGTAGAGGGCCGCGCTGCACTGGGGGCGCGACGCATCCGCCGGGCAAAACGCCTCGGGCGCCTTGATGTAGATAGGATGATGCGTCAACAACACGTTGGCACCGGCCTCCTGGGCGCGGCGCACGTTGGCTTCGGTCGCGTCGAGTGCGCAGGCCACGCCGGCAATCTCGGCGGCAGGGTCGCCCACGGATAAGCCTACGTGGTCCCAGGGCTCGGCGTCCGTCTTTGGATAGCGTGCCAGCAGCGCGCGCTCAAGCTCGGCGACGATCATGCGGCGCCTACGATCGAGAGCAGCGTCTGGGCAAACTCGTCCAGATCGTCCGGATTCACGCGGTCATCGAACGAGATGCGAAGGGCGCCGAGAGCCTGCTCGCGGCCGATACCCATAGCGCTGAGCACATGGCTCGGGTCCATACTGCCGCTCGAGCACGCCGAGCCTGCCGATACCTCAAAGCCGGCGGCGTCGAGCTTGATGATGAGCTCCTCGGAGTCCATGCCGTCAATATAGATCGATACCATGCCGGGCAGACGGTCGGCCTGCGTGTAGTCGCCCATGGTGGCGTGAATGCGCGGATGGGCCGTAAGCGTGGCATAGAGCTTGTCGGAAAGGGCTTGCAGCTTCTCGCGCTCCTGGGCCACATGGGGCGCCAGCGTACGGGCGGCAGCGGCAAAGGCAAGCTGCGTGCGCAGGTCCTGCGTGCCGGCACGACGACCGGCCTCCTGTCCGCCGCCAAAGATGCGCGGGCGCAGCGGCGTGCGGTTCTTAAGGTAGAGCGCGCCGGATGCCACAGGACCGCCAATTTTATGGGCGGCGACGGACATGGCATCGACGCCCAGCTCGGCGGCATCGAGCGGAATATGCAGATACCCCTGGATGGCATCGGTGTGGAACAGGGCACCCACGGTATGCGCAGCCGCGGCAAGCTCGCGGATGGGCTGCACCACGCCGGTCTCGTTGTTGGCAACCATGATGCTCACGAGCGCCACGTCGTCGCTTAGCAGCTCGACAAGGGCGGCGGGCTCAATGTAGCCCGCACGGCAGGGCTGTACCAGGTCGACGGAAAAGCCGGCGGCACGCAGCAGCGGCAGGTTGTCAAGGATCGAATCGTGCTCAATCGCCGACACGATCACGCGGTCGCGCTTTCGATCGCGCTGACGAGCGCCCTCGGCAAGTCCGAGGAGCGCCAGCTGGTTTGCCTCGGTGCCGCCGTTGGTCAAGATGATCTCGGACGGACGGACGCGCGCGCCAAAGCTGCGGGCAATCTCGCGACGGGCAACTTCCAGGCGTGCGGCGGCCTTGCGTCCAAGCGAGTGCAGCGAGTTGGGGTTGACGCCGGCAAGCTCACTCTCGTCGTACTCACGCTGCGCAAGGAGAGCCTCGGCGCGCATAGGCGTCGAGGCGGCGTAGTCAAGATTCACGGGTATGCGGTTTTGACCTGCGGTCATAAGGATTTATGCCTCCTGTGCAGCCTCGTTGCCCAGCTTCTGCAGCAGCGCAACCTCAGCGGCGGGATCTTCGGACTTAAATACGGCGGAACCGGCCACGAGCACGTTGGCGCCAGCCTTGACGACCTCGGCGATGTTCTTGGAAGAGATACCGCCATCGACCTCGATGAGAGGCGAAACGCCGTGACGCTCGCACATGGCCTTGAGCTCGTGCAGTTTGGCAATGGTGCCCGGGATAAAGCTCTGGCCGCCAAAGCCAGGGTTCACGCTCATGAGCAGCACCATATCGACAACGTCGATGATGCTCTCGAGCATGCAGACGGGAGTGGCGGGGTTGAGCACCACACCGGCCTTGACGCCGCGCTGCTGCAGATGCGTGAGCGTGCGGTGCAGGTGCGTGGAGGCCTCGTAGTGCACGGTGATCATGTCGGCACCGGCATCGGCGTACCAATCGACGGTCTCGTCGGGGTTCGACACCATCAGGTGTGCGTCGACCGGCACGTCGGTGGAGCGCTTGACGGCCTTAAGGGTGTCAACGCCAAAGGTGAGGTTGCCGGTAAAGTGACCGTCCATAACGTCGAAGTGCACGTAGTCGGCACCGGCGATTTTGTCGAGCTCGCCCTTGAGGTTGGCCATGTCGGCCGAAAGGACAGACGGAGCGATTTTGATGGAACCCATGGTAGAAGCCTTTCTGCGCTAGTCGGTGAGTCCGTAGAACTCTTGAGAGGGGACGCGATCGGTAAGAATCTCGAGCGCCCTATCCAAAGTAACACCGTTGTAGAGCGTTTGCTCCACGGCAAAGGTGAGCGGAATGTCTACGCCCAGTGAACGGGCGAGTTCGCTGACGCTGCGGGCCGCGACGGCGCCCTCGACCACCATGTGCGTGCGCCCCTGATACTCGTCGAGCGACACGCCGTGGGCAAACTCGTAGCCAAAGGTGCGGTTGCGCGAATGCTCCGAGGTGCAGGTGGCAATGAGGTCGCCCATGCCGGCAAGTCCCATGCAGGTCATAGCTTGACCGCCGCGGGCGTGCACCAGACGGCTGATCTCGGCTAGGCCGCGCGTCATGATGAGGGCGAGCGTGTTGTCGCCCGCGCCGGTGCCGGCGGAGATGCCGCACACGATGGCGATGACGTTTTTCATGGCGCCGCAAACCTCGACGCCGGTCATGTCCTGCGACAGGTAGATGCGGAAGGCCGTGGAAAGCAGCAGCTCCTTAAAGGTCTCCCCTATCTGCGGGTCTTCGCTTGCGATGACGGCGGCAGAAAGTCCGCCGCGGCAGATTTCCTCAGCATGGTTGGGGCCCGAGAGCGCCGCGACACGTGCCTCGTTGCCGATCTCGCTGGCGATGACCTCGCTCATGAGCAGGCCGGACTCGGGCTCAATGCCCTTGGTGAGGCAGAGCACCGGGGTATCGGCGGCGATAAAGGGCGCGGCCTGGTGGCACACGCTGCGAAGGTGCGTCGAAGGAACGGCAAAGATGATGGCCTCGGCACCGTCGAGCGCCTGCGCCAGGTCCGTCGTGGCGACAACGTTGCCGGGCAGCTCGTAGCCCACCAGATACCGGGGGTTGCGATGCTCGCAATTGATGCCGGCGGCCGTCTGCTCGCTGTGGGCCCACATGGTCACGCGCTCGGCTCGCGCGGCGGCAAGGCCGGCGACGGCGGTTCCCCAGGAGCCAGAGCCAATCAGCGCAACATTCATGACTCTCTCCTACTTATCGTCGGGTTCGGTGACGCGCTTGGTAAACGAGAGCTTGGACTCCTTACCGGCCATGAGCTTTTGGATATTCGTGCGATGGGCCCACACCACGGTGATGCCGATCATCGCCATGCAGAACTTGAGGCCCAGGCTGCTGTACGGAAAGACCGCGCAAGCAGCGATGGGAAGACCGATGGCAGCGGCAAGCGAGCCCACCGACACATACTTGGTGATGGCGACGGCCACGATAAACATACCGAGCAGCGACAGGCCAATAGGCCAGTACCAGGCGAGGATGACACCCAGGCCAACGGCGATACCCTTGCCGCCGTGGAAGTTGAGGTACGGCGAGAAGATGTGGCCCCACACCGCTGCCAGGCAGATGACGCCGAGCATCCAATCGCCGGCAGCACCAGGAGCCATAATGCTCGGCGGAAAGCCATAACCCACGCTCGCGATGAGCGGACGGGCGATAAGGACGCAGATGGCGCCCTTAAGACAGTCGAGCAGCAACGTGAGCGCGGCCACCTTGGGGCCGGCCACGCGCAGGGCGTTGGTGGTGCCGATGTTGCCGGAGCCCGCCTTGCGAATGTCGGTGTGGTTGAACACGCGGCCCAGGATCAGGCCAAACGGGATCGCTCCGATAAAGAACGAGACCACGGCGCAGATGGCGGTCAGCAGAATCGGATTATGCATCCTTTTGCTCCTTCTTCCTAAAGAAGAGTCGAATGGGTGTGCCGGCAAAGTCGAAGGTCGAGCGCATGCGGTTCTCCACGTAGCGCTGGTAGGTGTCGTTGACCAGATCGCTGTGGTTGACGAAGAACGTGAACGTCGGCGGGTTGACGCCCGTCTGGGTCACGTAATGCATACGCAGGCGGCGCTTGCCGTCCACCACGGTATGACCGAACTCGCGCAGGTCGGTGAGGAACGTGTTGAGGCGCGAGGTGCTGATCTTTTGCGAGCGCGTCTTCTCGGCAGCGTCTACCATCGACCAGATCTTCTCGACGCTACGGCCGGTCAGGGCTGAGATGCGCAGGTACTGGGCCCAGGGAGCCATGACGCCCAGACGGCGGTCGACGGTCTCCATGCAGGCCTCGCGCTTGCGGTCATCGTCGAGCAGGTCCCACTTGTTGAGCAGCACCACGATGGCGCAGCCGCGCTCGATGGCAAGACCCATGACCTTCTGGTCCTGCTCGGTAACGCCCACGGAGGCGTCGACGACGAGCAGCGCCACGTCGGCGCGGTCGATGGCGCGCAGGCCGCGGACCATGGAGTAGTACTCGATGTTCTCGTACACGGTGCTCTTCTTGCGAATGCCCGCGGTGTCGACCATGCGGTAGTGCTTGCCGTTGCGCTCCACGACGGTGTCGATGGCGTCGCGCGTCGTGCCGGCAATGTTGGACACGATAGAGCGGTCGGCGCCCAGGATGCGGTTGAACAGCGACGACTTACCGGCGTTGGGACGGCCGATGATGGCGACGTTCAGCGCGTCGGGGAACTCGTCGGCGACCTCGTCCTCTTCCTCCGGAAGCAGGGCCACGATGTCATCGAGCAGGTCGCCCGTGCCGTGGCCATGCAGGGCCGAGAGCGGCGTGGGCTCGCCGATGCCGAGCGAATAGAACTCCCAGATGCTGTCGTTTTCGCGATCGGGGTTGTCGAGCTTGTTCACCAGCAGAAAGACCGGCTTGTCGCAGCGCTTGAGCATGCGGGCGACCGACTCGTCCTCCTCGGTGACACCGGTGCGGCCGTCGACCACAAACAGGATGACGGCGGCTTCCTCGGCGGCGGCGAGGGCCTGGTCGCGAATGGACGTGGCAAAGACGTCGTCGCTCTTGAGCGGCTCGATGCCGCCCGTGTCGACGATAGTGAACTCGCGGCCGTTCCAATCGGCCGTGTGGTATGAGCGGTCGCGCGTGACGCCGCGGGACTCATGGACGATGGCGTCCGAGGTCTGGGCCAGGCGGTTAACGAGCGTGGACTTGCCCACGTTGGGGCGTCCGACGACGGCGACGATAGGTTTCATCTGCACTCCTTTAATGGGTAGGGTCAGTGGAAATGTTAGAGTCCGCGGGCATAATGCCAAGGATATGCTCCAGGGTATCGAGCAGCTCATGCGGCATGGTCGACACCACATGAACCTCGGCGCCGCGACTGGTAAGGCTTGCGAGTAAATCGTCACGATGATACTCGTCAAGCGTCATGCCGTCAGCGTTGAACATGAGCTTAGGCACAAAGAGCATAACCCCCGACAGGTCTTGCGGCAGTTGCTCCAGAATGTCACACGCGACGATGAGGCCGGTAACGTCCACGTTGCCGCCAAAGTAGCGGTTCTTGATGGCTGTGACGGTGCCGCCGAGACCATGCGGCGACTCCACAAAGCGCGCCACGGTGTCGCGCGCGCTGGCGCCGGAGAGGCACAGAAGGCGCTGGTTGCGGGCGGCGATGGCATCGCGGACATGGGCCAGACGTTCGGCGTCGGCGGCAAGCACGTCGTCGGTCTCGTCCAGATACGAGCGGATCATGCCGATGCCGTCGTAGTACTGCGGGTAACCGTCGTAAAAGTCTGCCTCGGGAGGATCGATGCCGGCGTCCAGATAGAACTCGTCGCTCATCTGGAAGGTGTGGCGGCCAAAGCGTTCGTAGGCACGATCCTGGTAGGGACGGATCATGGCAATGGTCTCGCGCGCGAGCTCAGGCTTGTCGCTGTATGACCAGGTAAAACGATTCTGATGCTTGGTAAAACCGAGCGGCACAATGCCCAGGCTTGTGATTTGCTCGTGCTCCTCGCAAAAGCGCAGGGTCTTTTCCAGCTCCTCGCCGTCGTTCATGCCGGGGCACAACACGATCTGCGCGTGAATCTCGATGCCGGCGGCCATGATGGCCTCGAGTACGTCCATGCCTCGCTGGGCGTTGCGGCCCATCATGCGGCGGCGGACGTCGGGGCTCACGGCATGGACCGACACGTTCATGGGGCTCATGTTGCGCTGGATGACGTTTTGCACGTCCTCGTCGGTGAGGTTCGTGAGCGTGACAAAGTTGCCCTGCAAAAAGCTTAGTCGATAGTCGTCGTCGCGGATATAGAGCGTGGAGCGGCCGCCCTTGGGGAGCATCGTCATAAAGCAGAACACGCAGGCGTTCACACAGGTGCGCATGCCATCGAAGATGGGTCCATCGAACTCCAGCCCCCAGTCCTCGCCCGGGAAGCGGTCGAGCTCGACGGGGGTGACGCTGTTGTCGCGCGGGTCGAAAACCTCGAGGTCTACGGTGTCGTCGTCGGCCTCCCAGAGCCACACAATCATGTCGGTGAGCTGCTCGCCATTGACCGTGAGCACGCGCATGCCCGGCTCGATGCCCACATCCCATGCAGGCGATTCGGGACGCACGTTCTTAACGAGCGCGCCCTCACCCGGCTCGGGGTCGCGGCTGCGCCCGTAATCGGCCACCTTGGCGGCGTATGCGGGTACGGTCTGGTCCATGGTTAGCGGCAAAGCTCCTTGATGCGCTCGACGGCGCGCTCGATGTGTTCTTGCGGAGTGGAGGCTCCGGCGGTGATGCCGATGTGGCGTGCGTTGGCAAACCAAGCGGCCTGGAGCTCAGAAGCTTCCTCGATGTGATACGTGCGCTCGCAGGCGTCTGCGCAAATCTGCGCCAGGCGGCGGGTGTTGCCCGAGTTCTTGCCGCCCACCACGACCATGCAGTCGCAGCGGTTGGCAAGTGTGGCTGCTGCCTGTTGACGCTCACTCGTGGCGGCGCAGATGGTGTTGATCACGCGCAGCTCCTGCACACGCGGGGTGATGGCTGCCACGACCTCGGCGAGGTTCTGCGCGGTCTGGGTGGTCTGCACGACGAGGCCTACCTTGCCCTTGAGCGGCAGCGCGTCCGCATCAGCGGCGCAACTCACGACCTGCGCATCGTCGCCGGCATGACCCAGAATGCCCTCGACCTCGGGATGCCCCGGCTCGCCTACGACCACCACGCGGTAGCCCTCGCGTACCAGGCGCTCGGCTGCCATATGGACCTTCTTCACGTAGGGGCAGGTGGCGTCGACCACGTTGAGGCCGCGCGTGTGGGCGGCATCGATCACCTGCGGCACCACGCCGTGGGCGCGGATGATCACGGTGCCGGTTGCGGCGTCGTCCAGGTTCTCGGCCAGGCCAACGCCTGCCTCAGCGAGCTCGCGCACCACGATGGGGTTATGGATGAGCGGACCCAAGGTATGGACCTGAGTGCACTCCCCTGCCTGCGGCGCGGCGGCCAGCGCCATATCGAGCGCACGCTGTACGCCGTAGCAAGTGCCGGCGTGGGCGGCGATCTCGATGGTAGGCGCGGTTGCCTGGTCGGACGCAGTCGCGGCAGTGTTCGTCACGTTCTCGCTCATGGCTAGAACCTGCCCGGATGCTCGGCGCACAGATCGTCTCGCATGGCGTAGACGCGGTTCATGGCCTCGGACTCAAACCATTCCAGGCGCTCCGTGCGCTTAAGCCCGGCCGGTGCGTCAGAAAGCGAGACGGCCTTGCCGGCGCGGATCCAGCACTTCTTGGGACGCATGATCTTTTTGCCCGCGGGCGTGATGTCGGACCAGCCGCAGATGGCGAGCGGGTTCACAGGTGCCTTGCCCATCTGAGCGATGAGCGCAAAACCGCCGTGGACCTCGGGCTTGATCTCGCGAGAGCGGATGCGCGTGCCCTCGGGGAAGATCAGGACGTCCTCGCCGCGCTGCAGCGCATGCTGAGCGGCGCGCAGGCACTTCATATCGGCAGTACCGCGCTCCACGGGGATGCCGCCAACGCGGCTAAAGGCCCAGCGTACAATCTTGCTCTTGGCGAACTCGGACTTAAAGATGGGACGAATGCGGCGGCCGCCAAAGAACAGCGCCGTCTCCACGGCCAAGAGCTCGGCCATCGAGGTGTGATTGCAGATGACCACGCTGCCGCGGCCTTCCTGGCGCTCAAACAGAAGGTCGGCGTCTTCGACCTTCCAACGCCACATGAGCTTGGAGAAGGCCCAAAGGATGGCCATGACCACGAAGACGGTGCCGCGGATGAGCGCCGGGAACTCGGCGTAGGGGGCGTTGTAATAGTCCTCGGGCGTCTGCTTAAACAGGCGCATGGGCTACCTCCTTTGGTTGATGAGGTCCTCGATTATCGAGACGACCTCATCGATGGTGTGGGCGGTGGAGTCGACGTGCACGGCGTCCTCGGCGGGCACGAGTGGGGCGACCTCGCGGCTGCTGTCGAGCTTGTCGCGCTGCTTAAGGGCGTCGAGGGTCTCGTCGACCTCGGCTTCGAGCTGCTCGGACGTGAGCGGCTGGGCGTCGTTTTGGTGACGCTGCAGCACGCGGCGGCGGGCGCGCTCACGCGGGTCGGCAGTCAGGAAGACCTTGACCTGCGCGTTAGGGAACACGACGGTTCCGATGTCGCGACCCTCGGCCACGATATCGCGGTCCTCGGCGGCGCGGCGCTGGTGGATGAGCATGGCGGCGCGCACGCCCGGGTAGGCCGAGACCTTGGACACGTTGGCGTCAACCTGCGGGGTTCGAATGGCAGCCGAGGCGTCCTGGCCGTCAATGGTCAGGCGCGTGTCCTCGCCGGTGCCGTTGGTAAAGCGGATTTCGATCTGCTCGGCAAGGGCGTCGATGGCCGCCTCGTCGTCCAGGTCGATGCCGCGGTCGAGCGCGGCAAAGGTGACGGCGCGATACATGGCGCCCGTGTCGAGCTTGTTAAAGCCCAGCTGGCGGGCAATCTCCTTGGCGATAGTGGACTTGCCGGAACCGGCGGGGCCGTCGATGGCGACGATCATGCAATGCTTCCTTTCGATGGTTGGCGTGCTGGTATGGTTCGCGGGCGTTGGGGCGCGGCGGGTTGCCTAGCCCGTGTAGCGCTCGCGGTAGGTGTTGCGCTTGGGCGCGGAGCCGTGGCTGCCGTGATGACGCGTGCGGCTGGCGGCGTTGGTCGCGGGAGCGACGCCGCGCTTGGAGCTGGCCTGCTTGGGCGGGATGCCGCCGCTTTTGAGGATCTGCACCTCGCGATCGGTGAGTTCGCGCCACGAGCCCTTGGCCACGTCCTTGAGCTCCAGACCGGCAAAGTTGCAGCGGTGCAGACGAATCACCGGGTGGTTGATCTTGCTCAGCATGCGCTTGACCTGGTTCTTGCGGCCCTCGCGGATGATGACCTGCACGGCGGTGGTGCCGGGCTTGATACCTTGCGGAGCCACGGCCTCGGCCTCGCGCGCGTTAATGACGCGGCAGATCGCCGGCCGGCACAGGCCGTCGTCGAGCTCGATGCCGCGGCGCAGCGGCTCAAGATCGCGGTCGGTCAGTCGCCCGTCCACGAGCGCCTGGTAGGTCTTGTAGACGTGCTTGCTGGGATGCAGCAGGTCTTGCGACAGGTCGCCGTCGGTGGTAAAAAGCAAAAGACCCGTGGTGTCGCGGTCCAGGCGACCCACCGGGAAGAGCCCCGGAAAGCGGTCGCGGGGGACCAGGTCGGCCACGCAAGGGCGCTCCTGCGGGTCGCTCATGGTGGTGAGGTAGCCGGTCGGCTTGTAGAGCATCAGGTACACGGCGCCCTGGTTGAGCTTGACGGGCATGCCGTCGACCTCGATGTGATCGCGGTCGACGTTGACCTTGGTGCCCAGCTCGGTCGCGACCTGGCCGTTGACGGTTACGCGGCCGGCGGTCATCAGGTCCTCCGAGCCGCGGCGGCTCGCCACGCCCGCGCGCGCCAAAAAGCGCTGCAGGCGCATGGTGTGCGGATAGACGGGCTGGGCGTCGGTTGCGGGTACTTCGTTGCCCATGGCGCGTGTCTCCCCTACTTCGTTAGTCCTCGTCATGCAAATCCTCCGAGGTCTCGTCGACGATCAGGGTCTCCAAGTCCTCGACTGCCTCAACATCTTCAACATCGGTATCGAGCAGTTCGCGCTCTTCGTCCAAGTCTTCGGCCTGCTCCTCGAGCGTGGACTGAATACTGCGGCCGCTCAGGCGCTCGCGGATAAACTGACGCGACTGCTCGTCGGGGGCAAACTGCTCCAGGTCGGGCAGGTCGCGGGTGGAGCGCAGGCCGAATTTTTCCAAGAAGGCGTTGGTCGTGCCGTAGATGATGGCCTGACCGCGCTGGGGGTCGCGGCCGAGCTCGCGCACCAGACCCTTGTCCACGAGCGACGCGATGACGCCGTCAGAATTGACGCCACGGATGCCCTTGACGACCTCGCGCGTCACGGGTTGGTGGTATGCGATGACGGCCAGGGTTTCGAGCGCCGCTTGCGACAGCTTTTGCGTGTCCCAGCTCAACACATAGGCCTCGACCACGTCGTGGTAGGCGGGGTGCGTAAACAGGCGCCAGCCGCCGGCGACCTCTCGCAGCTGAAAGCCGCGGTTGGTCTCCTCGTACTCAACCTTGAGCTCGGCGAGCAGCGACGCGCACTCGCCGGGGGCGATATCCAGTGCGCCGGCCAGCGCGGGCGCACTCACCGGGTCGCTCGACACCAGCAGCAGCGCCTCGAGGGCGCCTTTGAGGCTGTTTGCCTCCAGCGTGGAAAGGGTTGACATGGTTGCGGCTCCTATTCGGTGAGCTCGGGGCCCTCGCCGGGCACATAGGCCTCGGCGCCCTCGACGCGGTTGATGCGGATGGATCCAAAGATCTCGTCCTGGCTCAGCGTGAGCGAGCCGCGCTTGGCGAGCTCAAGCATAGCTAGGAAGGTGACGACGAGCTGCTCGGTGGTGGCATCGCCGTCCAGTAGCTCGCGGAAGGTGCAGGTTTGGTGCGCCATGGTAAAGCGGTCGACTGAGGCCACGGTCAGGTCGAGCGGCACGCGATGCGGCGCCACGTGCTCGGCCTCCAGCAAGAAGGTCTGTCGCTTGCCGTCCAGGTCGGCGCAGATGACGGCGAGACCGCGCAGGGTAATACCGGCCAGGTAGTCGGGCATTAGGCCTAAGAACTCGGGATCGGGGCCGGCCACACGCGGGTGCATGCGGCTTTCGGCCTGCATGCGGGCACCGAGGGCTGCCGCCGCGCCCTTAAACTGCTTGTAAGCGATCAGGCGCTGGATCAGGACCTCGCGCAAGGCGTCGCCGTCGAGCGCGCTGAGCTCCTCGAGGTCTTCGTCGAACTCGTCATCGTCGTCATCGGCTTTGCGTGGGGCCTCCTGCGGCACCAGAGAGGCAGCCTTGATGTCCAAAAGGGTTGCCGCGACCAGCAAAAAATCGCTCGCCACGTCCAGGTCCAGCGCCTCGATGCGCTCAGCCTCGGCAAGGTACTGTTCGGCCACCTCGCTGATGGAGATGGCGCCGATATCTACTTTTTGGCGGGTTACCAGCTGCAACAGCAGGTCGAACGGTCCGCTGTAGACCTGCGTCGACACGCGATACGACATCTTCGACCTCCTTTGACGGCGCCTTCGCGGCGCGGTTTGAGTGCATGTTACGACCGTTTTGCACGGTCGACCTGTAAGTTTACCTTAGATGCCGGCGATTGCGAAGTTGAGCAGCTGCTCAGCGAGCGGATACACGGTAACGTCGAAATAGCGGTCGATTACATCGATGCCGGTCCACATGGGCAGCAGGTACAGCACCAGGATGAGGATGGGCATAGCGTATTGCTGCAGACGGTAATAGTTGTTGAGCGCCTTGCCCTTGAGGAAGGGCACGATGATCGATGAGCCATCGAGCGGCGGGATCGGGATGAGGTTGAAGAACGCGAGCGACAGGTTGACCACGATAAAGGTGGCTCCGAAGTTCATGATCTGTGACGCCAGGGCAAAGGACATGCTGGTGTAGAGGCTGCCATAGGCTAGGCGCATGAGGACCGCGGCAAGACAGGCGAGCGCGATGTTCGATGCGGGGCCGGCAACGCTCACCAGGACCTCGTCGCGCTTGGGGTGCTTGAGGTTGTTGAGGTAGACAGGCACCGGCTTGGCAAAGGCGAACACCGGGCCTCCGGCGGCGAGCATCAGCAGCGGCAGGAGAATGGTACCGAATGGGTCGATATGGTTGAGCGGGTTGAGCGAGACACGACCGCGCGAACGGGCCGTCTTATCGCCGAGTGCCCAGGCCGCGGCGGCGTGCGCGCTCTCGTGGATGACGATGCCCACAATGACGGCGACGGCGCTGGCGAGCAGGTTCATGATGTAGCTGCTGGACATGGCGCTCCCCTAGCGGACGCGGCGCGAAGCGCGCGTGAGCAGGTAGTCAATTACAAACAGAATGACGGCGACGATAGCATAATCCAGGCGGAACACACCGCCAAAGGGCGACGTGATGACGCCGTAGCCGGCGATGGCGTTCGGCAGCGCGCGCGAAAGCTCAACGACAAAGCCCACGATCTGCAGCTTGGCGGTGAGGCCGCTAAAGCACAACAGCACGGTCATCGCACTCATAAAAATGCCGCAGATGCGACAGGCGATGGCGATGATGCTCATCGCCACGGCAGCGGCCTTACGAGAGTTCACGTGCGGTCTCCTCTTCGATCTGGGTGGAAAGCTCCAGCCATTCGTCCTCGAGCTTGGGCAGCTCTTGCTTAAGGCCGTTATATTCCCCCAGCGCGGCGTTGAACTTGTCCTGATCGGCATAAAGCTCTTCGCTTGCCATCAATTCCATAAGCTCGTCATAGCGGGCGCGCTTTTTATCGAGCTCCGTCTCGATCTTCTTGAGCTGGTTGCGCACGCCCTTGAGTTTTTTGTTGAGTGCAGCGCGGGCCTGGGCCTCAGCGCGCTTTTGCTCCTTGGTCTTTTTGCCCTCGGCCGGCTTGGAAGCAGCGGCGGGCGCATCGGGCTGGGCCGCGGTGACCTTGGCGGACTTGGCCGTGGCCGGCACGCTCTCCCCTGCCGCCTCGGCGGCGGCGCGGGCCGCAAGGTCCTCGCGCTTGTAGAGGTAGTAGTCGTAGTCGCCGTCGTAGACCGTTACCTTGCCATCGCGGATGTCGATCACGCGGTTGGCAACGGCGCGCACCAGGTGCTCGTCGTGGCTGATCAGCACGATGGTTCCGGGGAAGTTTTGCAGGGCGTTTTCGAGCATGTCCACCGAGTCGATGTCCAAGTGGTTGGTGGGCTCGTCCAGGCACAGGAGCGCCTCGGGGGCCACGAGCATCTTTGCCAGGGCCAGACGCGCCTTTTCGCCGCCGGAAAGGACGCGAACCTGCTTTTCGATGGAATCGTTGTCGCTAAACAGGAAGGCGCCCAGCAGGCTGCGCTGTTGCGGCACTGTCCACTTGGGCGTGACGGTGTCGATCTCTTGCAGGACGGTATTGGATTCGGTCATGCCCTCGAGTGCGTGCTGGGCGTAGTAGGCCACGCCCACGTTGGTGCCCAGGTCGCGGGTGCCGGTGGTGGGCGGCTCCAGGCCGGCGAGGATCTTCATGAGCGTGGACTTGCCGGCGCCGTTGGGGCCGACGAGTGCCACGTGCTCGCCGCGGTAGAGCTTGAGGTCGATGTCGCTGTAGATGTGCTTGTTGCCGTAGGACTTGGAGACGCCCTCGAGGCCCACGACCATGTCGCCGGAGCGCGGCGGGTCGGGGAACTTAAAGTCGATGTGCTTGTGGCCCTCGGGCAGGATGACGAGCTCCTTTTTGATCTGCTCGATCTTGCGGATGCGCTCCTGCGCCTGAGCGGCCTTGGTGGGCTTGTAGCGGAACTTGTCAACGAAGACCTGCATGTGGGCGATGTCGCGCTCCTGGGCGGCGCGCTTGGCGCGCATCTGCTCCAGGTTGTCCTCGCGCTGCTTGAGGTAGCTGCTGTAGTTGCCGGTGTAGGTGGTCACGCGACGGTTTTCGAGTGCGGCGACGTGGTCGACGCAGGCGTCCATGAAGGCGCGGTCGTGGCTGACGATGAGGACGGCGCCGTCGTAGTTGGCAATAAAGCCGCGCAGCCACTGGACGCTCTCGAGGTCCAGGTGGTTGGTGGGCTCGTCCAGAAGCAGCAGGTCGGGGTGGCGCAGGAAGAGCTTGGCGAGCGCGATGCGCATCTGCCAGCCGCCTGAGAACTCGGAGCACGGGCGCTCAAAGTCGGTGACCTTAAAGCCCAGACCGGATAGGATCTTACGCGCGTTGCTCTCGAGTTCGTAGCCGCCCAGATGCTCAAAGCGGTCCTGGACCTGGCCATACTCGTTAAGGAGTGCGTCGACGTTCTTGCCTTGTTCGGAGAGGTCGGTGATCTGGGCCTGCAGCTCGTTGGCGCGCTCGCCCATGCGGCGGATTTCCTTGGCGGCTGCCATGACCTCGGCAAGGATGGTGGTGTTCTTTTGCTCCAGGTTGGTTTCCTGCTCTAGATAGCCTACCTGGCAGTCCTTTGCGTACTGGACCTGGCCGGCGTCGGGGCTGTCGATGCCCATGATGATCTTGAGCATGGTGGTTTTGCCGGCGCCGTTGGGTCCCACAAGCGCGAAGCGCTCGCCGGGGTTGATCTGGAAGGACGCGCCGCTAAAGAGGACGCGCGCGCCGAAGCTTTTTTCGATCTTGTCGACCAGGAGGATCATGGTGCCGCCTTTGACCTTGTGTGCCTATATGAAAAAAGGCCCCAACTTGCGTTGGAGCCTCATTCAATGCTCGGGTGGAGACGAGGGGGATCGAACCCCTGACCTCTTGACTGCCAGTCAAGCGCTCTCCCAGCTGAGCTACGCC
>CABUWV010000025.1 GCA_902495355.1 uncultured Collinsella sp.
ACCTCGTGTACTATCGTGAGGAGCGGATCAAGAAGTCCCTCGGGTGGCTGAGCCCGATGGAGTACCGCAGGAAGCTTGGATACGCCTAGGCGCGGTCCAAGAAATCGTCCGCACCCCCATTCAAGAACTATCTCACCGCAACTTTTTAGATTAGTGCAAAGGGGTCAGGTTAACATGCACCAACCTGGTGCAAAGTAACCCGTTCCCCTTGCACCAACAACGTTTGCCCAGATAAAACCTGCCAAAATAAACCTGTCCCTTTTTGGCAGGTTGGACCACGGCAACGCCGATGCCTTGGCAAAGTCAGCGAAAACCCGCCAGAGCGAGCAAGGTGCCTTGAAACGAGGCGGCATTGACCTTTTGGTCATGCCGCCGAAGTTGAAAGGCAGATTGCCGCTCTGGCGGGTTTGCAGCGTCGACCGGTTACGGCGTTTGTAAAACGCCGTAAACTACAAGATGAGCATGGCGTCACCAAAGCTGAAGAAGCGGTAGCGTTCTTCGATAGCAGCGGCGTAGGCATCCATGATCTGGTCGCGGGTGGCAAGTGCGCTTACGAGCATCATGAGCGTGGAGCGCGGCACGTGGAAGTTCGTGATCAGCGCGTCGACCACGTGATAGGTCGAGCCGGGCATAAGGTAGAGCTGCGTTGTCGCGTTCTCGCGCACCACGATGTCGCCGCGGCCGAGCGTGTCGGCCCCGTCCTCGCGGCCCTCAAAATAGCGCGCCGTCACAGCCGGATCGGACACCGGCGCGTCCGCGTCAAACGCGCTCTCGAGCGAGCGCACTGCGGTAGTGCCGACGGCGATCACACGATGGCCCTCGGCCTTCGCCTTATGCACGGCGTCGACAACCTCCTGCGACACGTGGTAGCGCTCGGTGTGCATCACGTGCTGCGCGGGGTCGTCCTCCTCCACCAGACGGAAGGTATCGATACCCACCTCGAGCTCGACGGCGGCAAACTTGGCACCCTTGGCCTCGATGGCAGCCATGAGCTCGGGAGTAAAATGCAGACCCGCCGTGGGAGCAGCGGCCGAGTGCTCCTCCTTCATGGCGTAGACGGTCTGGTACTTCTCGGGATCGCCCTCGTAATCGGTAATGTAGGGCGGCAGCGGCACGTGGCCGGCAGCATGGATGGCCTCGTCGAGCGTGCGCGGCTCGCCGGCGGCATTGCAACCGGCCGGCTCAAAGCGTACCAGGCGGCCGCCGCGGCTATCGGTGACAAAGTCGACAACCTCGGCCGTCAGCACCACGGGAGCCCCCTCGGGCGCATGGGCGCCACCGGCGCGATACTCAATATGAGCACCGGGCTTCAGGCGCTTGCCCGGCTTGACCAAGCACTCCCAAACATGGCCCAGCGGATCCACGTCCTCGCGGCGCTTGAGCAGCAGGGTCTCGACCACGCCGCCCGATCCCGTTTTACGACCGATCAGACGGGCCGGCATCACGCGCGTCTGATTGATGACGAGCACGTCGCCCGGCTCGATATAGTCGATGATGTCGCGGAAGATGCGGTGCTCAACGGTACCGCCGTGCTCCAGCGGCGTTCCCGCCTGGGAGCCCTTGCGATCCACCACCAGCAGGCGGCAGGAGTCGCGCGGCTCGGCTGGAGCCTGGGCGATCAGTTCCTCAGGAAGGTTGTAGTCAAAATCATCGGTACGCATAGACACGTCGGATACTCCTTATATAGCTAAAGTCCGCTCTACATCCTAGCAGGCTGACGTCCCAAATGAACTACTTTTTGGACGCTTTGCGCTCGTCGCGGATGCGGGCGCGGTCCATGGCCGCCTCGACAGCCGAGAAGCGGCAACCACAGTAGTTCTGCCGATACATGCCAAGCTCGCGCGAACGGCGTGTCGCCTCGGGGTAATACGGGCGAAAATCGCGAATCACCGGGGTGAGCCCATGTGCCGCCGCCAAGTGCTCAAGCACGTCATTGCAGGTATCGAACAGCTGGTACGGCGAGACGGCGAGCGTCGTGCCCACAAACTCAAACCCGCGCTCCTGGGCCACGCGGCACGCCTCGGCCAAGCGCAGGGCATAGCACGCGCGACAGCGACGAGGCCGATCGGCACCCAGCGGTGCCACGCCGGTCTCCCAGCGATCGCGGTCCTCCCCTGCCTCGATGAGCTCGATATCGCCATCGGCACACCACCGGCGCAGCTCGTCCAAGCGGCGCTGCCATTCATCGCGCGGTTGAATATTGGGGTTGGTCCAGCAAATCGTGGGCTCAAACCCCTCCTCGCGCAGCAGGCGAACCGGCTCAAGCGAGCATGGTGCACAGCACGCATGCAGCAACAACGACTTCATCGACATCTCCTCACCCAAAAAAGCGCACGCCAAAGGACGTATCCTCGCAGGCGACAATGCGGCGGTCGCGCAAAATGGTCCGCACGTAATACCAGTCGCCTACACAGCCCGACAAATGCAAGCTGGCAGCCAGATAGCACAGCAGCGGATAGCCCGAAAACGCAAACCCCAGGGCAAGCGTTGTCGTCACAACAACCGTCGGCGCCAGGCAAACCGCCATGTACCGCCGGCGCGAATACACAACGCCTTCGGCGCAGGCATAGATCATCGCCGTCTCGCGATTCGCCCCAAAGGTCACCTTCGCGCCCGCAGGCGCCAGCAGCTTAAAAAACACACCGTGCACCAGCTCGTGCACGGCAAATGAAGCCGCCGAAACCGCAGTCAAGCCGACCATCCAGCCCAAGACGGCCATCCAGCCGCCCGCGTCAGCCGCATCCAAGTCTGCAGGCCCGCCCAGCAGCATAAACACCGGCACCAGGCACACGGCAAACACCACAAGCACGGCCATCCCCCACACAAAGCAAGCGTGCAGAAAATCCTCGTCTTCAAACGCATGTATGTTGGAAATCTCATTCATAGCATCTTAGGATAGCGCCCCTGCCACGTACCCGTCCGCATGTGCGATAATGTCGAACGATATGCACGAATTGACCACCGCGCCGCCGAGCCCCACGCCCGACTGCGCTCTCACCATATGCGAAGGAGTCCCATGGCATCCAAATACTCCATGAACGACCGTCCCAGCTGGCCTCGCCGCGCCATCGTTACCGCCGGCGAGCCCTATGGCAACAAGGGCCTTCACTTTGGCCACGTTGGCGGCGTCTTTGTCCCTGCCGACTTCTTCGCCCGCTTCCTGCGCGACCGTCTGGGCCGCGAGAACGTCATCTTCACCTCGGGCACCGACTGCTACGGCTCGCCCATCATGGAGAGCTACCGCAAGCTCAAGGAGAACGAAGGCTACGACAAGTCCATCGGCGAGTATGTCGAGTCCAATCACTCCCGCCAGGCCGCGACCCTCAACAACTACAACATCAGCTGCGACATCTACGGTGGCTCGGGCCTTGAGCCGGCGGCCCAGATCCACAACGAGGTGACCGCCGAGATTATCAAGCGCCTGCACGAGCAGGGCACCATCTCCAAGCGCTCCACGCTGCAGTTCTACGATGCCAAGGCCGGCACGTTCCTCAACGGCCGTCAGGTGATCGGCCGCTGCCCCATCCAGGGCTGCAAGTCCGAGAAGGCTTATGCCGACGAGTGCGATCTGGGCCACCAGTTTGAGCCCGAGGAGCTCATCGCGCCCAAGAGCCAGCTCACCGGCGAGGTGCCCGAGCTGCGCCCGGTCGACAACCTCTACTTCGACCTGCCGGCCTACCTCGACTTTATGAAGACCTATACCGCCAAGCTTGCCCAGAACCCGCAGGTTCGCTCCGTGGTCTCCAAGACTATGGAGGAGTGGCTGCTGCCGGCCCAGCTCTACATCCAGAACAAGTTCCGCGAGGCCTTCGATGCCGTCGAGGATCAGCTTCCTGAGCACACCGTGCTGGAGCCCGAGGGCAACAAGAGCAGCTTTACCGTCACCTTCCCCAGCTGGAAGGAGCGCGACGATGCCCACGCAGTGCTCGCCAACGGTGGCGTGCGCTTCCGCAGCGGCAAGGCGCTCGTGCCCTTCCGCATCACCGGCAACATCGACTGGGGCGTTCCGGTGCCCGAGGTCGATGGCGTCTCCGACGTCACCTGCTGGTGCTGGCCCGAGAGCCTGTGGGCGCCCATCAGCTACACGCGTACCGTACTCGCCCGCGACGCCCGTGCCGCCGGCGTGACCGAGGGTGTCGCCGCCCAGGACGCCGCCCTCATGGGCGAGCCCGCCGCCAATTCCACGCAGGTCCCCGCGCCCACCTACCAGCACAGCTCGCTCGACTGGCGCGACTGGTGGTGCTCGGACGACGCTCAGATTTACCAGTTCATCGGTCAGGACAACATCTATTTCTACTGCATCGCGCAGACCGCCATGTGGGAGGCCCTGGGTTGGGACCTTACGCAGAGCACCGTCAGCGCCTGCTACCACCTGCTCTACATGGGCAAAAAGGCCAGCTCGTCCTCGCAGACGCCTCCCCCGCCGGCAGATGACCTGCTCAACCACTACACCTGCGAGCAGATGCGCGCGCATTGGCTGTCGCTCGGCCTGTCCGAGAAGCCGGTGAGCTTTAGCCCCAAGGCATACGACACGCGCGTGACTGGCAAGGACAAGGACGGCAACGAGGTGCGCGCCTGCGACGACAAGCGCGTTATCGACCCGGCCCTTAAGGAGAGCGCGCTGCTGACCGGCGTGTTCAACCGCCTGGCCCGCAGCTGCTTCTACGGCGTCGCCGTCAAGGAAGGCGACGAGAGTCCCTACCGCAACGGCTGCATCCCCGCCGGCACCGCTTCTGACACCGTGGTCGAAGCCGCCCAGCAGGCAGCCCTCGCCTTTGAGCAGGCCATGTACAAGTTCGAGACGCACCGCGCGCTTGCCGTGTGCGACGACTACCTGCGCGCCGCCAACAAGCGCTGGAGCGATGCCTCCAAGGCCGCCAACAAGCTCGAGGGCGAGCCGGCCAATGCCGCGATGACGCAGGCCCTCGTCGACGCCTTTACCGAGCTGCGCGTGGCAACCGTCCTGATGCACGGTATTGTGCCGGCCGGCTGCGAGCTCATCTGCGAGTACTTCGACGTCGATCCGGTCGCCTTCTTTAGCTGGGATAACATCTTTGCCTCCACGGACGAGTTTGTGGAGAGCCTGGGCGAGAAGCCCGGTGAGCACCGCGTGAAGCCGCTGCCCCCGCGCTTCGACTTCTTCAGCAAGCACGAGAGCCAGTACTAAAGCACGCCAGCAGCGGCGTGCCCGGAAAGTAGTCAATTTGGGACGGGAAGGAAAGACGGATGTCCAAGCCGCGTCGTCGTAAGCAGAAAAAGCAGGTTAAGCCCGAGCTCAAGCTTAGGCAGTTTGCTGCCACCGAGCTTTCCGACCAGCTTGCCGCCCAACACTCCGCCGCCGACCTGCCGCGCTTTATGGTCGACACGGTCGCCGGCGCCTATGCGCCCGCCGATGCCGAGCTCATGATCGAGGGCTTCGGCGCCGCGGCCACACGCCCGGTCACGCTGCGCGCCAACACGCTCAAGGCGACCGCCGAGGACATCGCTGCGGCGCTCGATGCCGCCTGCATCGCCCACCAAACCGTTACCTGGTATCCGGACGCCTTTATCCTGCCCGAGGCCCAGGTTTCCGACCTATGGGACCTCGACATCTACCGCGACGGCAAGATCTACCTACAGAGCCTGTCGTCCATGATGCCGCCGTTGGTCCTGGGCGCCCAGGCAGACGAGGACATCCTGGACATGTGCGCAGCCCCTGGCGGCAAGACGACGCAGATCGCCGCCCTCACGCAGGGACAGGCGCACCTTACCGCCTGTGAGATGAGCATCCCCCGCGCCGAAAAGCTCGAATCAAACCTCCATCGCCAGGGTGCCAAAAACGTGCCCGTCATGCGCATCGATGCACGCGAGCTCGACGAGTTCTTCCGCTTTGACCGCATCCTGCTCGACGCCCCATGCACCGGCACGGGCACCGTCATCAGCGGCAACGAGAAAAGCCTGCGCGGCCTGACCGAGCAGCTGCTGAGCAAGTGCGCCCGCTCGCAGCGCGCGCTTCTGGACCGCGCCATGGGAGCCCTCAAACCGGGCGGCACGCTCGTCTATTCCACTTGTTCAATCTTGCCGCAGGAAAACGAGGACGCCCTGCAAGAGGCCCTCAACAAGCATATGGACTGCGAGCTTATCCCCCTCGACGGCACGCCAAGCGAAAGTGAAGCACGCCGCACCCAGGAAGCTGGTGAGGAGCCACACATCGAGTCCAACGCTCTCACCGAGGCCATTGCCGCGGGTCAGGTATCGGCCATCGCCAACGGCCTGCCCGGCACGCTCACCATTCCGCCCAGCCGCGACTTTGAGGGCTTCTACATTGCCCTGATCCGAAAACGCAGCTAGCGCACGGATCCAAAACTCAACAAGCTATCTCTGTGCGCGTTTGTCCTGCTGGTCGCGATGCTGTTTAAGCATCGCGTGCTCCTTGCGTTCGGCCCTTTTGCTCTTAATGGCCGTGACCACGAAGTAGATGACCGCGGCGGCTACGATTGCGCCCACGCATAGGCCAATCGAGCCTAACATTGCCGAAAATTCCATACCGCGTCACCTCTCTTTTAAACGGGACTTTCAAGATAGCACCTCGATACCCGCCACCACAGCTCCTTCACGTTCGCCTGCCCTTCGGTCTAACGGATGGCACGGCGGGGAAAAATCAACTCGTCAAACGATTTAGCATTCGCTATTCCGGCTGCATCGCGCCGGCCATCATCACATAGAATCGAGCCTCCATGGATACCCTCAACGATCTAAATGAGCGCGTCGACGCCTTCGTCGGCACCAGCTCCTTCGACACGCCTGCCGCGGCAAACGACCAAGCTCCCATCGATGTGCCCGCCGAGGTTCACGAGGACATCGTCGCCTCGGTCGATTTCTCCGAGGTCGAGCTCGCAGACGAGTTCACCGAGCCCCAGGTAGCCGTGACCCCCAACGGACTGCTCCCCATGGAGCCGCTGCCCATCGACGGGCGTTTGCGCAAGGCGGCCCTCCGCATGCCCGACGAGATCGAGGAGGCCAGCGGCTTCACGCTCTTCGGCCGCCGCATCAAGTCGCTCATTTACACCACCGATGTCGCGGTTATCCGCAACTCCAACGCCGATGCCGTCTTTGCGGTCTACCCTTTCACGCCGCAGCCCGCCATTACGCAGGCACTGTTGACCGTCGCCGAGTGCCCGGTCTTTGTAGGCGTGGGCGGCGGAACTACGACCGGTAAGCGCTCCGTGCAGATGGCAGCCGTCTCCGAGATGCAGGGCGCGGCGGGCTGCGTGGTCAACTCCCCCGCCACTGCCGAGATGGTCGAGCACATCACCAACATCGCCGACATCCCCGTCATCGCCACGGTCGTTCGCTGCGACGACGATGCCCACGCCAAGGTGCGCGCTGGAGCCAAGATTCTCAACATCGCCGCCGGCAAGAACACGCCCCAGGTCCTACGCGAGCTGCGCGAGCACTATCCCAACCTGCCGCTCATCGCGCCGGGCGGCAAGACGCCCGAGAGCATCCGTGAAACCATCGCCGCCGGCGCCAACGCCATCATCTGGACGCCGCCTTCGGCCCAGCAGCTACAGACCGACATGATGCAGCGTTATCGCAAGATGAAGGAAGACGCCACACCCGTCATCTCGCGCGACGATGTGCCCATTATCGACCAGGTCGCCGCCGCCGAGGTCAGCCAGGTCGAGAACATGAATCCCGACGTGCCGATTCCCGACGAAGTCATCGAGCGCGTCGCTTCGATCCACGAGCGCGTCGAGGAGCATCGCGCCAACCGCGGCCTTAAGCCGTCATTGCACGGCTTTTTCTTCCGCGGAAAGAAACGCTAGCAAAACATCTTGGCCCGCCCCACAAACGTGAGGCGGGCCGTTTTCGTTTGAGCAATCACGCAGCGACGTGATGAGCCAAGTTAATCCACGCGCTTGTCGCCCATAAAGAAGAGCGCCACCGTACCAGGCCCGGTATGCGAGCCAATCAGAGTACCGATGTCATTGATCTCAATCTTGCCTTTAAGCTGCGGAACCTGTTCCTCAATCAGCGCCGCGACTGCCTCGGCATCCTCGCGGCACGCCGAGTGCGACATGATGCACTTACCCGAATAATCCGCACCGTCCTGCACGTGTGCCATCATGGTCTTAGCCATCTCGGAAATCGCTCGCTTCTTAGTGCGAATTTTCTCACGTGGCGACAGCTTGCCATCGCAATCGACCGTCATAAGCGGGCAAATCTTAAGCGCCGTGCCAATGATCGCGCTCGCGGCCGAAATGCGACCGCCTCGTAGGTAGCTCGACAGATCGGTCGAGAAGAACCAGTGGTGCTGGTTGAGTTTGTGCTCCTCGATCCAGGCAGCCGTCTCGTCGAGTGAAGCCCCGCTATCGCGCACGTCGGCGGCATATTCCAGCAACAGGCCAAAGCCCGAAGACGCCGCCAGCGAATCGATGACGCGCACCTTGCCGCCCTGGGGATAGCGATCCGCGAGCATCTGCGCCGCAACGCAGGCCGATCCATACGTGCCCGAAATACCCGACGACAACGCCAGGTGCAGCACGTCTTTACCCTCGGCAACAAACGGCTCCCAAAACTCCTCGTACTCACCCACGCTCACCTGAGACGTCTTGGGCATGGTGCCCGCGGCAATCTGGGCAAAAAACTTGTCCGGCGTAATCGACTGATACAGATCGTCCGTATGGACAACATCGTCGATCTCGTAATGAAAACACACGACAGGGATATTGCGCGACGCAAAGAACTCACGGGTTCGGTCGGCGGCGGATTCACAGGTCAGGACAAAATCACTCATATGAGGCTCCTTACTCATTGCTGCGCAAATTATCGCACAGTGAGCCTACATACGGTACATATGTCCACTATTTACCAAATCGAACCAAAAATAGTGAACATCTTTACCACCATCGTCTCCACCGACCCGACGCATAAATATCTGAGAAAACACCCTCTGTCGTCTCCACCCGACCAACACATCTACCTTCACTAAATCGATTTACCAAACCGTTCAGCCGACAATTCATCCGCTGGCGCAAAATCGAAACAAAAGCGGCGCATACTGGTAAACGTTTGACGCTGTTTATTAGTTTTACCAGCCCCATCGGAAGGTGTTTCATGGTCGCATTCGATCGCAACCCGCAAGACTTTAAGTATCTGCGCCTGCTGTCGAGACAGTTCCCCACCGAACAATCCGCATTTACCGAAATTATCAACCTCTCGGCCATCCTCAACCTACCCAAGGGCACCGAGCATTTTATGAGCGACGTGCATGGTGAGTACGAAGCCTTTATGCACATCCTCAACAACTGCTCGGGCGTCGTGCGCGAACATGTCGACGAGATCTTTGGCGACACGCTCTCCTTTGACGAAAAGGGCGAGCTGTGTACGCTCATCTACTACCCGCGCGAGAAGATCGACCTGGTCCGCAGCCGGCGCGAGGACTCGCCAACCTGGTACAAGACGATGCTTGACCAGCTCATCATGGTCGCTCGCTCACTTTCAAGCCGCTACACGCGCTCCAAGGTGCGTAAGGCCATCCCGCGCGACTACGCCTACATCATCGACGAGTTGTTGCACACGCACCCGGACGAGAACAACTATCGCGTGCGCTATCACGAGCGCATCGTGGAGTCCATCCTAGAGACCGCCAGCGCCGACGACTTTATCGAGTCGCTCGCCTCGCTCATCAAGCGCCTGGCCGTCGACCACTTGCACCTGGTGGGCGACATCTTCGACCGCGGCGGCGGCGCGGCCAAAATTATGGACCGTCTGCTCACCTACCATTCACTCGACATCCAGTGGGGCAACCACGACCTGCTGTGGATGGGCGCTGCGGCCGGTGAGCCCGCCTGCATCGCCACGGTGTTGCGCAACAACCTACGCTACGACAACTACGAGATCCTGGAGAACGACTACGGCATCTCGCTGCGTGAGCTTGTCGCCTTTGCCGATGCCACCTACACCGCCGGTGAGTCCATCACCCCGCTGATCAAGGCCATCAACGTGCTGCTCTTTAAGCTCGAGGGCCAGATTATCCAGCGCCACCCCGAGTTCGATATGACCGACCGCCTGTTACTCGACAAGATCGACCACGACACCGGCACGGTCACGCTCGCCGACGGCAGCGTGTGGCCGCTCACGACCAACGACTTCCCCACCGTCGACCCGGCGGACCCCTACACGCTCACGTCTCAGGAGCAGCACATCATCGACAAGCTCGTGTCCGAGTTTGTAACCGCCGATCACCTGCATCGCCATATCGATTTCCTCTACACCCACGGCTCGATGTACAAGGTCGCCAACGGCAACCTGCTCTTCCACGGCTGCGTTCCGCTCAACGAAGACGGCACCTTTAGCAGCATGAACTGCCTGGGCACCTGGCACGCTGGCCGCGATTATCTCGATTTTTGCGACCACATCGCCCGCCGCGCGTGGCGCGTGGGCGACCGCGATGCCCTCGACTGGATGTGGTACCTGTGGATTGGCTTCAATTCACCCGCCAGCGGACGCCTGGTGCGTACCTTTGAGCGCGCCTATATCGCCGATAAGAGCACCTGGGTCGAGCCGATGGACCCGTACTTTACGCTTACCAAGTCGCCCTCGGTCTGCGATGATATCATGCGCGAGTTTGGCGTCGCGCCCATGGCATGCTCGCCGACCGGCCACATCATCAACGGCCACACGCCCGTTAAAACCACCAAGGGCGAGCAGCCCATCCGCGCCGAGGGCAAGCTGCTGGTCATCGATGGCGGCTTCTGCCGCGCTTACCATCCCAAGACGGGCATCGCCGGCTATACGCTCATCTCGAGCTCGCGCGGCTGCCGCCTCAAGTCGCACCGGGCCTTTACGACGGTTGCCGAGGCACTCACGCGCAACGTGGACATCGAAAGCGAGACCAACCGTTTTGACCAAGCAGACCGTCGCCGCATGGTGAGCGACACCGATACTGGCGCCAAGATTCGCAGCCAGATCCAGGATCTGCGCCAGCTGCTCGATGCATATAGAAACGGTGCTATCGAAGAGCGCGTCTAGCCCCACCCGCGGGGATTGGCTAAACTTGCTGAGTTTGTCATCCCCACGGCGTCCCCGCGCCACCCTAAGGCAGGTACCATGCAAAAGCTCCTTGCGCAGATCATGAAATTTGGCGTCGTCGGTGTCATTGCCACGGTTATCGACTTTGGCATTATGAATCTGCTCCACTACGGTCTGGGCCTCAACATCCTAATCGCCAACACCAGCGGCTTTATCATCTCACTCATCTTTAACTACCTCGCAAGCATGAAGTACGTGTTTGCGCACAAGGAAGGCATGAGCCGCCGCCGCGAGTTCATCATCTTTGTCGTGCTGTCCGTGATCGGTTTGGTGCTCAACGACGGCATCGTGCTGGCGCTCAACGCCGGCCTGGGACTCGAGGCCAATATCGCCAAGATCTGCGCCACCGCGCTTGTCATGGTCTACAACTTTGTGACCCGAAAAATCTTCCTGGAGGGCGACGAGACCAAGTAGCTCGAAACCCCTGCAGCATTACGGCGCCCACGGACGACGTGCACTCAGCGCAGTATCGTCCGTGGGTGCCGCTCGTTTACGGGCAAATTTTCAACGTTTGCGGATTAGCTCTTGAAAATTTGGCGAGTTCATATAGTTCTTGGCAAAGACCTTACGTTTCCCTTGTAAAAGCTCTAAAGTATCCTCTGCTCGATTCATCAACGCATTGGATGTGATTACGTGCGCAAGGCGCTGGCACAACCTCATACCAAGCAGTTCCTCAAGTTTGCTGTCGTGGGTCTTATCTCCTTTGGCATCGACTGGGGCATGCTCATTGCGCTCGTCGAGCTGTTCCACCTCGACTTTTTGATGAGCACCACGGTTTCGTTTATCACGTCCGTCGTGGTCAACTACTGGCTCAGCATGAAGTACGTGTTCGACCACCGCGAAGGCATGAGCCGCAAGCGCGAGTTCACGATCTTCACCATCCTGTCGGTGATCGGCCTGGGCCTCAACGACCTGTATATGTTTGTGGGCGTCACGTTTTTGAGCATCGGCTACCAAGCCATGAAGGCCATCGCCACGTTCCTTGTCACCTGGTACAACTACTTCAGCCGTCGCTTCTTCCTCGAGGGCGCACGGTCGTAGTCGATTCACTATTTGCTTGAATGTATAACCGGTTGGAATTCCCGTTCCAACCGGTTTTTTGTTTGCAGAGAGACCCGGCGACCCAGTCCCATTCGCATGAAAAACGGGCGGTCCGGATGTTGGCCCGAACCGCCCGTCTGGCGCGCTATGTCGAGGCCTCTAGCCCGTTACGTAATACCAAACGACGTTGTCGTCATTGGAGAGAACGTAGTTACTGCAGGCCGTCATGGGCGTTGTGCCGTTGACGGAGTACATCCAGCCGCTCGTGCCGCCGTACTGTTTCTCGGCCAAACCACCAATCGCGGAAACATACGTGCCGTACGACGAGCCGTGTGCGTTGACAGAAAGGCCTAGCGCGCACAGGGCATCGTAAACGGTGGCGCCTTCGTTAAAGGTAAAGGTGCCGCCAGAGGACACAGGATTGCCCACAGCGCTCGATGTGACCGAAACCGTCACCGTAACGTAGCTGGACTCCTGTGAGCCGCTTTGGCTGCCCGAGGAGGCGTTTCCACCATTAGAGGACGAGGCTCCATCAGACGACTGGCCACCGCCCGAAGAAGCACCGCCAGACGCATTGGAAGTATCACCGGCTCCCGTATTTTGGGCAGCGGATTTATCGCCAGACTTCTTGCCGCCCCGGTCCTCGGACTTCTTGCTATCCGAGTTTTTGTCCGATTCCTTGTTTGAAGACTCGGAATCGTCCTTGGCGTCGTTCGAACCCTTGGGCTCGTCTTTTGCATCATTCGAAGATTTGGAATCCTTGGAACTGGCCTCGCCCGAAGCGGCAGACGAGCCAGACCCCTTGGTGTCCTTGGCGACGACGCTCTCCCCCGTCACGGTCTGAACGATCCAGTCAATGGACCAGGCGCCGCTCTCGGAAGGATGGACGAAGCCCAGCGAGACGACGATCAGAATGGTGTACGCGGCAGCAAGAACGCCAAGGAGCGCCTTGCGACGAGAGGCGGACGCCGCCGAAGCGGCGCCCTGTTGCTTTGGATCATCGAGCTGGATAAACGAGGAGTCGGGCTGTTGCCCGCTGGTCTCCTTGGGCTTATCGGGCATTACCGTCACCCTTGCTGCGCTTGGTCAGCACGAAGACGGCGATGAGCGCGAGGCCAATCACGCCGGCGGCGATGCCAACGATGGCGAGCGGATTGGTGCCAGTCTCCTGCTCGGAAGCACTAGAGGACTTCTTAGCAGTGGTCGTGGAAACAGCACCCGTATCGGACTTGGAATCGGACTTCTTGTCGGACTTCTTGTCGGACTTGCCGTCCTTCCTGTCAGACTTCCTGTCAGACTTCTTGTCAGACTTCTTCTCGTCCTTCTTATCGGACTTATCGGAGTCCTTCTTGTCGGACTTGTTGTCCCTGGTCTCGGTCTTGGTCGACACCGTCGTCTTGGTCACCGGCTTCTGGCCCGGGGCAATAGCGCCGCCCTTCGAGCCGGAGCCAGAACCAGCGCCAGCGCCAGTGCCGGAACCAGTACCGGTACTAGAACCGCCGCCGCCATTCGAACCAACGCCGCCATTGCCGCCATTGGAGCCTGAACCGCCATTACCGCCAGGGTTAACGGCATTCTTGGTCCACTTGGCATACAACGTCAGGTCGGCCGTCACCGGCGTACTGAAGTCATACGCCTGCGTGCAAGCCTCATCGGTATACCAACCGCCGAAAGTGTAGCCATCGCGCGTCGGATCGACCGGCTTGACCAGCTTGCCATCGGCCGTAGCAACAAACTTAGTGTCGCAAGCAGACC
>CABUWV010000026.1 GCA_902495355.1 uncultured Collinsella sp.
ACCGGACACACATTCTGTCCGAGCGGTTAAAAGCGGGCACGGAATTTAAACGGCTGAAAAAGGGGCATCGACCTGCGCCGATACCCCCAACGTGGACACACATTTTGTCCTATAAGCCGAAAAGAAACCCATGGTGGCATGTCCCTTCATAAATATAGCCCAACCAAAATCAAACGAATGCATCCATAGAGACACACCCGTTCAAAGACTTTGGTTAGGCCCACGTCCGAGGGACTCGGTAACCTTCCGCATTTCTTTTTACGGGAGATATTGTAGACAAGCCCAAAGCCAGAACAATCATTCTGACCGGTGAGCGGTATTTTTTCTTCGATAAACGGTATTTAGGCGGCACTTAGGGACGATCCTTGTTTGGTGCATTGGGGACAGGTTTGTTTGCACCAATCATGAGTTGCGGTGAAATAGGGACTGAAAAGCCGCTCAAAAGGCCAAAACAGTCCGTATTCCACCGCAACTTAAGGACATTGGTGCAAAGTAACCTGACCCCTTTGCACCAAAAAGGGCCCCGAGCGTAGTTGCTCGGGGCCCTTAGTTCGCCTCGCTCTAGCGTGCGACGCGTATGTTACTTGCGCTTGCCGCCGCCGTCACCGGGGCGACGGGAGCTGCCGCCGCGCTTGCCACCACGGCTGTTGCCATAGCTGCCACGGTTATCGCGACCGCCGGCACGACCGCCACGGGAGCCGGCCTGGTTGCCGCCACGCCCGCCGCGATAGCCGCCACGGCGCTCCTCGCGGGTATCGTCGTAGTTGCGCCAGTCATCGCGGCGATCGCGGCTGGCACGCGGGTCGCGACGATCGCGCGACTCATTCGAACGACCGGCGCCGCTGCGGCCACCGTTGCCACGAGCGCCCTCGCGACGCTCACCACCGCGGCCGCCCTCGCGGCCTCCGCGCTCGTCAAAGCGCTTGCCGCCGCGGGCACCACGCTCGTCACGCGAACCACGGCCTTCGCCGCCACGGCGCTCATCGCGCTCGCCGCGCTCGCCATCGCGACCGGAGCGACGACGGTCACCCGAGCCGCGCTTGCCGCCACGCGAGCCACGGCCCTCGTCCTCGCGCTCAACACGACGACGACCGCCACGGTCCTCGTCCTCACGACGACGGCGGTGCGCCTCGCCCTGGAACTGCTTGGCACGACGCTCGGCACGGTTGCCGCGCGGGCCCTGCTCAACAGCAGCAGCACGCTCCTCGGCAGCCACCTCGCGGGCCACGCTCTCCACGGCCTCATCCACGCGAGCCTGAACGCCCTCGCGCACGCGGGTCTCGCCGCCGCGCTTGGGACGGCTCGGGCGCTCGCCGTCGCTGCGGCGCTCGTCGCGACCGCGGTTGGAACGACCGGCCACATCGCCGTAGTCATCGCCGTTGCGCTTGCCGTCGCGACGCGCCTGCTCGAGCTTCTTCTTGCTCTTGGACTTGCCGCGCTTGGTCTTCTTCTTCACCTTAAAGGCCGCGGGGTCGCGCTCGGGGTCAACCGCGGGCGGGTTGGGGCCCACATGCAGGTCGCCGGCGTCATAGATGTCGGCCGTCTTGTCCATGAGCTTCTCGATCTCGTAGAACTCATCGACGTCCTGCTCGGTCACAAACGTGATGGCCCAGCCCAGCTCGCCGGCGCGGCCCGTGCGGCCGATGCGGTGGATGTAGTCGGTCGGCTCGGCCGGCACGTCAAAGTTCACGACGTAGCGCACGTCGCTGATGTCGATGCCGCGGGCGAGGACATCGGTCGCCACCAGCACGTCGACGGTGCCGTCGCGGAAGGCCGAAAGCGCGCGCTCGCGCTGGGCCTGGCTGCGGTTGCCGTGGATCGCGGCGGCCTTGATGCCCTTGCGCTCCAGACGACGGCAGCAGCTGTCGGCGCGGTGCTTGGTGCGCATAAAGACGATAGTGCGCTCCGGGCCCTCCTTTTTGAGGAACTCGGGCAGCAGGTTGTTCTTGGCCTCGATGGACACCGGGAACACAAACTGGTCGACGGTGTCGGCGGTCGACGTGGCAGGCGCGATCTCCACGCGGGCCGGGTCGCTCACCAGGTCGGTGATCTCGCCCACGGCCTCCTCGTCGAGCGTTGCCGAGAACAGCAGCGTCTGGCGCTCGGCCGGCGTCTCGCGCACAATACGACGGACGGCGGGCAAAAAGCCCATGTCGAGCATGCGGTCGGCCTCGTCGAGCACCAGCACCTTGACCTCGTCCAGGTGGCAGGCGCCCTGCTCGATCAGATCGACCAGACGGCCCGGCGTGGCGACCAGGATGTCGCAGCCGTACTTGAGGGCAGCAGTCTGCGGCTTGTAGCTCACGCCGCCCACGACGGTCACGGCAACATGGCCCGTAACGTCGGCGATCTTGCTCGCGACCTCGTCGATCTGCTGCGCGAGCTCGCGCGTGGGGGTAATGACGAGCATCACGGGACCGCGACCGTTGCCTTCGGGTTTCTTGGAGCCGCGACGGCGGTTGCGGCCTCCGCGCTCGCGCACGGGCTTGGGCGGAGCGATGTGCTCCAGGTTGTTCATGGTCGGCAGCAAGAAGGCGGCCGTCTTGCCGGTGCCGGTCTGAGCGGCGGCAAGCAGGTCGCGGCCCTCGAGCACCACGGGGATCGAGCCAGCCTGGACAGGCGTGGGCGCCGTGTAGCCTAGGTTCTCGATGGCACGAAGCATCTCGTCGGAAAGGCCCAGCTCGTCAAAGGCGGGCAGGTTCTCGGTCGCGGACTCGACGGTCTCGGCGGCGCTGGCCTCGTCGGCAGCATCGAAGGCAGCCTGGGTCATGGCCTCGCGGGCCTCGTCCAGAATCTCGGCGTCCGTGACGTCGGATACAGAATTGCGCATATGTTGTTGTTCCTTATCTGCACGCGTTATGGGCACGGCATGCGGCCGCGCGAGCGTGCTTGGTAGTGCGCTAATACATACAAAAACAGGTGCGCACAGAGAGGACGTTGCTCAGCACGCTGGCGATCGCTTTGGCAGCCCTATCACGCGCCGTCCAGACGCAGCAGCTCTAAGCGATGGAGCAGATTCGCCGCCGGTTAGTATACCCGCACTCCGTATGCCCCCACGTAAACCACAGATGACGAGGCGGACGAGGTGGGCCCGGCCGATTATCTCAATCTGTAACAGATGCAGGGCAAAATCGGGTCCAAATGTTACAGATCAAGACAGAGGGGGATTTCCGTCCAGTCCAAACCAAATCTCTCAGTCTTCCTGCAATTTCGAACATGTGGCCTATAATGTTGCTTTGGTTACACTATTTATTGTGCAGCCATTTAATACGTCGCCCACCGGGGCCATTAATTCCTATCGCCATATTGGCTAGGAAGCAATCAAAGGAGGTATCCGTGGCAGCAGAGACGCCTTGCTCGGTCCTCTATAACGATATTCGCTCGTTCGGCGGTCTTAATCATCTCGAGATCGCCCGAATGCTCATCAATGGAAACTCTTATCTCGGCAGTACCCTGCTCGAGAAATGCTCTTCCAACCGCTCGTATCTCACCCGTTACATCGTCCATCGCAAGCCTGACCAGTGCGCACCCTCCATCTACAGCGACTTTACCGTCACCACACTCAACCTTTCCTCGGCAATCTGCAGCAAGCTCGGCGGCGGCGAGGCCGCCTATCGGGCAATCGCCGAGCACTATCGCGGTCCGGCCGCCAACGAAATGATGTCGGCTCTCGCCAGCTACAAGCTGGACAGCCGCCTATATGCAAATGCCCTCAATCGCATCGACAACTTCGACGGCAATGCCGTGCGCGAGAAAAGCACGCTTTACCTTATGCTCTTTGTGGCAACGGGGGCGCTCGCCGATCCCGTTCAGGGCGTGGCCACCGTCGAGCGCTTTTGCAGCAGCAAGACGGGCGGGCACTTCGGCACCACCGAAACTACCGTCGGACGTGGCTTTATGAACAGCCTGGAACAGCCGCGCACCGTCGCCCCCAACCTCGGTCTGCTCAGAACCCATGCCGACAACTGCGCCGACATGCAAATCCATCCCCTCACACGCGATCCGCGCGGCACCGTGATTGGTTCTTTGCCCAAAACCTCGCCCAGCATCACCGATGTGGGCGCCGACGCATCGCGCGAGCATCTTCGCATTTGGCTCGAGGGTGAGCACTGGTACGCCCAGGGCCTTGGATCGACCAACGGCACAGTGCTCGAATCGGGCGCGGGCGACGGCGATATTGTGATTGAGCCGCCGCGCGACCAACGCGAGCCCGGCAAAGTCTATCCCCCCGTGGAAATCGCCAACAGCGACAGGCTCCATCTGGGTCTCTACACGACATTCCTTGTCATTGTGGACTAGCACGGACGGCGATCGGAAGACGGTCGCCGTCCGTCTTTCGTCTTCTACCTTCTGCGTCGTAAACGACAATACTCAGCGGCATACGTGGGCAGTGCGGCTATCATGGTTCTTTACCGATATCCGCACTGCTCACGTATACGTGCGGCAACCCATGCCAGACAAAGGAACGCCATGGATACTACCGATAGCGCCTATGGCGACAAACTCATCCGTCTTGACACGTTCGACACCGCCGTGGCGGTCGACCCCAGCGCCGAGGACGAGGCCAAGCGTCGGTTTATGACGCTTATTCTCCAGACGGCCCACCGCAACAACGGCAACATCGGGCACGTGCTGCGCGCGACCAACACGAGCGGCGAGGTCTTTGCCGTCAAGCTACTCAAGGACAACGCCATCCTTTCCGGCCAAGCCCCCGACCGTTCCGCCGAGCAATCGGCAGCGCACCTGGCCAACACCGCCGCGCTGTTCGAGGAGTACCGTCATCTGTGTACCGTCTCGCACCTGCGCGGATTTCCACGCGTCTATGGCTACGGATCGTGCGAGGATGACCCGCTCATCCTCATGGAGTGGGTCGAGGGCACCTCACTCAAGCAGGCGCTACCTCTGCTTCCGCACGACGCCTCGGGCGGGCTGACCACCCAGATGGTCGCCGCCGTCGGAAACGCCGTGCTTCGTGCGCTCTTGATGACCCAAGGCCTCGTGAATCCGGTCGTCCATCGCGACCTGTCGCCTGCCAATATCATGTTCCGCACCACCAGCCGAACACTCGAGCAGCAGATTGCCGATTGTTCCTTTGACCCCTGCCTCATCGACATGGGCTCCGCGACCATGGCTCTCGGCGACGACACGATCACCCGGCGCGCCGACATCTGGCGCTTTGCCACGCCCGCATACGCCGCGCCCGAGATGCTCACGCAGGATATCGAAGGCATCGCGGCCCTTCGCCGTTCGCCGGCAATCGATGTCTACGCGCTTTCGAGCATTCTGTACCAGCTCTACAGCGGTCGCAAACCGTTTGACTTTGAGTCGACGGACGCCGCTGCAACCGGCTCGTTCTATCTCGTAAAGACCAAGACCAAGCCGGCGCCGCTCGAGCCGCGCTGCGAGGGCGATGAAGCGCTCGTCCAAATCATCATGAAGGGTCTCTCAGTCGAGCAGTGCGATCGTCCCACCGAGCAGCAGATGCTCGAGGTGCTCTCGGCATACCTCACCGATGCCGAATCCGAGGGCCGCGAAGGCACAGGAGACGAGGCCGCGATTGATATCGATTCTGGCACGCACCTTAAGGTCGACGTCGCCGGCGAGCGCGCACGAGAGATCCTGAATCAGGCCCGCCACGATGCCATGACCCGCCGCCGCTTTATTATCGGCGGCGCTATCGCAGCCGTTGCGGGGCTCAGCGTTATCGGGGCGGCAACCCATGGCTTTGGCATCCCCGACTACCTTGACGGCATCCGCGGTTCACTTGACGACTACACCTGGGATCAGCTGCAGGAGATTTCGCTCAAGATTAAGGCCGCCGAGACCCGTAGCGAGGCACGCGAGATTGCCAAGCGTTACCACCTGCTCGACGCTGATGGGCATATCCCCTATCCGTGCACCAAGCGTGTCACGCTCACCAACGGGCTGGAGGTCGGCGCGCAGCTTGTGGGCATCCGTCACGATGAGCTTCTGGACGGTACGGGCAAGGCCGGGCTGACGTTTATGTTCGACGCGGGTATTGCCGAGCGCAACGCTGCAGCTGAACCGCCGAGCGCCGGCTGGGTAGATTGCGAGCTGCGGGAATGGCTCAACGGCGACGGCCTTAAGCTGCTGCCCAACGAGTTGCGCGCACTCATTAAAGGGGTCAAGAAGGTCTCGAACAATGTGGGCGCCGCCAACAGCGCATCGTGCCTGAGCGAGTTGCCCGCAACCCTTTGGCTGCCCGCCATGGTCGAGCTGTGCGGTACGCAACCGCCCGATTCGTTTACCGAGGGCTATCACTACCTGGCAGACATCTACAACGGCGAGGGCAAGGAGTATCAGCTCTTCCGCGAGCTCAAGGTGAGCCCGTATTCCACGAACGAGACGATGGTCCGCCAGTGGAAAGGCAAGGACACCTGTTGGTGGGAGCGCACGGTGAGCCCCGACACATCGGAGAGCGAAGGCACGCTCTATATGAACCGCGTGGGGCACGACGGCGACGTCTTTACGTACGCAACGCCTGCGGAAAAGCCAAACAAACGAACCTGTGTGATCCCCGGGTTCTGTATCTAGGGAGCGGGCATCTTGCCGTGACGGGACCCCTCCCCGGCAATTGTCTCAATCTGTAACAGTTAGAGGTTATTTTCCCTGCTAGATGTTACAGATTGAGATGATTGGTTGGGACGATCCATCGGCCAACCATCCATCCTCATCTGTAACGAAATGTCATACATTTCTTTCTGTACTGGACACCCCCAGGGGGTATGGGTGTATAGTATCGGCAGGTTAACAATTCCAACACCGAACTACAGAAAGGAGAAGCCATGGCTCAAGATAAGTTCGACGTGGGCGGCATGACATGCGCCGCCTGCCAGGCGCATGTGGATCGCGCCGTGAGCAAACTCGACGGCGTCCAAAGCGTCGCGGTCAATCTGCTCGCCGGCTCTATGCTGGTGGACTACGACCCTGCGCAGGTCTCCCCCGACGACATCTGCACCGCTGTCGACCGCGCGGGCTACTCGGCCTCACCCATCAGCACGGGCACCGACGCTGTCCAAAGCGGAAGTGCGCAAGCCAGGTCCGGCGCCGCCCATATGGAGTCACCGACCAAAAAGTTGGAGGCCGCCGCCTCTGCCATGCGCACCCGCCTCATCGTCTCGATCATCTTCCTCATCCCACTGTTCTACATAGGCATGGGGCACATGCTCGGCTGGCCGCTGCCCGGCATCTTCACCGACCACACCCACAGCATGACGCTCGCGCTCACCGAGCTCGTCCTGCTCATTCCCATCGTCTACGTCAACGACGCGTACTTTATCAACGGGTTTAAATCGCTCGCGCACGGCGCGCCCACCATGGACGCCCTTATTGCCGTGGGCGCCACCGCCTCCATCGCTTGGTCGCTCTACGCCATGTTCATCATGGCCGACCAGCTAGCCGCAGGTCAGGTGCACGAGGCCATGATGACGAGCATGGACAACCTGTATTTTGAGAGTGCCGGCACCATCCTGTCGCTCGTCACCGTGGGCAAATACCTCGAGACGCGCAGCAAGTCCAAGACCGGCGGCGCTATCGAGGCGCTCATCGACTTAGCACCCAAGACCGCGACCGTCGTGGCAGAGGACGGCAGCGAGGCCACCGTCGACGTCGATGCCATTCTGCCCGGCCAGGTGCTGCGTGTGCGCCCCGGCGAGTCCATCCCTGTCGATGGCGTGGTGCTCGAGGGCAGCTCGGCCGTGGACGAGAGCGCGCTCACCGGCGAGTCCATCCCCGTGGAAAAGACCGCCGGCGACACCGTCAACGCCGCCACTGTCAACCGCACCGGATCGTTTACCTTCCGCGCTACGCGTGTGGGCGCCGACACGTCGCTCGCCAAGATTATCCAGCTCGTCGAGGACGCCAACGCCACCAAGGCGCCCATCGCCCGCATGGCCGACAAGGTCGCCGGCGTGTTCGTGCCCGTGGTATTCGTGATCTCGGCCATGACCTTCGTAGCGTGGATGGCACTGACCGGTAGCGTGAACGAAGCGCTCACCTCCGCCGTCGCTGTGCTGGTGATCAGCTGTCCGTGCGCATTGGGTCTGGCCACGCCCGTCGCTATTATGGTCGGCACCGGCAAGGGCGCCGAGATGGGCATTCTGTTCAAAAGCGCCGAGGCGCTGGAGAATCTGCGCAGCGTGGGCACCGTGGTGCTCGATAAGACGGGAACGGTCACTCGCGGCAAGCCTGCCGTGACCGATATCGTGGTAGCCACGCGCGCCGACGGATCGCCCGCCATGAGCGAAAAGGCGCTACTCAAGCTGGCCGCCGCGCTGGAGCGCTCAAGCGAACACCCGCTGGCCGAGGCGATTATGGCCGAGTGCGAGACGCGAGGGATTGTCGCGCGCGCCGTCGAGGACTTTGCCGCCGTTGCCGGGCGAGGCGTTACGGCGCGCGAGGGGCAAAACGCCATTGCCGCCGGCAATATGCGCCTGATGAACGAGCTGGGCGCGAAGGTGCCCGCGGGTCTTGCCGAACAGTTCGCCGCCGAGGGCAAGACGCCGCTGTTCTTTGCCAAGAACGGCGAGCTTGCCGGCACCATTGCCGTGGCTGACGAGGTCAAGGAGACGAGCGCCGGGGCCATCGCCGCATTGCGCTCGCTTGGCGTCGACGTGCGCATGCTCACCGGCGACAACCGCGTCACTGCCGAAGCAATCGCCCGCCGCGTGGGACTGAGTAGCGAGCAGGTCATCGCCGACGTCCTCCCCGCCGACAAGGAGCGCCATGTGCGCGAGCTGCAGGACACGGGCGGCAAGGTCGCCATGGTGGGCGACGGCATCAACGACTCCCCCGCCCTGGCGCGCGCCGACGTGGGCCTTGCCATCGGCACCGGCGCAGACATCGCCAAGGAGGGTGCCGACGTGGTACTCATGCGCAGCGACCTCATGGATGTCGCCCGCGCCATCGAGCTTTCGCGCGCCACGATCCGCAACATCAAGCAGGACCTGTTCTGGGCGCTGTTCTACAACGGCATCGGCATTCCGCTCGCCGCGGGCGTGTTCTTCCCGCTCACCGGGTGGCAGCTCTCGCCGATGTTTGGCGCCGCGGCCATGAGCCTGTCGAGCGTGTGCGTCGTAAGCAATGCGCTGCGCTTAAAATCCTTTAAGCCAAAAGTGGCAAAATAAGCTCACCATTAAGTCCATTTAGAACGGGTTTTCCAGGTGCCCGAGATTGACCTGAAAGAGGAGCGACGCGTACTTTGGTACGCGAGCGACGGCTTGAAGGTCAAGGTCGGGTGCCTGGAAAAGCCGACACAACAGGGAGGAATACCCATGCGATACACAATCAAGACTTCCGGCCTCATGTGCGGCCACTGCGACGCTACCGTCGAGACAGTGCTGCTCAACGTGGCCGGCGTGACCGACGCCGACGCCGATCACGAGACCCAGACCGTCCAGGTTGAGTGCGCCGACACCGTGACCGCCGAGCAGCTCGCCGCCGCCGTCGAGGCCGCGGGCGAGAAATTCCACGCCCTATCCGTGACCGCAGCGTAGCAGACACCGTCTACTCAATCCTCAGAAGTTGCGGTGAAATAGTTCCTGTTTTAGCGCTTCAAGCCTGCAAAGGGGGTGCGGACAGAAAGTTGGACCGCGGGGCGGTCCGGACTGGAGGTTCGCATGTACAGCAGGGAGAAGGTCGAGCTCTTCCTCCTGGCGACGGAGGACGGCATGGGGCCGACCG
>CABUWV010000027.1 GCA_902495355.1 uncultured Collinsella sp.
GGCGGCCGCACGTTCCCGCCGCTCGAAGAGCCCGTCGTGAAGCGCGTCATCCACACCACTGCCGACTTCTCGTACGCCGATTCCCTCGTGTTCACCCATTACGCCGCGCACTGTGCGCTCGACGCACTGCGCGCAGGGGCCACGGTGCTCACCGACACGAACATGGCGCTCGCAGGCATAAGCAAGCCCGCGCTCGCAAAGCTCGGCTGCCAGGCCGTGTGCTACATGGCCGACCCTGATGTCGCCGCAACGGCGCGCGCCGCGGGCACGACTCGCGCCGTTGCGAGCATGGACAAAGCTTGCGGCATCGAGGGTCCGCTCATCGTGGCCGTCGGCAACGCTCCCACAGCACTTCTGCGCCTCACCGAGCTCATGGACGCGGGGAAGATCGCGCCCGCGCTCGTCGTTGGGGTGCCGGTTGGGTTTGTGAACGTGGTCGAGGCGAAAGAGGAGCTACTCGCGCGACGCGTTCCGGCCATCGTCGCGAGGGGTCGCAAGGGCGGCTCGACCGTGGCGGCCGCCATTATGAACGCGCTGCTCTACGAGATCACGCGCCCAGGCGGCCCGAAGTGACGGCGCCCGCATCCGCGCCGGCGCTGCGCATCTTCGCCGGCACCACCGAGGGCCGACTTCTGTGCGAATGGGCGAGCGGGGCGGGCATCCCCGCCCGTGCCTACGCGGCAACCGAGTACGGAGGCGAGCTTTTGGGCGAGCTTCCGGGCATCGAGGTGCATGCGGGCAGGCTCGACGAGGCCGACATGGAGCGCGAGCTTTCCGGCGCGCGCATCGTCGTCGATGCCACGCACCCCTTCGCTACGCTCGCAAGCGGCAACATCCGGGCCGCTTCGCTCGCCGTGGGTGCACGATGCCTGCGCCTTGCGCGCCCGGCCGAGGCGCTACCCAAAGGCGTCGTGCCGGTCGCGTCGATCGCCTGCGCGGCGCGCTTTCTCTCCGAGAACCCGGGTCGCGCACTTCTCACGACGGGGAGCAAGGAGCTTGCTCCCTACACGCATGTCGCCGATTTCGCGGAGCGCTTCTTCGTGCGTGTGCTCCCGCTGCCCGGTGCTATAACGAAGTGCATCGACGCGGGGTTTTCGCCGTCGCACGTCATCGGCATGCAGGGGCCCTTCACCCGCGAGCTCAACGAGGCGATGCTTCGGCAGGTGGGCGCCCAGTGGCTTGTGACCAAGGACTCGGGAACCGTAGGCGGCACGGCCGAGAAGCTCGCCGCCGCGCGCGACGCGGGAGCGCACTGCATCGTGGTCACCCGTCCCGCCGAGGGAGGCGGGGCCCTTTCGCTTCGGGAAGTGGAAGACGCACTCTTACGGGAGTTCGCGCGCTAGGCGCTCGCCGCGCCTGCGCGTCCTCCCGCCCGCGAGGAGGAGTGCCCCGAGCAAGCTCGAGCCGTACAAGACCGTCATCCGCCAATAGCTCGAGGAGGACGCCCGGAACTGGCGCAAGCAGCCCTTCAATAAGTTGCGGTGAAATAGTGTCTGTTTTTGCTGCTAGATAGCATATTCAGTCCCTAATTCACCGCAACTTGTTGGTGGTGGCTTACTGGTAGCGTAGGCACTCCACCGGGTCGAGCTTTGCTGCGCGGCGAGCGGGGTAGAAGCCAAAGATTACACCGATGCCGACCGATACGGCAAACGCGATCAACACTGTCGTAATGGAGAAGCTTGGCGTGATCGTCCCGGTAGCTCCAAACTCGCTCATGATGCCCGAGCTTGCGGCAAAGAACGTGAGTCCCCATGCCAGCAGATAGCCAATCAGGACACCCAACAGTCCGCCGGTGACGCACAGCGCCGAGGACTCGGCCAAAAACTGCGCGGTGATATCACGACGACTGGCGCCCAGAGCGCGGCGGATGCCGATCTCGCGAATGCGCTCCGTTACGTTGGTAAGCATCATATTCATAATGCCGATACCGCCGACAAGCAGCGAGATGCTGGCGACAGCACCCATGATGAGCGAGAATGCGCCCATAAAGGAGTTGAGTGCATCGATAGCGCTTTTCATGGAGGTTGCCGATACACTGTCGTACTCGTCCTCCTCCTCGATGCCCTTCATCGCGCGCACCTTGGACTCGATGGTTTTGCAGAGCTCATCCATGTCCGTGCCCTCGGTGGCAAGTGCCGTCACGCTGGGGAATGAAGGATTCTCGTCGCCAAACAGTCCGGAGATAGTTTCGCGTGGCATATACAGCGTGAGCGAGCCCATGGAGTCGCTGCCGCCATCAATCACGCCTACAATCTGCACCTCGCCGTTGGACACCTTGATGGTTTTCCCCAGCGCATCCTGTTCGTTGCCGTAAAGCTGATCGGCGCCGTTGCGGCTGATGAGCGCCACGCGCGAGCCTGATTGGGACTCGGCCTGGGAATAGGTGCGCCCCGCAACGAGCTTGCTGGCCCCCACGGCGTCGAGCATGTCGCTATCGACACCCTGTGCCATGAAGGTATAGCTTTTATCGCCGGTCTTATACTCGGTATACGCGCTGTCGACAATGCCGATCTGCTCTATCTGCGGCACCAGTTTTTGAAGCTTCTCGATGTCGGACTCGGTGAGTTCTTGCGACGAATAGATTTGCACCATGCGTGCCGCATTGAGGCCCAGACTGTTGACCAGGCTGTTTTGGATACCGCCGATGAGCGAAGTCATGGCGATAACCGAGGCGATGCCGATGACAATGCCCAGGATGGTGAGCAGGCTGCGCCCCTTGTTGGCTTCGAGCGAGTGAAGGGCTTCCTGGATGAGATCGCGGGCGCTCATGCCACCACTCCTTTCGGCGGGTTGGTGGAGGCGGAAATCATGGGCAGGCTATCTACGGCTCTGCGCAGGGTCCGCGGTGCATGTGGAATATACGCGCCGTCGTGAATGCGACCGTCGCGGATGGTCATGGCACGGTCGGCCTCGGCGGCGATGCTGGGGTCGTGTGTGATAAGCACGATGGTTTTGCCGCGCTTCTGGAGCTTATGGAAGGTCTCCATCACAAGCGCTCCAGTGGCGGAGTCCAGGTTTCCCGTCGGCTCGTCGGCCAGAATGATGGGCGGGTCATTGACGAGGGCGCGCGCGATTGCGACGCGCTGCATCTGGCCGCCCGAGAGCTCGGATATGCGGTGGTCCCAGTGGTCGACGGGCAGCGTGACAGCCTGCAGCGCGTGCACGGCGCGCATTTCGCGCTGGCTACGGGGCACATTGGTGTAGGCCAGCGGCAGCATCACATTTTCGATAACCGACAGGCGCGGCAGCAGGTTGAAGCTCTGAAAGACAAAGCCAATGCTCAGGGCGCGAACTTCGGTGAGCTCCTCATCATCGAGCTCGGCCACGTTGAGCCCTTGCAGGTAGTAGTCGCCCGCCGTCGGCTTATCCAGACAGCCTAGGATGTTCATGAGCGTCGACTTGCCCGAGCCCGAGGGGCCGGTGATAGCGACGAATTCGCCGGGATTTACCGCCAGGCTCACGTTGTGCAGGATGTGGGCGCACCCCGCCTCGCTCTCAAAGATGCGGTGCACGTTGCGGATGTCGATAACGGGACGCATTACATGCCCTCGTCGGCAGACATACTGCCCGAATCCGCACCGTAGCCGCCGTCAGCCGTTGCGTCCGCTCCGGTGTCCATGACGAGGGTGTCGCCATCGCGCAGCTTGGTAACCGGAACGTTGGGGTTGATCTCGTTGCCCTGGTCGTCGCGCTTAACCTGTGTCTTGCCGACTACGGCTTCGTTGTCGTTTTGCGTCACGACGGTCACCTTCACGCGATGGGTTTGCTTGCCCTCGTCATCGGTTGCGACGTTGACGTAATAGTGTTCGCCGTCTTCGGTCATGAGCGCCATCGTCGGCACCATCACCACGTCGTCGAGCTGCTCGGTCACCACCGAGACCTCGGCCGTCATGCCCGGCTTCAGGCGCGCGTCGGGCGCCTCGATGAGAATGTCGACGTTAAAGGTCACGCTGCCGCCGCCACCGTTGGCGGCGTCGGAGTTTGCTACCGACGCGATAGCCGTGATGGTGCCCTGGCTCACGATATCGGGAAACGCGGGATACGTGACGTTGGCGCTCTGCCCAACGGCGATCTTGGCGATGTCCTTTTCGCCCACCTGCACGGTCACCTTCATCTTAGATAGGTCGGCGATCTGCATGCACTGCTTGCCGCCGCTCGTATCGCTTTCGCCCATGATCATGCCGCCTGTAACCGTGGCGCCCACTTTGGCATTGAGCTCCACGATGCTACCCGAGCTCGGGGCCGTGACCGTGCGACTGGAGGCCTTGGCGTTCGCCTGGTCGAGGTTTGCCTGGGCTGATGCGAGGCTGCGCTGCGCGGCCGATACGGCGTTCGTGTCCACTGATGCGGCGGAGACGCCAGCCGCTGCGGAAGCTCCCTCGACGTCCGTCGTTGGGGTGGCCTGCGCAGCAGCTGCGGCTTTCTGCGCGTTGGCGAGGTCTTCTTGAGCGGCAGCAACTGCACGCTGCGCCTCGGCAACGTTGCGATCGAGCTCGTCGTTTTTAATGGTCATAAGCACGTCGCCCTCGTTGACGGATTGGCCTGCCTGCACGTTGATCGAATCGACCGTGCCGTCGACAGAAGGGGAGACCACTGAGGACGAAATGGGTTTGAGCTGGCCTTTCGCCTCGACCGTTGTGGTAAACGTGCCCTCGGTCACCATGTCGGTCACAGGACCGCTAGCGCCCTGTGGCTGCACATTGATAAAAAGGGTTGCAACAATGGCAATGAGCGCGACGGCACCCACGACGCCGGCGGCAATACCGCGACGAATCAGCTTTTTGCGTCGGCGTTCGGCACGCTTTGCCTTGAGCTTGGCATATGCCTCTTCATCGGAAATCTCGGCCGTATCGTTCGCGCGTCCGCTCTGCTTGTCGGCATGTACGTTTGTAATCAGAGGAAACGTTTCGGTGGCACCTTCGGGCGTGCGCTCGGTATCATCTGGGCCCGGGGTGATCGTGGGGACATTCGGCATAGCGTCTCCTTTATAGAAAGAACCTCGATAATTATATGCGCCCACCGGTTGGGGCGGGCGCATAGGACGGTTTCTTTCGGAACTGTTAGATTGGTCGCAGCGGTTCCACGTTGTAGGAATGCGCGCGTTGCACTACGAGTGGACAACCACGCACAGGCCGACTTTGATGCAATCGTGCAGTGCCTTGGCGTCGGCCAGGCGCAGGTTGATGCAGCCGTGGCTACCGCACCATTTATAGGACTCGGCATTATCGAAGCTCTTGTCGTTTTGCCAGGTGGCATCGTGGAAACCGATCATATTGCCCTCGAACGGCATCCAGTAGCTCACCGGGCTCTCGTATTTGGGCTTACCGGTCTCGGGGTCCTTGGCTCCGATCAGGGTGCTGCCGCCGTCGTTGCTGTTGATTTGCCACACGCCCTCGGGGGTGGCGTCTTCGCCCGGTTTGCCGGAAATAAAGTTGGCCTCCCAAACGATATTACCGTTCTCGTCATAGTAGCGCGCGTGCTGCTCGGACAGGTCGACGTCGATATACGCCTTCCAGTCGGGCTCTCCCTTTGCGGTAAAGGTGTCGGCCTTCTGGGAGTACTTGATCTCGATCTCGCCGGTCTGCTTGTTGTTAATGGCGTCCTCGACCTGCTTGGCGAGCGAGCTGCTGTCGATGGACCAACCAAAGTCACCGCCTTCGACGGCGCACTGCTTGCCATCGGCGCGCGTCCACCAGCGAGTGGAGCCCACGGTATTAAAGCCGTTGGCGAGCTCGGCTGCCCAGCTACTGATCTGCGACGTATCGAGCGTGGGGTTGGCCGGATCGGCAAAGCTGATCCACTGCAACACGGAGCTGCCGTCGACCTTTCCGGCATCCTCGCCGTTGAGCTTGAGGGTCACGTTGACGCCCAAGAAGTTGTTGGCGGCATCGCATGCGGCCTGAATCTGATCATCGGTCAGCGTGCCATTGAGAGGATCATAGGCATCGTTGCCGAGCTTGGAAAGATCGACGGTCTCGGCCAGCGAGGCAAGCTCGAGCTCGGCATACTTAATGACATGCTCGCGGTTGAGTTTTTCGTTGGAGCGCGCCTTCTCGACGGTAAACTTGCCGGCCTGCTCGTCATAGGAGCTATTGGCCTCGAACGTGCCCGAACGGCCCTCGTTAAACTCGTCGATGGCGGCGCCCAGATCCTTCTCAAACTGCTTTTGGTTAAAGGTGTCGGAGAGCATGGACAGGTCAACGTCTTGATCAAGATCGACTTCGTTGGGGGTGGCGGTTGTTTTGGTCTTGCCGCTTAAGGATTCCACAAGGCGGACCGGCCATACAAAGGCTTCGTTGTGGCTGATGATTTCTTTTGCGGCAGCTTCGCCGTCGACGATGGGCTCATCGGACTCGGGCTGATAGGTCCAGCTAAAGTCATCGCCTGTCACGGCGAGCTTATAGTGCTTCCATGCCGAATTGACCTTGGTGGCGGCAGACGAAGCGTTGGAGAACGAGACGTCGACGCCGGCGATGGTGGTGTTGGGGTAGGCTACCTGCGAAAACGCTACGACGCCTACGATGTAGACAATAACGATTAGACCCAGGACGACAAAGAGCGTCGTCTTTTTGCCTGACTTTTTGTTGTCGTTGGGCTTGCGCGCGGGGCCACGATCGCCTCGAGCGTGCGTGGGGGGCTGCTTGGGCGCATTGCCATTTGCCTGCTGCTGCTGACGTTGTTGACGCTGCTGTCGCTGTTGGTTCGGGCGTTGGGAAGCGTTTGCTGCACTACGCTGCTGACCGTGGTTCGGCGCGATAGGACGCGGCGACTGAACGCCGCCGGTGTGCCTGCTCGTCTGCTGCGGATCGGGAATCAGTTGAGTTCGATCGTTTTGCGACATCGTATGCATATCCTTCGATTTTCGCCTTGCGGGTCATCGTGTTTTTACTGGGCTTGCATTATAGCGATTGCCCTGCTGTTTGTGGTACGGAAACGGTGGCATTCAAAAGAGGTGGGACATTTGTCCCACCTTTGAGTCATTCTTAGCCGCTATCCGCACACACCGCATTTTGCACAGGCCGAAAGTGCGGCCGGAGCCTGCGCGATGCCGCCCTTTGCCGTCTCGCGCAGCGTGGCTGGCAACGCGTGGCCCACCGAGAGCATGACATGTGCCATCTGGTCAAACGGCACCAAGCTCTTAATGCCTGCGAGGGCGAGTTGTGCCGAGCTAAAGGCCGCTGCCACGCCGATGGCGTTGCGGTTTTGGCAGGGCACCTCCACGAGGCCACCGACGGGGTCACAAACGAGGCCCAGCAGGTTACTCAGCGCGATGGAACTGGCGTCGAGCGCCTGCTCGGGCGTGCCGCCGAGCATCTGCACCAGCGCGGCGGCTGCCATGGCGGCGGCGCTTCCCACCTCGGCCTGGCATCCGCCCTCGGCGCCGGCGACGCAGGCACTCGTGGTGAGGTTGAGGCCGATGGCGGCTGCGCAGTAGAGCGCGTCCATGACTTGCTCGTCGTCGAGCTGCAGGCGATCGGCGAGCGCCAACACGCAGCCGGGCACGACACCCGCGGAGCCTGCCGTGGGGGCGGCGACGATCACTCCCATCGTGGCGGAGCGCTCAAGCACGGCCATGGCGCGGGCCACGGCGTCGGTCTGAACGGGGCCCATCAGGCTTGCACTCAAATCGTTGCGGCCGGTGGCTTCGACAAGCTTGGCCTCGCCGCCGATAAGCCCGCCGAGCGAACGCTGCGGATTTGCGATGGGGGCCGTGGTCTCCTCGCGCATGACGTCGAGCACGCGGCGCATAGCAGCGACGGCGTGGGCCTCGCCGGTCAGACGCGCCTCGCGAACGGCCATGACGGCGCCAATGCTGAGCCCCAGTTCCTCGCACGCATCGAGCAGCTGCTCGCCGTCGTCGAAGATTTCCTTGGCCGAGACGCCGGGAGAGAGCGACGAGGCAGAACCGGGGAGCTCGATAAAGGTCGCGTAATCGACATTGTCGAGCTTGCGCAGCATGGGGACGACGGTGTCGTCGGGCGCGCCGTCGGTCTCAAAGACGGAGTAGGCCTGGCCGCCCACTTCGGTGCGGTAGGTGCGGCAGAAAGCGATGTTTACGTGGGCGTAGGCGAGCAGGTTGGTGAGCGCGGCGAGTACGCCGGGAACGTCCTGGTGTGCCACAAACAGCGTGGAATACATGCCCGAGATATCGACGCCGACGCCGTTAATGCGGCTGATGCGCATCTTGCCACCGCCCAGGCTCTCGCCGCGAACCTGTGCCGTGGCGCCCGTGTTGTCGACCATTTCGATGTCGACGGTGTTGGGGTGGATGGAGGCGTCGTCGCCTTTGATGTCAAAGTGATATTCGAGGCCCTGCTCGCGCGCGAGGTCGAAGGCCTGCTTGATGTTCTCGTCATCGGTGTCGAGGCCCAGGATGCCCGCGACGAGCGCACGGTCGGTGCCGTGGCCGCGGTAGGTGTGGGCGAAGGAGTTCCACAGGCCAAAGGTGACCTTGGTGATGCGGCCTTCCAGCAGGCTGGCGGCAACTTGGGCGCAGCGCAGGGCGCCGGCGGTGTGTGATGAGCTGGGGCCGACCATGACGGGGCCCAAGATCTCGAATGCCGAGGTCGTAGCTAGTGTTTGCGGCTTGCCTGCCATGGGTGCTCCTTATCTATCCCGTCGTCCCGAGGGGCGGGGCATAAGGTCGCCTGCTCGGACAGTCCTGCTCGCACGGAGAGCACATTAAGTGCTCTCCGGCTCGTGCGGAAC
>CABUWV010000028.1 GCA_902495355.1 uncultured Collinsella sp.
CGGCCCCGCCTGGCATGTGCGCGGATATGTCCGCCAATCCGCGGCTATCGGTGTCTGCCGTTACGCGATGGTTGCGCTGTAGGAGGCGACGTCCTCGTAGGAATCGGTCAGGTAGGCGTCGATGCCGATGGTCGTGTTGACCAGGTCGTCAAGGCTGTCAAGCTCGCCGCTCGAGAACGTGAATTCCTCGGTGGCGCTGGTGCCGGGCATCAGGTTAGCCGAGAACCAGGGTTCCTTCATAGTGCCGTTGACGTTGGTCTTGCCGGAAGGAGCGTAGAAGGTCAGGTCCTTGTCGCTCTTGTTGGTGATGTTGACGACAAAGCCGATGTCGCCCCAGTCGTCCTTGAACTTCTCGGTGATGGTGATGGTGCACAGATCGTCATCGGCGACGGTGACGGCGGGGGAGATTTCGACACTCTGGACGTCGTCGTCTTCGACGGCCTCATCGACCTCTTCTTCCTTCTCGGCCGCCTCGCGATCCTTCTTCACCGTGCCGGACAGATCCTTGTCGGACTTGGTGAAGATAAGCTTGTCGCCTTCCACCTCAAGGACGAGCTTGTCGTCCTTGAGCTTCAGGTCGTGCGACTCATCTTCGGCGGTGATCGTTACGGTGGTGGCGTCCTTGGCCTCCCATTTCAGGTCGGCGACCTCAAGGAACATATCGAGGACGCCTGTGCCGTCCTCGTCGAGGATCAGGACGCAGTTGAGGCCCCACTCCTTGAGCATATCCATGTACTCATCGGTGAGCTCTTCGCCATCCAAGGTTCCACCCGAGTACTGCCAGCTGTCGACGAAGTTGGCCTTGGGGTCCTTGCCGCCGCCGCTGCAGCCCGTCAGGGCAAAGGCGAGCGCCAGGACGCATGTCAGGAATGCGAGTACGGATTTTTTAAACGTTGTCTTCATGGTGTCCTCCTTTATCGAACGAAACCCATAGAAGCAAATGCGGGGGTGGCGGATCCCCCGCCAATTACCAGATAGAGGGGCTAGGGCCGGGGCGTTCCGCAGTTGCTGCAGAACTTGCCGCCATTTTCGCTACCGCAGTTGGGACAGAACCACTTGGCCGGTGCCGGGGCGGGTGCGGGACTGCCGCACTCGGAGCAGAACTTGCCGGTGTTGGTGGCGCCGCAGCTGCAAGTCCACGTGCCGGCCGCAGGTGCGGCGGCAGGAGCCGGGGCGGGTGCCGGAGCCGGCTGTGGGGCGGCCTGCTGCTGTGCCTGGCCGGCGGCGAACAGCTGGCTGGCGTTCATGCCGCCCATGCCGCCTGCCATGCCCATGCCCATAAAGCCTGCCATCGCGCCGTTGGGGTTGGCGGCTGCCGCGCGCATTGCGTCGCTCTGGGCGCTGGCAATGTTGGCGGCTGCCATGGTGGGATCGCGCATGACCGCGGCCTTCTGCAGGTCCTTGATCATCTGCTCGTCTTCTTGCGAGGCGGCGATGGAGTTGACGCCAAAGCTCACGATCTCGACGCCGCGCAGGTCACGCCAGTCGGCAGAGAGGACCTCGTTGAGCGCGCGGGCGAGCTCGGTGGTGTGGCCGGGGATGGCGCTGTAGCGGATGCCCATCTCCGAGATCTTGGCAAAGGCGGGTTGCAGGGCGGTGAGCAGCTCGGACTTAAGCTGGCTGTCGATCTTGTCGCGCGTGTAGCTATCGGTCACGTTGCCGCATACGTTGGTGTAGAACAGCAGCGGGTTGGTGATGCGGTACGAATACTCGCCGTTGCAGCGCACGGAGATGTCGACGTCCAGGCCAATGTTGTTATCGACCACGCGGAAGGGCACGGGCGAGGCGGTGCCGTATTTGTTGCCGATGATCTCCTTGGTGTTGATGAAGTAGACGCGCTGGTCCTTGCCCGCGTCGCCGCCAAAGGTAAAACGGCTGCCGATATTGGCGAAGGTCTCCTTGATGGAGTCGCCCAGGTTGCCGCTAAAGACGCTCGGCTCGCTGCCGGTGTCAAAGATGAACTCACCGGGCTCCAGCGCGACTTCGATGATCTTGCCGTTTTGCACCACGAGCATGCCCTGGCCGTCGTTGACGGCGATGACCGAGCCGTTGGAGATGACGTTGTCCTCGCCGCGCGTGTTGGAGCTGCGGCCGCCGGTGCGCTTGCTGCCCTTGCAGGCCAAGACGTCAGCGGGCATCGATTCGCAGTAGATAAATTCCTTCCACTGGTCGGCCATGACGCCGCCGGCAGCACCCAATCCAGCTTTCAAGAGTCCCATGGTGATCTTCCTTTCTCGTCAAAGGCCGGGTGGTATTGGTCAGGATGGTTAATCGTCCTTGTCGTCCTTCATGACAACGGTGGTCTCGGTGTGGCTGAAGGTGTCGTGCTTCTCGGTCAGGTCGAGCTCGCCACAGTAGCAATCGGCGTGGGTGGCCTCGTTGGCCGTCTTGAGCTGGCCCACCAGCAGCACGTCTGCGATGACCACGATGATCAGCGGCGCGACGATGTTGATGAGGATGCCCTCGATATCAAAGGTGAGGTAATCCGGATCGAAGGCGTTCTCACCCATGAAGAGGATCTGGGAGAGGACAAATCCGATCACAAAGAACAGCACCGAGGCGATAGCGAGCTTGGGCTTGGAGCAAGGAAGCTCGCCGACCATACGGCCGGTTTGGCCGTTCATGGCAAACAGGTAGCTCTTGCCGTTCCACGAGGTGGAAAGCATCCACACGGGGAACAGGGCATAGTCGCTGTCTTCCCAGGTGTAGTCGAGCTGCTTGCTTTCGACCGTGGCATCGTCATATTCGTCGACGACGGTTTCGCGCAGGGCCGAGATCGTGCTTTCCTCCATGCGGCGTTCGGCGCGCGCCTTGCAGGTTTCGCAGTCCTCGTCGTAGCGGTTGGCGATGTAGCCGGGCATATACGCGACCGAAAACGGGCGCAGGGCATCGTAGTCAAACGGCTCGATGGCGTCCATGTGGCCGTCGGGCATCTTGGACGATCCGTCGACGGGCACGCGCTTAAACGAGATGTTTCCCTTGCGGTAGGCGTCGTAGTGGTCGGTGGTCGTGACGGTGCGGTCGGATTCCTCGGTCACGGTCTCGTTGGTCGCATCAAAGTACACTTCGCCGTCCACGCGGGCGCCGTAAAGCCAAAACGGCACGTAGACGCCTTGGACTTCGTCGATGTGGTTGCCGGTGACAAAGCTCTTGGGCAGCAGGATCTTGCCCTTGTAGTGCTCTTTGAGCGCGGCCATAACGTCGTCGCGGCCGAGCTTAAATGGAATCACCAGGTCGGGCGAGAAGTCGCCCGAAAGCTGACCGGGCGCTACGGCGGAGTTGCCGCAGTACGGGCAGGCGGTGACAGCGACGGTGCCGTCGGACACGAGCTCGGCGCCGCACGACGAGCAGATGTAGCCGGCGTTTTGGGCGAGCTCCTGCACCGCGTCGTCGGCGACGGGCTTTGGCGTTGCGGCTGCGGCATCGGCTTTGGCGTCTGCCTTGTCCTGGCGCTCGCGATAGAGGGCCTCGACTTCTTCGACTTCAAAGCGCGAGTCACAGTAGTCGCAGACGAGCTTTTGCTCGGCGCTTGCAAAATGCAAGGGGCCACCGCAGGCAGGGCACTGATAGTTAACGCTCTCGAAGGCCATGATCGGTCCTTTCGCTGCCGGAGGCTATGCGCCGATGGCGCCGCCGCAGTATTCGCAGCGCCCGCTGGCATCGGGAATGGTGGTGGCTCCGCAGAAGGGGCAGGTCACCGCGGTCTTGGGGGCCTTGGCGGCCACGACGCTGTCGCGCGTCTCCTGGCGCAGCTGCACCAGCGCATCGCGGACTTCGGTTGCCTGGCGCTTGGCCTCGCGATATTCGATGGAGCCGCGCTGATCGATGGTGGAGTCGTTCACGCGCAGGTTGATCTCGGTAAAGTACGGCGTGTTGACGTGGATGGTCAGATTAAAGTCGTAATCCAGGTCGTAGCGCGGCGGGTTGTAGCTCTCGCGCTCGCCGTCCTTGGTCTCGCGATAGATCTCGGTGCGCTGCTCGTCGATATCCATATCGCAGCCGAGTACCTGCGAGAACTCGATGATGTCGGGATTGGCGTCGCGCCAGCGGCTCTGCGAAGTGATGATCAGCAGGCCCGCGTCCTCATCGAGCATAATATTGGTGCGCCCGGCAGAAAGCGTGCGCGTGGGGTTGAACGAAGACAGGCGCTCGGCGTTGGCCTCGCGGTAGGCGAGTTGCTCACGGATATCGTCCGCGGTGCTGGAGCGATAGCCGTGAAAGTAGGGGGAGAGCTTGCCGGCGCACTCTTTGCACAGGTAGCCTTCATTGATTTTTGTCTTACCTAGAAGTCCCAGCTCGGTACCGCAAATCGCGCACTCTTTCTTCTCGAACATCTTGTCAAAGAAGCCCATGGCTGCCTCCCATCAACAGGTAGCGTGTGTCACTTTTGATGATGGGGGAGTGTGCGATCCTTCGCGATACCCAGACGGCTCAAGGAGTCTCCACAACTGGGACACATGGCCCATTTTTAACTAGTCATTGGGGGCGTTCTTAAACGACTGGTCGCGGGGGACACTCTTCGGCCACTCATTGGGGACGTACTTAAATGAGTGGTGGTTGGAGACACTCCTGGCCGAGCTAGAGATCGCGCGCGTTCCTTCTGGTCCATGCGGCTCAAAATCGCGGCGTGATGTGGACGGCTGGGGTCGAATTGGCAACATTTCGAGCCTGGCTTCGATATTGAGACTGGTTCTTTATTAAAATAGATTTCCAGACAATTGAGCGGCCGGGGGTTAACCATGAGGGGCATGGGAGACACAACCGCATATCTGCGTCGGGGCATTCGGGAGATTATATGCCTGGCGCTGTTCTTCTTCACGTTTTTGGCGTGCGAGTATCTCTTTGATGTGCGCATAGCCGAGTTCGTGCCATCGAGTGAGGTCGTCATCTACGAGAGCATCGTTGTCGGCGCGAGCGTGATTGGCTTTTTCGTACGCCCATTTCTGTACTATCGCCTTCCCCAGACGATCGATGCGACGAGCGATATTACAGGCGTGCTGTTGGTATCGGCGTTGCTGCTGATGATTACGGCAGTGCGGTTTGAGGTAGTAATTGCCGGCGGCCTGGTGGCGTGCTGCGCCCTGGGCTATTGCGGATCGACCGCCCATGCCAATCTTGCGCGGCGTTTTGCGCAGACGCCCTGCCTGGCGCGCGCCGCCGCACTTTCCTATGCCATGGGCGTTCTGGTACAGGTGACCAACCACATGGTGATGCCTGTCGGTATTCCTCAGCAGGCTGTTCTGGTCGTCTGTGCGATCGCGCAGGTGGCGTTGCTCCACGGTGCCCGACGCGCCAAGCTGCGCGACGAGTCTGACCCCAACTTTGAACCCAGTGCTGCCGGGCTTTCGGTAGATGCTCTGGAATATGGCGCCAAGTGGCATGACGATCCCGAGGCAAAGGCGGCATTCCGTCGCGCCGTAGTTCGCCTGACCGTGGCGACGGCGTATCTTTCCAGCGTATTCGCCGCTCTCAACGCGGGCTTCACGACCTTGCATGCTGTCGGAGCCGTCGATTTGGGCGATTGGCCGCGCCTGCTGCTTGTCGTGAGCTCGTTGGTCGCTGGCGCACTATTTGACCTGCACGGCCGCTCGTATATGAATATCGGCATGACATGTGCCGCCATACTGTCCACGCTTTCGTTCTTTGTGCTCATCATCGACGGCAACGGCGGCAACGAGCTTGCTGCCACGATCATCTTTTACCTGGGCTCGGGCTTCTTTGTGGTGTTCTTTACCACAAAATATGCCGCCGTCTCGCTCTATGCGCGCTGGTCATATTTTTGGCCGTGCATGGGTCGCGTCGTCAACAACGTGTGCTCGATGCTCGTGACGGCGCCGGCGGTGGCGATCATCTCGAGTCAAAACGTGCTGGCTGCGGTCGGTGCGGCGCTCGTGATGTTTGTGGGCATTGCGATTACGCTGCTGGGGCAGTTGGGGCAACGAGCCGATGATGCCGCGATGCAGGATGGCCTGCCGCTTGCCACCGACGATCTTGGTGGGGATCTTGCGCCCACATGCTCCGACCCCGAGCCCGTGGAGGCAGCGGAGCTCACGTCCGATGAACGCCTCGATGCTTTCGTCGCCACCTTTGGGCTTACAGAGCGCGAGCGCGATATTCTTGAGGTCTTGGTCGTTTCGGACCAGAGCGTTCAGGACATCGCCACAACGCTTTTCCTTTCGCGCTCCACGCTCTATCGTCACATTTCCTCGATCAACAAAAAGGCCGGTACCGTCTCGCGTGTGGCCCTTATCAACTTCTTCTGGTCCTGGACGCCCAAGGACTAGCGTATGAGCCGCCGCCCAGTCCCTTACTCTAACGGGGGGGTGTGGCCTCAAAGCATGCCCACATCGACGCCTCGCCTGCGCTAAACTGAAGAGCACGTACGCAATTACGAGAGGAGCCCGCATGGAGGCTTACAAGCAAGAGTTCATCAAGTTTATGGTTGAGTCCGACGTTCTTAAGTTCGGCAGCTTTACGCTCAAGAGCGGCCGCCAGTCCCCGTTCTTTATGAACGCCGGCGCTTACGTGACGGGCTACCAGCTCAAGAAGCTGGGCGAGTATTACGCCCAGGCCATCCACGATAACTTTGGCGACGACTTTGATGTGCTGTTTGGACCGGCCTACAAGGGTATTCCGCTGGCCGTCGTGACCGCAATTGCCTACCACGAGCTGTATGGCAAGGAGGTCAAGTACTGCTGCGACCGCAAGGAGGCCAAGGACCACGGCGCCGACAAGGGCAACCTGCTGGGCTACGAGCCTCAGGACGGCGACCGCGTGGTCATGGTCGAGGACGTTACCACCAGCGGCAAGTCCATCGACGAGACCTATCCCAAGGTCAAGGCTGCTGCCGATGTAGAGATCAAGGGCCTGATCGTGTCCCTCAACCGCATGGAGGTCGGCAAGGGTGGCGTGACCACCGCGCAGAAGGAGATCGAGGCCAAGTACGGTTTCCCCGTCGCGAGCATCGTCTCCATGGCCGAGGTCGTCGAGACCCTCTACAATCACGAGATCGACGGCAAGGTCGTCATCGATGACGAGCTCAAGACCGCCATCGACGCCTACTACGAGCAGTACGGAGCACGGGAGTAGGTAGTTACGCGGGTTTACCAACCCGTGTAACGGCTCGACGCTGCGCGGGCCGCATTTGGACAATCTGACGTTCAACTTCAAGGGCGCGACCAGAAGGTCAGCGCCCTTTCGTTTCACGTCACCTTGTCTCAAATGCGGCCCGCTC
>CABUWV010000029.1 GCA_902495355.1 uncultured Collinsella sp.
AACCGGACACACATTCTGTCCGAGCGGTTAAAAGCGGGCACGGAATTTAAACGGCTGAAAAAGGGGCATCGACCTGCGCCGATACCCCCAACGTGGACACACATTTTGTCCTATAAGCCAAAAACGGACGCCGTGGCGCCCGCCCAAAAGCAATCGAAAGTTCTAGCCAGCAGATCGGTCTAGTACACCATGCCCATGGCGTCCCGAACCTCGGCCAGGGTCTGCTCGGCGATCTCGTTGGCACGGCGGTTGCCCTCGTGCAGTACGTCCTTCACATAGTCCAGATCGTTCTCATAGCGCTGGCGACGTTCGCGGATCGGTGCGAAGTACTCGTTGACAGCCTCGGTCACGTACTTCTTGAGCTGGCCGGAGCCGCCCATGCCAATCTCCTCGGCAATCTCAACCTCGGAACGGCCGGTGCAGATGGCGGCCGTCGAAAGCAGGCCGGACACGCCGGGACGGTTCTCGGGATCGAACGTGATCATGCGCTCGGAGTCGGTCTGACTCTTCTTGATGCGCTTGGCCGTCTCCTCGGCAGTCATCGAGATATTGATGGCGTTGCCGTAGCTCTTGCTCATCTTGCGGCCGTCCAGGCCGGGCAGCAGCGGGGTCTCGGACAGCAGCGCCTCGACCTCGGGGAACACCTTGCCGTAGCGGTTGTTAAAGCGGCGGGCGATGGTGCGGGTGAGCTCGATGTGCGGCAGCTGGTCGCGACCGACCGGCACCACGTTGCCCTTGCAGAACAGGATGTCGCAGGCCTGGTGCACCGGGTAGGTGAGCAGAAGGCCGGTAAGCTCATGGCCCGAGGCCTCCATCTCGGCCTTAACCGTGGGGTTGCGCGCCAGCTCGGCCTCGGACACCAGCGACAGGAACGGCAGCATGAGCTGGTTGGCGGCGGGCACGGCGGAGTGCGCGTAGATCATGGTCTTGTCGGGGTCGATACCGCAGGCAAGGTAGTCCATGACCATGTTGTACACGTTGTCCTGGATGTGCTCGGTGGTGTCGCGGTCGGTGATGACCTGGTAGTCGGCGATGAGCACGTTGGTCTTGGCACCCATGTTCTGCAACTCAACGCGGCCCTTGAGGGTGCCAAAGTAGTGGCCCAGGTGCAGACGGCCGGTGGGGCGGTCACCGGTAAGCATGGTGAACTTCTCGGGCGTCTTGGCCAGGCCCTCGCGAATGGCGTTGCTCTTTTGCAGCGCGACTTCGTAGCTGTTCTCGTTTGGCATGATTGCTCCTAACGTATGTTCATGGGTCAAGATGATAACGCGTTTATTGGAGGGGCGGGGCGTTAGCAGGAGAGGGGCGGGAGAGAGGCGGCTTGGGCGATGGGTGCGGCGCGGCTGCGCTTGGCCAACGGTGCCTAGGCACATCCTCGGCAGCTTACCCTAGAGCTTGTGGTGGCGCTCTTCCTTACGTTCCTCGGCTGCCTGCTCCTCCTGCTTAAAGGCGGGGTCGTCGGGGGTTACCAGCTCGTCTTCGTGCGTGCGCTTGTTGTAATGGTGGCGCAGCACGGGCTCAAACAGGTGCAGGTGCTTGGCGAAGGCCGCCGAGCCAATGGCGAGCACGGTAAAGATGAGCACGCGCATGGGAACCTCGACCTGATTGATGGCGGCGGCGCCGGCCGAAAGCATGATGCACCAGGCGTAGATGAGCAGCACGGCCTGCTTTTGGTTGTAACCCTCTTGAATCAGGCGGTGGTGAATGTGGCCCTTGTCGGCCTGCCCAATGCTAATGTGGGCGCGCTTGCGGCGTACGATGGCGCTAAACGTGTCGATGATGGGCACGCCGGCCACGATGAGCGGGATGATGAGCGATGTGAGCGCGGCGGTGCGGCTCACGTTGAGCAGCGATATGGAGCCGAGCGCAAAGCCCAGCAGCAGCGAACCCGAGTCGCCCAAGAAGATACTCGCGGGGTTGAAGTTGTACCGCAAAAAGGCCAAGCAGGCGCCAAACAACGCGATGGAGAGCGCGGCGGCATCGATGCGGCCCGAGAGAACGGCCATCGAGAACATCGTGAACGATGCGATGCCACAGATACCCGTCGCCAGGCCGTCAAGGCCGTCGATGAGGTTGATAATGTTGGTGAACGCCACCAGGTAGACCACGGTGATGGGGTAAGCGAGCCAGCCGAGCATGATCTCGCCGGGGGCAAACGGGTTGACGATGACGCCGATTTTTAGGCCGCCCACGCAGGCGATGAGCGCGGCGAGGACCTGGCCGGCCAGCTTTTGCTTGGGCTTGAGCTGGAGGACGTCGTCGATGGCGCCGGTCGCAAAGATGACGGTAAAAGAAAGCGCAAGTATGGGGTAGCTGATGTGCAGACGGGGGTGGGGCACCAAAACGGGCGGCCAGCCCAAGTACCAGGTGCCTAGGATCTGTACGGTGCAGGCGACGACGAGGCCCAAAAAGACCGCCGTGCCGCCCATGCGCGGGATGGGCTTAGTGTTGATACGGCGCTTGGAAGGATAGTCGACGGCGTCGAGCTTGATTGCCAGGCGCTTGACCAGGGGCACCGTAAGAAAGGTCGTGATAAAAGCCGCGACCGCCACGCAAAGGTACGGTATGAAGCTCGTGGAGGAAACCATGAATCGATAAACCGCCAAGCGTCGAAGGAAAGGTCAAAGGGTGCCACGCCGCAAAGGGTATAGCTGATTCATGATACTCGACCAAGGAGGGTGTGAGGAATTGCACGGGGCGATAATCACGTGCTTACCAGATATTCGAGTGATGGTGAGGTTCTGCCTGGTGCCTTTTGGAGATCTTGGCAGGATTTGCAATGTCGATTTTAGGCAAAAGAAAACCACCCCCCACGTTACGAAAATGAACCCACCTAAAACAGGTGGGTGCCCTCATCGACTGTTCCAGCGTCCTTAACAACGAAGGATACCTGTACTAGGTACGACTGTGTGGGCTCCCTAAATAAACGCGACGGTTCACCCAGTTGCTCCGCGGGGGGCGGAATACCTACATCATAAAGCGGCACTTTGTGGATTCCAGTCTTGACATTACAAAAATCGTGTCGGACGATTACGGCGCCTTGGGCTTGAGCCGTCTGCGCGGTTGGCCCTTTTGCGTTTGAGCTGCTGAATCGTTGTTTTGGAGCATGTTTTTATGCCGACGTCGTTGACCGAACTTTTTTCGCCCGCCTGCCATTTGTGTCCGCGCCGTTGCGGTGCGGCGCGCGATGAGGGTGCGCGCGGCGTGTGTGGTGCCAACGACACGCTCAAGGTGGCCCGCGCGGCGCTTCATATGTGGGAGGAGCCGCCTATCTCGGGTGAGGCCGGTTCGGGCACGATTTTCTTTAGCGGTTGCTCGCTCAAATGCGTCTATTGCCAGAACCACGAGATCTCTACGGGCAATTTTGGGCTTGAGATTTCGCCCGAGCGCCTGGTCGAGATTATGTTGGAGCTGCAGGACCAGGGTGCGAACAACATTAACCTGGTGACGGCGACACACTACGCGCACCTGCTGCCGGCTTCGATTTCCGCGGCACGGGCACGCGGACTGGTCATCCCGATCGTCTACAACACGAGCGGTTATGAGCGCGCGAGTGCCGTGGCGGCGCTCGGCGATCTGGTCGACGTGTGGCTTACCGACTTTAAATATGCCGATGCGGGGCTTGCACAGTCGCTCTCCCACATTAAGGACTACCCGCGTGTGGCCGTGTCGGGCCTGGCGCAAATGGCGCGCGAGATTGAGCGCCGCGGGGGAGAGCTGGTGGACGATGACGGGCTCATGAAGCGCGGCATGATCGTGCGTCACCTGGTGCTGCCGGGGCATGCGGACGATTCGTGTCGCGTGTTGGACCTGGTGTGGCAGACGGTGGGCGATGTGCCGATCTCGGTCATGAACCAGTACACGCCCAATGCGCTCATGCGCGAGCGGGGCGGCGACCTGGCACGAGCCGTGACGCGCGATGAGTACGAGCAGGTGCTCGACCATGCCGACGACCTGGGCTTTACAACGATGTTCTGGCAAGAGGGCGGCGCGGTAGACGAGAGCTTTACCCCGGCCTTCGACACCACCGGCGTCCTCACCAGCGCAAAGTAGCGCGTTCGCCGATGATTTTTCTGGGACGGGGATTAAAAAATCATTCGGTTCACAATGATTTTTTAATCCCCGTCCCAGAAAAATCATCGGGAGGATCGCTTGCTCGAAAGGTAGTCAAAATATCCCCGTCCCAAAAAGACTGGGTATTGGGCGTTGACAGTTGGCGAGCCGTAGGTAAAATAACAACTTGTCCTGGGGACGTAGCTCAGTTGGGAGAGCGCTGCCGTCGCATGGCAGAGGCCGAGGGTTCGACTCCCTTCGTCTCCACCCTTGGATTTGATAAGCCGCTGACATTGTGTCGGCGGCTTTTTTTAAAAAGAAAGGGCGGTACTATGGCCGAGCTTGAGTCCCAACCATTGTCCGACGAGGAGCGCGCCGAGTTGGAAGAGCTCCGCGCCGAGAAGGCCCGCCGCGAGGCTCAGGAAGAGGCTCGTCGCGAGCGTGAGGAGCTGGCTGCCCTGCGTGCCGAGCGAGCAAAGGCCGAGGAAGCCGCCACGAGGGCCGCATCCGAGCGCAAGCCCGCGCCCAAGCCCGCCACTGCGAAGCCTGCGCCTGCCACACCCAAACCTCAACCTAAAAAGGTGGCTCATCCCAAGCCCGCCGAGCCCAAGCCGAGCCGTGACGAGATGACCTTTGCCCAGCGCATGGTCACCTCCAAGGAGCCTACGGGTGAGAATGAGATCCCCGGCATGGCTCCGGCTCAAAAAATCATCATTGTGCTCGCCCTCATCGCGTTTATCGTCTTTATGGTCTACACGATCACGGGCAGCATGGGCCTGCACTAACCTGTTCGCGCTGGGCTCCATGCCCGCACGTCCGCCTCGTCCAACCCTCAACCTCTGCACAACGCATCCGAAAGGTCGCCCCATGGCTTTGACCGACATCTCGCATCCCACCGACATCGCAATGCTCACCGATCTGTACGAGCTCACTATGGCCCAGGGCCTGTGGGAGAGCGGCAAGGCCAATGAGCAGGGTTGTTTTACCGCGTTTTACCGCGACCATCCCTTTGGTAGCGCCTACGCCGTCATGTGCGGCACCGCCGAGCTGCCTGAGCTGGTCGAGAACCTGCGCTTTACGCCCGAGGATATCGACTACCTCGCCTCGCTCCAGGCCCCGGCCGGCGGCGCGATGTTCAAGCCTGGATTCCTCGACTACCTGCGCGATTTTCGTGCGCATGTAAATATCGATGCCGTCCCTGAGGGCGAGCTCGTCTTTCCGCGCGAGCCCATGGTGCGCGTCACCGGCCCCGCGCTGGAGTGCCAGCTGCTCGAGACGGCGCTGCTCAACATCGTCGGCTTCCAGACACTTGTCGCCACCAAGACGGCGCGCGTGGTGTTGGCGGCGGACGGTCGTCCCGTGGCCGAGTTTGGTCTGCGCCGCGCCCAGGGTCCCGATGGCGGCCTGGCCGTCGCGCGCGCGAGCTACGTTGCCGGCTGTTCCTCTACGTCCAATGTGCTCGCCGGTCGCCGCTACGGTATTCCCGTCTTTGGCACGCATGCGCACAGCTGGGTGATGAGCTTCGATTCCGAGCTCGAGGCCTTCCGTGCCTTTGCCAAGTCGAGCCCCAAGAACTGTACGCTGCTCATCGACACCTACGATGTGCGCGAGGGCTGCGAGCATGCCATTACGGTTGCCAAGGAGATGGAGGCGGTGGGCGAGCGTCTGTCGGCCATTCGCATCGACTCGGGCGACCTCGCTAAACTCTCCAAGTATGTGCGCGGCCGTTTTGATGCCGAGGGCTTGCCCTATGTGGGGATCTCGGTTTCCAACGATCTGGACGAGTACACGATTCAGTCGCTGCTCGACCAGGGCGCGCCCATCGATAGCTTTGGCGTGGGTACCAAGCTCGCGACCTGCTATGACCAGCCGGCGCTGGGCGGCGTGTACAAGCTTTCCGCCCGCCGTGCGAGCGAGACGGACCCGTGGACGCCGGTGGTCAAGCTCTCCGAGCAGCCCTACAAGCGCACGATCCCGGGCGTGCAGCGCGTGCGCCGCTATTACGACGGCTTTGGCGGCCCAGTCTGCGACATGATCTACGACGAGGACCATCTGGCGGGGGAGGGCGCCGCGCGCGGCAATACCCTCGTGGCCGTGAATGATGCCGCCCTGGTGACCGACGTGTCCGAACTTGAGTATCGCGAGCTGCTGGTGCCGATCGTGCGCGATGGCAGTGCGGTGGCTCCGCGTGAGAGCATCCAGGACGCGCGCGAGCGCTGTGCTTGGGCGCTCGATCATCTGGACGCAGCTTTCAAGCGCTTCCTGTACCCGCAGACCTATGTGGTGGGCATGGAGCAGGGCCTGGCTCAGGTGCGCGACGAGCTCGTGCGCAAGAACATGGCCGCGGCTTCGGCCTTCCCCTGGGCAAAATGATCCGAAGGGGACGGAGGAAAACGGATCATTTTCTTGCTCGCCCGCTCAACACTCGATTGGTTTGACGTATGACGACTTCTTATAAAACGATGGTGGTAAAGATCGGTTCGTCCACGGTGGTGGGCGCCGACGGCAAGGTCAACCGCGCCTTTATCGGCGGGCTTGCCGATCAGGCCGCTGCCCTGCGCAAGCTCGGCTGGCGTCTGGTTGTGGTGAGTTCGGGCGCCATTGCCTGTGGCTATCCCGTGCTGGGTTTCGACCGCAAGCCGGTCGGTGATCTGCCGAGTCTGCAGGCCTGTGCCTCGGCTGGTCAGTGCATCATCTCGTCGGCCTATGACGAGGAGTTCCATGCGCGCGACCTGCTCACCTCGCTCGTGCTGCTCACGCGCCACGACACGGCCCGCCGCGCGTCCTACCTGCATGCGCGCGACGCCCTGCTGCGCCTGGTGGAGCTTGGCGTGGTGCCGGTCGTCAACGAGAACGATACCGTTACCGTCGATGAGATCAAGTTTGGCGACAACGACACACTGGCGGCGCTTGTGAGCTGCCTGGTTTCTGCCGATCTGTGCGTGACGCTCTCGGACATCGATGGTCTCTATACTGCCAATCCGCATGAGGACCCCACGGCCGAGTTTGTTCCTGTCGTGCATAAGATCGATGCCAAGATTATTGCCTCGGCGGGCGATTCTTCCACATCGGTGGGAACGGGCGGC
>CABUWV010000030.1 GCA_902495355.1 uncultured Collinsella sp.
GAGCGGGCCGCATTTGAGACAAGGTGACGTGAAACGAAAGGGCGCTGACCTTCTGGTCGCGCCCTTGAAGTTGAACGTCAGATTGTCCAAATGCGGCCCGCGCAGCGTCGAGCCGTTACGCGGTTTGGTAAAACCGCGTAACTCCTACGGCCGCTGGCCCATGCCACCCTCGAGGGTGACAGTCTCGCCGTTCATATACTTAAAGTCGGGGCCGCAAAGCTGAACGACCACGCGGCCAATCTCCTTCTCGACGTCGCCGTAGTGACCCGCCGGCGGCATGTGGACGTTAGCCTTGAACGCCTCGGGATAAGCATCCTGGAAGTTCTCGAGCGCAGCAGTCCAGGCAAGCGGGCACACGATGTTGACGTTGATGCCGTCCTTGCCCCACTCGTTGGCGGCAACGCGAGTCAGGCCGCGGATGCCCTCCTTGGCAGCGGCATAGCTGCACTGGCCATAGTTGCCAAACAGGCCGGCGCCCGAAGCAAAGTTGACCACGGAGCCCTTGGTCTCCTTCAGGTGCGGGTAGGCCTTCTGCATGTACAGATAGGTGGCATACAGGCCGGAGTAAATGGCCAGGTTAAACTGGTCCATGGTGTGGTCGGCGATGGTCACGCCCGAGGCGCTGGCCTGAGCATTGTTGACGACGGCGTCGATGCGGCCGAACTCCTCAATGGCCTTATCGATGACGTTCTGGACGACAGCCTCGTTGTCCTGACCAGCCGAGACATCGGCCTGAACAGGCAGAACCTTGACGCCGTACTCAGCCTCGAGGGATTCCTTGGCGGCCTCGAGCTTGGCGACGTTGCGGCCGGTGATGACGAGGTTCGCGCCCTCCTTGGCAAATGCGATATCGATGCCGTAGCCGATGGAGCCAGCGGAGCCGTCCTTAAGCGTGGCCTTGCCGCCGCCGGTGACGATCACGGTCTTACCAGTGAAAAGTCCCATACAAAGTCCTTTCAAATCGCGACGGGCACGCCCGCCGACTGCGCGTATCCAACTTCACGCGTCAAAAGCTGAGATGCAACTTTAGCGTGTTCAAGCGAAAATAAAAGACCGCGGTAGGCGAACGGCACCACGTCGTTCGGCGAAGGGATTGTCAAGTACAAACTGGATAAAGCGGCCGAGTTATTGTCATCAGATCGAGCCATCGAACACGTTTTGAAACTTTGCTGCGGCGCGTGGGATGTCGGCGCGAGACTTTATCATAGGGTGACAAACAACGATGAGGAGCACATGCCTATGACAGACGAGCTGGACCCCCAGACTCAAGAGCATATTGATCATTCTACAGACGCCGTCGACGACTGCGATACTCCTTCCTGCGTCGACGCCTCCACCGATGCGCACGCCGGTGCGGATAAGGCAACAGACACAGACGATACTGTCGAGCATGACGAAAGCGAGCAGCCGGAGCTGAGCGATGCCGAACCCGACACGGAACCCGCACCACAGGCGGCAGGCCCCATCGAGGTATCTTCGGAAGAAGAGCTCGATGCCGTCATGGACTCCATGATGGATGCTGTCAAAGCGATGAAAGACGCCGTCGCCGATGCCGATATCGACGCCGAGGAAGAGGAGGCCGCCGAGGCAGCCTCGACCTTCGTGCCCGGCGAGACTCCGGTTGCCGACCAGGGCAGCACCATGCCCTCGTTTCTGCAGCTCGAGCACCCCACGATTGGCGCCGATGCGGTCGATCCGCACGCAGCAGGCTTTTCTGTGGTCGAGGGCGGTACCGGCAATATCGCCGCGCCGCAGGCTGCCGATGCGGATGCTGCCGACACCGCTCGCCCGACCGCCCCGCACTCCCCCGCCGAGAGCCGCGATCTGGGGACCGCTGTCTCGAACACCGCGAACGCCGTGGGCACCTTTATCGCCCAGGGCGCCTCGGCCATGCGCGAGATGAACGCCGCGAAAAAGGCACTTGCCGATGCCCGCGCCCACCTGGCCGAACTTGAGCAGCGCATTGCCGATCAGGCCGAGGAACTCGAGACGCGCCAGGATATCGCAGGCCGCTACGACCAGATCGTCGCCGACCAGCGCCAGGCGATCGCCACGGCCCAAAAGACTGCAGCGGCCGCCGAGATTGACCGTGATACCCACGCCGCCAAGGCGACAGAGCTCAAGGGTCAGCTCGAACAAATGAAAACAGAGGATGACGCGACTGAGCTCCGCCTGAAGGCCGCGCTCGACGCCGTGGAGGCCCGCGAGGCGAGCTCTCGCGAGACCGGCAACCGCCTCGTTCGACGTCTTGAGGATTCCAAGCGCATCCGCGACAAGGTGAAGGCCGAGCGAGACGCCGGCATTGCGGCCGCACAACAAACCGTCGACGCCACGCGCGCCCAGCTCGAGACGCTGCGTCATGAGTATGCCGAGCTGCAACGCAATCCCTCAGCAAATCCCGCCAACTATACGGTGCGCACCAGCGAGCTCTCGATGCAGATTTCCGACACGGCAGATGCCCTGCGTAAAGCCGAAGAAGATGTCCCGCGCATCACCGCCGACCTTGAGCACTCGCTTGCCGCAGCCGAGCAGGCCGTCGAGCAAGCGCAGGCCCCCATCGCCGAAGCAAAACGCGCGCACCAAGCCGTGACGACCGAGGCCGATGCCGCGCGCGACGAGTTGCAGACGGCAAAGACGGCCGCCGCGACGCGCCAGCGCGAACTGCGCGAGAAGATCGCCGCCGAGGACAAGGCACGCCGCGACCAAGAGCAGAGCATAGCCAACGCCCAAGCAGATGCCGCGCATGCGCAGTCGATTATCGAACAGGCGACCGAGATGCACGACCACCCAGAGATCACTGAGTCGCTTGCAGGATCCTTGGCCCGAGACAAAGCCGAACACGCCGAGACCGAGCGAGAAGTCGCCCAGCTCGAGGCCACCGAGGACGCGGTGCGCGAGCGTACCCGCGACTCACGCATCAAATTCACCGGCGCCATCGTCTGCATCCTCGCTGCAATCCTGGTGATCATCCTAGTCTGGCTGTTCGCAAGCAAGTAAACCGGCTGCCAAAAAAACGCTCAACGCAGTTGCGGTGAGATAGTTCCTGTTTAGCCTCAAAAAAGGCCAATTGGGGGTGCGGACAGAAAGTTGGACCGCGGGGCGGTCCGGACTGGAGGTTCGCATGTACAGCAGGGAGAAGGTCGAGCTCTTCCTCCTAGCGACGGAGGACGGCATGGGGCCGACCGCCGCCGCGGAGTTCGCGGGGGTCTCGGTGGGCGCGGCCAAGAAGTGGGCGACGGGGCACCTCCCGCACAGCTACACCGGGGCGCGCTGTAGAATCGGGGCGAGGAAACCGCCACGGAAGGAGGCCAGCTTGGGCCCCGACAAGTCGATCTACGCCCCGCCGGCGACCGGCCCGCTCGCCGGGCTCA
>CABUWV010000031.1 GCA_902495355.1 uncultured Collinsella sp.
CGGGCTTTCTTCTTCGCTGGTCCTCGCGCTTCGCGCTGCGGGATCGCTCAGAAGAAACCCCTCTCGGCGGTCGGGCCTTCGGACAACCTCTCGGGACCGTAAGCTGAGGGAAAGTTTGTGAGCCGATCGAGCGTTTGCTCGACCGGCTCTTTTTGATTTAGGGCTTTGCCCGGCCAGCTCTTTTTGATTTAAAATACCTGCTCAGTTGTGATTTGTGGTGCTGGGAGGCGCTTGTGGGCAAGGCGAAGGCTAAGGCGAAGAAAAAGACGACGGGGGCGCGGGCTAAGCGCGATCGTCGTCGGAAGCTTGCGACCGAGGCCCCCGCATCTGCCGAGGAGCTGCTGGCAAGCGTGCCGGGGCTTGACGCGCTGCAGGACGTTCCGGCGTTTGATGACCTGCCGGTCGATGAAACCCAGCAGACTGCTTTTGATGATTTCTGCGCACATGCTGAGGAGCCCGAGCAGATGCGGCTGGGTGCCGTGGTGCGCTTGGATCGCGGGTTTCCGCTGGTGGCGACTGCCGACGACACCTTCCGCGCCGAGCATGCCGTGGGGTTTGCCAGGTCGCGCGGCGAGGACGAGGTCCTGTTGCCTGCCGTGGGCGACCGTGTGGCGGTGCGCCGCGCTCCCGGGCACGATATGGGCGTGATTGAGTGCGTGCTGCCGCGCCGTACGAGCTTTGAGCGTTGGCGCGGCCGTGCCCGTGGAGAGCGCCAGGTGCTCTGCTCCAACGTGGATAGCGTGCTAATCGTGCAGGCGCTCGGTGCCGGTGAGGTGCTGCTCGACCGCGTGGCGCGCTCGCTGGTGTTGGCGCTCGACTGCGATGCCGAACCGGTGGTGGTGCTCACCAAAGCTGATCGCTGCGATGCCGAGGAGCTCGAGCGCGATCTGGACCGCGTGCGCCGCCTGGTGGGTCCGGACGTGCGCGTGATCGTGACGTCCTCTGCCGAGGGCCGCGGCCTGGACGAGGTCCGTGTCTGCGTGCCTGCCGGGAGCTGCGCCATGATTCTGGGCGAGTCGGGTGCCGGCAAGTCGACGCTGCTCAATGCACTGCTGGGCCACGATACGTTGGCGACCGGCGGTGTGCGCGAACGCGACGACCAGGGCCGTCACACTACCGTCGCGCGCGTGATGGTAGCGCTGCCGGGCGACGCCGGCGTGATCGCCGATGCCCCGGGCCTGCGCAGCTTACCGCTCGTGGGTCACGAGCGGGGTCTGGCGCGCGCCTTTCCCGAGATTGTCGAGGCATCGCGCGCGTGCCGGTTTGGCGATTGCACGCATACCCATGAGCCGGGTTGTGCCGTTCGCGAGGCCGAGGACGCCGGGCAGATCGACAACCTTCGTCTGGAAACGTTCCAAAACCTGGCGTCATCCATGCGCGTGAGTGCTCAAATGCTCGATCCCGATGTCCATCTGTAATTGATTTTTCCTATGACAGCCGTCTCCCAACTGTTCGGGAGACGGCTTTTTTGCTGCGGAAAAGCCTCGAAACATGCAGTTTGCTGACGTGCTGGCCAAAACCTTGCCACGAGCTTGACGGGCTGGTTAGTTTTTGGTCAGCGATTGGTTTGACATCGAAAACCGAGATCGCGATTGCGCCGCTTTGCACTCTGACCACCCAGACAATGGTGGTACGGGCATTCGCCCGGCACTGCCATGAGAGGAGCGGCCGTGAACAAGAGCAAGCGCATCGCCATCAGTCTGGTCGCGGGCGTGCTCGCTGCGCTGCTCTGCATGGTTTACGGCTCGTCGATCCGCTCGCAAGCCGAACAGGTCCAGGCTGAGACCTTGGCCAAGTACGGTGGCGATCGCGTCGAGGTATGCGTCGCGGCGCGCGATATCGATGTGGGCGAGACCCTCGATGAGACCAATGTCATAACCCAGGAATGGCTGACGAGTCTGCTGCCGCGTGACGCGGCGACCGAGCTGCGCCAGGTGCGCGGCGACGTGACGACTTCGCGTATTCCCAAAAACGCTGTGATCTGCAATGTCTACACCAAGGCCGAGAGCCACAAGCTCGAGGTGCCTAAGGGCAAGGTCGCCGTTTCGGTGGCGGTCGATGCCGAGCACTCGGTCGGCGGTGCTGCGGGCGTGGGCAGCTACGTGGATGTGTATGTGCAAAAAGACGGCGTAACCGATCGACTGTGCGGCGCGCACGTGATCGATACCAGTGAGAATTCCGGTGCCACGCGCGAGGGCAAGATCGAATGGGTGACGCTGGCGGCTGACCCTGAAGACGTCAAGGAACTGCTGGGAGCCTCGGGCAAAGGAACGGTCAGCTTGACGATTCCCGCCACGGCGCGCGGCAAAAAGAGCGGAGGCGACGAGTGATGAAGGCGATCTGGCTTGCGTGCTGCGCGTGCGGCGATTACGGGCTGTTGCAGCAGGAAGTCGAGGGCCGTGATGCGGGTGCACAGGTGCTTCGCGTGGGTGACCTGGACGGGCTGGTTTCCATGGCGCGGGCGTTTCCGTCGCGCCGCGGGGCTGCCATCATCGCGGCGTCTCTGTTTGATATCGAAGATGTGCGCAAGACTGTTGCGCGCCTGACGGCCGAAGGCCGCGTGAGTCGCGTGGTCGTGTTGATAGAAGCGCTCGATCCGTCGGATATCGAGGGACTGTTTCGCGCGGGGGCGACCGAGGTCATCGCTGCGCACAGTATATGCGGCAACGGGCGCGCGGGCGAGGGAGCGGTTGATTCCGATCGGCGCATGACGATTGAGCCCGATGCTTTTGTTGATAGGGAACCCGGGGCGCCTCGCGCTACAAGAGGCCCGCGTGTTGATGATTATGGAAAAGCGGAAGCCGAGCATGGTCGGCGCCCCCGGAACCCCCTTGTATACGATGACGCTGGGGGGCCGGCACAGCATGCTGGCGACTCCCCGGCTGTAGATATGGGATACGTGCACGGCGTGAATCTGGCGGATGAACTCGACGAAGTTGAGGGCTTTGCCGGGTGCGGCGAGTTGTCGCTGATGCAGCATGAGCAGATTGCACAGAACGAGCCTGCCTTGCAGACCGAACAAGCTGCCATGCCGGCTTGGACGCAGCGTGTGGTTGCGGCGGGGGAGACGGGGACGCTGTCGCCGACGCCCGCC
>CABUWV010000032.1 GCA_902495355.1 uncultured Collinsella sp.
CGGTCGGCCCCATGCCGTCCTCCGTCGCCAGGAGGAAGAGCTCGACCTTCTCCCTGCTGTACATGCGAACCTCCAGTCCGGACCGCCCCGCGGTCCAACTTTCTGTCCGCACCCCCTTTTAGGAACTATCTCACCGCAACTTAATATCTAGCAGACCTGGGTTTTACCGATCATGATGTTGAGGATCTCGATGTCGGTGTCCTTCATGCCCACGCGGCCCACGTAGCCCATGCTGGCAATCGTCTGCTCGACGGTATCCTGAATGAGACCCTCGCCGGCGCGGAAGCCGCGGCCCTGCATGGCCATATCGTGGCCCAGAATCGCAGCATCAACGGCAGCGGAAATCTTAGCCGCGCAACTCGCCTTGGCGCCATCGCACACGATGCCGCCCACGTTACCGAGCGTATTCGAGACCGTCGCGCCAATCTGCTCGCGCGTGCCACCGCACAGCCAGGTAATCGCAGCGCCGGCGCCGCACGCGGCGCAAATAGCACCGCAAAACGCCGAGAGCGCACCAATATAGCTCTTGATATGCACGGCGATAAGATCGGACAGCATCACGGCGCGCACCAGGCGCTCGTGGTCGCAACGCAGGTACTCGGCATACTCCATGACGGGCAATGCGCAGGTAATGCCCTGATTGCCCGAGCCGCACACAATGGCGACCGGCAGCGCGCAGCCGTTCATGCGGGCGTCGGACCCGGCGGCCGCACGGGCACGGGCACGGCAGGCGACGTCATCGGCACGAGCACCCAGCAGCGTACGACCCACCTCGGCGCCCCAAGCGTGCGCAAGGCCCTCGGCACTGATTGCGCCATTCAGCTCAATCTGACGCTCAACGGCAGCGCGGGCGTCCTCAATGTCACCGTCCTCGATAAAGTCGATGATGGTCTCGATCGACATGGGCGTGTCAGCGTTATCTGCCGCACGCTCGGCCACCACGCGCTCGGCGCAGGCGGCGCACTCCCCCGCCGACTTACCGCATACCGGAATACCGTCGAGCGTATGGCACGTGACATTAGTGTGGTGATCGGTAATCTCGACGACCGCGGTATGGCCCCCGGCCGTCGCAGTCACCTTGATGTAGAGGTTGGGCACACCCTCGACAAGCGACACATCGCAGTAGTCCGCATCGGCAAGCAGCTCGGCCACGCGGGCGCGGTCCGCGTCATCGACGCTCTCGAGCACCTCGAGCGCGCTCTTGGCGTCGCCGCCCACGGCACCCAGCACGGCCGCGGCTTCAATACCATGCATTCCGCCCGAGTTGGGCACGGTCACGCTCTTAACGTTCTTGATGATGTTGCCCGAGCAGGCAACATCCATATGATCGGGCTCGCAACCGAGCGTCTGGCTCGCCAGCGCTGCTGCATAGGCAACGGCAATGGGCTCGGTACAGCCGAGCGCGCAGACAAGCTCGCGGTTCAAAACATCGCAAAACGCGGCATCACGGATGGAATCGGTAGGCATAGGTATCTCCTGCTTGCATAACGGGCTGGGCTCTCAAAATAGTTAGCTCCTTTATTTGATAACAATGCATCAAAAACCGCAACCATGGTTCCGGCGGACGGCGCTCGAGCACAAACTGGCGGCATTATTCATGAGAAGCCGATCTTGTTGCATGCTAAAGCGTTTGACCAAAAAACGCCCGAGCGTTTACGCAAGAGTCGCGCTATCATGCAGTCGAACGCGGTAAACACCTTTAGCATTTGCGCCGCACAGACCAGAGAGGAACCATCCATGAAGATCGGTATCGGTAACGACCACGCCGCCGTCGAGCTCAAGAACATCATTTCCGAGCACCTGAAGGAGCGCGGCTGCGAGGTCGTGAACTTTGGCACCGACACCTCCGAGAGCTTTGACTACCCCATCGCCGGCTACAAGGTGGGTAAGGCCGTTGCCAACGGCGATGTCGACCTGGGCATCCTCATCTGTGGCACCGGCGTCGGGATCAGTCTGGCTGCCAACAAGGTCGAGGGCGTACGCGCCGTCGTGTGCTCCGAGCCCTTCAGCGCCAAGCTCTCCCGCATGCACAACAATACCAACGTGCTCGCCTTTGGCGCCCGCGTCGTGGGCTCCGAACTCGCCAAGATGATTGTCGACGAGTGGCTCGACGCCGAGTTTGAGGGTGGTCGTCACGAGCGTCGCGTTAACCTCCTCAACGAGATCGATCACACGCGCGGCCTTAAGATCGTCGACGAAGCCTAAACTATTCAGTGCCACAAGCTAACAGCAGGGGCCCGCTCGGAACGCATGTCCGA